>NZ_CP051680.1:4557500-5157500 GCF_012849095.1 Cohnella herbarum
CCCTTCATAGAACGATCCGCCGACGGCCGGATAGTGCCCTCCTTGGTAAAGGCCATAAGCCGGATAATGATAGGCCTCTTCGGGGGTCACCTCCCGTAATCCCTTCCCAGATAAGAGATCTCTCCGAACAAAGAAAGCATTCACGCCGCGGGATTCCGTTCCGATCAACGCGTACCCTAGCTTTTTGCCCAGCAACGATAAGGACGTCAAGCTTGCGCCGTAGTAAGTGGTCCCGTTCCAAGCAAAATTCGGATCGTACGCGATAACCTTCTTCTGAGGAGGAGGATAGCTGGCATTATATTCGACGATGACCACCCGCGGCTTATAACGGTGCAGCGCTTGCCAGACCCAATAATCGTTGCCGTCTATATCTATGGATAGCAAATCGAACTCCGTCGGTACATACATGCTACCGAAAATCTCCGAAATATTCTCTTTCGTAATAAAGCGGTTAATGACCTTTACTTGCGGACTGTGGGCGTACAAGACAGAAATTTGTCGGTGCAACGTTTCGCTTCCTTCAATAAGAAGTCCGCTCCAACGATGGTTAAGAATCAGATTAGCCGTATTGTTTTCCAGTCCGCCTCCGGTTCCGAACTCTACGAAATAATGATTTTTATTCCCGATAACCGAAAAGATATGTTCGATTAAGCCATCCTCGCCATTCTGGGAATGAACGGATTTCTCGAATGAGTTGAATGGGTTGCTATGCCTCAGAACGAGATCATGGAACCCTTCAATATTATCGTAGTCATCTAACAAATCTTGCAATTGAATCTCATGCGCCAGAGCCGGAGGCTGATGATGGATTTTCTCGATACGTGAAAAACGGCCGATAACCCGCTTCACATCCTCCTTGAGAGTTCCGTTGCTGCGCAGATGAGGAGGGGAAAATTCCGCGACGATGACGGAATCTTTCCTAAGCAGGGGTTGGCAGGCTTCGATAATATCGAGATCCGCTCCCTGGGTGTCCACCTTAAGGAGATCGAAATACAACGGAGCTTGATCGCCTTGGCATTGACTCAGAAAATCTACGGGATTCACGATCGGCACTTTGTTGGAATGCGTTGAAAAATAGGCGGCTTCCTCATGGGCGAACGGTCTAGAGCTTCGATGGTCGCCATGATTGATGTTATTTCTATAGAAGCTGATGTATTGCTGCGACTTGCCTAAAGCGCAATTAAAGACCAAGACGTTACTAACCTCGTTCAAAGCGATGTTCATATTAAGAAGAGAGAAATTCAGAGGATCCGGCTCGAAAGCATAGATCGTAGCCGTCGGTTGACATTTAGCCATAAAAACAGCCGTCATGCCGATATTAGCGCCAGCATCCAACACGCGTGCGTGCGGCTTCAAATGACTTTGCAGAACTTCAAGATTGATATCCCAAGAAATGCCCATTCTTATATATTTACCGACTGCCAAGTCATCGCGATGAGTCAAGAAACTTAACGGAATTCCGTTGACCACGAGATCGGTCTTAATAAATGGCAACACGCGGCGGTTCCTCCTTCCTAGCTAACGCGGGGATTTATCTCCCCTCGCCGTAAAATTGAAAACACAATGTCCCGCCGTCGATTAAACAAATATGATCGCCTTCGGCGTTGTTCATGCTGTTGATTGCCGCCGATACGCTAGGAACTAACGGATTTCCGAAGTCGTGCCAACAAATGATCCCTCCTTTTTTTACCGTTTGCCGAGCCAGAATCGTATCCAATATCACTCCGTTAAACGAATGGTCGCCATCGATAAAGATCAAATCCGCTTTCGGAAGATCTAGCGCCGTTAAGTCTCTTGAACCGTTCGGCGTTACGATGAGACTAACCCGAGGATCATGATGGACCAACTCGCCTGCGACGATGGGGATTTCGCCTTGTTGGATCGGTAAATTCGTTAATGCGGTCGGAGCGATGTCGATTCCGATATAATTTCTAATCGAAGGACTGTTGCCCAGAATGCATCTCGCGGTTTCGCCGCGCTGAATGCCGATTTCAATAAACGTCTCTATATGAAAAGTTCGCGAAAAAGCGATCAAAGCTTCAACATCATGACCGACGAATATAGGAGCATCCCCTTGGAAATGACCATCCCCGAATATTTTAAAAAAAGTATCTCTTAATATCACGCTCATCCGAAGCCCTCCAAATCACAATTTAGCGCCCTCATCCCATTTCCAAAAAATTTTTCCACTTCGACTTAACGGTTTCCTTCCCGAATAGCTGAACCGCCTTGCGTCTCGCGTTCGAGCTAACGTATTTCGCATACTCATAATTGGATAGCAATGTGAGTATGTACGCTCTTATCGCGGCGATATCATCGGAAACGAACCCGTCTACCCCATGTTCGATCAAATCGGGAATTTCAAAGGTTTTTTGTTGAAGCGTAGGGTTATTGCCTGCTACTTCTCCCACCGAAACGATCGGAATGCCAGTCATGAAGGCTTCGATAAAACCGAGAGTATAGCTGGCTATTCTAGTTCCGGTATATAAAAACACTCGATTTTCCCTTAACTCCCGCTTCATGAGATCATAGCTTAAGAAACCGGCGTTTTCGGGCACGTTATCGTTAAGCGGGCCGAACAGCTTAACGGGCAGACCGTCGCAGGCTTGATGGAAAAATTCATAATTCAGCGCTAATCCTCTATATTTCATTGCCTGATTCATAGCCATCACGGTACCGCTAGTGCCCGTCCATCCGCAATATTCGTTAGGGTCCTTGTAGAACCTAATGACTGCGTCTTCGCCGATATAATTCGGGATTTGTCTTTCTCTGGGCGAATATCGGACAATCTGCAAACCTTGCTGCCGATAGGGGGAAAGCATGCTCTCTTGCAAAGGCTCGGATTGGCCGATCGATCTCCATATGACTCTTTTGTGTTTAATTTTATCCCAATTGTTCGTAATAAAATGAACCATATGCATAACGATAATGACGTCTTTATCTTCGATCATATCGGGATGTAAATGACTTGCGGGATGCCGATTGGCTAATTCGGCGAATGCGGGGTCATATTTCATCTCTGGAATGGCGGGACGATATGCATTGTCGACGTGCGGATTGATGTAACTTCCGTGGGAGTAGCATTCATGGCCTAACTCGGTAAATAACTTCAATTCATCGTACTCAAGCACGCCATGAACGGATAAATACAAAATTTTCAAGCATATCCCCCCTTCCTATCCAAACCATCATATGAAGCGCTGCATTGAAACGCTTATTTCTTAGCCCTGTTTTCAAATCGTATTTTAAGTATTGTTATATAATTATATAATGAACCGATAATGTGTCTCTAAAAAAAAGCTGCCCCTAGAGTATTAACCTAGAGACAGCCTTTGAAATTGAGTTAATAAATCGGGTTCTACGTTGACACTCGCAGTCTAAATAGTTCCGCCTAACAAACGTACCAATTCCGCCTCGTCCTCGAGTACCGGAACGCCGAGATCGCGAGCTTTGGTCAGCTTGCTTCCCGCGCTTTCGCCGGCAATGACCAGATCCGTTTTCTTGGAGACGCTGCCGGATACCTTCGCTCCCAACGCTTCCAGCTTCTGCGCGGCCTCGTCTCGCGTCATGACGGATAACGTGCCGGTCAACACGACGGTTTTGCCGAATAACGGATGACTTGCATCCGCGGCTACCGCTGCCGGCATAGACGCTTCCGCCTTCACTCCGAATTCGCGCATGCGCGCGATGCTCTCTTGAACGAGAGGATCGCGGAAGAAGGAGTGGATACTCTCGGCTACGATCCCGCCGACATCCGGCAATCCGACTAACTCTTCCGCCTCGGCAGCCATTAACCGATCCAAATCCCCGAAGTGATCCGCCAGCATTTTCGTCGTTGCTTTGCCCGTATTCGGAATGCCAAGCGCATTGAGGAAGGAAGCAAGGCCGCGCGACTTGGATTTCTCAAGCGCAGCAAGCAAGTTCGTGGCCTTCTTCTCGCCGAATCGCTGAAGCTTAACCAGATCGTCAAATCCAAGACCGTATAAATCAGCAGGCTCGCGTACGTTCAACTCGTCATAGAGCTGCTCCGCGGTTTTGCCGCTGAACGTCTCGATATCCATGCAATCGCGAGATGCAAAATGGGTGATCCGCCCGATGATCTGCGGCTTGCAGCCCAGCCGATTATTGCAGAACAAGTGCGCTCCGCGCATCTCCAGAGGCGAACCGCATCCCGGACAGACGACGGGAACCTCGATCGTTCCGCCTTCTTCATCGTCCGCTTTGCCAAGAATCTCGGGAATGACGTCGTTCGAGCGACGAATGAACACGCGAGTCCCGAGCGCATGGGACAAATTTTTGCGCTCGATGTCTCCGATGTTGTTCAACGTACAATTCTGTACCGTCACTCCGGCAAGCTCGACCGCTTCGACGCGAGCGAGCGGGGTCACTTTCCCCGTCCTGCCCAACTCCCAAGATACCGATTCCAATACGGTCGTCGTTTCCTCGGCCTCGAATTTGAACGCTACGGCCCAACGCGGGAATTTATCCGTATACCCAAGAGCTTCGCGCGTCCTCATGTCGGTCAGCTTGATTACCGCACCGTCGATAAGATAGTCTAGCTGGTTTCGCCTCTCCACGATCGCGCTTAGCTCTGCGATCAGATCTTCGATCGTAGAGAAATAAGCGATATAAGGATTAACCGGGAACTTGTTATCGCGCAGGAACGCCATCATCTCGCGATGGTTGCCGAAAGAAACTCCCTCCGAATATCCGATGTTGTAGAAGAAGGCGTCCAGTCTCCGTGCGGCCGTGATCTTAGGGTCCTGATTACGCAGCGCTCCGGCGGCTCCGTTGCGGGCGTTCTTGAGCGGTTCGGCTGCCGTCTTGTTGTATTCTTCAAGCACGGACAAGCGCATGAAGCCTTCGCCCTGCACTTCGATCGTTCCGCCTTCGAATCCGATCGTCAGCGGGATCGTACGAATCGTGCGAGCCTGGGCGAGGATTCCTTCCCCGACTTCTCCGTTCCCCCTCGTTGCCGATTGCGATAGCTCGCCTCCGCTGTAGGTCAAATTCAACGACAAGCCGTCGAATTTCAGCTCCAAGACGTACTCGGCGGGCGGGAGGGGCTCATTCGGATTTTTGGCATTGTAATCGGCGATCAGACGATTAGCCCGGGCCGCCCATGCATTCAAATCCTCGATATTCTGCGCTTTATCCAAGCTCCACAACCGGGATAGATGACGGTGAGGCTCGAATGCTTTCAGAATATCGTCGCCGACCCTCCGCGTAGGAGAATCCGGCAATACGGTTCCGCTCTCCGATTCCAAGCGGGTTAATTCATCGTAAAGAACGTCATACTCTTTATCGCTGATCGTTGGATTGTCTTCCGTATAGTATCGGTGGCTATGCGCGTTGAGCTCAGCGACGAGCTCCCGCATCCGCTCCAGGGATTCCTTGTGCGCCATTCCTTTTTTACCTCGCTTTAATATGAAGATAGTAGGCTTCCCCACTAGTCTATTTCAGCGCCAGAACAGTGTCAAATCGCATGCGCAAAAGAGTTCATGGCCTGCCTCTTGTTTCAGCCCGACTCTCGGCGTTTAATGAAGGGTACCACATCACAGAGGAGGTGAGGAAGATGGATAAAGAGCGTTATTACGTCTCCGTCTCCACCTATATGGTAGGCAAAGAACCGTCGTTGACGGATCAGTTCATCGTACTGGCTACCGAAGACGAACGCAACCACTTGCTCGCGCTGCTGAGCCGGGAACAGCAAGCGATGGAGCAAATGTATATCCGGGAACAACTTCCGTACAAATCGGCGGATTACGATAAAATGGCAACCGGATATAACGGTAATAGAACCGAAATCTATCGCTACATCTATAAGATCGGCACGATCGAGACGAAACGGCATATCGAATACATGGATGTTCTGCCGCAAACGCGAACGCGGGATAACCCGCGCGAACGCAACGGCACACAAGAGAACGGAAAATCGAAATAAAAGCGGGCTCTCGGGAGCCCGCTTTTCGAATCGCCTCATTACGGCGATTTTTATTATATTTTCGTCACCGGGGCAAATGCGGCCAACAACCGCTTAACGCCGGTAGGCGCAGGAAACGCAATTTGCAGCTCGGCATCGTTGCCCGTCCCCTTCACGGCAACGACCGTGCCGACGCCCCACTTCGCATGCTGAACCTTATCTCCGGCCACGATGGCCATTCCGTCCCCTACGGGCTTGGAAGCGGAAGGCGTCTGCGGTCGAACGACCGAAGCGCCGCTACCTCCGTTCGTCGGAGCAATGGTCGGCCTAGCGCCGAACCCTGAAGGCGGATACCCCCCTCCGGCGGAACTCGGCGAGGCAGAACGCGCACCATATCCGCCTCCGCCGCCGTTACCTCCGCCTAAGCGGGAGCTGTAACCCCCGTAGGATCCCGAGCGTCCTCCTCCGGCAGGCTCGACCGCTTCCTTCAGTTCGCTCGGAATTTCTTCCAGAAAACGCGAAGGCGCATTCGTGCTCGTCCGACCGTACAGAAGTCTCATTCGGGCGCAAGTTAAGTAAAGCTTCTTCTCCGCTCGCGTAATCCCCACGTAAGCTAGCCTGCGCTCTTCTTCCATCTCCTCATTGTCCATGAACGAACGGCTGCTCGGGAATAACCCCTCTTCCATTCCAACGATGAACACGATGGGAAACTCCAAGCCTTTGGCGCTATGCATCGTCATGAGAGTGACCGCGTCTCCGCTGTCTTCATCGTCGTCGTCCATCGAGTCGATGTCCGCAACCAAAGCCAATTCCGTCAAGAAAGAAACAAGCGACTTGTCTTCGTTGCGTTTCTCGAACTCTTGCGTTACCGATAGGAACTCTTCGATATTTTCCAGCCTCGACTTCGATTCCAACGTGTTCTCGCGCTGCAGCTCTAACCGGTATTCGGTGAGCTCGAGCAACTTCTCCGTCAGTTCCGTCACGGATAAATATTCGACCATTGCGCTTAGGTTACGAATGAGATCGCGGAATTCCGATAATGCGGCCTTAGCGCGGGTCTGAATGTCCAAATGATACAGCCCGTCGCCAAGCAAGCCGTCTCCTTCGTTCAGCACCTTAAGCATCGACACCCCTTTACGGGTCGCTTCTTCCTGAACCTTAGCCATCGTCGTATCGCCTAAGCCCCTCTTCGGCACGTTCACGATCCGGTTAAGGCTGTTATCGTCATCCGGGTTGGAAATTAATCTAAGATAAGAAAGAATGTCTTTAATCTCTTTGCGATCGTAGAACTTGATGCCGCCGACGATCTGATAAGGAATCTCCGATTTGATCAGAATTTCCTCCACGACCCGGGACTGCGCATTGGTCCGATAGAGAATCGCATGATCTCCGTAACGGCGAGCGTTTTGACGGTTTTTGCGAATTTCGCCGGCAATGAAGTAACCTTCCTCATGCTCGGAATCGCCTTGATACACGATGATCTTGTCTCCGCCGTTCTGGTCCGTCCACAAGTTTTTCGCTTTGCGACCCATATTGTTCTTAATGACCGCGTTAGCCGCGTCCAGAATATTAGAGGTCGAACGGTAATTCTGCTCGAGCAAAATGCTCTGCGCTTCCGGATAATCGGCCTCGAAGTTCAGAATGTTCGTAATGTCCGCTCCGCGCCAGCGGTAGATCGACTGATCGCTATCCCCGACCACGCAGATGTTGTGATGCTTCTCCGCCAACATTTTACATAACGTATACTGCGCTCTGTTCGTATCCTGATACTCGTCGACGTGAACGTATTTGAATTTGTTCTGGTAAAACTCCAAAACTTCAGGAACGTCCTTGAACAATTGAATCGTCAGAAGAAGAAGGTCGTCGAAGTCAAGCGAGTTGTTCGCTTTAAGTCTCCGTTGGTATTGCGTGTAAACCTTGGCCACGATCGTTTCGAAAAAGTCGCCTTGCCGTTGCTCATACTGGGCCGGGGTTAGCAGTTCGTTCTTCGCCGCGCCGATCGCCGCCTGCACCGCTTTCGGTTCGAACTTCTTCACGTCGATATTGTTGTCCTTCATCACGTTACGAATGACGGACAGTTGATCCGTAGAATCCAGAATGCTGAAATTCGAGCCGAATCCGATACGTTCGATGTCTTTGCGCAAAATCCGCACGCACATGGAGTGGAAGGTGCTTACCCAGATGTCTCTGCCGGACGGACCGATCAGCTTGGAAACCCGGTCTTGCATCTCTCGCGCGGCTTTATTCGTAAAGGTGATCGCCAATATGCTCCACGGAGCGGCAAGGCGCTTGGAAATCAAATAAGCGATACGGTGCGTAAGAACCCGGGTTTTACCGCTTCCCGCTCCGGCCATAATCAGCAACGGACCATTGGTCGCAATGGCCGCTTCCTTCTGTTTCGGATTTAGCTTATTAATTGAAGCATCGATATCGATCGCGTTCGTATTATCCCGTTCAAAAAACATGTCCGTGCTCCTTTAATGAAAGGTTAACCGCGCTGACCGTAGCCAGGGCGGCATCCAAATCGTGATAGATGATATTCCCCACGACGACCGTATCCGCATGGCTAGCCGCTTGCGCCGCCCGCTCCGCGCTGTCGATTCCGCCGCCGTAGAACAAATGCGCCTGTTTGAGATTGTTTTTGATTCGCTTCAACAGCTCCATATCACCGAACGTTCCGCTGTACTCTACGTATAACACGGGGACGTTCCATAAGCGATCCGCCACCTGGCTGTAGGCGAGAGCTTCGTTGGCGGAGATATTCGCCTCCGCGCCCGAAATTCTGGCAACGGTGGAATCCGGGTTCAGGACAAGGTACGCCTCGCCCACGATCGACTCCCAAGGAAGCAGATGCCCATAATCGCGCAGAGCCTCGACATGATGGCCGATCAGCCATTCCGTTCGCTTGGTATTCAGCACGCTCGGGATAAAATAGCCGTCGAACCCGGGCACGCCGCACGACGGATCGGACAATTCGAAGGCGCACGACACTTCGTACCTGCGAATGCGCGACATCAGATCGACCGTGTTGTCGAACGTTACTCCGCTAGAGCCGCCTACCAGTATCGCGTCCGTTCCGGAAGTGCATATCGCGTCCAGCGTTTCGTCGTCGATGGGACGGTCGGGGTCTAGCTTAAATACGTGTTTCCAATTGCTATAAAATAAGGGGAGCATATAGCCTCCATGTCGATTGATAGGTTACCTTCTAGTCTACAGGAATTCGGTGTTTCTTCCAAGCAAAAACGGCTATCTCCGTCCTTGGATAAAGTAGGAACGTCTATCGAAGCGGTCCTAACGAAATTCAAAGCCTTCGGCATCGGCGCCGAAGGCTTTGTTGCTTACCTATTGTTCAAAAAGCAAACTCCCTCTATAACTCGTAAATTCTAGCCTCATGAGGCCTTAGCACGATTCGGTCCACCGATTCGGCTTCGCTGACCGCATAGTTTGATATCAGTAACTTTCTAGTCGGCCCTATATATTCCGAAGACAAGCGTATAAACGATGTCTCATCCGAGTGATTGAGCACGATTAACCAGCGAGTCTCTCCCAAGGTACGGGTATACACATAAAGATGCTCGTCTTCCAACCACTCCGGCAACTCTTCGAAATCGCCGTACACCATGACCTCGTTATTTTTGCGTAACGCGATCAACTGCTGATAATACCGATAAACCGAACTTGGATCCGCTAGATCTTGGGCAACGTTGATCTCCGCGTAGTTCGGATTCACTTTAATCCATGGGGTCCCGGTCGTAAACCCGGCATAAGCCGAATCATCCCATTGCATAGGGGTACGGGAATTGTCCCTGCTAAGAGGTTGAAGTCTTAGGAGAACTTCCTGCGGATCTCCGCCTTTCGCGACCTCTTCATCGTAACGGTTTCGCATCGCGATATCATCGTAATCCTCGATCGAGTCGAAGCGCACGCCGGTCATGCCGATCTCTTCGCCTTGATAAATATAAGGAATCCCCGGCAAGGTGTGCAGCATGGTGGCTAACAGCTTCGCGGATTCCACCCTGTAAGGGCCGTCGTTTCCGAATCGGGTAACTTGCCTAGTGTGATCGTGGTTGTTCAAAAACTGGGAATTCGATCCTTTGCCCCACAGTCCCTTATACCAACGCCGCTGTATATCCTTGAATCGAAGCATGTCCCACGAAGGCATCTCGTCGCATACTTCAAAATGGAACAACATATTTAATTCCCGGCGGTCTTCGCCGACGAACTTCAACCCTTCCTCCGGCGTAACGAACGCCGTCTCGCCTACCGTCACGATATCGTAATGACGGAATACCCGTTCATTCATCTCCCGCATATAGTCATGCAACCCGGGATGATTCGTTAAATAGTGAATGTCCGCCGGATTGTCCGCATCGGGGAAGCCGTCCGGCTTGGCCAATAAAGCAATCGCATCCAACCGGAAACCGTCGATGCCTTTATCCATCCAATACGTCATCGTCCGATAGATTTCCTCGCGCAGTTCGGGGTTTGCCCAATTCAGATCCGGTTGCTCTACCGCGAAGGAATGGAAATAATACTGCTCCGTTTGCTCGTCCCATTCCCACGTCGATGGAGAGAAGTAAGAACGCCAATTGTTAGGCGCTTCTCCGTCCTTCGCATCCTTCCAGATATACCAGTCCCTTTTGGGGTTGTCCCTTGAAGACTTCGATTCCAAAAACCACGGGTGTCGGTCGGAGGTGTGATTGACGACCAAGTCCATGATCAGCTTCATCCCGCGGGCATGAACTTCGGCGAGCAGCTTCTCCCAAACTTCCATCGTACCGGCTTTCGGCATGACGGTTTCGTAACCGGATATATCGTAACCGTTGTCCAAGTCCGGAGAATCGTAGATCGGGTTCAACCAAATGATATCGACGCCAAGCTCCCGAATATAATCCAGCTTATGGATCAAACCTTCCATATCGCCATAGCCGTCCCCGTTGGAATCGTAAAAGCTTCTCCAATACACTTGATACACTACGGCTTCTTTCCACCATTTTTTAATATGCTCAGCCATTGAACTAATCCTCCGTTATTCTTGATGCAGCTTTAGATGACAATCTGAGATGTTATTGGATCCAGAATGGAAGTTTTATTTTACCGCTCCGGCCGCAATGCCCTTAATGATGTATTTCTGCGCGAAAAAGTAGAAAATGACTACCGGTATAATCGTCAAAGTCAATCCGGCCATCGCCAGGTTCCACACAATGGTGAACTCTCCGAAGAAATAAAAGGTCGACAACGGAATCGTACGCAAGCCTTTATCGGATAACGTCAAAGACGGAAGCAAGTAGTCGTTCCATATCGCGATGACGTCCAGAATCGCAATGGTGATCGTAATCGTCTTCAACATCGGAAACACGATGCGCCAGAACACGCCGAACTTGCTGCAGCCGTCCAATGTCGCCGCTTCTTCCAGAGCGATAGGAACCGACTTGATAAAGCCGTGATAGAGAAATACAGCCATGCTGGCATGAAATCCAACGTTCATGTAAATCAAACCCCCGTGCGTATTCAGCATCGGGATATGGAGATTGCTGCGAATCCAGTCCATTACCTGCATAAGAGGCATCATTAACGTTTGGAAAGGAATCAGCATCGTTGAGACTAAGATCAGAAAGATGACTTTACTTAATTTATTGTCCGTTCTGACCAGCATCCACGCGGTCATGGAAGCCAAAACGACGACGATGACGACGGAGACGACGGTCACGAACAACGAGTTGCCGAAAGCGGTGAGATAACTCATCTTCTCCATCGCTTTGGAATAATACTGGAAGCTTAGAGTCGAGGGCAACGCTAAGGCATTCTCATATAATTCCGCGCGATTCTTGAATGAATTCACCACCATAATATAAACGGGAGACAAGAAGGCAAGCGCAATAACGGCAAGCAAAATTTCGAATATCCATTTGCTTGATCTCTTCATTACATTTGCACCTCTTTCCGTTTGGTGATGGCCACTTGAGTCAACGTAAGAATCGCCACGACCAAGAAGAATACGATAGCTTTAGCCTGACCGAGCCCATAATGCCCGTAACCGAAAATTTCGTTGAAAATATTCATCGCGAACATTTCCGTGGAGTTATTCGGTCCTCCCTTAGTTAAGCTCAAGTTCACGTCGAACATCTTGAATGCGCCGGAAAGCGTCAAAAAGAAGCAAATCGTAAACGAAGGCATCAATAGCGGGAAAATAATTCTGGTCAGCCGTTGCCACATATTCGCTCCGTCTACTTTAGCGGCTTCGATCATGTCGTCGGGAATCCCCTGAATGCCCGCGATATAAATAATCATCGTATACCCGGCCATTTGCCAGGTGAAAACGATAACCATGGCGTACAGCGCGAATTGCGGATCGAGCAGCCAGTTAAAAAATATACTTCCAAGGCCCGTTTTCTGGCCGATTAATTTGAATGCGTCGGTAAAGATGAATTGCCAAATATACCCGAGAATCAAACCGCCGATCAAGTTCGGCATAAAAAATAACGTTCGTGCCGCATTGCTAACGCGAAGTTTGGTCGTAACGAGCAGAGATAACAAAAGTCCGAATACGTTAACCGCTATCAGCGATAAAACCGTAAATTGAACGGTGTTCCACGAGGAGGCGATAAACCGATCGTCTTGGAACAATTGGACGAAATTATCGAATCCGACGAATACTTTGGGATTAGCCGGAATCCCATCCCATTTCACGAAGGAATATCCGATCCCGATCACGAACGGGATGATCACAACGGTCGTAAAGACAAATAACAACGGTACCGTAAACAAGGCATACCAAGCTTTGTCCTTCCTCTTACTCATCGTCATTCAACTCTTTTCCGGCGATATTGGATGGTTGGAAAAACGAAAGCCTAACATTGGTATCCGTTAGGCTTTCGTCCCCTATTTCATTGTAAATTCTTATTACTTCGCGGCTTTAGCCCACAAAGCGTCCAGCTTTTGCAACAATTGCTCGCCCGTCATGTCTTTCGAAAGGAAGAATTCTTGCGTAGCCGGCGCCAAGTCGTTAACGATGATTCCTTGCGGGAAGTCGTTAAACGCCCAAGGAATCGTTTGGCCGCTTTTCGTCGCTTCGAATACGTCTTTGGACAACGGATCCAATTCGTTCGCTTCGATGTTCGTCATGGCCGGAATAAACTTAAACTCGTTCACGATCGCGTTCTTGCCGGTTTCGCTCGTTAACAGCCAGTTCAGGAACGCGCTAGCCGCTTTGATCTCGTCCGCGCCGGAAGTTCCGTTGATTACCCAGTTGCTCGCTACGCCGATGGATAGTTTGCTATTGCCGGCTAACGGGAACGGCATCATGCCGATTTCAAACCCTAGATCCCCGAAATCCTTCAGCATTCCGTAACTCCAATTCCCTTGATGAACCATTGCCGTTTTGCCTGTCGCGAAGTCTCCCATCTGGGAGTCGTATTTCACTTCCATCGGATTGCCCGTGTTCGCCTTAATGGCATCCATGAATTTCGCGAATTCCTGGAACTCTTTCGTTTCCGCCATCTTAACTTCGCCTTTGTTCAGCTTCTCGATAAAGGCTTTCGAGTCCGGCTGCAACGCGAATGGGTAGTTAATAATGTGTCCGATCAAGAAGTAGGCTTCCTGAGAAAGGCTCAGACCGTTCTTTCCGTCCGCTTTAAGCTTTTCGAGCGCCGCAGTGAAGGAAGCGAGATCCTTGACGTTATTCGGATCTACCAAGCTCTTGTTGTACACCAGCCCGAAACCCTCTACCCCGTAAGGTACGCCGACGACTTTGCCGTCCAATTTCAACGCTATGTTAGGGGCGATATTGCTCGCATACGGTTCATTGCTTAGATCGTAGAAATAAGACTTGAATTTCTCGGCATCCGAGCCCGTTCCGACGCTGAAAAGATTCGGTCCTTCGTTAGCGGCAAGCTTAGCTCGCAATTGCGTGCTGTAAGCGTCGCCCGCGGAACCCCACACTTCGACTTCGTTGCCCGTTTCTTCCGTGTACTTCTTTGTCAGCGCTTCCAACGACTCCGCGATTTCGACTTTTGATTGGAATATAGAGATCTTTTTCAACTTTTCCGCTGGCGCTGCAGGCGAAGACGCAGGAGCCGTAGGAGAAGAAGAAGGCGAAGGAGAATTGGAACCCGTGCTAGAACCGTTGCCATTCGAGTTGCCGCAGCCTACCATTGCCGCGATCAAAGCCGTAGCCGTCAGTAAACCAAAAACCTTTTTTGTTTTTTTCAATTTGTACGCCCCCTTGAAAATAAGTAAAACGCTTACAACCACATTGTACCGCCATCTTAGGGTTGAGTCAATAAAATTTTACAATATTTTAGTATAATACTGGCTGAATATTTATTAATTTTACTTAATTTTACTAAAATACAATGTTGCTACTTCACCGTTTTCCGCCATTCGATCGTTGCGCTTAGCTTGAAGGGTTTCCTGTCTACCGCCCCTTCTATGAGCTCCAGCAATTCTTTGGCCGCCAAATATCCGGCTTCGTACCGAGGAATGGAGATGGTCGTTAATCCCGCTCTGGCCGCGGCTTCGGAATCGTCGAAACCCGTGACGGATATATCTTCCGGGATTCTGATATTGTTTTCTTCCAGCGCTCTCATAGCCCCGATGGCCATATTATCATTCGCGCAAACGAGCATTTCGGGCAACGAGTTGCCCAGGATCATGATCTTCGCCGCTTGATAGCCGCTTTTCTCGCGATAATTTCCGTGAAAATAGTGTTTACGGTCAAACTCGATATTATTCTTCGCCAAAGTATCGGTAAATCCGGCGAAGCGTTCTTGATTATCCAACGTATACTCGATTCCGCCAATGAACCCGAACCTCTTAAACCCTTTATCGACCAGCCCCTGCACCATATCGCACATGACGGGATAGTTGTCGACGATTACGCTCTTAGTAGCCGCGAGAGGATTGGTAATGATTCTGTCCATTAGAACAACGGGGAAGTCGGGCTTAGCTACGGAAACCACGTAATCATCGCTCATCTTGCTGTCCAGAACGATGGCGCCGTTCGCAAAGCTGCTGCGCATGAAGTTCGCGCTGGATTTGTTCGTGCATATGATCAGGTCATACCCGTTTTCCGTAAGGCAATCGCTCATTCCGTTAATGATTTTCAAGTAAAACTCGCGATCGAAGTCGCTGAAAATAAACACGATAACTTTCATTTTCTCCGTCTTCGTTTGTTCTCGCAAAGTCTTTGGGTAATACCCGTTTTCCGCGCAAATCTGCAGCACGCGCTCCCTTGTCGCCTGTCCTACATTATTACGACCGTTCAGCACATTTGAAACAGTCGATACCGAAACGCCCGCAATGCTAGCGATTTTCTTCATTCCATCCATGATAGCTGCTCTCCTCCGCCGACTTTGTCACTTTAATATAACATGGATGTCGTTTTATATAAAATTTACTTTTCATTTTACAAGATAATTTTTAGGATTCGACATTGCGAAATTTGCCCCATCCGTGCTCGGAATCGGAGCTGTAGCGTTGCTTTTTGGCACTATGGCATCATCCGTGCTCGGAGTCGGAGCTGTAGCGTTGCTTTTTGGCACTATGGCACCATGCGTGCTCGGAATCGATGCTGTAGCATTACTTTTTGGCACTATGGCACCATCCGTGCTTGGAGTCGGAGCTGTAGCGTTGCTTTTTGGCACTATGGCACCATCCGAACCCAAAGTCGGAGCTGTAGCGTTACTTTTTGGCACTATGGCACCATCCGAACCCAAAGTCGGAGCTGTAGCGTTGCTTTTTGGCACTATGGCATCATCCGTGCTCGGAGTCGGAGCTGTAGCGTTGCTTTTTGGCACTATGGCACCATCCGTGCTCGGAATCGGAGCTGTAGCGTTGCTTTTTGGCACTATGGCATCCTACATCATCAACAATCTCGCTTTATCCTCCAAGACGTAATAATAAATTCTTTCTTTGGCAACACCCACCGGCCTAATTAAACCTTTTTCGCGCATACTCCTTAGTAAGTTGTAGCTTGATGATTTCCCAAGTTGCAGGCAGTCGCACGCATCCTTCACCCCGAATGGACGATTGATACGGAGCGCGTAACGAATCAACTCCCTCTCGTACACAGGTATGTCATACTGTTGCTTGTTCGAAAGCCCTCCGTGTTTTCCTAAAATCACATACAAGTGGCGTCTACAAACTTCCGGCCTTTTGTCGATATCGTCCCAGCTATAGGGAATGAAAGGATAATCGTATTCGGCAAAGGTTCTCATACGCATCTTCTCGAAATCGAATCTATCCCGCGTGATCATCTCCGCATGGGAGCCGAAACCCTCGCATTCAACGATAGACTCGATAGGTTTGTAGAAGAAGTCGCCGAATATTAACATTCCGTTCAAACTCACCATCTCATACTCCATCACCAGTCCATCGAAGGAACCTATAACGGGATATATCACATTTTTAAGCAAACTAATTTCACCCGTCAGTTTTTTATTCAACATCTCGAGTCTCCTGCTGCTAGCCGTACGTTTCTGTTCTTTGAAATACTCCGCGAACTGCTTCTCGAACATAATTACTGCCTCCTCGTTAGAAAATAAAAAACGCCACCTGCTCCTATAAGGAGACAAGCGGCGTGTGCTTCACGCTAAAATATTTACTTATATTGTAATAAGTTGACGAGGTTTTATCAAGATAGGAAAAGTACCCCTCATCGACCCAACTTCTCCTCCAAATAAGCCCGTACCTCATCCTTTAAATCCGGACGCTCCAAAGCGAAATCGATGATCGTTTTGAGATATCCGAGCTTCTCCCCCGTATCGTAACGCGTTCCGCGAAATTTGTAGGCATAGACGGATTCATCCCGCATTAGACGGTAGATGGCATCGGTTAACTGGACTTCTCCTCCGGCGCCGGTTTCTTGATTTTCCAAAATATCAAAAATTGCAGGGGTTAAAATATATCGTCCGATGATGGCCACATTGGATGGTGCATCTTTAGGTGCCGGCTTCTCGACGACGCCCCGAACTTTAAGAATACGATCGCCGTCGCCGCCCGCCGGATCGGGATCCACGATTCCGTATCGGGATACTTCGGCTTCGGACACTTTTTTCACCGCGAGCACGGAGCTCTGCACTTCATCGTAAACGTCCATCATCTGCTTGAGACATGGAACGTCGTCAGACTGAACGATATCGTCCCCTAACAAAACCGCGAACGGTTCGTTGCCGATAAACTTGCGCGCGCACCAGATCGCATGACCGAGTCCTCTCGGCTCTTTTTGGCGAATATAATGAATATCAATAAGATCGGAAGGCTTCTGAACCTCGGAAAGAAGATCCAGCTTCCCCTTCTGCAGCAAGCTTTGTTCCAGCTCATACGAGCTGTCGAAATGATCCTCGATCGCGCGCTTCCCTTTACCCGTTACGATAAGAATATCTTCAATGCCGGATGCGACCGCTTCCTCGACGATATATTGAATGCCGGGTTTGTCGATAATAGGCAGCATTTCCTTGGGCATGGCTTTCGTCGCCGGAAGGAATCTGGTACCCATTCCCGCTGCTGGGATGATGGCCTTGCGAATTCTCATTTACTGGCATCCTCTCTAGACTTTCGGTACAAAATCGCCTGCCTTCCGGGCGTTCTCCGGAACGACGGGCAAACGTCCGACCCCAATGCATACGACGCCTTGCGCGTTAAGCGCAGCTGCGTCGAGCGCATTTCTTCCATCCATAATTATAGGGCGATTCATCCAGTTTTTAAAGTCGTCCGCCTTGATTTGTCGAAACTCTCTCCACTCGGTTACGAGAATCGCCGCATCCGCGCCTCTTAATGCCTCTTCCGCCGATTCGCATATCGTTACCGCCGACGGCAGCGCTTTACGCGCCGTATGATTGGCCTCCGGATCGTATGCCGTTAGCGTAATGCCAGGATGACGACGGTTCAGCTCCGCAACGAGCCGTAAGGATGGAGCTTCCCGCATGTCGTCGGTACCTGGCTTAAAGGCGAGCCCGAGTAGCGCAACCCTCCGGCGACTTGGATCGGATAGCGCAGCCTCTAGCTTACGAACCATGCGCAGCGGCAGCATTGCATTGGCTCTTACTGCTGCTTCGACAAGCGTCTGCGGAGCTCCGGCTTCATCCGCGATTCGAACGAGCGCCCTCGCATCCTTAGGTAGGCAAGAGCCTCCGAAACCAAGGCCCGCAGCCAGAAAATGCGGACCGATCCGCGGATCCAACCCGAGAGAGTGGGCTACGGCAGGGTAGTCGGCGCCTGTTTGTTCCGCTAGCGCGGCGATCTCGTTCGCGAAAGAGATTTTAACGGCGAGACTAGCATTGGCGGCAAGTTTGGCAAGCTCCGCGCTCCGGCGATCCGTAACCATAATCGGACCGGGTAATCTTTGGTGGAGCTGCTTCAGCCGCTCGCCCGTTTCCGCCGATGCGCTTCCGATCACCATTCGGGACGGCTCGAAGAAATCCCTTACCGCGGTGCCCTCTCTCATGAACTCGGGGATAGAAACGACTTCAACGAGACAATGCTCCGGTAATCGGCTTCTAAGGCGCGTCTCAGCACGCTCCGCGGTACCAATGGGCACCGTACTCTTGATGGCAATGATTTTCCTGTTACCGGATTCGGATTCCGGCCACGCTTCCATCTGATCGATAGCGGACCACAAAGCGGCCAACGACATTTCGCCCGTATCGCAAGAAGGCGTGCCAACCGACAGAAACACGAGGTCGGCTTCCTGTAACAGCTTCGAAGAATCATGACCGAACGTTAACCGGCCCGATGAAGCGTTTCGCGTAATTAAAGCTTCTAGGCCGGGCTCGTGATAAGGAACGACCCCGCGGGATAACTGGGCGATCTTCCCCGTATCGATGTCCACGCAATGCACCGAATGCCCAAGATCCGCAAACCCCGCTCCCGTAGTCAACCCCACGATACCTGCCCCTACGACCGCCATCTTCATCATTCATTCCTCCTCTATATATCGATCGCGCAAACCGCGAATTAGCTTTCGTTCCGATTGTAGCATCGAAATGAAATCAAACTTCTTGATTTGTGTTAGAGGAACGTAAATTGTCGGGGAGGGCAGCACGCAAAAAAGAGCTTTCTCAATCGGTCGGAATCGACGTGTCGAGAAAGCTCTGCTTGGATTAGTATCGCGAGGCGGTTACTACTTACGTCTCCCTGAAACTGGGGAGATTTTTTTCTGTTTTAAAGGATTTTCAGTGGGCGATGTAGAAGTATTCTCTTATCAGATTTTGTGGAAGGAGCGCGTACAGTGAAGCTAACATCGAAACAGGTACTACACGTTAGCAAAGGAGATACCGAGATTGCTGGCTTTATTTCCGCGCTCCTAGCCCAAAACGAAAAGTTAACCGAGATCGTGGAAACGCAAACCCGGCAAATCAAGAAGCTCGAAAATCGCGTACAGGAGCTAGAACGCCAGATCGGTCAAAATAGCAACAACAGCAGCAAACCACCCTCGAGTGATGGACTGCGCAAAAAGAACAACTTACGCGAGCCCGGAGGCAAGAAAGGCGCTCCTAAAGGGCATGAAGGGCATACCCTTCGTTTTCATCTGGAGCCGGACGAAGTTGTCGTCCATCCCCTTACCACCTGCAAAAACTGCAATCATTCCATGGCTGAACTACCTGCGCAGGATTGGATCAAAAGGCAGGTGCTTGACCTACCCCTAGCTCCGCTCATCACCACCGAGCATCGCGCCGAAGAGAAGCGCTGTCCTTGTTGTCGCACCCTGCAAAGAGCCGAGTTTCCCAGCGCAGTTAAAGCACCTGTTCAATACGGGGAAAGCTTTGCTGCTTGGACGACGTATCTGAGCGTCTATCAGTTGCTCCCCTTGAAGCGCATTGCTCAGTTCTTTTTCGATTTGACCAGGTATCGCCCGAGCGAACGCACTTTGCTTGAGCAACTGAATACGATGGCATCCCGTGTAGCGGAGCATGAACCGGTAATCAAAGCGCAACTGCGCAAAGAACCCTTCATTTGCTGCGATGAAACGCCCATGCGTTTGAACGGGAAACAACAACATCTTCATACGCACTCGAGCGCCGAATGGACGTTACTGCATATGAACGAAAAACGATGCGGGCCGGCGTTCACCGAAATGGATGTGCTGCCTGCCTATAAGGGGATCGTCGTGCATGACTGCTTTTCCTCGTATTTCAAATCAGACGTAACGTTCTCCCATGCGCTCTGTAATGCGCATCTCCTGCGTGACTGCCAGGGCATCGTAGATCACAATCGACATCAATGGGCAGCCCAAATGAAAGAATTGCTTCGCCGAAGTTGGAAAATGGCCAAAGCGGCTAGAGCCTCCGGCACGCGAATGTCAGATGCACTCCTCGCTGAGATTGACCGTCAGTACGACGACATTCTGGTGCTTGGAGCAAACGAATGGTCAACAGATAAGGTTCCCGAGAAAACGGGGCCACGAGGGCGGAAATGCAAAAGTATTGCAGCGAACCTTGGAGACCGACTTACGCGCCACAAGGCGTCGGTACTCCGCTTTCTTTACGATGACCAAATCCCATTTGATAACAATCTGGCTGAACGAGACATTCGCATGTCCAAGGTGAAACAAAAGATCTCGGGTTGCTTTCGGACAGCTATCGGCGGACAGCAGTTTGCCAGCATTCGCGGGTTTATTTCCACACTTCTGAAACAATCCCTCCCTTTGCACCAATCACTCGTTTCCGTTCTTCGCGGTCAGTTTCAGTTTAGTGCTACGTAAGTAGTAACCGCGAGGCGGTACTATTTGACTCCATGGTACTCGGCAGCTTGGATTAGAGCCGCGTGACGGTACTATTTGGCTCCGAGTTGGTTTATCACTTCACCAACTGCCCGCGAGTGACGCCGAGCTGGTTGGTCGCTTTCAGCTTCCGCCAAACTTCGGGCCCGCCGATCTTGCCGTCGATGGCCGCGCGGTAGAGCGTAAGCACTTCGCGCACCTTATCCGCGTTCTCTTCGAGGAATTCGACGCGATACGAGCGAACTCCTAGTTCCATGAAAGTGCTAAGGTACTCTGCGCCGGACTGCTCGATGGCGTTGTAGACGGTGTTGCGGCAGCCTTCGTCGACTCGGACGGGATGGGACATGCCGATCCGGTCTTGCAGCGATGCCCGCTTCTCTTCGCATGGACGTCCGCAGTTCGTGAAATCCGTGCCTTCGCTCATGAACGTACAGTAAACGCAATGCTCGGTATGGAACATCGGCATGTGCTGATGGATGACCATCTCCAGACGTGAAGTATCCGCCCGGCGAAGCATATCGACCATCTGCTGGATGTTCAAATCATAAGACGGGGTAACCCAGTCGCAGCCCGCTTCGCGGAAAAGATCCACGGTCTTGTGGTTCGCCACGTTCAGCGAGAAGTCTCCGATCAACATCGGATGCTCCGCTCCGGGGTTTTCCATCCGGTCTTTCAAATAATAGTAGAGCGCGCCCGTATTGCGAACGAGTACGGCATCCGGCTTCAAGTTCAGAATATTGCGGTGGTATCCGTTCTCTCCCGGCATATGAATGCGCGGAGTCGCGAGCGCGATCCTTTTGCCCGCTTCGCGGCATACTTTAATCGCATCAGGGAATTGCTTGATGAATTCGAAATCTGCGTAGACGAGCGAGACGTCCGTCTTCACGACCGCTTTGACCTGCTCTAACGTGCGGCAGAGCGCCGTCAGCTCCACTTCGCTCGGCTGCACGGATACGTCTCTCTCGGCAACGAACGAATCCGCGTATTCTTCTACCGCGCGCTTGATATATTTCGGCGGTTGCTCGCGAAGGATCTCCAACTGCTCCGCGGCTTCCCGGCGCATCCGGTTCAGTTCGCGCATCGGTACGATGACTTCGCCTTTAAGTTGCACTTCAAGCTGCTCCAGATAGTACAACGTACCTCCCAGCCTGCCTAGCTGATCCTGCAACACTTCGTGACCAAGCGGGCGTTTCTCCGCCCGTTCCAACGGAATTTCCGATTCCACGGCTACCGTCGTGCCTTTACCGATATCGGTCCATATCGTACGCATAGGAGAGCCTTCTTGCCCGAATACCGATACCGCGATCGGGAACGTCCGATAAGGCTTCTCCGTCTCGTAGCTGCTGCGTAGCCTCTTGTCCAGAGCAGGATCGCTAGTCTTCCAAATCCGGTCGCCTTCATGGATTCGAGTCAAGTCCACGTCGTTGCGCCCCGGAACGATCTCGATGCGCTCGCCCTCGGCCGCTTCGCCTTCCAGCTTCATTCCGTTGTTGCGCACATCGTAGACTCTTCCGCCCTCTTCCTTCTTGGTCGGATCTCCCGCGTCGAAAACAATGCCGTCGCCACGCTTAAGCGGAGCCTCCAACCGGCAAACGATCGCATCGCGGAGAATTTTCTCTACCGTTCCAAGATAGACGCCGCGACTCTTCGGGAACGTTCCTTCCACGAGCTTCTTATTGTTCGTACCATCCAAGAAGCCGTGAGTAAAACCTCGCGAGAAACTTTGCTGAAGCTCCCGCACTTCTTCCTTGGAAGGATCGGATTCGTCTCCGGCGAAATATTTGTCGATCTCTTTGGTATATTTACTGACTACGTTAGCCACATATTCAGGACTCTTCAGCCGTCCTTCAATCTTAAACGAGGTGACTCCCGCTTCTATTAACTCAGGCACGATATCGATTGCTGCCAGATCCTTCGGCGAGAGCAAATAGGCGATATCCCCCATCGGCTGATGGACGCCGTCGACCATTAAGTCGTAAGGCAAGCGGCAAGCTTGCGCGCATTCTCCGCGGTTGGCGGAACGGCCTCCCCATACTTCGGAAGTCAGACATTGTCCCGAATAGGACACGCATAACGCACCGTGCACGAACACTTCCATCGGAAGCTTCGCTTGCTCTCCGATTTTACGAATTTGCTTCAGATTGTTCTCCCGGCCAAGAACGACTCTCTCCATCGCGAAAGGCTTAGTAAACTCGACCGCCTCCGGAGAAGTGATCGTCATCTGAGTCGAACCGTGAATCGGGAAGTCGGGAGAAATTTCCCGGATCATTTTAACGAGCCCGAGATCCTGAACGATGACCGCATCCACCCCGGCATCGATACATGCTTCGATCAGCTTGCGAGCTTCCGGCAATTCATCCTCGAATACGAGAATATTAAAGGTAAGGAAGCCTTTAACCCCGTACTTATGCAAGAAAGCCATGATCTCCGGCAATTCGTTCGTCTGGAAATTGTGCGCGCGAGCGCGGGCGTTAAATTTCTCGACCCCGAAAAAAACCGCGTCGGCTCCGTTCGCCACCGCAGCCCGCATGCATTCCCAATCTCCCGCCGGTGCCAATAACTCTATATCTTCACGCCGCATTACGGCCTTTTCTATCATTTTCATAACCCCTCCAAGCCGCGCCTAACGCGACAATGCTGTTCTCATTATTGCGTTAACGACAATGGAGGTCAACTGTTTTCGTCCCAAACTCCGTATAGATTGTCCATCATTTCTATTGGCGTTAATGCATTTAAATAGGCTCCCTGAGCAGATTTGGAAATATCGTCGTTCATTCAACGTTATTGCCAATTGCTAAAAGGTTTATTCCGCTTCCTTAAACGTCCTGCTAACCGCAAGAGAAGCATCCCTGTCTCGCGGGATTCTACTAGGATTAATTTGCATAACCCCAAATAAAAAACGAGTCCGGAAGCCATAGCTTCCGAACCCGTTTGCATTACATACGTCCCGTTTACCAACCGGTTACCATCTTATAATCCGCTGCCAGAAAAATGAGAAGAGCTACCGTCGAAAATCCGATCGCCAGCATGTTTTTCCGAGGCCTTTGCATAAGAAGACGCACTAGCCCAATGGCTATAAGGATCGTGAACACGATCATAAAAATATCGAAGTGTGAATATGTACTTTCCACAACCTCCGTCACATTCTCGGCTAGAAACATAAAAGGGGACCTCCTTTATCTGACCTAATAAACCCATCTTTACCTATGTTAGCTTCTGGACGCCTCGCTTGCAAGTCCGAAGTTCATGCCGTAACAACTTTGTCACACTTTTTACCACTCTGATCTATAAGTAACGGTTACAAGTAGTATCAGTATTTTTTATGAAACGTATTCCAATAGTTCGATTGTCGCTTAGGACAAACTATGTTACGATTTAACCACTATTTCAAACAAAGGGTATCGGAATGGATTGATATTCCGATGAAGGGAGTCGCAACAACTTAATGGCATACGAAGCGGTGTGGATGGAACGCGATCCGTCCAAATTGAATAAATTCGAGTTCTATAAGATGGAGAAAGACGGACTGGACATTATCCGCGACATCGTCGAGAAGTATTCCAAGGAAGGCTTCGCCTCGATTCCCCAAGACGATTTCAATCTGTTCAAGTGGGCTGGCGTATATCAACAGAAGCCCAACACCGGCCACTTCATGATGAGGATCCGCATTCCCGGCGGTATCTTGACGAGCAAACAAGCACGAGAGCTTGCCGCGCTCGGCCGCGACTACGGACGTAATTTGATCGACGTTACGACTCGTCAAGCGATTCAATACCACTGGCTAGAGATCGAGCATATGCCCGACATTTTCAACCGGTTGGAATCCGTCGGCATGTCCGCTTTCGAAGCTTGCGGAGACTGCCCGCGCACGATCGTAGGCAACCCGTTGGCCGGTATCGATCCGAACGAACTATTCGATACGACTCCCGTAGTTGACGAGTTCGAACAATTCTTCCTTGGCAATCGAGACTTCTCCAACCTGCCTCGGAAATATAAAATGTCCATTTCCACCAATATCTATAACAGTACGAACGCCGAAATTCAATGTTTGGCCTTCACTCCCGCTTCCAAAGTCATCGACGGTCAAGAAGTGCTCGGCTTCCACGTCATGGTCGGCGGCGGTCTGTCGGCTAAGCCGCACCTGGCTCGCCAGATGGATATGTTCGTTAGACCCGAGGAAGCTCTTAAAGTAGCCATGGGCGTGACGACTTTGTTCCGCGACCACGGTTACCGGGAGAAACGCCATTACGCCCGCTTGAAGTATCTCGTGGCGGAATGGGGCGTCGAGAAGTTCCAAGAGGAGCTTATTAAATTGATCGGCGAAATGCCTTCCTTGGGCGACGACCGCACGGTCGGATGGAACGCTTCTTATTTCGACGGCGTTCATCCGCAGAATACGCCTGGCCTCAATTATGTGGGCTTGAATATTCCCGTAGGACGTACGAACAGCGACGAGTTCGACACTTTGGCCGATCTGGCCGACAAGTACGGTGACGGTACGATTCGCACGACGATTGCCCAGAACATCATGTTATCCGGCGTACCCGACGATAAAGTAGAAGCTCTGCTGAACGAGCCGTTGCTGCAGCGCCTGAATCCGAACCCGAACCTCTTCATGAGCCGGACCGTTTCTTGCACGGGTAACGAGTTCTGCAATCTCGCGATCGTCGAAACCAAAGAATTCGCGCGCAGAGTCGCTCTCTATCTAGATGAGCATGTCGAATTGGACGAGCCTGTTCGCATCCACTTCATCGGTTGCCCGAACGGCTGCGGCCAGAAGCATGTCGCCGATATCGGTCTTCAAGGCTCCTTGGTCAAAACTCCGGAAGGAATGGTTTCCGCATACGATATCGCGGTCGGCGGTACGCTCGGACCCGGAGCTAAATACAATACGGCGTTGAAAGGTCGAGTCAAAGCCGATAACGTTAACAGCGTGCTCGAGCAACTCATTAACTTCTATAAGGAATCTCGCCAAACCGGCGAATCTTTCCACCAATTCGTACAACGCGTCGGGATCGAAACGATGCAAGGCAAGTTGACGGAAATTTTGTCCGTTGCCGTATAACATAATAAGCTACGTACGGTTCCCCATCGCTGATGGGGAACTTTTTCGTATCCGGCACGGTGTTAAACCCCTGATCTTGTTCCATACTATCTATAAGTTAACAACCATCGGGAGGAATCGCCATGTATGAAGAATTGTATTCGCTTGCTACGCTAAGACCGGAGGAGATTGACGAGCTTAAAGAAATAGAACGACAAATGTCCGAGAAATTCGGACAACGCATAAGTCTGGTGGCTTATCAAGCCGATATCTCAAGCGGAAAACCCGATTAATGAAGTTCGCCCAAAGAATGGAAAACATTTTTTCGTCCATACTAATGGGGAATCCATTCACCGGGAGGAACCCACTATGAAATACAAGCTGTTAACGCTGCTGACGCTAGCTTTCCTGACGATCTCCATGCCGGCTATTGCCGCTGCATCTCCGGGCGAGCATGAGCATCATCGCTCCGATAAGCATCCCGTAATAGACTGGAGCTCGTACCCCGCCGACATCCAGGCGCTTAAGTCGGAGCTGGATCAAATCAGAACGGAACAGAAGAGCCTATTCCATCAGATGAGATCCCAGAGCGAAGTCATTAAGGAAGCTCGCAAGACGCTAACTTCCGATCAACGGAATACGTTAAAGAAACCGGCCAAGCAACTCATCGAACAAATGAAAACATCCCGGGACGCCATTCACGATATGCGCGAAAAGAAACACGAATCCTGGAACAGCTTCCACGAACACGCGACTAAGCAGCAATGGAGTACGGCTAAGAAAGACCTGCAGACGATTATTAAACAGAAGCGGCAAATTCTCGAGAATCAACATACCATCGTCAAGCTGCAGAAACAGTTAATTACGTTGATCAATCCTTCTCACGAATCGCATATTCATACCGAGGAATAACCCTCTGAAACGTAGAAAAAGACGAATCGTCCTCTCGAAGGATGATTCGTCTTTTTAGGTTATCCGTTAGACCATGTAAAACCTTCAGGCTTGCTATCGCGGGTATCCTGCGACGACTTATAGACTTCTACTACCGTATTTCCTTCGGCTTCGCAAACGGCCCAACCGTAGTCATACTGATCAGGTCCTCCGCTGAACTCATAGGAAACCAAGTAACGGGTACTATCCGGGCTCCATTCGATCAGCCTGACATACGGGTCGAATCGATCCGCCTTCTGCGGATCGACATCGTACCCGTTCCTCTTGTCCGCAAGAATAGCGCTGATGATCTCGGGCAATTCGACTTTGCGGGACTCCAGATCGACAATCGCTAGCGATCCCCAAGTTCTGCCTCCGTAATCCGCTCCGATCCGATTTCCGTCAGGAGAATAAGCGATTTGCGCGATACTTCCGTCTAGCTTAGCAAGCCTCTCCAGTCGGCCGTCTTCCGCGATCCATAAGCCCCCATCGTTGTACCTCGATTCCCGGTAAAGGTGAAAAGCAGCTTGGTTGTTTGCTGGGGAAAGTTGAAAACGCTCATCTTCAAACTTTTCCTGGAGAACCGCCATCGTGAACGAAGCGGCTTTACGTACGACTTCCGATTCGTCCTTCGTCAGCCGTTCGAGCGTATTCCGAGTTTCTTGATCGATCCCCGAAGGATATTTCAGCAGTTCATAGGCGCAGAACCATCTAACGTCGGGATTATCATGATTTAGCCCTATTCGAACGTACTCCATTGGAGGTTCCGGATCAACAAAAGGGGACATCATTAGCCCTTGTTTGGCGACTTCATCCCAATAAGCATCCACGCTGCCTACTCCGCTTTCGACGGCTGAAGGCAAAGCCGATCGATCTGAATTCGTGTTCGAACATCCCGTAATTAGGAAAGCCCCGATCAGTATTACGAACAAGCTTCGAATCATGTTGATCCTCCTAGTATTTTACGGGCCAATTGGGTTCTATTCTTAAAACCGTATTTGGATAACATCGTATTGATGTGCTTCTTGACGGCCGCTTCGCTAATGTACAGGATAGACGCGATCTCGGCATTGGACAACCCTTTGGCCAACTGCTCGGCAACTTCCCTCTCCCTGGCCGTCAATTCATGTAGCCCCCCTATTTCGAGCATAGAGGCAATCTCGCGTTTCTCCTCGATAAGGGTTAGCTCCGGGATCATTTTCCGCAAGTAGTCTTTCAACCGCTCGCCTCTCGTATCGATGATGAACGTCGAGGCTTCCTCTCCGTCGCCATAAGCGAAATGGTCGCAGCCCTGCACCTTCTCGAAACCCAATCCTTCGCATGCGTGATGATAATAGTCCAAAGGCGGAGGAGATTGAACGAGTAAACCTCCCGAAAGCATCTTCTCGAACAACGTATGGACGATGTCCGAACGAAGCCGCTCATCCTCTAACCGAGTGATGTCGATCCCGTACACGTACCAACCCGCCGGGCTCTCGGCCGGAGTTCTCAGCTCTTGAATCCGCTTCGGATCCAAGCTTCGGAAATACGCTCGCGATAGCGGCGCATTCAGAAGATAATTCAACGTCTGTCCGTGAATGGGAACGATGGCGAATACCCCGACGACTTCCCCCTGCCGCGATCTGAGTAGTTGTAACGCATTCGATCCGAAGTTCAATAGCTCGTCAACCTCGATAATCCTCAACCTCCGAACGCTCTGCTCCCCCGTCATCTCGAACCTGAACATCGTACCGGACTCGGTATCGGAGCAACGAATCTTCAAAGGATTGGCGTTACCCAGTCTGCGTCGAACATATTCTTTAACCTCATTAAGGTTGCTTGAGTCTACGGGTTCCAGATAATGATTGGATTCGCGCGAGTGTCGCAAATGAGCCCGGAGTAAAGCGTTAGAGGAAAACCTCATCATTTGGGCAACTTCCCATGCCCTCTCCTCCTGCAACCTCAAACCTTCGTCTACTTTCCGTTCGTAATGACGCATGGTCCTATCGGAATAAACCTTGAAAGTTTCCGGCATTCTTTCTTTGAACGAGCCTCGCATGGATTCCCACACGATCTGCGTTAACTGCCAGCCTCTCGCATTGCGCATCATGAAGCTCAGCCCGATCAATCTACTGAAAAGAGTCGCCGTAACCTCCTTGCCGATGATCTCCGTCAGCAAATCTTGATGAAAGGTTCTCGGGACGGAGCACGCATAGAGAAGTTGGCGCAACTCCTCGTCGGGCGCTTCTTGAAGCCAGTGATGGATCCGATCGTCTACCGGCTCCCACTCCGAAGGTCGAGGGTCCTGCTCCCCTTCTCCGGCGGGCATCAGCAAGGAAAGCGATAACGGATGTCCTAACGTCCTTAACCACAGGGTATCGATAACTTGGTCATCTTGAAATCCTAATCCCAACAAATACATACGGATATCCTCATAGCTCAGCTCGGTTAAAGCTAACCTAGCGATTAGTCTCTTCCAAGCAGGAGAGTATCTCCACGGACCTTCCAAAGGAAATCTGCCGGCGATGACGATCAGGACATTCGAATCCAGACGAGGAAGCCATCGATGCCTTAGTTCGTAGTCCAATCCGCCGATTTCTTCATACCCGTCTATGAGCAACACGGTTTTTCGTTTAGATGCCGAATCGTTAATGGCGTTTACCGCTCGTTGCTCAACATTCTCTTGATGACCGGGGCCCTCATCTTGTTCTAGAGCAAATAGAATCATCCGGCAGAAGGCTTCGATCCGTCCATAAGCTTCCCGGACGTCGATGGATACGGTTGCGGCTCCTCCTTGACGCGATATCCGCTCGTATCTGTCCAGTAAATAGCTTTTGCCGATCCCCGCCGTTCCATAGACGTTAATGATCCGCTCGGATCGTTCCGTCATGCCGGTCAGAAATTGCTCGAAAAAGCGAAGCTCGAATTCACGCCCCACGAAATGATCTTCCATGAGCTCCCTCATCCGATGACCGAACGTTTCACCCATGTTTCCACCCCTGTAATTCCCATTTTATCGAAAAGTATACTATCAAAGTAACCAAAAGGATAGCCTCGCCTCAACCCCTCCCATGTTACTTTAACCTTACACCTAACAGATGGAGGAGTTGAGCTCGGGATGAAAACGACGGAGAGGATTCACGACCGGAATCTACTAAAGCAAGATGCCTATATTACGGGTTCGGAAATTTTGTTGCGCATGCTGTTGTTGGAGGGCGTCGATTGCGTCTTCGGTTATCCCGGAGGAGCCGTTCTCTATATTTACGATGCCATGCACGATAATCCGGACTTTCGCCATATCCTCACCAGGCATGAACAAGGCGCTATTCACGCGGCAGACGGATATGCCAGATCAACCGGTAAAACTGGGGTATGCATTGCCACTTCAGGTCCCGGAGCAACCAACTTGGTCACGGGGATCGCGACGGCCTATATGGATTCCGTACCGTTAGTCGTCATTACGGGAAATGTCGCAACGGACTTAATCGGTACCGATTCTTTCCAAGAGGCCGATATCGTCGGGATTACCCAGCCGATTACGAAGCACAACTTCTTCGTCCGCAGAGTCGAGGATTTGGCCAGAACGATTCGCCAGGCTTTCCGCATTGCCCAGACCGGCCGCAAGGGGCCCGTTCTCGTCGATATTCCGAAAGACGTATCCGCCGCATGGACGACATTCTCCTATCCCGAACATATTGAAACGCGAAATCCGATACTGCCGGATGAAAGCCTTGTTCACTCGCAAATCGACGCGCTTCTGGCGGCTATTCATTCGGCGGAAAAACCCCTGATCCTGTCCGGCGGCGGAGTCGTGTCCTCCGGAGCATCGGAAGCGTTGATCGAATTCGTTAACGGGACGGGAATTCCGATCGTCACCACTTTACTCGGTCTAGGCGGGTACCCTAGCGACTCGCGGCTGTGGTTGGGAATGCCCGGCATGCACGGCAGCTATGCAGCCAATCAGGCGCTTATCCACTGCGATCTACTCCTCTCGATAGGAGCAAGATTCGATGACCGGGTCACGATGAAACTGGATCGGTTTGCCCCGAATGCCCGCATTGCCCACATCGACATCGATGCAGCCGAGATCGGAAAGTTAGTTCCGACGTTGATCCCCATATGCGGGGATGCGAAGGAAATTCTATTGAAGATCAATCAACAGCTAGAGCGAATTCGTCGTCACCTTTCCGAAAAACAAGGCTGGATAAACGATCTCATGGCGATGAAGAGGGACTTCCCACTGGCCTATGAGGATTCCGAGGAGGTACTGAAGCCGCAGTATGTCGTGGAGATGATTTCGCGTACGACGAACGGGGAAGCGATCATCACGACCGACGTCGGTCAGCATCAAATGTGGGCCGCGCAGTTTTACCGGTATAAGCATCCCCGATCGTTGATAACTTCCGGCGGTTTAGGAACGATGGGATTCGGTTTTCCCTCGGCGATCGGCGCGCAGGTTGGTAATCCGGGCAAAATCGTCGTATCGATTAATGGGGACGGAGGCATGCAAATGTGCGCGCAGGAGCTGGCCATATGCGCGATTCACCGCATTCCGGTCAAGATCGTCATCCTGAATAACGAAACGCTGGGTATGATCAAGCAATGGCAGGAGCTCATTCACGCGAAACGTTACAGCCATATCGACTTGTCCGGCAGCCCCGATTTCGTTAAATTGGCTGAAGCCTACGGGGTTCCGGCTGGAAGGGCGACGAACAAAGCCGAGGCCGAGCTTCTATGGCAAGAAGCTCTTGATACGCCGGGCCCTTTCCTGATCGACTTCGCGATCTCGAAGGATGAGCTCGTATTCCCGATGGTTCCTCACGGGTCGGGGTTGCAGGATATGATTCTGGGAGGAAACAAGTCATGAAATCCGACAAGCAGCATATAGCGGTTATCGTACGCGACGACCCCGGAGTGCTTCAGCGCGTATCCGGCTTATTTTCCAGACGAAGCTATAACATTGACAGCATTACGGTCGGGGCTTCGGAGATAGAGAACCTGTCTCGAATGACCGTGGTCGCGAACGGGGACTCTCGTCAAATTTTGCAGCTATGCAATCAGCTACGCAAGCTGATCGATGTCATTCATGTGGAGCATCTAGAGGACAGACCTACCGTCGCTAGAGAGCTGTTGCTAGTTAAAGTAATCTATGAACAGGCAACCAAAGCGGAATTAAACGATCTAATAAACACTTTTCGTTGTTCCGTCATCGACGTCAGCTTGCAGTCCGTTATCGTTCAAGCGATCGGAGATCGGGAGAAAAACGATGCTTTTCTTCAGCTTATTCGGCCTTACGGTATCTTGGAAATCACCCGAACCGGGGAAACGGCGATGGCTAGGGGCTCAGAGCAATCGCATTAGACTGGCTATGAGAACGAGTACGCTTAACGGTTAAACCCCACTATAATTCGTTGCTAAAACAACCCAATTTTAACTTATGTCTACAGTTCGTTGATTGATCGTTCTTTGCCGATTGAAAATGGCTATTCTGACCGGTATATAGCTTTTGCGACAACCAGCATTCGAGAGTTATTTACTAACGGCGGCCATGGCCGTTATTTCGACGAAAACAATTGCTTAATAATTGACGGAACTGAGCGCCGTTATTTGAGCTCAAAAGGCATGTTTTCATTGGAGAATACTAAAATAAGAGCGCCCAGTTCCGTTAGATTTTGAAAAGCGCCTTTATGAGCAAAATAACGGCGCTCAGCTCCGTTAGAATGAAACTTACGCACTGCGCTGAACAATGAGCAACTCCTAATGCGAAAGCCCTGGCTAAGGGATAATGATCTGTTGAAAAAAAAGGAGGACCGGATGATCATCGTCATCCGGTCCTCCTCCTAATTCTATGGTTTAAACTTTCGCGAGCGCCGCTTCCGTTCTTGCCCGGTCTCTTTCCAGAACGGGACCGAGATACTTGCCCGTGTAGGAGTTTTTAACCTTGGACACTTCTTCGGGCGTACCCGTGGCCACGATCGTTCCGCCCCCGCTGCCGCCTTCGGGGCCCAAGTCTACAATATAATCGGCCGTCTTAATGACGTCCAGGTTATGCTCAATAACGAGCACGCTTTCCCCTGAGTCAACCAGTCTGTGCAACACTTGCAACAAACGATCGATGTCGTCGACATGGAGACCGGTCGTAGGCTCGTCGAGAATGTACAGCATCTTGCCCGTGCTGCGACGATACAGTTCCGCCGCCAGCTTCACCCGCTGCGCTTCGCCGCCTGACAACGTCGTGGCCGGCTGCCCCAGGTTCATATAGCCAAGACCGACGTCCATGAGGGTCTGCATCTTCCGGTGGATTCGCGGAATGTTCACGAAGAACTCGGTTGCATCCTCGATCGTCATCTCCAGCACTTCGGCAATGCTCTTGCCTTTATATTTCACTTCTAACGTCTCGCGATTGTATCTCTTGCCCTTGCAGATCTCGCACGGGACGTATACGTCCGGCAGAAAGTGCATCTCGATCTTGATGATTCCGTCGCCTTTACAGGCTTCGCAGCGGCCGCCTTTGACGTTAAAGCTGAAGCGGCCTTTCTTATAGCCGCGCACCTTAGACTCGTTCGTTATCGCGTATACGTCGCGAATATCGTCGAACACTCCGGTGTAGGTCGCGGGATTGGAACGAGGAGTTCTTCCGATCGGCGATTGGTCGATGTCGATGACCTTCTCCAAGTGCTCCAGCCCGTTCATCTCTTTATAAGCGCCCGGACGCGTCTTGGCTCTATTCAGATCGCGCGCCAACGTCTTATACAGGATTTCGTTGACCAACGTGGATTTACCCGAGCCCGAAACGCCCGTTACGGCCGTAAATACGCCCAGCGGGAACTTGGTGTTCAAGTTCTTGAGGTTGTTTTCCTTGGCGCCCTTGATCTCGATCCAATTGCCGTTCGGTTTGCGCCTCTCCTGAGGCACGGGGATAAACTTCCGTCCGCTGAGATAAGCTCCGGTTAACGATTTCTCGTCCGCCATGACTTGCTGCGGCGTCCCTTCGGACATAATCGTACCGCCGTGAATTCCCGCTCCCGGGCCGATATCGATAATCCAATCCGCCGCCATCATCGTATCCTCGTCATGTTCGACGACGATAAGCGTGTTGCCTAAATCGCGCATATGATTAAGAGTTTGAATAAGTCTGTCGTTATCCCGTTGATGGAGTCCAATACTAGGCTCATCCAAAATATACAAGACACCCATCAGACTCGAGCCGATCTGCGTCGCCAATCTTATTCGCTGGGCTTCTCCGCCGGATAACGTGCCCGCCGCCCTGGACAAGGTCAAATATTCCAAGCCCACGTTCACGAGGAAGCCGAGACGATTATTGATCTCCTTCAAGATCAGGTTGGCGATAGCCAGTTCCTTCTCGTTAAGCTCAAGGCCGGAGAAGAACCTCTGCGCCTCGCCGATGGACAACGAAGTGACGTAAGAGATGTTTTCCTTGCCGATCGTTACGGCCAAAGATTCCTTCTTCAGACGGTGGCCTTTGCATTTCGCGCACGGCTTCGCGCCCATGTAAACCTCGATGAACTCGCGAATGCCTTCGGAGCCCGTTTCCCGGTACCGACGTTCCAAATTGTTAACGACGCCCTCGAACGGAACTTGCGCGTCGCGCGTATGACCGAACTCGTTCTCGTAACGGAAGCGAATTCTCTCGCCGCCCGTGCCGTATAGAATGATCTGCATGTGCTTGTCGGACAATTGTTCGACCGGCACGTCGGTCGGAATGCCGAAATGCGCGCATACGGCCGCTAGAAATTGCGGGTAGTAATTGGACGTGCTCCCCGCCCAAGCCTCGAATGCGCCGTCTTCTATGCTCTTCGAGTGATCCGGTATCAGCAGCTCCGGGTCGACGACCATCTTCACGCCAAGACCGTCGCATTCCGGACAAGCCCCGTAGGGCGAGTTAAACGAGAACATGCGCGGGGCAAGCTCGTCGATAGAGAAGCCGCATTCCGGACAAGCCAAATTGGAGTTGAACATGATCTCTTCCTTGTCGATAATATCGACAAGGATCTGGCCGCCCGAGAGCTTCAGTCCCGTTTCCAAAGAGTCGGCAAGCCGCGAAGCGACGTCATCCTTCACGACGATCCTATCTACGACGACTTCGATCGAATGCTTCTTGTTCTTCTCGAGCTCGATGGTTTCGGACAGATCGCGGATTTCTCCGTTCACGCGAACCCGCACGAAACCTTGCTTCTGGATATCTGCCAGCAGTTTCGTGTGTTCGCCTTTACGACCGTTAACGATAGGAGCTAAGATTTGCAGTCGCGTCCGCTCCGGATATTCCATAATCCTGTCGACCATCTGTTCTACGGTCTGGGACGTGATCTCGATCCCATGGTCCGGACAATGAGGCCGTCCAACGCGGGCGAACATCAACCGCAAATAATCGTATATTTCCGTTACCGTACCGACGGTAGAACGCGGATTGCGGCTTGTCGTCTTCTGGTCGATGGATATCGCCGGCGATAACCCGTCAATAGAGTCTACGTCGGGTTTATCCATCTGGCCAAGAAACTGACGCGCATAAGCGGACAAGGATTCCACGTAACGCCGTTGACCTTCCGCGTAGATCGTATCGAAAGCAAGCGAGGACTTGCCTGAACCAGAAAGCCCTGTTAGCACGACGAATTTATCCCGCGGTATCGTGACGTCGATATTTTTCAAATTATGGGCGCGCGCGCCCTTGATTATTATTTTCTCGTTAGCCAAAACGAAAAAGCCCCTTTCGCGACAACGCGGGGCCTCTTGGTAACATGCCCGCCGCAGTCGCACACGAAATAAGAATGTGTGTTCCCGTTCATTATACAGAACTGCGGCTGGTCATGCAAATGATTTGTAAATTACAGTCAAAGACTACAGAAGTTCCTTACGAAGCTGCTCCGGGGATTTCGGAGACAACAAGCCGTAAGGCACGTCGAATACGGTCTTCGCTCCGGTTTGGCCTGCTTGCGCCATACGATAAGCGGCACGGGCATACGCAACGAGAACGCTCGCCGTAAATTCCGGATTGCTGTCCAGCTTAAGGCTGAATTCGATTAATTGCGTGCTTCCGTTATTCGGACCGGTTTGCCCGCTCCGTATGACGTTCCCGCCATGCGGCATCGTTGAATGCTCCGCGCGAAGCACTTCATCGCTCACGAAGTGAACGACGGTTTCGTAGTCCGCGAAATAGTTCGGCATGTTCTTGATTTCGTTCGCAACCGCTTCGGCATCGGCGCCTTCTTGCAACACAACGAAACATTCCCGCAAATGTTTCTCGCGAGTCGTCAATTGAGGGTTGCTCCCGCTGCGTACGCGTTCTACGGCAGCATCGTGAGGAATCGTGTACTGAATGCCGTTGCTTACGCCTTCTACCCGACGGATCGCATCGGAATGGCCTTGGCTGACGCCTTTGCCCCAGAACGTATACTCTTTGCCTTCCGGAAGAACGGCTTCCGCCAGCAAACGGTTCAAGGAGAACAAGCCCGGATCCCAACCGGTCGAGATCACGCTTACGTTGCCGTTCGTTTGCGCGGCATCGTCCACTTTATTGAAGTATTCCGGGATTAACGCGTGCGTATCGAAGCTATCTACGGTATGGAAATGCTTGGCCAAAGCAGGACCTTGCTCCGGCAAATCCTTCGCGGAGCCTCCGCACAGGATCATGACGTCTATTTTACCTTTGTATTGCTCGATATCCGAGATGGATACCATCGGAGTTCCCGCTTCGATCGCTTCCGGATTGCGACGCGTGAAAATCGCTTCGAGTTCCATGTCCGGATTTTGGCGGATCGCCGACTCCACCCCGCGACCCAAATTTCCGTAACCGACTATGCCTACCGAGATCGTTTTACTCAATTTCGTCTTCCTCCTAATAATGTGCAATTATCGCATCCTTAGAATGCGTTCTATAACCATCAAATACGAAAATCTGATTCCCTATATAACGACACTCAACTATTTTACATCAAGTGAGGTACGCGCAAAAGCTTATTTTTTGTTATCATTCTACAAAAAGTTTGCATTAATTTTATCTAAAACATATATAAATGAAAAAATTTGTAATGAAGCGCACGAAAAACTCCGGAGCGCTAATCGTCACTCCGGAGCCTCGCAAAAATGTGTTACAAACTAGCCTTCAATTCAAGCAACGCATCGCGCAGCTCCGCGGCGCGTTCGAACTGCAAACTCTTCGCCGCTTCCTTCATCTCGAATTCCAGGCGCTCGACCATCGACGCGCGCTCCTTCTTCGATAGCTTGCTGAGATCCTCTGCTCCCGATAAGTAAGTACTCTTCGACTCCGCGGCTTTCGTTGCTTCGATGAGGTCGCGAACCTTCTTAACGATGGTCTGCGGCGTAATGCCATGTTGCTCGTTATAGGCCAACTGTATCGTCCGGCGGCGATCCGTCTCGCCGATCGCCTTCTCCATGGAATCCGTCATTTTGTCGCCGTACATAATAACCCTGCCGCTCGCGTTACGCGCCGCGCGTCCGATTGTCTGGATCAATGACCTCTCCGAGCGCAAGAACCCTTCCTTGTCGGCATCCAATATCGCGACCAAAGAAACCTCTGGTAGATCGAGACCTTCCCTAAGCAGGTTAATCCCGATCAATACATCGAATACGCCAAGCCGAAGATCGCGCAGGATCGCCATCCGCTCCAACGTCTTGATATCGGAATGAAGGTAACGAACTTTAATGCCGACTTCCTTCATGTAATCGGTTAGGTCCTCGGACATCTTCTTCGTTAATGTCGTCACGAGTACCCTTTCGTCCTTGGAGATCCGGTCGCGAATCTCGCCGAGCAGATCGTCGATCTGTCCTTTGGTCGGACGGATCTCGATGATCGGATCGATCAGTCCCGTCGGACGAATGATTTGCTCCACTACCGTCGGACAGTGCTCCAGCTCATACGGTCCCGGCGTCGCGGAAACGAATACGAGCTGTTTCGCCTTCTCCTCAAACTCTTCGAACCTCAGGGGCCGATTGTCCTTCGCGGAAGGTAGCCGGAAGCCGTGATCTACGAGAACCGATTTACGCGCTTGGTCACCGTTGTACATCGCCCGCAATTGCGGTAAAGTCACGTGCGACTCATCGATGACGATCATGTAATCGTCCGGGAAGAAGTCCATCAGCGTATAAGGCGTCGCCCCGCGTTCGCGGAACGTCATCGGGCCCGAATAGTTCTCGATCCCCGAGCAGAAACCCATCTCGGACATCATCTCCAGATCGTATCGCGTACGTTGCTCCAGCCGCTGTGCTTCCAGAAGCTTACCCGCGTCCCGAAGCTCGACAAGCCTTTCTTCCAATTCCCGCTCGATGTTCACGAGCGCCCGCTTCATCTTCTCTTCTCCCGTCACGAAGTGAGACCCCGGGAAAACGATCACGTGATCCCGCTGTCCGGTGATCTCGCCCGTGAGCACGTCGATCTCCGTAATCCGCTCGATCTCGTCGCCGAACATCTCGACGCGGATCGCCGAATCGCTGCGAGATACTGGGAAAATCTCGATGACGTCCCCGCGCACGCGGAAGGTTCCCCGCACGAAGTTCAAATCGTTGCGTTCGTATTGGATATCGATAAGCTTATGAAGAATGGCGTTCCTCGACTTCTCCATGCCAACTCTTAGACTTAAGCGCAAATCCCGATACTCTTCCGGCGAACCGAGACCGTAGATGCAGGATACGCTCGCCACGATGATGACGTCCCGTCTCTCGAACAACGAAGCCGTCGAGGAATGCCGCATCTTATCGATCTCGTCGTTAATGCTGGAATCCTTCTCGATGTATGTGTCCGTGGACGGAATGTATGCTTCCGGTTGATAGTAATCATAGTAACTGACAAAGTATTCAACGGCGTTTTCCGGAAAAAATTCCTTAAATTCGCTGCACAATTGCATCGCCAACGTCTTGTTGTGCGCGATGATCAGCGTAGGTTTATTCACTTTGGCGATCGTCTGCGCGATCGTGTACGTCTTCCCCGTACCCGTCGCCCCCAGCAGAGTCTGATGCTTCATTCCTGCCGTAATGCCTTCCGCCAGTTGCCCGATCGCTACCGGTTGGTCGCCGGAAGGCGAAAAATCCGATACCAGCTTGAAGGACTTCTGTTGCACTTCCGATGCTTCCATCCCCGATATCCCCTCGATAACAGAATATACGTTCCCGTATAGTATATCTTTTTCCGTCGGCACCGTCAAAATTCATCTACTCATAAATATCGCCTATTACGACAGAGATAACCCTATTTCTGATATGATATATGGAAAAGAGCTCCTCCGTGCCTACGGCGGCAGCAGACTGGAGAGTATCGATGGGATTGTTTGATTTTATCAAAGGGCAATTTATTGAGGTTATCGAATGGCTGGATGATAAAGGCGTTCTGGTCTACCGCTTCCCCGCATACGATAACGCGATCAAAATGGACGCAAAGCTTATCGTGCGCGAATCGCAAGCGGCGATCTTCGTGAACGAAGGACAGATCGCCGACGTATTCGGTCCGGGAACCCACACTCTGGGCACGCTGAATCTCCCTGTGTTAACCGCGTTGAACTCTTGGAAGTATGGCTTCAATTCTCCGTTTAAGTCGGATGTGTATTTCCTCAATATGACGAACTTCACGGATCAGAAATGGGGAACGACAAACCCGGTCATTATCCGCGATCCGGAATTCGGCATTATCCGAATGCGGGGCTTCGGCAACTATTCTTTCCGCATTAGCGATCCCGTCGTTTTCCTTAAAGACATTTTCGGCACGAAGCAAGAACTGACCACGGCAGGGATTACCGGTTTTCTCAAATCTGCCGTCGTATCCGGCATCAGCGACATGATCGGCGAAGCAAAAATTCCGGTAGCGGATTTATCCAGCTCTTACGATGAGCTAAGCCGCCTCTCCGTCTCTCGGTTGCAGCCGCAATTCTCGGCTATCGGCTTAACGTTAACGAACGTAACGATCGAGAATATCTCGCTTCCGGAAGATGTCGAGAAGATGATCGACCGCAGATCCTCTATGAACATCGCCGGCAATCTTGACCAATATATGAAGTTCCAAACTGCGGAATCCATCCGTGATGCCGCTAACCAGCCGGGCGGCGTTGCCGGCACGGGTGCAGGCTTGGGTGCCGGGATGGCAATGGGACAGATGATGGGTCAGATGATGAACCAGATGACTGGAAAGTCCCCCGAGCCTCAGCAGGCTGAGGCTTCGCAGCAACAAACGGCACCACAACAGCCTACGTTCCAACAGCAGCCCGGCAACAAGAAATTTTGTTCCGAGTGCGGCAGCAAGCTGACGGAGAACGCCAAATTCTGCTCCGAATGCGGCAGCAAAACCTAAACGGAGGCAGCTATGAACACCCAAACTTCGGCTATTCGATTTCCATGCGAGAGCTGTGCGGGCCCTATGGTTTTCGATACGGAAAGCCAGAACTTGAAATGCCTATATTGCGGAGAAGAGCAAGCGATAGACGCCGTCATCGAGCAACCGCAAGAGTATTCTTTAAATTGCGGTGACGAAGACTTGGAAAGCCTGCATGATTGGGGCACGGAGCAGCAAGCCATCCATTGCGAGACGTGCGGCGGAGAAACGTTGATACCCGCAGGCCAGACCACTTCCCAATGCGTGTTCTGCGGCTCGCCGAAGGTGCTCCAGCAGAATGAGTCCCGAAGCATTCGACCGGAATCGATCATCCCATTCCAAATCTCGCGAGACGAAGCCTTGAGCTCCTTCGCAACCTGGAAGAAGAAGCGTTGGTTCCTGCCTAATACTTTCAAAAAGCAGAACGTGAGCTCTCAGCTTAACAGCATTTACATCCCCTATTGGACTTACGATACCGAAACCTATTCCGTTTATTCCGCCGAAGTGGGTATCTATCACTATCGCACGGTGACCCGCACGAGAGTCGTCAACGGAAAAACGGAAACCTATACGGACACTCAACGGTACACGGTGTGGCACTCTACTCGGGGCGATTACAACCGCAGCTTCGACGATATTCTGATTCCGGCCTCCGGACATTACGACTCGAACCTGTTGGATAAACTCGGGAATTTTAATCTCAAGGAGCTTCATGTTTACCGGCCCGAGTATTTAAGCGGATATACTTCCGAAAGGTACTCCGTCTCTCGTGAAAAAGGCTGGAAAGCAGCGCAACATGAGGCGGACGGCCACATCAAGTCGGAAGTCAGAAACATAATCGGCGGCGACGAAATCCGCAACTTAAACATTCGCACCTCATACGACGACGTCACATATAAGCACTTATTGCTTCCGGTATGGAACGCAAATTATATTTATAAATCCAAACCGTATTATTACATGGTAAACGGGCAGACGGGAAAGGTTTCCGGCCACGTTCCTCGCAGTGCGATCAAGATTACCCTGTTTACGCTTGGGTGTCTAGGAATCGCGGTCGCGATTGCTCTCTTCTTTATATATAATCAGCAATAGACTGCAGTTGATCTTGTCTCATTGTTGTTAGTCGACAATAAAGTAGCAAACAGGTCGCCTCTTAATTATGGGGCGGCCTGTTTGCGTAATCCTGCTCGTGTTCATGTTGACTTGATTTAATATTTAGCTTATCATCTAAATATAACGTTTAGATAATTGTCTAAATATCGAATTATACTTCGAGGAAGGAGGACATTTGCATAATGAACGATACTTTCAAAGCGTTGTCCGATCCGACCCGAAGAAAGATCCTTCAGTTATTAAAAGAAAAAGATCTAACGGCGGGAGAAATCGCGGATCAGTTCAACATTTCCAAGCCGAGCATTTCCCACCATCTCAATATCCTTAAGCAAGCCCACCTCGTCCAAGACGAGCGTCAAGGACAGAATATCCTTTATTCCATCAATCTATCCGTCATGCAGGAAGCCATGGGCTGGTTTCTCGGCATGATCGGAACAAAAGGAGAGCCGACGCATGACGAACGCAAATGAAACGAAAGACGCAAAATTCAAATGGACGAAAAAAGACTGGTTACTGTTGGGAACGAACGTGCTCGTGTTCGCGATCCTCTATTTCATTTTTAATAACCGCCTTCCCGATGAGGTCGCCGCCCATTACAATATTAACGGAGAAGCGGACCGCATGATGTCGAGAACAAGCTTCTGGCTTATGTACGCGGGAATCGGCATCGTCCTTCCGACGCTATTGTCGGTCATGCGATATATCGATCCGCGCCAAAGCAACTATGCCCGCTTCGAAGGGTATTACGACCTCATGAGATGGGCCATCAGCCTTTTCCTCCACGGCATCATGCTGTTCGTCATTCTCGATAACGCCGGATACGACGTCCATTTGCCCAACCTGATTACCGGAGGCTTAGGCGTCCTATGGATCATCATCGGCAACAGAATGGGGCAAGTCCGAAGCAATTTTTTCATCGGTATTCGAACTCCCTGGGCATTGCTGGACGAGAACAATTGGCGTCTAACCCATCGGTTGGGAGCTAGGTTATGGGTTATCGGGGGTTTAATCATGTTCATATGCGCATGGTTCGTTTCCTCGGTTTGGACCGTTGGCATCCTGTTAGCCTGCGCGTTAGCTAGCTCGTTGATCCCGTTTGCCTATTCTTATATGCTTTTCAAGAAAAAAACGAGTTCCTAATTTCAATTCCGATCAAAAAGCGAAGGAGAATGCATTTTCATGAAAAAACTATCCCTATTATTGAGCGTCGTGATCTTCCTGACCCTATTGCCGATGACGGCCGCCGCCTCCGGTATCCAGGTTATCCTGAACAACAAACCGATCGTATTTAGCGACGCACAGCCGTTCAAGAAAGGAACCGACGTTTGGATTCCTCTCCGGCAATCGGCGCAAGCGATGGGAATGAAAATCGGCTTAACCAAAGGCACCGATAAGGTTCAACTGACCGATTCCCTCTTCCGTGTTTCCCTTCGGATCGGCACCAATGCGGCCGTTATGAACGAAGAGCAGACCGTATCTTACGGAGCGGCGGCAATCTCCAAGGCGAACCGGATCTATGTCCCGTTAACCTTCTTCTCGAAAGTATTCGGATTCGAAACCGCGTACGACAACGATAGATCGGAGGTCGTTATCGGTTTACCGAAAAATTTCGACGACATTTTCGCGCCGACCATCGTTGAGTTCCTCAATACGGGGGCTTACCAACAGCTTTCGGATAACTACTTCGACGAGACGATCAAGCCGCTTATTCCGGTAAAAGCCTTGCAAGCCGGTTGGGAGCAGACGATTGCGACGGCCGGAAACTTTATCGGGATCCACAAGATTCAATCGAATACGAACGATACGGTCAACAAAGAGATCAACGTCACCTTGAACTTCTCCAAAGAGAACGTCGCCCTTCTTATCCATCTTAACGAATCCGGCAAAATCATCGGTTTGCGGTTAAGTCCCTTGCAGCCTGAAGCAGCTCTGCCTGCCGGATTGACCGAGGAAGACGTTACCGTCGGAACAGGCTCGGCCTATCCTCTGGAAGGCACATTAACGCTTCCCAAGAACGCAACCGGTCCCGTTCCCGCCGTCGTATTGGTTCAAGGCTCGGGCCCTAGCGATCGGGATGAAACCGCCGGCAGTTACAAGCCCTTCCGCGATATCGCATGGGGACTCGCGCAACAGGGCATCGCAGTTCTCCGTTACGACAAGAGAACGTTCGTGTACGGGAAAAGCTTTACCCCAGAGATGCTAACGAAGTTTACCGTAAAAGAAGAAACGGTCGACGATGCAATCGCCGCTTCCAAGCTTCTTAAAGGCGACAAGAGAATCGACCCTTCGCAAGTGTACGTCGTCGGGCATAGTCTCGGAGGAATGCTGGCTCCGAGAATAGATAACGAAGGCGGTGATTTCGCCGGTTTGGTCATTCTAGCCGGCTCCACGCGTTCCTTATGGGAGATCATCGCCGACCAGAACGCCGACTTCATTCGGGCCATGGACGATAAAGATCCTAAGAAGAAGGCGAACGAGACTTGGCTTGCGGCCGAGAAGATCAGAGCCGAGAAACTTAGTAGCCTGTCGGATAAAGAGGCGATCGAACAGACGTTATTCGGAATCCCGGCGTTATACTTTAAGGAAATGGATCAGCACGGCGCTCAAAGTCTCGTTAGCCGATTATCGAAGCCGATATTGATCATGCAAGGAGAAGACGACTTTCAAGTGTTCGCCAAAGACTATAGCCAATGGCAAGAACATCTCAAGAACAATGCCAAGGCTAGCTTCAAGCTCTACCCTGGCCTTAATCATTTCTTCGTGAATTATGAGGGCAAAGATCAGAATACGGTTGAAGAGTATAATCATCCCGGCAACGTCGATAAACAGGTTATTCTCGATATCGGCCAATGGATCAATAAGCAATAAACAAGATAAACAAGCGACTAATGCTCAAGAACCTTTAATCCGATAACCGCTCCCACGACCAGACTTAGGAAAAAGATCCGGCGGATTTGGCGGGACTCCCCGTAGAACAGCATGCCTACGAGAGTTCCGCCGACCGTTCCGATCGCCGTCCATACCGCGTAAGCCGTGCCCATGGAAATGGATTTCATCGCGATGGATAACAGAAGGAAGCTTACGATAAACCCTCCGATAAGCAGAACGAGGCTCATCTTGTCTTTTTTCACTTTTAACCTATTCATTCCCAATACGCCTACGACCTCGAATAGACCCGCGAACACCAACACGATCCATGCCATTACTCTTCCACCTCCCGCGCCTTCGTATCGCTCGTCACTTTCAGTCCCGCTATCCCGATAATCATGACGATAACCAAGGCCAACTTACCGGCGTCCAATTCCACGTTAAAGAAAATAGACTCCGCCAACACCGTTCCCGCCGCGCCTATACCCGTAAAAACCGCGTAAGCCGTACCGACCGGAAGAACGCGCGTCACGTAAATCAATCCAATAAAGCTTAACGCGATTCCAAGCGCGGTTAATGCCCATTCCCCGACCGTAGAAGCATGCTTCAACCCGGCTACCCATCCGACCTCGCACAATCCAGCTGCCAATAATAACATCCACTTCCGATTCATGCTGCACCTCCGATTTGTATTTTACCCCGACGAGACCCTCGGATTACTTGCCATAAAAATACAAAGAAACCCGAGAGCATCGCCGGCTCGCGAGCAACGAACAATCGTCGCCCTCGAACCGTCATCGATACTCCCGGGTTTTTATCCCGCCGTGTTCATCTTCGCTATCGGAAGACGCGCTTCCTCTCGGACCGAACCGGTACCTTGCTGAGCACCGTGGAACCCTAGAAAGCCTATTACTGATGATGTCATTACAAAATACTTCACATCGCCTGTTAAGTCAAGGTTTTTTTGGCGAAGACGTTCCCCGAGGGGGGAGTCCCGCATCTTCGGCCGGTAGCTCCGGTTCGGCGGCCGCAGCGTGAGCCGCTTCTTCGGCCGCCGCTTGCTCGGCCGCCGCCTGTCGAGCCTCCATGCGGGCTTTCATCGTCGGAGAATTACCCAATCTGCGCGCTCCCGCTTCTCTCAAGCCTTGCCAGATCGAGAAGGAACGAGGGGCGGCGACGAATTCCACGTCTTCGTCCGGCGCTAGGATCAATCCAAGTTGGTAATGTTCTCCTTCGTATCTAGCGCGCTGCAAGAACTTGACATGCCCGTCGCGATTGACGACCTCCAGCTTGCAAAATGCCGACTGCCGCTGAAGAGCGGCATGAAGCTCCTCTTTCGTGCGAACGGATACGCCGTTAACCTTCTTGATCGTTTCGCCGGATTGGAAACCGAGCTCGATCGCCGGCGTATTCGGCAATACCGCTAGCACCCTAACGCCCGTGCCGTCTTGGGAATAAAGCGGGTTCCTGCCCGCTTCGCGCATACGGCTATACATAAGCAGCCCTTCATGCAACGCGAAGGCCGCGATCGCCGCAACTACGGTTAACGGCGACCAGTATTCCGCTCCGACCGCCAGCAGCGCGATTACCGCTCCGTAGACAATGAGCGTATTTCCCGACGTACGGGCTTTGCGCTCCGGCCAGAACGAAGTCGTGCGGTCGCTGAAGCCGATAAGTACCGGGAAGGCCAGCAAGCTCCAAGAAGCCGCGTCCCCTCCGAATATCGGCGCCCAAGGCAACGCGAATCCGTCCGCCGTCGCCGGAACGAGCCATAGCAGAGGAATCGGCCATACGCCGGATAGCGAGTATGCCCCCATCGGCTTCCCCCGTTTTCCTTGCAGGAACAAGGGGATCGCTTGCTTCGAGCCTTGCAGCCTAACAAGGAAACCTTCGGCGATATGCAGCAGACCGGCCATGAAGAGCAACCCCGGAACGTCTATCGCGCCAAGAGTCTGAAGCGCATCGGATAGCGCTCCTTCGGAACGTTCCAACCCCGTCCATTCCGACACGGCCTGCAGCAAACCCAACGCGCCCGCCGCATAAGCCAGACAGACGTAGCGCAGCCGAAACAACGCCAATACCGCCATAGCCGCCCAGAGGAACAGCAATGTTTCCGAAGTAAGCGATCCACCGGCGCCGAACCCGGCAACCGACAGAACGAGACCGACGGCAACGCCCGCGACGACTCTCGATAACGTCAAATACAACGAGCCGTACAACCTGACGTGGAATAGCTTGCGCTGCAGCGTTACCCCGAGGCGCGCATGCCACCATACCAATACGACGGCGATATAGAAATACGGTTGCGCCAACAAGCCGATCGCGGCTTGTCCCGCTTCGCGTAATACATCCAGCAGAGGATCCACTTTCTTTTCCCCTTTCCTTATAGGTGCTTCATAAAGTCAAAAAGGAAGTTGACCTAAGGTCAACCTCCTAAGTATTCGACAATAGCAAGAAAATTCCTTCACCGTAGGCTTTCTTAATATTTACAACCCCGCGCCGATCAATTCGCGCGCGCGGTGCAAAGCCGCCTGCCATTGCTTGTCGTTAGCCGCGTCTTGAATATTCGAGTACAGCACTTCTTCCAGCCTCTGCGCCGTTGCCTCGTCCGCTTCTCCGGTAACCGTAAGCGACTCGCTCTTCTGAAAGTTCTCGAGCGCCGTCTTCGTGGCTTGGCTGAAGTAACCGTCCGTTCGATCCGCCGGGAAACCTACGCCGGCCAAGATATTCTGGAGATTCTTGACGGCCTCGCCCGTCGTATCGTATTTGAGAATATAGTCCCGCGGCAATCGCGAGGCGAGAAAATAATCCGGTTGAGGAACGACCTCGTCCGGTACGATTCCTTTCTCGTTAATCCACGTACCGTCCGGCAGCAGCCACTTATAGACGGTAAGCTTGACTAAGCTTCGATCGCCGAGATCGTCGTTGAACGATACTTGCACCGTTCCTTTGCCGTACGTGGTTTCGCCGATAAGCGTCGCATTCGCCGATTGCTTCAACGCTCCGGCCAAGATTTCCGCCGCGCTGGCGCTTCCCTCGTTCACGAGCACGACGATCGGGTACAATTTATTTTTCGCGCCATTCGAAGCGACATCGACTTTAAGCTGACCGTCCCGATATTCGGACTGGACGATCGGCTTATTCTTCTCCATGAGTTGGTCGGCGACTTCGATGACGGATTTGAGCAATCCTCCCGGATTGTCGCGCACGTCGATCACGAGCGCCTTCAACCCTCCGGCTTCCATCGCATGCAATTCCTCGGCGACTTGAACGGCCGTATCCTCGTTGAATTGATTAATGATTAGATGCCCGACTCCGTCCGGCTCCATCCCGGCGTGCACGCTTTCCAAGTCGATCCTGTCGCGAACCAGCTCGAGATCAAGCGGCTCTGCGGTTCCGCTGCGCTGTACTTTCAGCTTCGCCTTCGTCCCTTTGGGGCCGCGAATTTTACTGACCGCTTCGCTTAACTTAAGCCCGTGCAAGCTCTCGCCGTTAATGGACAGCAAAATATCCCTCGGTTGCAATCCCGCTTTCTCGGCCGGAGATCCCCGAATGGGCGCTTCCACCACGATCGCTCCGTTCTCGACCCTAAGTTCGGCGCCGATCCCGGTGAACGCTCCTTGAAGATCGTCCTTGAATTTCTCCGCTTCTTCCTCCGATTTGTATACGGAATAGGGATCGCGCAGCGACTGAACCATCCCTTGGATAGCTCCGTCCATGAGTAAGCCCCGATCGGTCGGCAAGATGAATCTTCGTTCGATCAAGCCTATCGCCCGATTCAATTTATCCAATTCCTCTTGCCGTAATCCTTCCGAACCTTCCAGAGAAGCCGAGCCCTCTTGCCGATCGGAAGGCTTAAATCCCCAATCGGGGAGCTCGAAAAAAGCATACGTCGCCATACTGGCAGCAATTGCCGTCAGCACCATCATGGCTATAACGGTGCGACCACGAAACCACACCTAACCCCACTCCTCGAATTACGGCATATGATTACATTATGACAAGCATATCCTACTTATCCTTGTTATGAAATCCGGGATAAGAAAACAGCCGTCACCCCGCTGAACTGTCGGGAGATCGGCTGTCCCTCATGCCGTTATTTCAAATAGGGAGCGGGATTGACCGGCTCGGCATTTTTACGTACTTCGAAATGCAAGTGATTGCCGGTCGATTGGCCCGTGGAACCGACCAATCCGATTTTCTCCCCGCGCTTCACCGTCTCGCCCTTCTTCACTTGAATGACGCTGAGATGGCCGTACAACGTCCACAATCCGCCGCCGTGATCGATGATGATACAGTTACCGTACCCGCTCCAGGATTGGGCTACGGTCACGACTCCCGTCTCCGCGGCATAGATCGGCGTTCCTTTGGGTGCAGCCATATCCATGCCCGAATGCAGCTTCTTCTTGCCCGTAATCGGATGAATCCGATATCCGAACGGCGATGAAAGCCTATATTCGGATTTCAAAGGCATGCCGAGCTTGCCGCCCTTATAATAATTTTTGATGCGGTTCTTCTTCGCTTCCAGCGCCGAAGCTTGCTTCGCGAGCTCCGTCAACTGTCTCTCCGACTCTTCGCTAATCTCTTCCATTTCTTCGATTTCTTTGGACAGCTTGGAGATCAGTACCTCTTTGTCCTTCTCGTCTTGCTCCAGAGAGGACTTATGCTTTTCCATCTCTTCGTAGAGCTTCTTTACTTCCGCCAGCTCTGTTTCCCTTAGCGCTTTCATTTCGGTGACTTCGTCCGTGTACTTCTGTTTCTCTTCCGCGATATTGCGGTCTTGGGCGGCGATCGATTCGACCGCATCGAACCGGTCCAAGAAGTCAGTGAAGCTCGTCGAGCTCAGAAGGACGTCGAGATAGGATACGGGACCGGCCGTGTAAGCCATGCGAACCCGCGAGTCCATCAATTCAAGACGATTATCGCGTTGCTTTATCGCCTCTTGCAGCTCTTCGCCCGTCAAATAGAGCTTCTCTTCCGCATCGGCGATTTTGCTTTGGGTATTTTCCAACCGTTTCTGAACGGTATCGATCCGCGAAAGCAATTTCTCGATATCTTCTTTGGTGGCGGCCTGTTTACCCGTAAGGTCTTTAACCGTGTTCTCAGCGTACCGTTGGTTATGCGCGGTGCGTTCCATATCCTGCTTCAGCTTCTTCAGATCCTGATCGATTTTCTCGATTTCAGAAAGAGCTTGTCCATTATAAGGTTGCGTAAGCAGTCCGACCGTCAGCAGCATGGCAATGAGCAGCATTAATTTCCTTTTCACATTTATCCTCCTTCGGGAACGGGCCAGCCGCTCCCAAATATCGGTTCAAGTTCGTTATACTCTCAAAAATCTGCGTACGGAGATCGTGCTTCCGAAAATACCGAGGAGCGTTCCCATTATCATAATCGACCCGCCAACCATCCCCATGACCTCTTCCAACGTCGAGAATTGGATCATATATAGTCCCACGGTCGCGCTTGTCGACTTCACGAGTTGGGAATAGCCCCAAAGCAGAATCGACGTGCTAAGTAACGATCCGAAAAATCCGATAATCGCGCCTTCGATAAAAAACGGCCAACGGATAAAACTATTCGTAGCGCCAACCAGCTTCATGATCGAGATCTCTCTCCTGCGAGCGATGATGGTCATCTTGATCGTCGTCGAGATCAAGAACATCGCCATGACGGCCAAGCCGAACACGATGAGGAACCCGATGTTGCGAACGGCGTTCGTGATGCTGAATAACTTCTCGATCGTTTCTTTGCCGTATTTCACTTTCGCGATCGATTTGGAGGGATCGGTTAGATTAATGGCTTCGATCTGCTTCGCTATGTATGCGATCTGCTGCGGGTCGAACGCTTCGACCTCGAACGCGTCCGGCAGCGGGTTGTTTTCTTTCTCGTAACCTTCCAGAGCTGCCTTGCCTTCTTCGCCCATGCTTTCGCGGAACCGCTGCAAGCCTTCTTCTTTAGGAACGTAAGTGACCGATTTTACTTCCGGAATGCGTTTGATCGTCCGTTCGATCTCTTCGGCCTTCGGTTTCTCCGTATCCACTTGCAGGTAAACGTTGATCTGGACTTGACTGTCGAGCTGGTCGGCAAGCTTATTCACGTTAAGCGCGAGCAGCATGAAGATGCCGAGTATAAACAAGGAAACCGCGATGGAGCTCACGGAAGCGAAAGTCATCCAGCCGTTGCGTCCGATATTCAAGAAGCCTTCGCGCAAATGCCGGGTTACGGTACTAAATTTCATAGCCGTATTCCCCTCTCTGCTGATCGCGAACGATGGTTCCGCGCTCGATGGCGATGACGCGTTTGCGCATCGTATTCACGATCTCTTTGTTGTGGGTGGCCATGACGATCGTCGTGCCGCGGAAGTTGATTTCCTCCAGCAGGTTCATAATTCCCCATGAGGTTTCGGGGTCCAGGTTTCCGGTAGGCTCGTCCGCTACGATAACCGCGGGACTGTTTACGATGGCGCGGGCGATCGCGACCCGTTGCTGCTCTCCGCCCGAGAGTTGGGCGGGCAGACTGCTTGCCTTGTGTTTCAAGCCGACGAGTTCCAACACTTCCATCGTGCGGCGGCGGATCATCCTGCGCGGCGTCTCGATGACTTCCATGGCGAAGGCCACGTTTTCGAAAGCCGATAGTTTGGGTAAAAGCTTGTAGTCTTGGAAAATAACGCCGATATTGCGACGAACGTACGGAATTTTGCGGTGCTTCAGCTTGCCTATATTAAACCCGTTAACGGAAATTTGCCCCTTGGACGGCACTTCTTCCCGGTAGATCAGCTTCATGAAGGTGGATTTCCCAGCACCTGAAGGTCCAACTATGTACACGAACTCGTTTCGGTCGATGACAACGTTCACGCCTTGCAATGCGGTTGTTCCGTCGGCGTAAGTTTTCCAAATGTCCTGCATTTCGATCACGGTATCACTTCCTGTTAAGATTCAGACCTTAGTTACTTCGACATCATGCCTGATAATCCTCTCTTTGTCGATGCGCTTCTGGGGAAATATGTCGAGAAATAGGCCGCCATCCTATATCAGGCTTGGATTTTAGGTAAATTTTAAGAATTTTTTAATTTTCCTGTAAAACGAATCGCCAAATGAATCGTCTAACTATTTAGAAACATTTGTAAAAGAAAAGCAGCGACTGGAGAGGGTTTCCGTCATGAAAAAAGGATGGCTGATTACGGGTTTGATGACGTTCGCGATCGTCGGCGTCGGAGTAGGCGGAGCGATGAGCTACGGTAGCGACAAGACTCTGCCGGTTGGAGTGTCGATCGGAGATTTGCAACTTGGCGGGGAGTTACCCGAGACGGCTCTGAAACGGATCGAGGAGCAAGTGGCCCGATTGGAATCGACTGTGGTCAGCGTGGACCCCGACAGCCTTGGAGACGGCTCGAAGTCTGGAACGGACATCCCTTCCTTATCCTTCAAGCAGTTGGGTTTGAAAGTAGACGCGGCGGAAGCTCTAAACGCAATCGCGAATTATCGCGACTTACCGTGGTGGGAGCGTGCGCAAGTGCGGTACCAGGACAACTTCGATACCTCCTACGAAATAAAGGCGAATTGGGATGAAGAGGCGCTTAAGCAAGCCGCTTCGGAAGCATGGGGAAATTTGGTTACGGGCCAATCCGCGAATGCTTCCCGCACGATTACCGATCAGGATCTCGTCGTCTACTCCGAGGAGAAACTCGGACGCCGGCTTGAGGTGCAGGATTTGATTGATCAAATCAAAGGGATCGAGCTTAACGCGGGAGCGGGGACGGCGGTTTCCGATCAACCTCGCGTGCTCCAAGCGAAGGTTACGGAGACGGCTCCGGAAATAACCGTCGCCAAGCTACGGGAAGACGGGCTTGATCGCAAACTCGTCGAGTTCACGACTTCCTTCGCGACGAGCGGAGAAGGTCGTTCCCACAACGTGACCGCGGCAGCGAAGGCGCTCAACGACACGTTGCTGATGCCGGGGGAAATATTCGAGTACGGGAAAATCGTCGCGAAGGCCGAAGAGGAGTATGGCTATAAAGAGGCGCCGGTCATTCTCAAAGGCAAGCTGACGCCCGGGATCGGCGGAGGGATCTGCCAAGTCTCAAGCACGCTGTACAATGCCGCGCTGTTAGCGGGACTGGACATCGTGGAACGGCGCAACCATTCTCTCGTCGTCAGTTATTTGCCCAAGGGACTGGACGCGACGTTCGCGAGCGGTTACGTGAACTTCAAATTCCGGAATTCCACGGGCAAGCAATTGTTGATCCGCACGGTCGTCGAGGATAAGACGGTCACGGTCAAGCTGTTCGGCTCGATGCCCGAAAATATTTCCTACAAGACAGAAACCGAGCTCGTGAAGGAAAACGCTCCGAAAACCGTCTATATGGCCGACGAAAAAATCGCGCTCGGGAAGCAATCGGTGCTGCAAAAAGGCGAGTCCGGTTACGTGGTCGAAGCCTTCTTGGTTAAAATGGTCGATGGCGAATTCGCGGAGCGCAAGAAGCTGTCCAAGGACACTTACCGCACGCAGGACACGCTGATCGCCGTCCATCCGGACGATCCCCGTTTGCAGCCTGCCGGCGGGGCGGCTTCGAAGGAGCCCGGCGCGTCGCCGACACCTGGCGGTAAAGGGAACGGAGATGGCGAAGGGATTGAAAAGAGCCCGGAAGGCGATGAGGTAGTAGATTTCGTGGAGCCGATTTAAACATGCGGCAAAAAAAGCCTTCCGAGATGCGTATTCGGAAGGCTTTTTTACGCTAGTATGGCTCTTGTATTACGTAACACGGCTCTCAAAAATTCTTCATGATCAGGAATAACGCTACCTATAACCCGGAGCTTTCTTTTATGATAATCCAAGCTCTTCATTTGATCCGTGAGCACGACTCCCGTCACCGGAAGTCCTTGCGGAAGCGCAACTTCAAAAGGATAGTTTTTAACAATACTCGTGATCGGACACATAATCGCAAAACCGGTCAGTTGGTTATAGGTTTGCTCGGAAATGACGATGGCCGGTCTTCTCCCGGCCTGTTCATGACCGGCTTGCGGATCGAAATCAAGAGCAACGAGATCTCCGCGCGAAGGAATAATCAAATCAATTCGTCTCCTTCAGTACCGTATTCGATTTCTTCATGTCGCGACGTATCTGGTTTGAACTCATCGAGCAACGATTGCAGGTGCACTCGCAAGCTCTCGTTCGTTTCTTCCGGTTTAGCAGTCGGCCGAAGGAGAATTTCGTTCTCGGATGTCATCATGATCTGAAGCTCTGCTCCATCTTCCAAATTGAGCTGCTTTAGAATTTGATTCGGTATGCGAACAGCACTGCTATTTCCCCACTTGCTGAGCGTGACAGTCGTCATTAAGATCATATCCTTCCTCTTCTTGTGATCCAATTATATCCCACCCCCATAACTAAGTATATACATAAGATATACACCATGTGTGAAAATGATACTTCGTCGAGCGAATTGGGAAAATCGAAAGATGCGCTATCGGTCAGGCGGATGATCGAGATCGAAATAAGACGGCGCTAGGGATGATTCCCCCTGCGCCGTCATTATGCAGTCTTTGTCAAACGAGCTATTCACCAAGGGAAGCAGAACTACTTTCGGTACAGCCCCTCGATGCGAAAAGCGACTATCCGTTTATATCCTCTTCGCGGACTTCTTGCAGCACTTCAAGCAGCGGAGGTTTGCCTGTTCCGAACGGTACGAAAAAATAAGTGTCCTTCCAAGTTACATTCGGATGCGCATATCCGGTCAATGCATCCTCCCATCCTTTTCTCCCCTTGAACGTGCTGGGGCCGACGAAGAACGGATCCCCTAAGTAGTGATGATGCGGCCCTAACAAGTTGCGCAGCGTACTCGTTAAATGAACCTTAATCGTATTGACGCCTGCTTTCAGTTTATCCGAGAGATCCCACTCGTACGGTTCCCACGCGATCCGCCCGGCGTTTACGCCGTTCACGTCGACGCTAACGACACACGATGTCGGCTCCCTGAGTCGCAAGATCGCACGTTTGGCGGTACCGTCCCACGCGAATTCTTTTTCCAAAGAAACCGTTCCCTGAAAAAAGTGCAAACCTTGGGAAGTCAATTCCTCGATCCGGTATCCGGTTCTTTGACTTTTTATCGCAAACGTCTCCGCCGATACTTCCACAATTCCCTCAGGACTTGAATAAACCGGCACGGACTTGTCGGCAGCCGTCTCGAAATAACCAAGCAAATACAGGCTCTCCAATTCCGTCTTATGGACGAACCGGTTCCTCTCCGTCTCGAACGCGCCGGAATCGTCCAGGAATCGGTGCTCCATCCGCCCTTCGAACGGTCTTCGGACGACGATGCTGTTCCTGCCGCGACGAACGTACGGGCCGATCTCGATCTTCTCGATCGCCGGGTCGAGCCATTCCCCGCTCACCTGTCCGGAGATCTCTTGGCCATTAACTGAAATACTACAAGATCGCAATTCCTCGCCGGCCATGAACAGTCCTTGCCTCAGATCGTAATCCGTACGAACGGCAAAGGTAAACTCCATTTCGATATCGAGTCGCTCTCTTCGGGCGGCCAGAAGTTCTTGTACGTGCAGCACGTCGCCGGGATCGCTCCACGCCTCTTCCCCCGCTATTCGGTACCGGCATCGATCCAAGGTCAACGCGTTCGGAAACGGTTCGGCCAATCTCCAAGTTCCTCCAAGCTCGATTGAACTCCGGAGAAATTCGGGCCCCCGGATCGTTGCGGCCGCGGCAACCGCTTCTTGTTTCCTTCTCGCAATGAACAATACGGATTCTCCGGGTCTCAGCGCGAAGGCATGCAGCGTTTTTCCTTCTTCCATCGTCACGGCGCAATCTATCCTGTCACCCGAGATAGTATCCTCCATCCGCACTTCGTATGCTCCATCCCATGAGAGAGACAGATTTCGGCAGGCGTTATCCCTTTGCGAATGAAATAGAAAAAGCGTTTCTTCCCGTTCCTCTTCCGTCCGGCGGTGATGGGCTATCACATTTTTCACTTGTCGTCCTCTGGCGTCCGTTAGCCGATAAGTTGAAGGCACGTCCGCTAGCGCTCGCTCGAATGTTTTGAACGTCGGCATCATCTGTTCGACATGTTCCCCGCACCACTGAATCACCGCCTCCGATGGTTCACCCTCTATGCATTTCGGGAAATCTCCCGCGCTTATGACTTTGCCTCCTTGCTCGACGAACCGTTTCAGAAGCTCGAAGGTGCTTTTTTCCAACGAAAATAACGCAGGCAAAATCACGAGCGAGTATCGGCTTTCTCCCAACCTCAACCAGCCTTGTTCCGTCTCGCCGTACTTGCTTAGCAGCATCTCGTCTCCGTAATCGAACTCCCGCTGCATGTCCAGCAGCAATTGCGATAGGTCTCCGAACCGCCGATCGAGCTCCCGCACGGAATGAAGACGATCGGGATCGTACAGGCACCATGCGCTGGAGATCGGGTGAACGATCAGAATGTTCGCCGTGGCCGTCCCCGAAGTCAGCGAATTCTGACGATTCGTCACATATTGATTAAACAGGTCGAAATCACGCCACCAGGGCTGATGCCAGGAAAGGGACGGCGGGTAGTCTCTTTTACGCGCGCCCCGCAATGAGTACGAGGCTAAATGCTGGCATTGCACGTTAACCCCCAAAGCCAACTGCCAATCGGCGATCCATTTCAGATCCTCGAAATCCGCTCCCCAGCCGCTGCAGCCGAACGTTTCCGCCAACACCTGCTTCCTTCCCAACTGGCGGGCCGCGCTGGCTGCCTGTTTGATTAAGACGGGACGGGTCAGCCGCAAGCCGAGGTGATCGATGCCCGGCATTTGCATCCATTCGTAATGAGGCATAGCCGCGCCGATCTGCGAGATTTGGAAAGAGAGCGTATCCTCGGCGGCCATATGCCCCGTAAAGCATAATCCGTTCTTCTCGCACCATAAGCCGATCTGGGCCGTGAAAGAGGATACGAATTGCCGCGTGACCGCATGCCAGTAATCATGCTTCGCTTTCGTCGATCCTTCCTGATCGAACCAAAGAGCCGGAAGAATCGATAACAAGCCATATCCCCGGTCGGCTTCGAAGGTTGCGGCCAACGCCGGGGACCAAGGCCATTTTCCGACGGCGTACTGGGGCTCGTCGGTAAACACGCCCCGAATCGTCCGCCCGAACTCGTGCCCGAATCGTTCCCTGTACTTCTCGTGCGTATGTCCGATAAAACAGGCCACCGCATCGGGATCCAGCAGATCTGTATAGTAAGGGTTAGCGTCGTAATAAACATGCAGAACTTGCGATTGCGAGTTTACGCCACTCTCCAGAGGGATTTGCCGCCATCGGCCATCGGCTTCATCCCGGATATAGCAGGCAAGACTTCGGTCCGTGAGTTGAAGCCGCGCGGGGTCGACCGTTTCACGGCATAACCACTTTTGCTGATACCGCTCCCCTTCGCTTGGCACCCTGCCTCCGCAAAATCCGCTTGGCCACGCATCCTCGTCATATAGCCAGATTTCCATATCCAACCTATGCGCTGCTTCGATCGCCGATGCGACCGCGTCCATCCATTCTTCTCCCATATACGGCGTCTGCAGTCCGCCTCTGGCGTGAATGAACACCCCGTGAATGCCCGCCGCCTTGAATTCGCGCAGTTGTCGCGCGATTTCCGCCTTCTCCAACTTGTCGTTCCAAGACCAGAACGACAGATTTCCTTTCGTCCAAATCCGGTTATTCGCGATCATGCGACATTGCCCTCTCCAGCCATTCCCGGCAAATTTCCCGATCCCAACCGTTTATTTCGTCCTCCGATCGCAAAGCTTCCTGCCAATGGCTTACGGCATCCTCTCTTCTGTTCTCTATGTAATCGAGTTGCCCGAGAGATTGAGAGAGAATGGATTTTAGTTTCACGACGATGAATTCGTAGTAGGACAATAGATGGGTCACGTTGCGAAGCTGCTCGTCCGGTTCCTTCCCGCCGCCTGCAAGCGGCACGTTTGCAAAGCCGTTGTCCAATACTTCAAGCGCCCGACGGCATTCGGCGATTCGAGCCCGGGGAACGGATCCGTTGTCATTGGAAGGATTCCAGTTGACGATCTCCTCGTCTTTCATCCTTAACCATGTATCTATGAATCTCAATTTGAAAAATTCCGTGTTGTATGCCGATAGACCCGCAAGCGCGATCGATAGACGGTCCAGCATCCCCTTGCACAAGCTCGCGCGCTCGCCATAGAAGAGATTGCAGAAGCGATAGGTAACCCTATCCGCATCGTCTTCCCCTTGCCATGTCAACCGAGAAAAAACATAGAGATTTAGCCACATTGCGACGTCCTCCGAATTCATTTCCCGTCCGTCGATCGCTTCGATAATCGGCTGACCGCCAATATCTTCCCTTATAATTCTAACGGCCTTGGAATAAGGCAAAATAAGGCTCATTACGCCGTTCGCTCCGACGCTGCGATAATAAGCCATATCCTCCGCTATCGTTCGGAGCAGCGGAGGGAACACAGAAGTCAGCATCCAATAGTCGGAATAATATTCGAAGACGGTCAAGTTCGTTCCGAACCCGCCGCATGCATTCGCCCATTTCTCCGTAATTTCCTTAAACCGGACGTCGCGCGGCCGATTCGGCGACGCTATCGAATCTTTATAGTCCCGTCCCCAGCATGCGATCAACGTATCCAACTCGCTGCTTGCCGGAACTTCCTCCAGCATGCTCCATTCCAACTGCGCGTTATAGGCGATGTGCTCCACGTTCACGCTTATGCCCTTCGAAGCGAAGGACCGGCGAAGCCGGCTAAGAAAACCGATATAAGTAGAAATAAATCCGGCTTCCCGGCAAGCCGGACAATTGCATACGTGCTTGTTGTCATTAGGCCACAAGGAGAGCGTCGCCAGAACGGTCCCTCTACGGATCTCCCTCTCCACGTAACGAACGACGTTATCGACCATCACTGCGACGCCCGCTTCATTCGAATAACAAGGCTGATCGGCTATTCTTCTCCCGCCTTCGACCGGTAACGCAAACCACTCCGGATGTTCCGCGAAATGCTCCCCTGACGGGAAAAACATCCCCAGATTATGGCCGCCCAACGTCAGCATTAATTGCCGCTTCGCGAGTTCCGGTCTCAACTCGTCTTGGTATCGCTCCCACAGATCGAACGTAAAAAACAGATCGTTCAAGCCGTTCTTGGCGGACCAGTCAATTAAATTCATCGCGTATTCGGTCGTCTCCGAGCTTTCCAGCACGAGCCCCCTTCTGGCGAACGTCGCCTTACGGGTTGTCCTGCCGATAATCGGCACGTTAACCGGCGTTGCGGGAATATGACGGTACGCGGGAGTCGGCCATGAGATTCCCGCATGCTCCTCAAGAAAACGGTACGTTCCGAACAAGACGGCTCTTGGGCTTGCTCCGGCAATGACCGCGTTGCCGTACTCGGCGCGAATCTCGAATTCGTCCAAGTTCTCCGAATCGCCGTCGTTTCCTTGCGGATGGGTCAATCGCAGAACAATAGAGTTTCCCCCTGCTTCCATTTCCCCTTCCGTAATGGAGCAATCGGCGCGGCCAACAAGCGACAGGTTCGTCTTAAGCTCGTCCGCCGCGAAACGCAACGTTTCATGCGCCGACGCGGGAATACAAATCCGTAAGCCCGATTCAATCGTTTCCGTTAAATTAAAGCCGTCTACATTGCTCTTGCTCATTGCGGCATTCCCCCAAGTATAATTGTGCGGTATAGGGAAGGCACGGCCCGCAATAAGCGCCGTGCCTTCCCGTATTTCTATTCTTCCGGCACGAACAGGACGTCCCGGAAATAGTTCGTATTGTTAAATGTATAGGTCGGCATCGTTCCGATCGCGGTCGTGCTTACCCCGCTGCCCGAATAGGTAACTAGATTTCCGTTCGAGATCGGATTGGCGAAACCCTGCGGGGAAGCCGCGTAATAGAAATCCGACGGACCGTTCGTAATCGAGACGATATAGTCCGTCCCCGAAGTCACGCTAATCGGCTCCGGAACAATAAACTCGCGCCAGCCGGGATGCCGGGTCGACACGTTCCAGGTATACGGACCGGCGATCCGCTGACCGTCGCTTACCCTCCAGAGGGACACGAGGTGAGCTCCTCCTTCGTCGGGATGGGCATAGAATCGAACGCCGACGATGCGGCCGTCGGCCGTCGGCCGGAATTTCGTCCCCAGCTCGTAACGGCGATCGTTGGAAAAGCTCTGCGGAACCGACGTATCCATGACGGTCTGCTCGTGATCCGGAACGAAAACGACGTCCCGGAAATAGTTCGTATCGTTATTCGAATAAGTCGGCATCGTTCCGATCGCGGTCGTGCTCACTCCGCCGCCCGCGTAAGAGATCAGCCGTCCGTTCGCGATCGGGGTTGAGAACCCTTGCTCGGCAACGGCGTATTGCTTGTCGTACACGCTGTTCGTGACCGACACGATATATTCCGTTCCTGCCTTGAGCCTCGCGGGGGTCGGGAGAGAGAATTCCTTCCACCCGGATGAGTCTGCGTTTACGTTCCAATCGTAAGGTCCCGCAAGAAGCGTCCCATCGCCGGCCTTCCATAACGAAACGCGATGAATGCCCGCTTCGTTCTCGTGCGCGTAGATTCTCGCTTTCGTCGCGTATCCGTCCGTCAGCGCCGTGAACCGGGTGCCCAACTCGTAGCTCGCATCGTTGTCGAAACGCTGCGGCGTTTGCGAGGAGAGCAAGCTCCTGCCGTTATTCGGCACGAACTCGATGTCCCGGAAATAGTTCGTGTTGTTAAAAGAATAAGTCGGCATCGCTCCCAGTTGGGAAGAGTTAACTCCGCTGCCCGCATAAGTGACGAGATGCCGGTTGTTCAAAGGCTGGACGAAGCCTTGCGGGGTATAGACGTAATGTTTGTCGGTCGCGCTGTTCGTGACCGACACGATGTAATCGGTGTCGGCTTGGACGGACAGAGGCTCGGGAAGCTCGAACAGCTTCCAGCCCGGGGATCCCGCAGGGAACGTCCAAGCGAAAGGTCCGGCTACCCGTACGCCGTCTCCGACTCTCCAAAGCGATACGCTATGCTGACCGCCTTCGTTCTCGTGAGCGTAGAGTCTCACTTTCGTAACCGTGCCGTCCACGGTCGTCTTGAATCGCGTACCCAGTTCGTATCGGGCGTCGTTGCCGGCTGCCGTCGGCGTTTCTCCCGCGAATATCGATTCGCGTCCCGTCACGGGATCGCCCGCGGGAATCGCAGTCGTCGGAGCGGAAGCCGCGACGAAAGCGTCCGCGATCGCGACGGTGCCCGAGGATAGGCGGTGCTTGTTTCCGGATACGGTCAACGTGACGGTGTGTGGCCCCGCCGGCAAATCCAGCGCCAGAACGAACTCCTTGCCGTATTCGGTTCGAGGAGAATACAGCTCGACGTAAGGATAAGCGACTCCGTCGATCTCGACGTCGATTCGGCCTCGGTCCGGACCGGTAGACGCGATCAACGAAAGGTAAGGGCCTTGGAAGGAATACGACAGCTTCGCGCCTTGCGCATTCGATCTCAACGCCGCCCCGCCGACGTAAGACGCGCGGGCTTCCGCGCTCCACGTTCCGGTTCGAACGACCTCGTTGCTTTCGGCTTCGGTATTCGCCGTATCGTTAGGAACGATGGCAAACAAGGACGTCGATTCCGCTTCCATATCGTACCGGAAGGAGGTCACGTTCTTCCCTACCGTCGCCTGGTTCAGCACGTCCACCACTCGCGACGGATTCGGCAGCCTTATGGATTTCATCCCCGCGTTCCCGGCAGCCGAATGGAGCATTAGCAGCTTGTCGTCGGTGCGAATATTGTCTTTGCCGTCGTAGGAATACACATGGGCGCCGCCCAGATTGCTAGCGATCGAACGGATCAAACCCGCTTTAAGCGGACCGGAGCCGCTGAAGATCGAAGTCCAGGAACCCATGTTTTTCCTTGCGAAGGACGTTTTGCCCGGATCCGCATCGTAATATCCGAGCCGCACCGCAGTAGGATCCGTCACGTAAAAGGATGGGGTATGTGCATATTCGGCCTCCACTCCGCCGCTGTCTTCTCCGATGACCCAACCCCCGACGGTCGTCGCAACGCTGCCTTCGGTCGCGGGATCGGAGAAATTCGAAACAATCGTCGCGGCGCTGGAATAGTCGGCCTTCGCCACGGTCATGCCGATCAAGTCCGTAATATTAGCCGTATCTGAACCGGATTCGTCGAAATAACCGGGCGCTCTCAGGAACACCAGCACATTGCCGTCTTTCTTTAAACCGTTGATCTCCGTCCTTTGGGCGGACGTGGCCCGGTAAGCGTTCATGAACACGAACGTCTTCACCGAATCGGGAATACTCGTCAGATCGGACATGACGTAATATCCGAACTTCACGCCGCTGCGGGCCATCTCGCGCTGTTGCTGCTCGAACAAATGAAAGAATCCGTAATCCAGATAACCCGCGGGTCCGTAAGGATTGTTGGTCGGCGTAACCTGATTGACGTTGAGAGTATGGTAAGGAAGCGAGTCTTCGTCCAAGATGACCGCCACGTCCGGTCTGAACTGCCTATCTTGGCTTTGGAGGTAACGGCTTGCCTGAACGGAAAGGAGCTTCTGGTATTCGTCCCATATCCCCTCTTCCTTAAACCACCCCTTGGAGTTGATGTCCATCAAGTATTGCCCGCCGCCGGTAACGATTTGATTGCCCGTCTCGCGCCGCAGCGCTTCCAATGTTTCTTCCGGCGTGTACGTTCTCGGGGTAAATAAAATATCTGCCGGATATGGCAAATCGTCCACGAGATGGGTACGCGTATCGTTCTCCAAAATAAACATCTTGCCGTGCAGAGCCAGCGAGTCGAAGGAGCCCATCGGCCCCGCGTTGATGCCCATCGCCCTATCCCCGTATTTGACGGGAGCGCTGATGAAATCCACGTTGGGAGAATCGAGCAGATCGCCCAATGCGTAATGACCGTTGTTGGACGGACGGGCATAGTGAGCGGCTACGTAGTGATAACCGTACATGGAGCCGAGCAACGTCTGCCCGCCGGTCGCCTGCTTGAACAATCCCCCGCGAAGTCGATCGTCTCGGCGATTTTCTTGCTGTAGAACGTCTGGTAATCGATCGCTTTGCACTCGGTTTCTATCGAACGGAAGAAGCGCTCCGCCGAATAGTCCCTCTCGGCAAGAGTCGGAATGCCTGCCGAGGCAAGCGTTACGCCGGCATCGTTCCAAGCCGCTTGCAGAGCCGAGTCCGTCGCGTATTTCTCGCTAAGCCATTGCCGAAACGCCGCGACCATCGGAGGCGAGTAATCTTCCCCCGCTCCGATCCTCGCCTCGCTATTGGAGTCGAAGTACCACTCCCCGCTATCCATGTTCATAATCTGAAAGCCCAAAATCCGATCCGAATAGGGCTGCTGTTTCAGCCATGCGATATAATCGGTCACTAAGTCGCTCAACTGATTCCGCCAATCCGCGGAAGCCAACGACGGCCACCCGGAACGAAGCCCCCTTTCCGTGACCGCGTATTGGTCGGCCGACAGATCGAACAACTGCTCGTCGGCGATGCCGATTCTCAGAATGCCGTAAGCGCCGGGATCGCGCTGGAACACGTCTTCGTTAACTTGTTCGTTCCACGCCATATCGTCAAGCACGTTAATCCAGAACTTCACGTGCACGTCGCGCGAATTCGCCATATTGATCGTATCTAGAAAAGGAACGTAGTTCGCGTGGATCTTCATCGTGCTGCCGTACAGAAATTGCGGTACGACCGGAGTTCCGTTGATTTTGAACACCGGACCGCCGTTCTCGTTGCCCATCGTTGCGGTCACGGGCCAATCCGCGGATGCGTAAGCCCGGGAAGGTTTATCCGGGGAAAACTGCACGATCCCCGTCATGCACAATACGATTGCCAAACAGAAGCGAAGCGTCGATGATATGCGGTTCATGATAATCCCATCTCCTCATCTTCTCGTCGTAATCGGAATCGACTTACCCTTTAACCGCGCCGGACATCAGTCCGGACACGAAGTGTTTCTGCCCGAATATAAACAACGCGACCACGGGAAGCGAAACCATGATCAAAAAGGCGTACACCAAGTTCCAATTTCGGACGTACTGGCTGATAAAGTTGTACACGAGCATCGGAAGCGTCCACTTGCTGCTGTCGTTCAGGAAAAACAACGGCATGCTCAAATCGTTCCATACCCCGACGAGAGACAGAATCGCTTGAGTCGTAATGACCGGGGTAAGCAGAGGCAAAATGATATGCAAAAAAATTCTCGTCGTTCCGAAGCCGTCCACGAAAGCCGATTCGTCCAATTCTCGTGGAATGCCTTTGATGAAGCCGGTAAAAAGAAAGACGGCGAACGGAAGATTCGTCGCGACGACGACTAGAATCAATCCCGTGAGCGTATTCATCAAATTCAGAAATTGCAGCGTTTTGATCGTCGGAATGTACATTAACGGAGCGACGAGACCCGCGATAAACAGAAAATACGCGCCAGCCGAAAATCCGCTCTTCCTTCTCGCCATGACGAAGGAGGCTATCGCCGCAAGCATGATGGTCAGGAAGATCGAAAGAAAAGAGATACACACGCTGTTCTTCAAAGATTGCAGGATTCTATCGCCGGATAACACTTGCCGGAAATTCCCGAACTCCCAAACCTCGGGCCAAAGCTTGTTAAAGGAAGCCGCCTCCATAGAACTCTTAAACGAACCGAGAATCATCATCAAGACGGGAAAAAAATAAAAGAACGCGGCAACGGTAAGCACGATCTCCAAAAGGAGTTTCCCCTTCCCCTTCGCCAACTTGGCTAGTCCGTTTCGGGCCGCGCCGGAGCTTGTACGGGTCGTCATGCTAGATGTCCACTTCTTTTCTTTTGAAATAGGCCAACGTCACGAAAGATATTGCCGTTATGAGAAGAAACAATACGAGATTCATCGCGGTACCGAGCCCCCATCTGCCGTCGCCGAACATCTGGAAAGCGATCGAGTTCAGCACGGAGGAAGCGTAGCCCGGCCCGCCGTTCGTCAGCACGAACACCTGCTCGAACACTTTGAAGCCCGCGATGAGGCTGAGCACGATATTGACGCTGACCGCTTGCATCATTAAAGGCAGCTTGATGCGGAAAAATTCCTGAAGAGCGTTCGCTCCGTCGATCTGGGCGGCTTCTCCGTAATCGCGCGGAATGGCAAGCAGGCCCGCCATGAAAATAATCATGTGAAAGCCCGTTCCTTTCCACACGTCGACGAAACTGACCGTAAACATGACGACGTTCCGATCCACCAGCCACTCTTGCCGCAACCACCCAAGCCCGACTTCTCCCAGGAACTGATTGAGGAATCCCTCGGGGTGCAGCAGCGCCGTGAACAATACGCCGACGACGATAAAGCTGAGCACGGTCGGAAGGAAAAACACGGTACGGAACAACCGCTTCATTCCGATCCGGCTGCACAGGGCTACCGCGAGCAACAGGCCGAGCGCGTTTTTCCCGATGCTGGTCACGACCGCGAAAAGCACCGTATTGCCGATCGACAACATTAAGTCGCCGTTGGTTACGATTTTCGTGAAGTTGTCCAAGCCCGTAAACCGGATGTTGTCGCGATAGGCGTTCCAATCGGTAAACGAGTAGACGAAGCTGAATAAAGTCGGGAAAATAAACAGAACCAAATAGACGAGCAGCGCCGGATAAATAAAAAAGTAAGGGTAAAGCCGTTTGCCTATCATGGAGCCATTCCTCCGAACCGTAGATATAAAATAAGAAGAGGCTTCCTTGCGTCGGCCTCTTCTTCGGCGGCTATGCCCCGCGGCTTACCATCCCGGTAATTCAGCGGCTTTAGCCAACTCTTCGACCTTCTCGTCCCAAGCTTTCAACACTTGTTTCGGCGTTTTCCCTTTACCGAACATGTCTTGATAGAGCCGGAACAGCTCGGACGTATCCACCGCGATCAAATCGTTGTATTGACGTACGACTTTTCCTTGGGAGATATACTCGTCGTACTCGCCCTGCATTAATGGATTAAAGTTTACTTCGATATCCTTGAACGCCGAGAACCTCGGATCTTCCGCGTATTGGATGCTCATGATGTCCGGTTGGCTCCAGAAATCAAGAAACTTCTTCGCTTCCTCGACGTTCTTGGAGTTTTTCGAGATAAACCAGCCCGTCACGGTGCCGACGGTCAAGTCGGGATTATCAACGCCCGGCGTAGCGAAAATGCCATAATCGCCGACCTTGTCTCCCGCTTCGAGGAAGTCTCCCAGCACGGTCATCGCCGCTTTGCCGGAGTTCATCGCCGCTCCCAAGCCGTCGAAGCCCACGGAGAGATGATCCTCGTTCACGTAGCCTTTCTCGAACAGCTGCATCACTTGTCCCAGAGCTTCCTCGAATCCCGGAACGTCAGCATGCTTGAGCTGGTTGGAGTTGATTTTGTCCATGATGTCGGTTCCTTTAATGACTTCCGAGAACGTGGTCAAGCCCCAGATTTGCGCGACCCATCCGTCTTTGTTCCCGAGGTAGAACGGCGTAATGCCGTTCGTCTTCAACGTCTCGCACACTTGCAGAAGCTCTTCGAACGTCTTCGGCACGCTCAGATTCAGATCGGCAAACATTTTTTTGTTGTATACGATGCCCAGAGCCGATCCTGAAGCGGCGAACGGCAAATTGTAGATGCTGCCGTTTATTTTGATAATCTCCGGATTAACGAGTCTCGCGACCCACGGCTCGTTGGACAAGTCGACGAAATTGTCGGCCGGATTGTATCTTCTCGCCATGTCCGAGACGTTGTGCCCGATGATGTCCGGCAAGTTTTTCGTCGCGATGCGCGTTCTAAGCAACGAGTCGTATTGGCTGCCGTCAACGGTTTGAAGATCGAAAGTCACATGCGGGTTCCGTTTGCTGTACTCTTTCGTAATCGTTTCATAAAATTTATTGTTGCCCCCGACCATCAGAGAGAGCGTGACTTTCTCCGGCGCGGGATCCGGGCTGGCCGATTGACTAACCTCAGGCGTTTCCGTCGCGGGCTGCGAGCCGCTGGCGGACGGTTGGGCCGTCTTCCCGGATCCGCATGCCGCGAGCAACGTCAGAGAGATACACATGAGGAGCACGATCACGGATTTCTTTTGGCGCAAATTCACTTGCTTATTCCCCCGTTCGTTTGGATGACTGATTCGATTCGTTTGCGATGGACATGTCCCGATCTCTATTGTAAACGCGTTCATTTTCGATAAGAATAGATCAATTAGGAAAGTTGCATGCACGATTTAGCACAAAAATCCTTTCCCGCGGAAAGGTTTGACGGATTCCCGATCCATTTGATACATTATGCTGAAATGCAAGATCATCCAGAAGCGGGGTCGACCGGATGTTTCGAAACTGGAGCCTTCAGAAAAAAATATTCGCGACGTACTCTATCATTATCGTGCTTATAATCGTCTGCTTCGTCGCCGCGTTCGCGGTTTACGCGTCGAAAATGATTCAGAATAACATCTATTCCGGCACGGAACGCCTGCTTCAGAAAATCACGGAGCAATTTGACGGCTTGATCGGAGACATGGAAAGAATCAACGTCAGCCTTCTCATGGACGAAAACTTGAACAAGCACCTTTACAACCCCGGCAGCATCCCCGGCCTCGGCGTACAAGAAACGAGAAAGCTGACGAATTCCATTTTCTCGATCAACGGCCCGTTCAGCTCCGCCTATAAGATCGTCGCCTTTAATTTCGAACACGAATACGCGCTCTCTCCGCAATCCGTCGATAATGCCGATACGCTGTTCAAAGCCGGAATCGAAGGCATTCCGATCTTCGAATCGCTGGCGAATAGCGACGGAGGCTTCAAGCTGCTTCCCCCGCACAACGACAATTGGTCCCAATTGCAAGTCCCGGTATTTTCTCTAAGCCGTAAAATCATGGACACGGCGGGCAAGGAATACGGCTATATCGAAGTTCAGCAAAGATATAGCGACCTAAGCAGGCTATACGATTCCGATCCTTCCATCGATTCGGAGTTCTATATCTTCGACGAAACCGGAAATCTCTTTTATCCCCAGCCATCGATAGAACCATTGAAATCTCCCGAAGACGCCGCTTTATACCGAACGTCCGTTTTCGACGGCAAAAGCGGCTCGACCACCGTCAGGAACAGCGAGGGAGAAGATCGCCTTCTGACGTACCGCCAATCTCCGCTCACCGGACACGTCATCGTCATCTCCCAATCCCGGCAAGAAGCGCTTGCCTCCGTCCATCTGCTCAGCACCTTGATTACGAGCGCAGGATTGCTATTCCTGATCGTCACCCTGATCGTTCTGTACAGCAGTTCGAAGAGATTGACCCTCCCGCTTCGTACGTTAGGCGGTTCGCTGAAACAAGTTTCATTGAGCAACCTTGCGCTGAATATCGAAAATACGGACAAGAACAATGAGATGCAGCTGCTAGACCGCATGTTCAAAAAGATGTTCTCGCGTTTGCAGCATTCGATCGAGCAGCTTACGGAAGCCAAGGAACGAGAGGCGAAAGCACAACTTCTCGCGCTTCAATCCCAGATCAATCCGCATTTCATCCATAACACGCTGGCGACGATCGGAGCCGCGGCCAAACATGCCGATCAACGCGAGAAAGTGGCGGAGATGTGCAGGCAGCTCTCATCTCTGCTGCATTACACGACTTCTTCGGCCGACTGCGTTCGGGTCGAGGACGAGCTGCAATATACGAGAAACTATCTGAATCTACTGAAATACAGATATGAGGAACATTTCGGCTTCGCGATCGACGTCGATCGCGAACTTCTTGATATCGAAATCCCGAGAATAACCATTCAACCATTCGTCGAAAACGCGATGAAGCACGCTTTTAACAGCGTCCCTCCTCCATGGCATATTCGTATTTTCGGCTCATGTCGGGAGAATAAGTGGGAACTATCGATAAGCGACGACGGGGCAGGCGCCGACGAAAACCGGTTGAAAGCCATCCGTGAACGAATCGATGCGATTATCGCGAACGGCGAACGGTCGGAAGACGCCGCTTCGACGGAGACGGAAGATGAAGGGTTGGGCATCGTCAACACATTTGCGAGGCTTGTCCTCTTGTTCGGGGAAAATACGTGGATGACGATCGAAAATCTTCCCGAACGGGGGCTGCGCGTCTCATTCGGGGGAACGATCAACTCACGAGCGGAGGGACAACATGTATAGAGTCATGGTCATAGAAGACGAACCTCCATTAATTCGGGATATCCAATACGAGATCGAGAGAATCTCCTCTTTTTTCAAGGTTACGATGACGGCCATTAACGGCGCCGAAGCTCTGAAGAAACTGGAAACGGAAACGCCCGACGTTATTTTCACCGATATTCGGATGCCGGTCATGGACGGGCTGCAACTGATCAAAGAAGTCCGCAAGCGCGACGCCGATATTCCTTTCGTCATTCTAAGCGGGTACAGAGACTTCGGCTATGCCCAAGAAGCGCTGAAATTCCATGCTTACGATTATCTATTGAAACCCGTCTCCCCTGACGATCTGCAAGAAGTGCTGCATAAGCTTCGGTCGAAACTGGATGGTACGAAGGAAGAGAAGGTTAGGTCTGCGTTGGCCTCGGCACTGCACGGAGAAATGCTCGAGAACGAAGTCGACGAACTCTTCTTGAAAGGCAGAACGGCCGTGTTGTTGGTTGCACACTGCGGAGGAATGTTTGCGGAAGCGAGCGGAACGACTCCATCGATGGCCTTGCCTACCAACTCGGAAATCGAAATTCGGCTGGCTAACATGCTCGGCCCGGGCAATAAGATACATGCGTTTAACGGCAGCGCTCCCACGGAAAAAATCGCGATTTTCGTCTGCGACGACGAAGGAGCGCAGGTAACGGAGGATTCGGCGGAGTTGGCGTTAGCCCTGCAAAACTCGCTAAGCGCGCAGTCAAGGACGACGATCAACGTCGCGATCGGCGAGCCGATCGCCCGATTGCGCGACATCGGCGCTTCGCTCTTCTCGCTTAGAAAGCTGCTGCGCCAAAGGTCCGAGTTCGGCGTGTCGAAAATGATAAGGGAACATTCGACTTCTCAAGAGGAACCGAGTTATCCGGTTGCCATTCTGTCGGATGCACGCATAGACTCGTTGCGGACGATGATCCAACTGCAACAAAAAAGCCTGTTCAAAGCCGAAATGTCTTCTCTGTTCGAAACCTGGCAAAGTTCCCGTCTTCATGCCGTAGACTTTGCGGCACTTCTAAAGAGGACGATCCATGCCTTAGGGGACGCTCATTGGCCGCAATCGTCCGAGATCGATTCCGTCATCGACGAAGCGATGAAGAGCCGTTCTTCCTACGATGCCGTCCGCGATGAACTGTGGCCATGGCTTGAAGGTGCCTTGTTCGAGAATGAAAGCCCGCGAAATTCTCCGGAAAGCGTCGTGGACTTGCTGGACGATCATTTAAGAGCCAACTGCCACTCGAACATAGACATCAAGCGGTTGGCTTTAAGCGTAGGACTTACCGCTCCTTACTTAAGTAAACTATTCAAGCTCTATAGGGGAATGCCTTTAATCGAATACGTGTCCTATCTCAAGATCGAGAAAGCCAAACAATTGATCCGCTCCGACCCGAACTTGCTCGCGAAGGAAATCGGCGATCTGCTCGGGTTCGCCGATCCGTTTTATTTCAGTCGTCTCTTTAAGAAGTTCGAAGGATGCAGCCCTTCCGATTATCGAAAACGCTTAGAGGTTCGGAATAAGTAACCCAGCCCTCCTCAAGATAAAAAAGAAGCGCGCCCTCGCGATTATGGCTGGGGCACGCTTCTTTTTTTTAATTCTCCGGCTTACCTGCTTTTCGCCTCGTACTCCGAGATCCACTCGGCCGTTCCGGCCAGCCCGGTTTCGGCGCGAGCGATAGCCGCCTCCACCTGAGGCGTAGCCGTACCGCCGTAGACGTTACGGGCATTAACAACGGCCTCCGGCTGCAACACCGCATAGATCCGGTCGTCGAACAGTTCGGAGAACTGCTTGAATTCTTCTAACGTAAGATCAAGCAGGAACTTGTTTTGTTGGATACAGTACAGCACAGTCTTGCCGATGACTTCGTGCGCTTGGCGGAAAGGCAAGCCTTTGCCAACGAGGAAGTCGGCGATGTCCGTCGCGTTGGAGAAGTCTTGATCGACCGCGCGGCGCATCTTGTCTTTGCGAACCTTCATCGTCTCGATCATAGACGCGAATAGCTGCAGCGCTCCCTGAAGCGTTTTGACGGTGTCGAACATGCCTTCCTTGTCTTCCTGCATATCTTTGTTGTAAGCCAGCGGAAGCGACTTGAGGACGGTCAGGAGGCCGATCAAGTTGCCGTAGACGCGACCGGTTTTACCGCGAACGAGTTCGGGCACGTCCGGGTTCTTCTTCTGCGGCATAATGCTGGAGCCCGTGCAGAAAGCATCGTCGAGCTCCACGAACTGGAACTCGGTGCTGGACCAGAGGATCAGCTCCTCGCTTAAGCGCGACAAGTGCGTCATGATCAGAGAAGCGCCGCTCAGGAATTCCACGATAAAATCGCGGTCGCTGACGGCATCGAGGCTGTTCTCGTAAACGCGGCCGAAGTTAAGCTGGCTCGCCGTGAAATGGCGGTCGATCGCGAAAGTCGTGCCTGCTAAAGCACCTGCTCCAAGAGGGAGGGAGTCTATCCGCTTGTAGCTGTCTTGCAGGCGCTCGATATCGCGGCCGAACATCGATACGTAAGCCATTAGGTGATGCGCGAACAGGATCGGTTGCGCCCGTTGCAGATGCGTGTAGCCCGGAACGATCGTATCCAGGTTTTGCTTGGCTTGTCCGATCAGCGCGGCTTGCAGCTTATGAAGCTGATCCACGAACTCTACCACGCGCTTGCGCAAGTACAAGTGCATGTCCGTCGCCACTTGATCGTTACGGCTGCGGCCCGTGTGCAGTTTGCCCCCGACCGGACCGATCTCGTCGATCAGCGCTTTCTCGATATTCATATGAATATCTTCGTCGGAGATCAGGAATTGTTGCTCCCCGCTGCGGATACGCTCGCGAACTTTGAGCAATCCCGCTTTGATCGTTTCCACGTCGTCCGCGGGCAAAATGCCGCAATGTCCCAGCATCGTTACATGCGCTAGGCTACCTTGGATATCTTCTTCGGCCAATTCTTTGTCGAACGTAATCGACGCCGTATATTCTTCCACTAGCTGGTCCGTTTTTTTCGTGAAACGGCCGCCCCATAACTTACTCATGTTCGGTATACCCCTCTGCTTTGATTTAATGCCAAGCATAAACGGCTACCGCCGTCCTTAGGGATGGCGAGGGAACGTTTATGTCGGAGGTCATTCAGAAATGAATATGCGTAAACATATAAATTCTGAATGATCTAGTAAAACGGCAAAAGGGGAGCGCCGTCAGCGAAGGTGCCTCCCGCATTGCCCCGCCTGGCGGGGGATGGTTCGGCAGGCTTCGCGCCCGGATCTCCCTTTTGTCTTTTATCAGTTAATGCCGGAAGCGCCGGTAACGCCCGAAGATACCTTCAGGCGAAGCGCGTTCAGGCGGATAAAACCGGTAGCGTCGCCTTGATCGTACGCTTGCGTAGGGTCCGCTTCCATCGTCGCGATGTGCGGATTGTAGAGGCTGACCGGGCTCTTCAGTCCAGCCGCCATGATATTGCCTTTGTACAGCTTCAGACGGACCGTGCCCGTCACGTTCTTCTGGCTTTCGTCGACCAGCGCTTGAATCGCGATGCGCTCGGGCGCGAACCAGAAACCGTTGTATACCAGGGAGCTATATTTGGAGATCAAGGAGTCGCGAAGATGCATAACGTCGCGGTCCATGGTCAACGATTCCATTTTGCGATGAGCGGTGAACAGGATGCTTCCGCCCGGAGTTTCGTACACGCCGCGGCTCTTCATGCCGACAAAGCGGTTCTCCACCATATCGACGCGGCCAACGCCGTGCTTGCCGCCGATTTCGTTCAGCTTCTCCATGACGGCGAGCGGGCTAAGGGCTTCGCCGTTAATCGCTACGCAGTTGCCGCCTTCGAAATCGAGCTCGATATACTCGGCTTGATCGGGAGCTTTCTCCGGAGAAACGCTGAGGACGTACATGTCTTCGACATCGGCTGCGCTCGAATCGAACCATGGATCCTCGAGCATGCCGCTCTCGAAGCTGATGTGCAGCAGGTTGCGGTCCGTGGAGTACGGCTTGGAAGCCGATGCCGTGACCGGAATGCCGTGTTTCTCGGCATAAGCGATCATCTCCGCGCGTCCGGGGAAAGCTTCGCGGAACGCCTCAAGACGCCAAGGAGCGATAACTTCGATGTTCGGAGTCAGAGCCGCGGCCGTCAGTTCGAAACGGACTTGGTCGTTTCCTTTGCCCGTCGCGCCGTGCGCGATAGCCGTTGCGCCTTCCGCGATGGCGATTTCAACCATGCGCTTCGCGATCAATGGACGAGCGATGCTGGTGCCGAGCAGGTACTGGCCTTCGTACAAAGCGCCGGCTTGGAACATCGGGTAGATGAAATCTTTCGCGAACTCGTCGCGAAGATCGTCGATGTACACTTTGGATGCGCCGGTTTTGAGCGCTTTTTCTTCCAAGCCGTCGAGTTCGTCCTTCTGGCCGATGTCGGCGGTGAAGGTGATGATCTCGGCGTCATACGTTTCTTTAAGCCACGTTAGGATAACCGAAGTGTCGAGGCCGCCGGAGTAGGCCAGCACGATTTTATTTTTTGCCATGGGGATGAAAGCTCCTTTAGATTAGTTGTGTTGCTGGTGTTGCTGGTGTTGCTGGTGTTGCTGGTGCTGCTGGTGTTGCTGGTGTTGCTGGTGTTGCTGGTGTTGCTGGTGTTGCTGGTGTTGCTGGTGTTGCTATCCCGTTCGCTCAGGAATAGGAAGTCAATTTGACCGGATAATACCGCTGTCCTGCCCATATTGCCACTATCCCGTTCGCTCAGGCGAAAATGATAACATTATAGATCCGTAGTGTTGCATGCAGACTTTATCGACTTAGAGTAAATCTAAATGTAAAATATACACTTAATTACACGTGTAAAAAGTACTGACAGTTACGCAAGTGTAAAACATACACTTAGTTTAACAACATCTTGCCTGTCGTCGATGATTCACTCTATCTAAGTGTAGATATTACAATTAGTTTTGATGAAAACCATGCTCTCTTCCTATCTAAGTGTAGAAATTACAATTAGTCTTGAATAGCGAACGGTCTCCCGTGCATGTTCGGGCCGGTTAAGCAGCTCCTGGCGGGTTATTCGGTCAGTTCGAGCATGTTCGGACTGTTTAAGCCGCTGCAAGCGGGTTAACGCGGCGAGATCCGTGATTACATAATCGCGGCCATGATTGCTTTCTGAGCGTGCAGGCGATTCTCGGCTTCGTCGAAAATGACGGAGTTTTTGCCGTCGATGACGCCTTCCGTCACTTCCTCGCCGCGGTGCGCGGGCAGGCAGTGCATGAAGAGATAATCCTGCTTCGCATGGCTGACGAGCGCTTCGTTCACTTGATAGTTCTTGAACGCTTTCTCGCGTTCCTTCTGCTCTTCCTCGAACCCCATGCTCGCCCAGACGTCCGTATATACGATGTCCGCGCCTTCGATCGCTTCTCGGGCATCCCGCAAAATCCGTACGCTGCCGCCCGTTTCCGCCGCTGCTTCGATCGACGACTTCACGGAACGTTCGTCCGGATCGTAGCCTTCCGGAGATGCGCTGGCGAAGTGCATGCCAAGCTTAGCCGCGCCCATCATCAGTGAGTGAAGCACGTTGTTGCCGTCGCCTATGTAGGCGACTTTAAGCCCTTCCAGCTTCCCTTTATGCTCCAATGCCGTCTGGTAGTCGGCAAGAGCTTGGCAAGGATGCGATTGGTCGGACAACGCGTTGATGACCGGGATGGTCGCTCCGCGCGCCAGCTCCACGACGTTGCGGTGACCGAACGTGCGCAGAATCATCCCGTCCAAGTAGCGGGACATGACTTGAGCCGTGTCGAGAATCGTCTCGCCTCGTCCCATCTGAATGTCGTTACGGCTAAGGAACAGCGCTTGGCCTCCCAATTGGTACATGCCGACTTCGAACGATACGCGAGTACGCGTGGACGACTTCTCGAAAATCATGCCGAGAGACTTGCCCTTAAGCGGCTGGTACGCCTCTCCTGCCTTGTGCTTGCGCTTGATCTCTATCGCCAAATCCAGCAGGTAGCGGATTTCTTCGGGCGAATAATCGACAAGGCCTAGAAAATCGCGGCCTTTCAGTTGCAATGCTATTTGTTCCAGGTTTGCAGCCGTAGGCATGGCAACCCCTCCTCTATGGTTAAGTGTCAGGCTTAACGGCAACGCCGCAGGGCAATCGCATTAGGAATCGAATCGCTTAGTATTTTAGGATCACTACACGAGTTTAGCTTCCATCTAACGGAAGCAGCAGCCGTTATTCTGCTCAAAAAGGTACTTCTCAAAATCTAACGGAAATGAGCGCTCTTATTTAAGTGTATTCCAGTGAAAACATGCCATTTGAGCATAGATAGAGGCGTTCAGCTCCGTTAGAATTTTAAAACCCTTATTTTCGACTAAATAGCGTCTGTGGCAGCCGTTAGAAACTAACGCATGACAGGTTGGCAATGTACGATCAATCGACGGACTGTAGGCGGCCTTACGTTGAAAAGGACCGTTACAGCAGCGAATTTTCGCTGGATTTAAACCGTTATACGCATTTAGCAGCAAAACAAGTCTAATGCGCTAGCCCTGGCTACCGTCCTTCGATGGCGAGGGAACGTTTAAGTCAGCGACGATTCAGAATGTCAGAATGCGTCTTCTCAAGAACCGACCGTCTTGGCCGCGGCCTGTTCCGTAAGCACGGAAGCGATCAGGCCGACCGCCGTATCGATCTCTTCGTGGGTCACGAGAAGGTTAGGGAGCAAGCGAATGACGTTAGGACCCGCCGGGACGACCAGCAACCCGCGTTTGTGCAATTCCGCAATGGCTTCGCCGGCAGGAACGTTGCACAGAATTCCGATCAGGAGGCCTTTGCCGCGTACTTGATCGACATTCGGCAATCCTTCAAGCTTCTCTTGCAACTGTCCGATTAAGTACTCGGAAGCTTCAGCCGCGCGTTCTACCACGTTTTCCTTCAGCATCGTTTCGATCGTCGCCGCTACCGCTGCCATCGCAATCGGAGTGCCCCCGAACGTCGTCGCATGGGCACCCGCCACGAATGCCGGCTTCAAGTGGGCTTTCGCCAGCATCGCGCCGACCGGGAAGCCGCTTCCGATGCCTTTCGCCAACGTGAATACGTCGGGCTCGACGTCGTAATGCTCATAAGCAAACATTTTACCCGTACGTCCCATACCCGTCTGAACTTCATCCAAAATCAAGAGAATGCCATGGCGATCGCACAGCGCGCGAACTTCCCTTAAGAAGTCCTGATCGACGGGGATAACGCCGCCTTCGGCTTGCACGAGCTCCAGCATAATAGCAGCCGTTTTATCGTTAACGGCAGCTTCCAAAGCCGCGATATCATGAAGAGGCACGTGCTTGAAGCCTTCCGGCAACGGCAAGAAGCCTTCTTTCACTTTCTCTTGTCCCGTAGCGGTCAAAGTCGCCAAAGTCCGGCCATGGAACGATTGGTTAAAGGTAATGATCTCGTAACGGCCGTTTCCCTTCACCTTCTGGTGATAACGACGCGCGATCTTGATCGCCGCCTCGTTCGCTTCGGCGCCGCTGTTGCAGAAAAATACGGCGTCGGCGCAGCTGTTATCCACGAGCAGTCTCGCCGCTTTCTCTTGGTTGGGATTGCTGAACAGATTGGACATATGCCACAGTTGATCCAACTGGTCCACGAGGGCGTTCTTAACGGCATCCGGAACATGCCCAAGGTTCGTTACGGCCAAGCCGCCCATAAAATCAAGATATTCTTTCCCTTGATCGTCCCACAGGCGGCTTCCTTTCCCCTTCACCAAAGTAATCGGAAACCTCGCATACGTCTGAAACAACGCGCTGTCGCTCATTTCGCTCTCTCCTTTTTTCAACCGATTATGATTCTCGCACACTTAAGACCTTACGATCCTCGTTCCGATGTTGCCTTCCGTTACCGCGCGGCTTAGCACGCGTTCCGCGGAACCGTCCACGATCAGCACTTCCTTCACGTTGCCGTGCAAGCAGCTCATCGCCGCCCTGACTTTCGGAATCATGCCGCCGTAAATCTCTTCGGTTCGAATCATTTCTTCTATGTCTGCAAAAGTAACCTGCGGAAGCACGACCTTCTCCCCGTTTACCGTGCGCATGATGCCCGGAACGTCCGTAACGACGATCATCGTATCCACGCCCAGTTCGGAAGCCACCGCGCCCGCTGCCGTATCCGCATTGATGTTGTACCGTTGGCCCGCGTCGTCTATGCCGATCGGAGCGATCACGGGTAAGTATCCGAGCTCGATGATGCCTTCAACAAGAGAAGCATTCACGCCGGTAACGTCGCCGACTAGCCCGACTTCATGCGCGTTGGCGACCGGCCTAGCCTCGATCAGTTTGCCGTCCGTACCGGAAAGCCCGATGGACTTGGCGCCGTTCTGTTGCAGCTTGCGTACGATTTCCTTGTTAATGCGTCCGGCCAGCACCATCTCGACGACGTCGAGAGTCGCTTCGTCCGTGACGCGAAGTCCGCTGACGAACCGGCTTTCGATCCCCAACTTGCCGAGCGTTTCGTTAATCGCCGGACCGCCGCCGTGCACGATGACGGGCTGCGTGCCGCCTGCTTGCAAATCCCGCAAATCCTCGAAAAAAGCATCCGGAAGCGCCGCTAACGTACTGCCGCCGCATTTCATGACAAATCGTCGTTTACTCATGCGTATCCGCTCCCTTACGTCCGATATGCGGCGTTGATGCGCACGTAATCGTAGGTGAGATCGCAGCCCCATGCCGTCGCTTGCCCGCTGCCCATGTTCAGGTTCACGTTGATGCCGACGGTATCGCCTTTTAAATACTCTAATGCTATCGCTTCGTCAAAAGGGATCGGCCGCGATTGCTCCAGCACGAGGATATCCCCCAAACGGATGTCTACAGTTGCTATGTTAACCGGCTGTCCCGCCCGGCCCACTGCCGCAATAATGCGTCCCCAGTTGGCATCCGCGCCGAATACGGCCGATTTCACCAAGCTGGATCCAATAATGGTCTTCGCGATCGCTTGCGCCGCTTCGTCAGTTGCCGCGCCGACGACCGTCGTCTCGATCAGCTTCGTCGCGCCTTCTCCATCGCGGGCAATCGCCTTGGCGAGCTCCGAGCAAACATGCCTCAAGCCGTCTGCGAATGCCGCGAAATCCGGATGGCTTCGCGTCAACTCCGCGTTCTCGGCCAAACCGCTTGCCATCGCCACCAGCATATCGTTCGTGCTCGTGTCGCCGTCCACGGTGATCATGTTAAAGCTGACATTCGTCACTTCGCGTAACAGCTCTTGCAGAAGCGAAGCGCCGATACGAACATCCGTCGTGACGAACCCGAGCATCGTCGCCATGTTCGGATGAATCATTCCCGAGCCTTTGGCCGCGCCCGCTATCGTCACTTGCCGTCCATCTACGGTCAAGGTTACGCAGCTGACTTTTTTCACGAGATCCGTCGTCAGAATCGCTTGACAGAAATCGTCGGAGCCTTGAATATCGTTTCGCAGCTTAGCAGGCAGCTTCTCGATGCCCGAGTTCACGCGATCCATCTTGAGCAACTCGCCGATCACGCCGGTAGACGCTACCGCCACTTGATCCTTGCTTACGCCGAGCGCTTCCGCCGTATTCGCTTGCATCGCGCGCGCATCCGCTTCGCCTTGCGCTCCCGTGCAGGCATTGGCGTTGCCGCTGTTCACGACAACCGCGCGGAGAATACCTCCCTCGCCAAGAGCTTCCCGGGTGACCAGCAGCGGTGCCGCTTGGAACAAATTCGTCGTATATACGGCAGCAGAAGCAGCCGGTACCTCGCATACGATAACGCCCAGATCGTGCCGATCCGTTTTTTTCAAACCGCAATGAAGGCCTCCGGCCTTAAAGCCTTTAGGCGTCGTAACGCCTCCGCCTTCCACGATCTCATAACGCTTATTTCCCATGATTGTCCGTCGTTCCTCTCGTCCGCGAATTAAGGGTAAACCGGGGTAAACTGAAGTCCGAGCGTCTCGTCCCAGTTCATCAATAAGTTCAAATTCTGAATAGCCTGGCCGGCCGCGCCTTTAACCAGGTTGTCGATGACCGAAATAAAAGTAATGCGCCCGGTTCTCTCGTCGACCGAGAAGCCGATATCGCAGTAGTTCGTGCCGAATACTTCCTTCGTCGCCGGCCATTTGCCATCCTGACGCACGCGGACGAATTTGCGCCCTTCGTAAAATTGACGATACAGCTCAACGAAATCCGCGCTCGACCGCTTCTCGGTGAGGCTCGCGTACATCGTGCACATAATTCCTCTCGTCATTGGCACGAGATGCGTCGTGAAAGTCGTAATGACCGGACGTCCGGCCGCTTCGGACAAAACTTGCTCGATTTCGGGGGTGTGCTGATGTTTGTTTATTTTGTAAGCCTTGAAATTTTCGTTGATTTCGGAATAATGAGCGCCTAAACTCAAGCCTCGTCCCGCTCCGGATACTCCGGATTTGGCATCGATAATGATGCTGTCGGGATTGATCCAGCCGGCCTTCACGGCAGGATACAGTCCGAGCAGCGCGGTCGTCGTGAAGCAGCCGGGATTGGAGATGAAGTCGGATTTCGCGACCTGCTCGCCGTATACTTCTGCAAGCCCATAGACGGCCCGTTGAACGAGTTCCGCGTCAGCCGGCTCGTGCTTATACCATTGTTGATACACTTCGCCCGATTTCAAGCGGAAATCACCGGATAGATCGATGACCTTAAGTCCCGCTTCGAGAAACTCGGGAACCAACTTCATGCTTATGCCGTGCGGCGTCGCCAGGAATACGACATCCGCCTTCGAACGGATGAGATCAACATCGATCCCGTCGAGCAGGTCCGTGCGGATTTCCGTCAGATGAGGAAACCCTTCCGCGATCGGAGTGCCCGAAGCGGAGGAGGAAATGACCGACGTAACGGTGACTTTAGGATGCGATTGCAGTAAACGAATAAGTTCGACGCCGCCATAGCCGGTAGACCCGACGATCGCCGCGCGGATTGAAGATGAATTCATAACGATTCCCCCAGACATAGCGTACTTATTGCTTTTATGAAAGTCGTTCAAAAATGTTTGCTTTTTGAACTTTCGCTTTTTGGCAAAACCATCCTCATTGTACCTAATAACGAACGGGAATGAAAGCTAGGATTATAGCCAAGCGGCTATGCTTTTTAAGGAAAAAAGAAGTCACCGATTGATAAGTTATGTATTATTATACATTCAAAGTATTATTTATTCAATGGTCCGATTCAAAAATAAAGCTGATTATTACTATAGATGCCGTTCGTCATGAAACCCTTCCCCCAACACTTCCGCCGCGTTGGTAATAATGACGAATGCATCCGGATCCGCATCCCGGACAAGCAGCTTCAATCGCACCACTTCATTCTGTCCGACCACCGCCAGCAAGACGGGACGGTCATCGCCCGTATATCCGCCGACTCCATGCAGTCTTGTAAGCCCCCGGTCTAATTCATGCAAGATCGCGTTCGATACCAAGTCCGGATGTTTGGAAATAATGAACGCCGCCTTGGAATTCTCGAACCCCGTTTGGATGAGGTCGATCGTTTTGCTCGTTGCGAATAATCCAATTAGCGCATACAGCGCATTCTCGAGAGAGATGAACAATCCTGCGGAGAGAATAACGAGTCCGTCCAATAAGGCGACCGCAAGACCGATTCGAATCCCGATCAAGCGTTGAAGAATCTGAGCCGCCACGGACAGTCCGCCCGTCGAGCCCCTCCCTCGGAAGACTAGCCCCAGACCAAGCCCGACTCCAAGCCCTCCATATAAGGAACCGAGCAGCGGATCATGGGTCGGAGGCGTCCAGTTAGAGGTTAATAATACGAATAATGGCAGCACGACCGAACCCACCGCCGTCTTAACCGCGAACGGCCTGCCCAATACGACAACGCCGGCGATGAAGAACGGAATATTGAGCGCCCATTGCGAATAAGCAGGGGGAACGTCCGCTAACGTATCGAGAATGACGGAAATGCCCGACACGCCGCCCGAAGCGATCTGATTGGGCAGCAGAAACAAATTAAAACTAGCCGCCACAATGAAGCTTCCGAGCAGCATAAGGAAATAACTGAAAACCATCCTCAAACGCGGCGTAAGCTTGGGCTTTGCCCTTTTGCTCGATAATGTCGGTATGGATCTATTCGGGTTATCGCTTCCAGTCATCCGTTCTCCTCATCTCCCGCATCTACGCCAAGCGATCATGCTTTACAATTTCCGCAGCCTGCAAACACTTTAATAGAACCGACGTCCCGTGATAATTCTCTTCCCAGCAAGGCTCCGTCGAATGAAATTTGTTTCTGCTCTCCCGGTCTGATTCTTTCAGGGGTATAAGTGATATAAGTTTTCGTATCGCCACCAATAAGAGTTCCATTTGAATCATAAAAGTACACGACGAATTGCAGTTTTGACGTGTCCACATTTAAGGTAGAAGAATTACCGAATTCGGCATCGATTTTCAACAGAGTATTTCCCGGATCCGCATCCTCGAATCGATAACTCGTGCTTAGTGTATCCAGATTTGTATAAGGAACGCTCGCACCTTCCTCCTTAACCAAATCGAAAGTAATCTCGCTTGAACCAAAATCCTCGCGGAAGTTAATTTCGCTAAGGTAAACGGTACCGGCCACATGAGCAACTTCCCCCGGAGCTAACGTGCGACGCGTTACAAACCCAAACCCCTCGTCCGAGGAAATTCGGGAATCCGACGTATCGTACGTATCGTTTATTGCGCCGATAATCGTGATCGGAAAATCATGAGGATTGGTTATCGTTAACGCTTTAGCGAAATACACCCTCTCACTGTCACCTTGCGGCGTTTCCCCCGTGCTAGTATATCCATAAATACTTTCGCCTTGTTCTATGATTTCAACTGAAGGCTTGACTGCAATTACGGGTTTTGGAGCAGGCGCAACTTCCTCGCTTTTGTTCATGAACATGACATATAAAATCGCAATGATAATGAGAGCCAATAAAAACAAATTGAATTTCCAAATCCTGCTCACTTATGTTCCCCTTTTCTACTCGATGTAACATTCTCCTATTTAGTTATAGTCGGTAATGATCTTCGAGTAAAGAAAAAAACTTCCCGCACCGGATAGGTGCGAGAAGCGTCGTGAATCGCTATGTGTTTATTGGACTTCCTGCTTAATCTGATGACGTAAGTAACCGTCGATAAAGGAATCTAGATCGCCGTCCATTACCGCGCCGATATTACCCGTTTCCACGGAAGTACGGTGATCCTTGACCATGCTGTACGGGTGGAAAACGTAGGAGCGGATCTGGCTGCCCCATGCGATATCCATCTGTTCTCCACGAACCTCGGCCAATTCCTTCTGCTGCTCCTGAATCTTGAGCTCGTATAGCTTGGACTGGAGCATCTTCATCGCCTTATCGCGGTTCTGAATCTGCGAACGCTGCGTTTGGCAAGCGACGACGATCCCCGTCGGTAAATGCGTAATCCGAATCGCGGAATCCGTCTTGTTGATGTGCTGTCCGCCCGCACCGCTAGCGCGGTACGTATCGACTCGCAAATCCTCGGTACGGATTTCGATCTGGATATCGTCATTGATCTCCGGCACGACATCGCAAGATACGAATGAAGTATGCCGTCTGCCCGAAGCGTCGAACGGAGATATCCTAACCAGTCGGTGCACGCCTTTCTCCGCCTTGAGGTAGCCGTAGGCGTTGTGGCCTTTGACAAGGATCGTTACGCTCTTGATCCCCGCTTCGTCGCCCGGAAGATAATCGAGCAGTTCAACCTTGAAGCCGCGCTTCTCGGCCCATCTCGTATACATCCGGTACAACATTTGCGCCCAATCCTGAGACTCGGTACCCCCGGCACCCGGATGCAGCTCCAGGATGGCGTCGAGTTTGTCGTACGGTTGGTTTAACAGCAACTGAAGCTCGAAGGAATCGACTTTGGCCGTTAACCCCGTGACGCTCTCCGACCATTCCGTCGCCATCGATTCGTCCGCTTCTTCTTCAAGAATCTCGAGCATATCCAGCAAGTCCTGGCATTCGTTCGCCAAACCCTCGAATTGATCGACGATCGCTTTGATCGCGTTCATCTCGCCGATGACGGTTTGCGCTTTCTCGTTGTCGTCCCAGAAGTTCGGATCGCTCATTTTCACTTCGTAGTTCTCGATCTGTTCTTTCTTCAGATCTAAGTCAAAGGGACCCCCTGAGTTGCTGAAGTCGCTTCGCGTTCCCACGAAGATCTTGCTTAACGGATACGTCTAGCTCGAACATGTTGAAATCACCTCATAAAATCTTGTGCTTGCGAATCAGTCTATGCGACCGTGGCACAATTTGTATTTCTTGCCGCTACCGCATGGGCACGGATCGTTACGGCCTACAGCGCTGGCGCTGCGGGTCTTAGGTTTCTTAGGCGCTTCCTCGGCTTTCGAATCGACCGCTTGGCCTTCCGCTACCGCTTCGCGCTTAGGCGTCGTCTGAACTTGAGCTCTCATGATGTACATCGTGATCTCTTCTTCGATCCGTTCGATCATGGAGAGGAACATGTTATGTCCTTCGAATTGGTATTCGCGAAGCGGATCGTTACCGCCGTACGCCCTGAGATGAATCCCTTGACGAAGGTGATCCATCGAATCGATGTGATCCATCCATTTGCTATCTACGGCGCGGAGAACGACGACCTTCTCGAATTCGCGCATCGTTTCCATACCGATCGATTCTTCGCGCTCATCGTACAGCTTATCGACTCCCTCGACGAGAAACTCGATAATTTCTTCTTTTTCCTTGCCCCACAGATCATCTTTGCTTAACCGGTCTTCCGGCAAGAAATGTTGATGAGCATAAGTGACGAGGCTATCCATATCCCAATCTTCGGGAACGTCGTTATCCGAACAATGGCTGTCCACCGCGCGGGTGATGACGGAACGAATCATGCCCGTAATTACGTCGCGGATGTTGTCCGAATTCAGGATCGCGCGGCGGTCTCCGTAGATTTTCTCCCGTTGCAGGTTGATGACGTCATCGTACTGAAGCACGATGCGGCGGGTGTCGAAGTTGTTGCCTTCGACGCGCTTCTGCGCGGATTCGATCGCGCGCGAGATCAGCTTGCTCTCGATCGGAGAATCCTCGTCGAAACCGAGGCGCTCCATCATGCCCATAATATTGTCCGCTCCGAAACGGCGCATCAGCTCGTCTTCCATCGACAGATAAAATTGCGACGAACCTTGGTCCCCTTGGCGACCCGCGCGTCCGCGCAATTGGTTATCGATCCGGCGGGATTCGTGGCGTTCCGTTCCCATGATATGAAGGCCGCCGACTTCGGCTACGCCCTCTCCAAGATGGATATCCGTACCGCGACCGGCCATATTGGTCGCGATCGTAACGGTGTTATATTGACCGGCGTTGGAGATAATCGCGGCTTCCTCGGCATGGTACTTGGCGTTCAATACTTGGTGAGCGACGCCTTTTTTCTTAAGCATATCCGAGATGCGCTCGGAATTCTCGATCGATACGGTACCCACGAGGACGGGTTGTCCCGTCGAATGCCGTCTTACGATTTCTTCGACGACCGCGCGGTACTTGCCGTTCTCGGACTTGTAGACAACGTCCGGAATGTCGTTACGGATCATCGGACGGTTCGTCGGCACTTGGATAACGTCCAAGCCGTAGATCCGTTTGAACTCCTCTTCCTCGGTTTTCGCAGTACCGGTCATGCCGGCAAGCTTGCCGTACATCCGGAAGTAGTTCTGGAAGGTGATCGTGGCGAGCGTCATGCTCTCGTTCTGAACCGTGAGCTGCTCCTTCGCTTCGATCGCTTGATGCAGACCTTCGCTATAGCGACGGCCGGCCATCAAACGTCCGGTAAACTCATCGACGATAATAACTTCGTCTTCTTGAACGACGTAGTCGACATCGCGTTTCATAATATATCTAGCACGTAGCGCTTGATTGACGTGGTGGTTAAGCGTCACGTTGTCATGCGCGAATAAGTTCTCGATGTTAAAAGCGCGTTCTACCTTCGTAACCCCTGCTTCGGTTAGGGCTACGCTGCGCAATTTGATATCGACTGTGAAATCCTCGGTATCGGTAAGCCGGCTAACCAAACGATCGGCGGCGTAATAGAGCTCCGTCGATTTCTGGGCTTGGCCGGAAATAATGAGCGGAGTCCGTGCTTCGTCGACGAGAATGGAATCCACTTCATCGATGATCGCGTAGTGAAGCGGACGCTGCACCATTTGTTCCTTATAAAGAACCATGTTATCGCGCAAATAATCGAACCCGAATTCATTGTTCGTACCGTAAGTAATATCGCACGCGTAAGCGGCTTGTTTCTCTTCATGGGAAAGCCCGTGAAGGTTACAGCCGACCGTCATGCCAAGGAAGGAATAGATTTGTCCCATAAGTGCGCTATCGCGTTGCGCCAAATAGTCGTTGACCGTGATAACGTGTACGCCTTCGCCTTGCAGCGCATTTAAGTACACGGACAAGGTACCGACGAGCGTCTTCCCTTCACCGGTTCTCATCTCGGCGATCTTGCCGTGATGCAGAACCATGCCCCCGATTAACTGTACGTCGAAATGGCGCATGTTCAGCGTGCGCTTGGAAGCTTCCCTTACGACTGCGAACGCCTCTGGAAGAATGTCATCCAAGGACTCGCCTTTGGCGATGCGGCCACGGAATTCATCCGTCTTCGCGCGAAGCTGATCGTCGCTCAGCGGGGTGATTGATGACTCCAAACCGTTAATCTGTTCAACGGTTTTAAGGAGCCGTTTCACCTCACGTTCATTAGCATCTCCGAATATTTTTTTGACAAGTCCCAACATATAGGATGTACCCCTCTCTCTCGCGGGTCTAACAACATCTTCTCATTTTATCAGTTTGGGGAAATTGGGGCAAGGAAGGGAATCTGGAAATGGAAGGAGGTTAAGAAAAACAACAATAATGCGGGTTTTGGGTACAAAAAAAACTGCCGCATAGGGAGCAGAAGCTTCTTGGTTCGGCAGTATTTATTTGGTTATGAAATTGCGATGGAGAACGCTTGCCGTAGTTGCTTTATGTGGTCCGTTGCATTTTCCGGATAATCGTTTCTTGCTCTAAAGAATGAAGAGCTAACGTTTCTAGTACTCGATCGTGTCTGCCTTGACCAGATTTCAATTCTGCGACGTCCTCTTTCAGGACGGCTACGTCTGTCTTCAGAACGGCGACGTCCTCTTTCAGTACCGCAACGTCCTCTTTCAGTACTGCAACATCCTCTTTCAGTACCGCAACATCCTCTTTCAGTACCGCAACGTCCTCTTTCAGTACTGCAACATCCTCTTTCAGTACTGCAACATCCTCTTTCAGTACTGCGACGTCTTCTTTCAGTACTGCGACATCCTTTTGAATCCCGGTAATTTTCGCATCCATGACTTCAACGACATGTTTAATTGCCAACAAGATTTCCTTCGTTTCATCCATTGGACCAGCTCCTTAAAAGAATTATAACAGATGCGGACAAATGAAGTGAACAGAAAAAGCCGCCCAATTCTCCGATTAGGAGAACGAGCGGCGTGTGCTTCACGTCCGTGATATCTAACTAGATTGATCGTATCATGATTTAGATGGTTAAGCAATATTTTCGGGTATAACCCCTTCAGCTCATTACCTATGCAGTTCGAACGATTATACAATTCGCAAAAAAGCCCCGGCTATGAGCGGCCGAGGCTTACGTTTTATTAGTTTATTCAGCGGATTCGATTAACCCGTACTTCCCGTCATTCCGACGATACACGACACTGACTTCCTTCGACTCCGTATTGGCGAATACATAGAAGTTATGACCTACCAGATTCATTTGGAGAATCGCTTCTTCCACGTCCATCGGCTTCAGATTGAATCTCTTCGTCCTTACGAGCTCGAGGTCGTCCTCTTCATCCCTGGCAAGCGTCGTAACTCCGCTGCCATTGCCGAAGTCTTCCTTAAAGAGAGCTCTTGCCGATCCGGCTTCACGGAAATTGCGATTAATTTTCGTTTTGTGTTTGCGAATTTGGCGTTCGAGTTTGTCCACTACAAAGTCAATCGATGCGTACATGTCCTCGCGTTTCTCCTCCGCCCGCAATAGCGCTCCTGGAAGAGGGATCGTAACCTCGATGGCTTGTTGGCCTTTCGTAACGCTTAGGGTTACATTTACATCAGATTGGGGAGGTGCTTCAAAATATCGCTCCAGTCGACTCAGCTTCTTCTCCACATACTCTCGAAGAGCATCTGTCACTTCCAAACGCTGACCACGAATGTTGTATTTCATGGGGCACTCCTCCTTTGCATGACTCTATGATAACACACACTGGGCTGACGTTTCAAAACATTCCAAAAATAAATTTGAATTATCAGAATATTTGACTAAATTGTTACGATGGTGGAGCTTTAAAATAAAAAACCCTGGATTTCTCCAGGGCACGTGGCAAACATTGCTACATGTAATCCACATCTTGTATGATTGTTCGACGCGGATGCGCCGGAATGATTACACTCTAGTAACGTTAGCTGCTTGAGGGCCTCTAGCTCCTTGAACGATATCGAATTCAACCGTTTGGCCTTCTTCAAGAGCTTTGTAACCGTCCATTTGAATAGCGGAGAAGTGAACGAACACGTCGCCACCTTGCTCTGTTTCAATGAAGCCGTAACCTTTTTCCGCGTTAAACCATTTAACTTTACCTTGCATGTGTTAAACATTCCCTTCATATTCAAATGACGTTAGACGTAAGCATTTATGCCTAGCCCACATTTCGAATATAACATCAGGTAAAGATTGGTGTCAATGATTTTTTGTAAGCGGATACAGAGTGTGCTCGTAAACGATTATTTATCCTCGTAAGACTTCTTTAATCGCATATATGACATCTTGTACGTCATCGTCAGTCATTCCCGGAAAAAGCGGTAGACACATCGCTTCCTCGTAATATGCTTCGGCGTGTAAGCATTGTTTCTGCTCATATCCGAGATCCCTATAATACGGTTGATTATAGACGGGAATATAATGAACATGAACCCCGATATTGCGACTACGCAGCTCCTCAAAAGCTTTCGCTCGATCCGTTCCTTGATTCCACCTGATGACATATAAATGCCAACTAGACTCCGCTGCAGGATGTTGATACGGAATCGTAATACCTTCGTTTTCCGAGAATGCTTGATTGTATTGTGCAGCAATTTCTCTACGTCGTGCAACGAAACGATCGAGCTTGTCCATCTGAGAAACGCCTAGCGCAGCTTGGATATCCGTCATTCTGTAGTTGTAGCCTAAAGTTTGCATTTCATAGTACCAGGGTCCGTCATTACGCTCCATCTGCTCAGGTTCTTTCGTAACCCCATGACTGCGGAACATCAATAACCGATTCCTATACTCTTCGCTATTCGTTGCAATGACGCCTCCTTCACCCGTAGTGATATGCTTAACGGGATGAAAGCTAAACATCGTCATGTCCGCTAGTGATCCGACTTTTCGACCTCCGAAAGAGGCTCCAATCGAATGCGCGGCATCTTGTATGAGCACCAAGCCGTGATCATGCGCAAGCATTGACAATCGGTCTGTTTCCGCCGGTTGCCCGCTAAAATCCACAGCTATGATTGCTTTAGTTTTAGGGGTGATTTTACGGGCGACCTCATCCGGATCAATATTATAAGTGTCAGGACGGATATCCGCGAATATCGGAGTTCCGCCGGAATACAACACGCAGTTACTACTTGCCACGAATGTGATCGGCGTTGTAATAACCTCATCCCCGGGCGCGATTCCCGCCGCGAAACAAGCCCCGTGTAATGCCGCTGTTCCATTACAGAAGGCTACGACATATTTCGCCCCAACGTGTTCCGCTATTTTACGTTCAAACCGCTCAATAGAAGGGCCTTGCGTAATGAAGTCACTTCTTAAAACGTTAACGACGGCTTGGATGTCATCCTCATCAATGGATTGCTTGCCGTAGGGAAGAAAAGACGTTCTTTTCGGACGGTGATGGCAGTGCAACAGTTTTACCACCTCTCTAGTATCGTAGAATCACTTTAAGGCTATAACTTCATTTAATATATTAGTTAATTTGAGATATCCATTGGTATTCAAGTGATCGTAGTCGGCAAAGTAATTGTAATTAAAGTCAGAGCTATCATATAAATCGATCATTTGAAAATCAAACTGCTGCTGAATTCCCCAAACTATATTCTTAAACTCATCCGCTTTTTTATCACCAAATCCAATTCGGTACTCCTTAAGCTGAGGACTGATAATAACTATAGGTTTTATCTCATTTTCACTAAGTAAAGATAAATACTTAGAAAGTATTTCGATGTTTTCCTCTACGGTTTCCTTATAACTCCTATTTGAATGTCTACGACCAAGTTCTTCCCTAGCTATCTCTAAATTTTGACCAACTCTAAAACAAGAAGTATCATCGACTTCCTTCAACTGAAACAAAGATTTTAACTCATGAATTTCACGCATAAAGGTTTCACAATGTTGGTCTGCTAATATAAATCTATCTAAAGAATGTTCTTTAATTTTATCTCGAATCAAATTCAATCTGCTGTATAAACCAACTAATGATCTCGATGGTTGGTTTATAAAATTACTTTTGAATAAATCATAATCAAAGCTATAGTAGGCCAAACCGATAACTGCCGTCTTTGGTTTGAAATTATATTCTTTACAACGGTCCAGATAAGATTCCAGCCAACAGTAATCCATGAACAAATCTTGAGAAGGTGCAGCAAGATTTGCTGCGGGTTGTGCTAACTGATGGCTCAAGATTCCCTTAGCATACGAAAGTCCAGTAATTGTTGTTTTATAGAGTTCTTCGGGTATATTGTTATGCATTACAAAATCAACAGCCGGAAGAATCTTAAATTCCTCTACACCGAGCGTTACTAGCTGCTTACTTATCTCGGAAAAAGCTGAACTAGCAACTAGAATATAATCATAATCTAGTTGAACAGCATGAAGCGGAGGAAGTACCTTCATGCCTTTATACAATTGTCCCGCCTGATAACTATCAGTATAAGCAACGATAATAACATCTTCCTTAAGATGATGAAGCACACGATTGCATCCACTTCCGATGCCATAAATAATAACTTTTTTCATATCTTTCTTTAGACCTCATCGAGAAATAAAAAGCATATCCGTTTCTACTAAATCAGATTGGTCATACGAATCCAATCTTCCGTTCTTCGAATTCCCTCTTCCAATGTGACTTCCGGATTCCAACCAAGAAGGTGATTCGCTTTTTCATAGCTACATAGAAGCTTTTGGATCTCGCTTTGCGGGTGAATATGCTCAATATGAGCAATTCGGGCTTTATCCCCGACGATGAGCTCCGCTAGATCATTAATTGTAATGTCGCGACCTAAACCCGCATTCACGATCTCACCGTTGACTTGATCGGAATACCCCGCTTCTACGACGAAACGCGCGCAATCTTCCACATACAGCAAATCCCGGGTTTGCTTACCCTCGCCATAAATATTGAGAGTTTTGCCCGCCAGCTTGTTTTTGATGAAAATCGCGACTACCCCGCCCTCCCCGCCCGTCTTCTGGAACGGACCGTAGGTGTTGAAAGGCCGGATGACGACCGTCGGAAGCCCATAAGCGTAATAATAGGATAGCACCATGTTCTCTGCGGCAATCTTAGCGCCTGCGTAAGGAGAAGCAGGTTTAATCGGATGAGCTTCGGTAATGCCCGTATCATCGTTGCAACGGTCATAAACCATGCATGTGCTCATGAAGACGACTTTGACTCGATGCTTGCGACATTGCTCAAGAATATAGAACGTGCCGATCGTATCGTTATTAAAGGTCGTACGGGGATTATCGATTGAATCCTGTACGTTGATTGACGCGCCTAGGTGATAACATATATCGAACGAATTCGTAGCAAATAGATCAGCTAATAAAGTCTCGTCCAGCAATGAACCATGTACGAAGGATTTAAGACCGGGATGGCTACTGAACTCTTCGATATTTACTTCGCGTCCGTTGGATAGATCATCAAGTATCCAGACGGCATGCCCATCGTCTAGCAACCTCTTGACAACCCATCTTCCGATAAATCCGGCTCCGCCGGTGAGTAGGATGTTCATTAGCTAACCAACCTTTCGAACTCTCATTTAGAATATATCAAATATATAGAAACACTTGTTCTAAATCGTGCCGTTATCTACATGTATAACCGTTCCCGTTATTGAACGCGACTTCTCCGAAAGCAAGAACAATACCGTATTTGCTACGCTTTCCACGTCCGTATCTCTTTTCAACGAAGTTCTTTTGTAAATACGATCCTTCTGTTCTGAAGTTAAAGAAGCGCTCATAGCCGTTTCCATGAATCCCGGAACTACGCAGTTGGATCGTATCCCCTTGCTGCCCCATTCCCTAGCAACATTAAGCGAAAATGCTTCTATTGCACCTTTGCTAGCCGCATACATGCTCAATCCCTTGTATCCCGTATGCGCGCTTACAGACGAGATATGTACGATAGACCCTTCAACGTGATTTAGCAGCATATCTCTTATTGCATACTTAGTTAGATTCATTGCGGAGAATACATTAACGTGAAACATTTTCTCCAATTGCTCCAAGTTCAGGTTGGAAACGATATCATCGTAAGCCGATGCCGAATTATTCACCAGTCCGTATATCGGTCCTATTTTGCGGATTTGCTGCATATACAACTGTTTGATTCCACTCGAGTCAGACAGATCGAAGGCTAGGCGTTTATATCTTTCGGGGTATTCTTCCATAAGCTTCTCGGACAGGTCCCCTGCCGATCGGCTGATCCCTATCACTCCATAGTCTGTTTCCGAGAGGATTTGGCTAACGGTCTTTTCCCCGAGCCCCTTGGAATCCCCCGTAACTATAATCCACTTCATTTTCTAGCCTTCTTTCCCGTTCTGGTAGTCAAAATTTCTTCCACGAACGTAATGATCCGAGGCACTTTCCATTCCTGCAATTGTAGCGATGCTGCCTGTTTGATCGTTTTTTTGAGATCTTTCTCTTCAAGACCATGTTCTTTCACGATATCCGCTACAAGAATCATGCCTGTTACGCTGTTTTCTTTGCCTTTCACCAGCGCTTCAACAACGCCCGGAACCTTCATCAATATGTTCTCGACTTCTATCGGATTTACTTTGTAACCGCCGACGTTAATAAGATCCGATTGACGCGATAGAAACTTGAAACTAAATCTATCAAGTTGCTCCACAAGGTCACCCGTATTAAACCATTCACCGTCCAATACCAAAGACTCTGATGCTCCCAACAGTGCCCGATGAATGAATAATTGGTTTTCTCTTATAGTTACAAAGGGACGAATCGATTCCGAGATATAGAATATATTGCCTCTAGCGACAAACAAGCTCCCCGCTTCCGTAGATGCATATATATTTCTAATTACAGCCCGAGGAAAGATTTGCTTGAATGCGCTCTCTAGAGCCGAATCATATTTTTCACCGCCGAATGCTATACTTCCTACGCTGGGATAGACTTGGTTATGAAAATAATGTATAGCATTTCTATAAAACGTAGCCGTGGCCGAAATATGCGTAATTGAGTACTTCTCTAATAACTGAGGATAGTTCTTGGGTTGCTCGTCAAAAAAATAAATCATCGTATTGCCGTTGAGCAGAGATTGGAAAAACACTTGCAATCCAGCCATATGGGTTGGGTTATAAGCAAACGCCCAGATAGCCCCATCAAACTTATCATTTACTTTAATATTCCTAGTTAACGTATTGAAGGTATGGCTTACCTTCTTTGGTCGACCGCTTGTACCAGAGGTATATAAGGTCAAAGTCCACTTTTTATTTTGTTTTATCCGATGGAACAAATCGTTCCTATCCATAACTCTAAGCTGGAGATCCACTTCAACAGTGACTGATAACATTGCCTTCTCTATACCGATGTTTTCGAGCTCTTGTTCTGAGAAGTCTCCATCCAGTAGTTCAAGGGAATAATCGTATACCAGGCTATGGATGATCGATAAGAATATATCATACGGCTCGTTATGTTCGATGTATAAGTAAGGGCTACAATGTCGTTTACTATTCAAATCCTCAATTAACTTGTTAAACGTATATTGATGCTCCCCGTGAACTAGAAAAATAGATTCCATAGGTTATTTCCCTTCAATCTGCGAAATGATCTCCCCGATCGTCTGTACAATGACGTTCTCGAAAATATCGACTTCAAACTCTGCTTCGATCCGAACCGTTAACTCGGCTAACATAAGAGAATCCATGTTTAAGTCGTCTCTTAAATGCATTGAACTTTCTATGCTGCTTATTTGTTGTCTGCCGGACTCCTCGAACATTTCATTTATAATTTTCAATAATCGGTTAATCGCAATCGCCTCCTGATGTTCATCTATTCCTCAAACCGGCCTTTATAATTCTTGAATAGCTTTGACTTCAGTTCCCACTGTGACTTAGTTAGCTCCATAACATAAACATCATGAAACCTTTGATACTTAAACACATGTTGTTGATAAACGCCAACATCTCGATATCCATGCAGCTTATGGATTTTCATGATGTTCTCGTTTCCTTCCATCACTTCAGCCGTAATTTTATTAAAATTCAGTTCATAAAATATATAATTATATAAGTAAGGGGGAATAATCCCCCCATATATTCCGTATTGCTCGTCTCCGATGTAGTAACCCCAGCTAGTCCTTTTATTCTTTTGGTCGATTCCGTTCAACGAAATTAAACCTACCAAAAGACCTTTAATTGATATAACCCAATACTTTTCCGAGTTTGATTGGGAAATTGTCTCATACCACTTTATCTGATTTTCTAAATTATACTCGATATCATTGTACATATATTGAGTGACAGCAGCTTTCGTTCTCCAACCTAGCACTTGTTCAAGGTGACATTCTTGCAACTTGACAAATTCTATCATGACATCCTCCAACTAATGGCTTAAATCGGATTTAAAATGCTTTAACCAAGTTCGGAGCATCCGGTGCGAACTCCCCGTTCAAATACCGATCTACGATATCATTGTCGAAGGTGTTGTAAATTAATCTGAGATGCTGCGGCATCCAATCCGCGGACATGAATAACTTGCCGTTGCTTCTCTGCGGAACTGCTACGATCTTCTGATTATTGCGAACAAGCTTGAGGATATGGATCAGATCCTCCGCGACTTGCTTTACAGCATTGCAAGCCACATCATGTATTCCTTCCCCTTGGCTTAATTGAGGTACTGAATGATGAATAATGGATCCACCGTCCAGCTTCGAGGTTAGATGATGGATAGTCATCCCCGCCCAGTTCGGCTTCAGGAAATAAAAAGGCCAGAACAGCGTCGTGTTGCCTCTATACCATGGGGAAAGACCTCCGTGGATGTTCCATGCGCGTTCGGGCAAAGCGGCCAGCATGTCGTCATTCAGCTTATGAATGCCATAACTGAGAACGGTTTCCGAATACATAGAGCCAACCCACTGAGCCGTCTCCAGACTATTCAATTGATCAATGGTTACTTGTTTAATAGGAATTCCCTTAAAGTAATCGAGCTTAATCACGCCAAATGATCTCTGCTCGGAAAGATCACGATCATGGAAATGCCTGATGAAGTTATTTCTATCTATTTCAGGCCAGCTTAAAGACGGACTTGGCACAAAATCCTCACGCTTCTCGACGAGTAATCCGCAAAGAAGGCCTTCGTCGTATAATCTCTTAGCGATATGCAAGTGCCTAGGGTGTGAGCCGGTCATGAAAATCGTAGTCATAATGAAACCCCCTTCTCAAAATATGGCCCATCGATTATCCCTTTTTGTGATAATAACTTAACATAGGGGAGGAGGCTTTCAATGCTGCATCGACATAGGTCAGCAATTTCAGTTAATAAGTGCTCTCCGTCCGCATAGTTAAGAAAGGTTAAGGTTCGATTTAACTGAACTCGATTATCTTCTATTTGATTATTCGATCGTACAAATGTCGTAGATGAGTTCATATCTGGGTACAAACCATGCTTATCTAGCTTTACCTCTCCATAAGGGAAACGATTAATGTAATATCCTTCTGCTTCATTCGCAAGGAGTATTTTTTCCAAGTCGTCCACGCTGTGCTGAAGAGCTTCAATTGTCATGGTTTCCTTAGTATCTAGCGAATTATGATAGCCAGGATATGCTCCATAAACCATTCGCGACATTTGCCCTACAGGAAGATTAAACCCCGGAGAGCAATATTGGCGTTCGTCTGATCCATGTTCAGGCGTAAAATGACGTGTGTTGCCTTGGAGAGACTCTTGGGCAAGCATTTGCTTCCATATCCTGTCAATTGGGTTGAATCCCGATCGGGAAAGCTTATAACTTAATGATTTTTCTCCACCCAGACACGTTAAAACAAGCCCAGCATGCAAGTTCTGCTTTAAGTGGTCTCCAAAACGATGTAAGTACGAAATACTCCCAATCGTTTCGGGTAAAAAGACAAATCGGTAAGTAAACCTGCGTTGTTGCCATTGTGCTATCCGCTTATACAGAAATGTTGCAACGAGAGGTCCACTTAGTTCATTATTGGCCAAAGAAGGATGACAAATATAGCTACTGATGAGCACCTCACGATCGCTCTTCCCAGGCAAAACAGAGTGTCCATAGTTCAGCTCACCTTGAATAAATGAACTATCGATAAATGCCTCATATTCGCCTTCCGGCAATGCTTCCAGCACTTCATGAGAAATACAAAACCCCCATCTTCTCTTGTAGTAAGAAGTCACATAAGGGATAGCCTTCGGAAGATGTGGAACGGTATACAAGTGCTTTTTCATTTCATCCAGAGACAACTTAACATGTATGGGTTCGCTATAGTTGACAATGTGTAAATTGGATACCTTAAAATCAGCAATCACATTGCCATGAGGATCCTTTAACCAAGCATCGCGGATAACCCACTCTTGCGGGATTTCCCAATCAAATACCCGAGTACCTGTGGGTACGGCAAAATTCTCAAGCGGGAGATGCTCTGTTAGCAATGAAAGGGTCTCACGGAGCCCTTCCCCCGTGATGCTTCGGCATATCGGAAATAAACTGTCGAACAATTGATCCATTTGTTGGAGTTCATGATTTTTGTCCATGTTCGGTTTAGAGCAACTCCCAAGAAAGAGGAGTTCCTTTCTTAATATCTTCTTTCGCGGATTTACCTAGAATTCGTTCCAAGTACTTGGTAGGAAGACCAAGCCCGGGACGAATCGCCCGAACGTTCTGTTCGTTAAATATATCCCCAGCCTTCATATTTTCAGCAATATATAAGGAACGTCTATATTTCAAAGAGTTTTTTTCCGCACCCGTAGCGCCATAAGAAATACGTCCAAGCGATTGCCATGCTCTTTCGGTCTCTATCGCAAGAGATCGAAATTCCTGCGGCTCCAATGAAAAGGTGGAATCCACTCCCCCATCTGCCCTGGAGAACGTGAAGTGCTTCTCGATCACGCTTGCACCCAAAACAACGCTAGCAACAGCCGCGCCAACTCCCATCGTGTGGTCGGATAGACCGACTTGGCATTGAAAGAGTTGTTCCATATGGGGAATAGTTGCCAGATTCGAATTGACGGGACTGGATGGGTAAGTGCTTGTACATTTTAACAAAATAAGGTTTGTACACCCTGCCTCCCGAGCAGTAATCACGGTTTCATGAAGTTCTGAAATGGAAGCCATCCCCGTAGAAATAATAAGCGGCTTCCCAGTTGACGCAGCTTTCCGGATCAATGGTAGATCCGTATTCTCGAATGAGGCGATTTTATACGCAGGAACATCTAAAGATTCTAAAAAATTGACTGCACTCGCGTCGAACGGAGTACTGAAAGCGAGTATTCCACGTTCTTTGCAGCGATCAAAGATTGGTTTGTGCCACTCCCAAGGGGTATACGCTTCCTCATATAGCTTATACAAAGAAGTTCCTTCCCATATGTTATTCGAGTCCGAAATAAAGAAATCGCCTTCGTGAACGTCCAATGTCATCGTGCTTGCTGTATATGTCTGAAGCTTGAGCGCATCGGCTCCTGCATCAGCCGCAGCGTCGACGATTGCCAGTGCACGATCCAAAGATTGGTTGTGATTGCCTGACATTTCAGCAATGAGAAACGGCTTATGGCCTTTACCTATTAAACGGCCTGCAATCGCGATGTCTTGAATCACTTTAAATTTCCTCCAATAGAGCTTCTAACACCCTGTTATATGCGGCTTCTGGCTGGCTTTCCATTAATGTAAGCCCGTTTAATCCCAACTTTAGCAGATCTTCAGGGATAGCAAGGGCATTAGATAATATATCGGCATAATGACCCGAATTTATTTGTTCATGCCATCCCATATTCCAGATGCAACCCGATGATTCTGCAAAACGTACGCCATCTCTTTGGTTATCCGCCACGATTGTTACGGCTGAAGGCAACCCAAGATAGCAACGCTCCCACATGGCGACTCCTCCTGATCCTAAGGCGAAGTCCGCTTGAGAGATGAAATCGTCCATGTTTTCCACTTGGACATGCAATTTGACATTGGGCATCTTTATGCAACTTTGCTCTAGCTCAAAGCGATTAGTATTAATTTGACCAATAATAATATCAACCCGCATGAAATTCAGGTCTATACCATAAAGCGCATCTAAGACCTTTGCTGTCTCATTCGTTGGGTCGCTCCCACCAAAAAAAACCAAAATTCTATTAACTTTGCCGTTTCTCTTCCTAAGTTTACGCCTTGACTCGTAAAAGGAAGGTTTAAGCAATAGATACTTCGGTCCCAAGAGTTGTATGCACTTCTCCGGAACTAGACCTGCATAACGCTTTTTGGTAATATCACTAATATTTTGATCCAATAACATATCTCCAATATGGGGGCGATCGGCTAGATCATCGATTATCAGCATGCGACCGACAATCGGTTTTATAACGCTTTCCCATTTCTCGTCTATGCCGTAATGATCCACAATAAACCAATCTGGTGGATTTAAGAAGCTTGTTATGATTTGTTTGGTAAACTCGGCGTCACTAGATACATTCGCGAAGTCTATAGGAGCTTCCGCTAGTATTCGGTATACTTGAAACCCACGAGATTCGATGTAGTCAGCCATATTGCCCTCTGTCATTCGACATATAAATACGACTTTGAATCCCGCACACCTCAAGCCATCTGCAATAATTAGACACCTCATTACATGACCGGTTCCTATTGCAAGAGAAGCATCCGCTCTTATGACTGCTATTCTTCTGTTCACCTTACCACCGGCTTTTGTTCAATATGTTTGTTTAATGCGGATACATCCGGATTCCTCAGTAAGTAATCTAAAACTTCACTAGATAAAACATCTTTCTGACCCGAAAATGCATTAGCAATCGCTAAACAAAGAGTATAGTCCTCCTCCGTATCCATGGTAACGCGAAGCTCAGGATACTGTAAATCGCTCGGCACTTGGACCATCGTTTGAGTAAATTGATCAGCGAACTCATATGCATAATAGGTAACATGCTCACGATGTCGTAGTTCATGGCCAATTTCATATATTTTCTTTAGCGCCGACATCGAGATCATCTCAACTGCTAGCCCACGCGGGAGGTTTCCTTTTAATACCGCAAAATCTGTTGGGTTATCTGTCATTGTTTCTACAAAAATACTAGCAAGACGATAATCGACAAAAGGGCAATCCGATGTTACACGGATCACATAGTCTGGATCGTACAATAATGAACACTCATAGAAGCGCGCAAGAACATCCTCCTCGGAACCCCTGAAACAAGAAACCTTATGTTGGTCGCACCAGGCCACTATCCGATCATCAGAAGGTAGCGTGGAAGTTGCAACTACCACTTCCTCTACGTTCGGAATCAGTCTGCAGCGATGAACTACATAATCTAGAACACAACTTTCTCCAAGAGGAAGCAGTATTTTACCCGGAAGTCGAGTTGACCCCATTCTTGCTTGTATGATAACGATAGTTTTCACTATTTTGTCCCTTTCCCACTATCAATTTAATCGAAATGCAAATATACTATAAATCCATTGAGCGTGATTTTTTATCTAGACGCTTTCCCATCTTAGTTCTATTAATAACATCCTTTCTGGAAATAAGAAAGGCTAAAATGACGTGCAGGCAAAGCGTATACTTTCACCTCTGAATCGATATTATCAACTACCTAATCACCCCATATTCCGCATGAATAAAATAGTAATTTTCATATACCCGGCAGGGATTGACCCGGAGGTATGGCGATGGCAAGTGAATCCCTTGTTCCTGTCCATGCGGGACCAAGTGGGCTTAATACTGCGTTATGCAGTAAGCTCCGCGTCGAGCGTATAGTGAACAAAATGGCCCATTGGGGTCTAGCTCAATGGAAGCAATCACCCGCCGCTTGTCAAAGCGTTTATCATCAACGCATTGTGTGCCAGGCGACCGCTCTACCGGGTCGAGGAATTCTAAGCCGATCTGGACGTCTAGAATTTGCTTAGGGCGTATGTAACTGCGCAGTCATTTAACTTGTACAGTGCATTGCGTTCTGTAAGGATATTAAATGAGTAGCACTTTAACGCGAAGGCCGGGCGAGAGCTTGTAATCGTTGCGATTGCTTCGATGAGTTTCACAGAATCCACCGTGATAAAACTGCTTATGCAACCGAACGAAAGGTCGTGCTTACCTATAGATGGTTGGTCGATAATATCGTCTCCACTACCTTGAATCCATAAGAACTAATCTAAAAAACGATTCAACAACCTCACATAAGTGTGGTTCCTGAATCGTGCATTGCAATTACTCAAATTGTCCTTATCTTATTGCTTCAAAAAGTTCACCTGTTCCATCAGGTCGTTAACCGCTTCCGGTATTCATGCAAGAATCGCAACACTCAAGTAAGTCAGCTTGCCAAACGCGCACCGTCTCCCCCCCTTAAAGTACCTCTCGGTTAAAAACATGTATATCTGAGGAGCGCAATCCTTCCACTCCTCCCACCTCCACCTCGCCCTCGGAGAAGTATTGAAAAAATTTATTCGGGTGCTTTAGAAAGTCTGACATAGATGCGATCTTTTCATCTAACCAATCCCACCATTTTACACGATTTAAGATGCTAATTTCCTCAGGACTAAATCGATACTTAATTACTTTGGCAGGTACTCCACCAACTATTGCGTAGTCTGGAACATCCTTAGTTACGACCGCCCCGGCTGCAATAATTGCTCCATTACCTATCTCTACAGAGGGTAAGATAATTGTTCCTGCACCGATCCACACATCATTCCCAATTACGACCCTCTCGTTTTTTGTATTAGACTCCCAATCACCCGAAAGGATTTTTTTTTCTAGCAGATCATTAGGAATTCCATTTCCAATTGTTTTACCTGAATAATATAGAAATGGATGTGTCGAAATTAAAGTAGTAGGGTGATTAGCCATGCCAATTAGAGAATGTTCATTTATTGAACAAAAAGCACCTATACTTGCAATAAGAGCGCCAGGATAGCAATGCTTGTCAGCGCCATAGCTATACTTTCCTATTCTTACGTCATTAACCACTCGTTCTGAGCGTGCTTCCTTGCTTATCAACTGATGGCTTTCTAGGGTTGTGCAAAAATCAATACTTTCTCTATATCCCATATCTAATAATTGACTTGAAATCACATCATAATGCATGCTTGCAATAAGAATAAACAAATTATCTCCTTTTTCTCTTATTAGTACACCCGGCTGCTTAATAGCTGTCCCCATAATAAAAGTTCCATGTCTAGAGTGATCATTATCTACAAAATAGGCTACAGGAATGGATAAAAGTCTTAATGCCGAAAGGGTCATTTTCCCTCCTTTTCCAGTTCCGAATATTACTATTTTTTTATTTGCAATGTTGCTTTCTATTTCAAATAGGTTTTCAATAATGCTCGTTAAAATTTTAACCACTACTTTCCAATATCAGATGTAGACAAGTAGAGTAATTCAATATCTATCGACTCAATATGCTAAAAAATGTAATCAAATTGTCTGACCTGAAAATCAAAGAGGCCTAATCGCATGATCTAGCTCAACGCGTTGAATTATCTGATCCCAATCCATAAATTCACGATGAATATCTTCCTCTATTAATTCCCGACCCATTTGTACTTCGATGAGTTCCAAATCGGAAATTGCTTTTATCGCATGTCGGGTTCCGGGAGTAATCGTAATCGAGAAACCTGGACTAACTAGTCGACGTACTTCGTTTATCACGCATTCTCCATTTCCTGTATAAACCGTCCAAATTTCCGTCCTATCGTAATGTACCTGATAGCTGAGATTTTTACCTTTATGTATTCCGATGCGTTTCGTTAAAACCTCATGGCCACTATCGTTTTTTGCATAATCTAAAATACGATACCACCCCCACAAGCGTTCTTCATACATCGGCCGCTGCTGTATATCGCTAATCATGAGCTTAAGTCGTGAGCTAGCATCCTTATCCGCTACTAAAATCCCGTCAGGACTTGCTGCAACAATAGCATTAGTTATTCCCATTACCTTAATAGGAATGTCTAATTCATTAATTATATGTGTATTCACGCAATCATTGCTAAGGCCGCCCTTACCTAATACCGGCTTCCGAAACTCCTCCGATAATGCAACCCATGTACCAAGGTCTTTCCATGATCCTTCATACGGCAGTACAACTATATTTTCTGTTTTTTCTACGACTTCAAAATCAAAGCTGATTTTCGGAAGACTATTATAATTATCTGAAATCCATTGGTAATCTAACTTAATTCCCTTACAGTGCAAAACATTGAGCAAAAATTTCTGACGAAAAGCAAATACTCCGCAGTTCCATAATGATTGACTAGCTATAAGTTCAGAGGCTAGCCGTTCCTCCGGTTTTTCCACAAAATACTTAACCTTAGAATAATTACTTGTCGATTCTCCTTCCACCGGCACGATATACCCATAATTTTCGGATGGATGCGATGGCTTTACTCCAAGTAAAGCCAAATCAGCCGTAGAACTATTGAGTACTTCATTCATTTCCAAAATTTTTTGAAAATACGAGTAATCAACAAAAGGATCTACTGGTAAAACGCAGATTATTTCCTCTGAATCTATCTTCTCGATGTCCTTCAGATAAAGAACCGCTAACGCGATTGCGGGAAAAGTATCCCTACGTTCCGGTTCCAGAATAATCGGCACTTCAGATCCTAATTGGCTTCTTAACATATCAGTTTGAATTTTATTCGAAGCAATATATGAGATTCTGTCCAATCCAAATGAACTCAACTGTCGCCAAACTCTTTGGACCATCGATTCCATTCCGCCTTCACCGTCATCCAACACTTTGAGAAACTGCTTTGAACGAGCATCGTTAGACAATGGCCAAAGGCGTTTTCCAGATCCCCCGGACAGCAATATTAGCTTCATAATTTAATCCCTTCTAATCGTCGTTACGAGAAATGAACCATTCGTACGTCTGACGAATGCCTGCCTCTAACGGAGTCGTTGCTTTCCATCCTAGTCGATTTATCGAAGATACATCCAATTGCTTCCTCGGTGTACCGTCAGGCATGCTACTATTAAATTTAATGTCACCCTTGTAGCCTACAATGTTCTTTACAGTATTAGCCAACTCTGCAATTGTGATATCTTCGCCGGTTCCAATATTCACGTGCGTCCCGATCTCCTGCCACCCGAAGTTCTCCATGAGAAACACGCATGCATCCGCTAAATCATCTACGTAGAGAAATTCCCTTCTGGGCTTACCAGTTCCCCATACTTCAACGAATGGTAGATTAGCGCGCTTGGCTTCATGAAACTTTCTTAGAAGCGCTGGAAGCACATGAGAATTACTTAAATCGAAGTTATCATTAATTCCATATAAATTGGTGGGCATAACGGCTAAGAAATTCGTGCCGTATTGTCGATTATATACTTCACACATTTTTATGCCCGATATCTTTGCAATAGCATAAGGTTCATTTGTAGGTTCCAATAATCCCGTTAACAAATACTCTTCTTTAATAGGTTGTTGCGCGAATTTGGGATAGATACATGAACTACCCATAAAGAGAAGCTTCTTGACATTATTTTCTTTACCTGCGTTAATCACATTCGTCTGTATTGCTAGATTGTCATACATAAAAGTTGCAGGATACGTATTATTAGCTCCTATTCCGCCTACTTTTGCTGCGGCAAGAAATACATATTCCGGTTTTTGATTATTGATAAATCGATTAACCGCATGTTGATCTCGTAAATCGAGTTCCTGACTTGAACAAGTTATGATGTTACTATATTCTGAAGCTTCTAGTCTTCTCCTAATAGCTGAACCCACTAACCCTCGATGTCCAGCAATATAGATTCTAGAATCTTTTTGCATTGAGCATTCTCCTGAATCAATCTAATAATGTCAGTAAAGTTTCCAGACGTTATTATTCGAAATAATTTTTCGTTTGAAACCCTTCCTGCTTCATAACAAGTTCTTTCTTAGCTCCACCAAAATCTGACATAACCATCATTTTAACCAATTCTTCAAAAGTCACCTTGGGTGTCCAACCTAGCTGGGCTTTGGCTTTAGACGGATCTCCTAACAGTAACTCTACCTCAGTTGGTCGAAAATATCTGGCATCAATCTCAACTAACACCTCTCTAGTTAATGAATTGATCCCTTTTTCATTAATCCCATGGCCTTCCCAGGAAATTGGGATGTCAACCTCTTTAAATGCTGCTTCGACAAAGCTCCTCACCGAGTAAGTTCTTCCAGTAGCAATTACGAAGTCTTCCGGATTCTGTTGTTGAAGCATCAACCACATAGCCTCTACGTAATCACCGGCAAATCCCCAATCTCTCTTTGCATCCAGGTTCCCTAAGTAAATGTTTTTTTGAAGTCCAAGTTTAATTCTCGATACTGCACGTGTAATTTTCCGGGTTACAAAAGTTTCTCCTCTCAATGGAGATTCATGATTAAACAAGATACCATTACAAGCAAACATATTGTAAGCCTCTCTATAATTGACCGTGATCCAATAAGCGTAAATTTTCGCTGCGGCATATGGGCTACGAGGATAAAAAGGGGTCTTCTCACTTTGCGGAACTTCTTGAACTTTACCATACAATTCACTTGTAGACGCTTGGTAAAACTTCACCTTTTCTGAAAGTCCGAGTATTCGGATTGCCTCAAGAAGTCTCAAAGTACCCAAAGCATCCGAATTTGCCGTATATTCTGGTGTTTCAAATGAAACCTGCACGTGACTTTGCGCTGCTAAATTGTATATTTCATCAGGTTGAACTTCTTGTACAATACGAATTATATTCGTGGAATCTGTCAAATCTCCATAGTGTAAGATTAAACGAACATTCTCCTCATGTGGATCTTGGTACAAGTGATCAATTCGATCCGTATTGAAGGAGGAAGACCTGCGTTTAATACCATGAACTTCATAACCCTTTTCAAGCAAAAATTCCGTTAAATAGGCTCCATCTTGACCCGTTACGCCAGTTATTAATGCACGTTTCAAAACGTATCGCCTCCGGCTAACTTGATTTTTTTGTATCCCTAAATGTATCTGTCTACAGTTTACCTATTACCGCTGTAACCTTGCTACTCAGTACTTGATTATCGTAGTTGTTCCATACCCATTCTCTACCAGACGAACCGATTCTATGAGCATATTCTACATCTGATAATACACGTTTGATTTCATAAATATAGCTTTCTTTATCATCTGCTATTAGTATGTTTTCATTTGCTTTATATTGGATTCCTTCAGCTCCAAATGTAGTACTAATCATTGGTAGAGAAGTTGCCCAACCCGTTAACAATTTAATTCTCGCTCCAGCACCTGAGAAAATCGGAACTATAAACGCCCTGCTTTCGTGAATATATGGAGTCAAGTCTTTCTGAAAGCCAAGGAAAACAATTCTATCATCATGCGCATATTGGTTCACAAGTTCGGGACTTGGATTTCTTCCTACAATAAGGAGACGGTCTGCTTGATCTCGAATTTGTGGCCAAATTCGATCAGCAAACCAACTGATACCCTGAATATTAGGGAGATAACCCATATCTCCCGTAAATAAAATCGATTGCCCCCGATAGTCCGACGGAATGACAGATGAGGTCTCTATCCCTGTTGGGATAAAAGAGACTCCGACTTTAGGCGCCATTTCCTTAAACATATCCATTTCTATCGTCGAGAGAGCAAAGCAATGATCGTATAAAGGATAAGTTTCCCGTTCGTAAGTATCCATCCGTTTCCAGTTTAAGTACTGCTTCATTTTTTCGAAAAAATCATCCTGTGCTTGCCATGTACTCTCGTAAAACCTTGCTTCAATATTGTGCAAATCTAGAATAATTCTTGCTTCAGACCGTTCTCGAATGAATGAAATTAGCGAACCAAAATAAGAATGTTCCATCACAATAAGATCATAGGTTTGCTCAGACAGGACAGTTGCTAAGTGATCTTGTGTTTGCTGACTACAAAATCGAAGCACAGGGTCCGGAACAGTGACATGTGGAAGTACTTTCTCAAAATAGTCCTGATAGTGGCTCCGATCAGGTTCAGCTAGAAAAATGCTCGACGAAGGATGCTGCATCTGAATCGTCTCCAAGCAAATTTCCCCATCTTTCGGAGGAGAATTAAACATAAAGAAGTCAATTTTAGAACCACTCGCTTCTAGTAACTGTACAACGCTGAGCATCCTGCTTTGACCACCAAAGGTTACAGGATACAATAAGTAAGGACTCATCATCAGAATTTGTTTCATCATGTCCTCCAATAGTTCCAGCTTTCGCTATAAATAACTCTTTTCAATCAATTCTTTCCAAGTAATAATTGTTTTCTTATGGCTGTTCAACAATTGCTCCAACTGTTGCTTGACAATCTGATCACTGTCGGACTCGATTGCTATTAGAACCGCGTCATATTCCCCTGGATGTTGGATCAGCCAATCAGGTGAATAAATGTGCAAGCCATTTACAAGATAATCTTGCCGCTCTGGGTCATTATCCAATAATACCTGAACTTGAATTCCCTGTTTCTTCATATCAGTCACAAGAATAGTAGAGAGAAGCAACGTACCGAATACGGCTACCTTATTACTACCCATTTCTTTCAATACTGCAGTAATATCCCTATTCGTTAGAATCGATTGAGTTAACCAACGCTTATAGTATTCGTTAATCATTATATTCGTAATTGTTGGCGACATATCGATACCAAAATGTTTGTTGACGATGTCAAACGTTTCAGATAAGCTTTTCCGTTTCGTTCTAATGTTGCTGGATACACCGCCCTCACGGAAAACATTAATACTTCGCTTGAAATATCGTGTTGTATATGAGGAATTCATAAAACACCTAAGAACAAAATCAAAATCTCCAGAAATTTGATATCCTGTATTAAATAAGCCAACTTCGTCAAACAATTCTCTACGTACAAATACTCCAGCATGATGAGGCATATGACCTTGTTTAAAGTCATTTACCGTATATACCCTTCCGATCTTTCTGAATGGTGCGTTCGCATCGGGAGCTTCATTCAAATGTACATTGCCATATACTAATACAGCATTAGTCTCGATAAAAAAATTCACAACATCCTTAATGACATCGGAATCCGCTAGGTAATCGTCCGATCCTAAAAAGTATACAATTTCGCCCGTCGAAGCCTGTACCCCTTTATTAAAGGCGTCATAAATACCGTTATCTTCCTCTGAAATGACAATGGAAATAACCCCTCTATGCTGATCTACAATTTCCAAAGTTCGGTCCTTAGAGTATCCATCAACTATTATATATTCAATATTAGGATAAGTTTGTTTTGCTACGCTACGAATTGTATCCTCAATATATCGCTCACTATTGTAACAGGCAGTAACAATGGTAATTTTGGGCAGCATTGTACTAGTACCCCTTCAAGCAAATTTTTAAGATTTCTATATAATAAATTCAGGAAATAATTCGATAATATTCTCTTCAATGAAACCACTATTCATTAAGAAGCACTTAATGTCATTCATTGCACTAGGTATGGAAACTGCGATAATAACTACGTCTATTCCAGTAAAAGTTTCAATTTCAGGAGAATGTACTTCTGTTCCATATAGAGTTGTTCCAACCAGACCTAATGATCCGTCAACGATTTTAATAATTTGCAGTGTTGATGTTTTCCGATCACATTCCTTCAAAAACTTCTTACCCGCTTGCCCAGTTCCCCAGACTAATATTTTTTTGTCGGATGAAATATTTCTACTGAAATATTCTGCTTGGATTTGAAGTGTTAAACTTATTGTATCTATCTGATAAGTATACGAGTCCGTATGACGCCTATACCGATAGAGCTCGTCTTGTATTTTCCCGATTTTATGCCTCTCTCTAATACGTAAAAACATTTCCCAATCCAGAAGTTGTTTGTATCTTTGCTGGTACAATCCGGCTTCGATAGCAATACTCCTTTTGAACATTGCAGTGCCATTGGCTATACAACTTCCTTTTAACATCTCTGTAGGTAATCTATCGCCTACTGAAGAGTTGTACCACCTGAGAAACCTGTTGGAATTACTTCTTTCTTCCTCGGATACGGATGATTCATATAAAAATTGCATATTCGTACCCAATAATGTGAGTTCTGGATCATCAATCATTCGTTCTATTTGTAATGCCAACCGATTCGGCAGACTAACATCATCCGCATCATGAATAGCGACGTAATCGCCCGATGAGGAATTAATCCCATAATTCATAGCTGCAGCAATACCCCGGTTGGTATTAAATTTATGCAGTCTAATTCTATTATCCAACCTAGCATACTCGTTTAAGATAGAATTACTATTATTCGTTGAACCATCGTCCACAATAACAAATTCAAATTCGGAACAAGTTTGTCCCAGAATACTTTCAATAGATTCCCTTAGCCATTCTTCTCGCGGGTTATAAACAGGCATGACTACCGAAAGTCGCGGCTTCATGGGTTCTCCTCCTACAACGAGACAAAACTAATGCTCCGTTGAATTGTAGTAAAAACAACTATCGACCAATTTACGATATTTATCAATGATTTGAACACCCGGTTCCACTACAGGATTATCTTCATCCGGCAGAACATAATACTCTTCAATTCCATTGTCGTACAGCACATATTTGTCGAACTGTCCTCGTTCCATTTTGCAACCATGAAAAAGGTTTGGATTCAGGTTTTGAAAAGAGGGGATCCTCCTTCATTTTTTTAATTAGAATAGAACCTCTTTGCATTTCTACGTATTCACGAAGCTCAATATTGAGTCTATCTTTTTTTGTAAGATCAAGGAGGAGCTTCGATAAATCCTTCACTCCGAGCAAAACTTATCTGTTCATCTACATAATGCAGTGCTACTGTATATTGATTTTGGGCTTATGCTATTCATTGCTTATTTTGATTTACATTTTTATAAATAAACTATGGAAAGTACCCGAGTAATATGATCTGTTCCCCAATATACTTCCCATCGCTCTACCATATAGAAATCACTACATCATAATGTATGTTTTTATCATTCCTAACCCTTACTTCCAATAGACTAAATTTTAATAAAATCTTTAATATTAGAAGGCGTAAGTATTTTGCAGCCAAGATTCATTGCTTGAATTTCTTCTTTGACTTCATTTTGCCATTTCAAAGTTGAAACAAATACGATATCTACTGCATGCTCTTTTAATAATCGCGGAGCTCTAACCGGAATATCCATTAATGTTTGATTTTGTTTCGATGTATCGGAATCAACTATAAATTGAATACGTTTGTTTTCTTGCAAATAACTTAGAACAAACCTGGTGGTATCACCTGCTCCCCAAATGGCAATTTTCTGATCAAAACTTAACAGACAATGCAACATTTCTATAATAAAAGCGGTGGTAAACTCGAATTGTGGTTTTTGGTATTTCAGTTGCACTTGGGCCTCATATTGAATGACAAGCTGTCTGATAAAACCCGGAACTTTATTCAGTTCCTTTTCCAATTGCAACCTCTCAGAATCCATGTTAACTCCGCAATTTTTCAATTCATATATTTGATTAATTGCGTCTTTATAAACATGAATGTTATTCACTTGAAATGGGCCCAGATTCCCGCTATATTTGGTTTTTACATCATTGAAATCACTGAGCAAAGAATTATATGCGGTATTCAGTTTCACTCCGCTTTTTTGGAAGCATGTTTCAAACCGACCATTTAACGTTAACGCAATAAAATCTTCGGTATCTATGGTATTAAATTTTTTCTGTGCAAAGTTTTTCCCGCTACTGAATTGATCATTAAAGTGAATCAATTGCGTATCAATAAATATCAAACGGTCAAAATAGGACAACTGGGTAAACATTGACGTATAATCAGGAGATAATGGCTGAAAGAAGTCTTGATGTATCTCATTAGTGTACTTAAGAATCGAGCGATGACAACAAGAAAAAATCATTTTTGGTAAAATCGGATTAATGCTGTTTAGATCTTCATTCAGAAACAACTGGATGATCTCACTTGTAGTGAATTCAAAAGTATTAATACTGTCTACTTGTGGAGGGAAGCTTTCTTCGTTAAAAGCATATCCCCATACAAATATAGATGCTTGTTTGCTTTGCTTTATGATACTATCGATAACTTCAAAAGCCTGCGGCGAGTAATGGGCTTTATCCTGTAACACGGTAATATAGTTCCCAGTTGCTACTTGCAATCCCCGCTCCCAGTTTTCGTGCATAGGCAAATTACCCGTACGGATATATTTAATCTTATCGCTGATGTAGGATTGAACAACTTCGTATGTCTTATTATCAACATCGTTATCTACGATAATAAGTTCCCAATCCTCACATGTTTGATAAATGACACTCTGAATAGCTTTTTCTACAATGAAACTGCGGTTACGTGTAGGAAGAATAATGGAGAACTGAGGGGTAGATGAGAGCATATTTCGCCTCCTCCTTTTTTGAATATTTGGTCTTTCATCCTTTAACAAGCCTTTAGAATACTTGTCCTCATGAATCACATTTTTATTTCTATTTCTTTTTATATAAAATATCTTTTACAGCCTTACTAATATATTGAACATCGTCTTTGGTTATATTTAACCCTGACGGAAGGTTGATTCCATAAGGGGAAATCATGTAGGAATAAAGATTATTATCCCTGTACCGCTGAACCTCTTTCAAATTAGAAAATGCCGGTAAAGAACTTAGTGGATGAAAATAGGGCCGGGTATCTATCCCTAACAGCTCTAGTTCTTTCATAAAATATTCCTTTGGAAGTTTCAGTTCTACTTTAACAATTATGGTGACCATCCAATATGTGCTATTAATATGGGGTGCAACCGAATTCAGCATTACATCAGGAATATCGGCCAAGAAATCTCTATACCACTGAAAAATCTCCCTTTTTCTTTCGACTAATTCATCCATTCGCTCTAGTTGAGCTAGTCCTAATGCAGCTTGGAGAGCACTCATTTTATATTTATACCCAACTTCTTGATTATAAAAAAATTTATCACCAGGCGTTCTCCCATGATCCCTGTAGGATAAAACCTTATGTAATATTTCCTCATTGTCAGTTACCAGCATCCCCCCCTCACCCGTTGTCATGGTCTTAGAACCGTGAAAACTAAAGACGCCAGTATCTCCGAACACTCCAGCTCTTTTACCCTTATACTCGCTACCAATCGCTTCAGCGGCATCCTCAACAATCCAGATATTATGTTTTTTTGCGATATCGCGGATTGTTTCCATATCAGGAATATTCCCATATAGATCAACGGGTATCACTGCCTTGGTTTTTTCTGTAATATTCTTCTCGAAGCTCTCTGCGGAGAGACACCATGATTGAGGATCTATATCTGCGAATACTGGAGTAGCTCCCACATATATTACGGGGGCTGCCGTCGCTATCCAAGTGATATCAGGCACTATTACTTCGTCCCCTGGACCAACACCCATCGCCAATAAAGACAAGTGAATCGCTGATGTGCAAGATGGCAAAGATACCGCATATTTGGTTCCCACATAATCAGCAAAAGCTTTCTCAAACTTATTATTGTAGATCCCTGCATTATCGTACCATGCATTCATGACAGCATCACTAACGTATTCTAACTCTTTAGCGGTAATTGAAGGACCGGAAACGGGTATTTTATTACGCTCCATATTAGTCCTCCACACATAATAAAAATCCGCTTGGGGCTACGGTTAATAACAGCTTTTGTTCTATTTTTGTATCAATAACAAACCTTTGATTTTGAGTTAAGTTCTGATCTTCTGCCTGTAAATTAATATTTTTGATTTTTTCCTGTTCAAACTCGCCATGAGGCATCTGTCATCATCCTCTATTATTCTTTTTGAATACATGCATATACAATATTACACTCTTCGGGATATTCTTTACCCACCTCATAGCATGCTCTACTAAATTCCTTTTTCCAATCCTTGTCGGACTCACCTACTCGCCCCCAACCGAATCCCCCTTCTTCCCATGGGCCCTGCTTTAGAAACCAGTCCATTTGTGGAGATGAGAGCATTTTATAGAAAACTCCACCCGTCTTGATTACCTTTAAACCTGCATTTCCAATATCTTTCTGCAGTAAGTCCAAGGTATAGTATCTTCGGTGCCCTGCAATATCGATGTCAAAAGGTGATAACTCATTGCAAGTTCTCAACGTCCCCATTTTTACTGCAATCTTCCTATTTATTGCATTTGCATTTGGGACATGGACAATCAGATTACCTCCTTTATTCAAAAAACTTGCGGCTTTTTTCAAGACTTGAATAGGATCGATGACATGCTCTAAAACATTGATCATAAACACATTATCAAATTTCTCAGTCAGCGTGAGTTCTTCTATCAAACTTTCATGAAATGGGATATGTGGGAGTCTTTGTTTAGCTTGTTCCAAATGAGCACTTGAAGCATCAACTCCTACAACACGAGAAAAGTGCCTGTCAAAAATCTCCGTAATAAATCCATCTCCACACGGTAAATCGAGAGCACTGTTTCCGGTAGAGTTTTCAATACAAGATATCGCTTGATAGTATCCTAGTATTTTATTGTACTCTTCAAAAAATGTTGATCTTTCCCACGGATATTTTTCTTGATTATCCTTTTCACTTTGGTTAATCATTGTTTTCCCCCCATTGATAGTTTGCTTTTGTGTTATTTGTAGTCACTTTGTTGACACGTTCTTTAATCCAGTCATTAAAGCATTTACTTGGCTGCCAGCCTGTCATTTTATTAAATTTAGAGGTATTCATTGTAATATTTGCAGTAAAACCATCGATATCAACATGACTAATGGAACTTTTGGAGTTTGATAAATCAACAATTAAACCTGCCACATCTTTCGTTGCGATGGCAATACCACTCCCAATGTTATAGTCACCGGATATATTTTTTTGTAGAGCAAGATGCAATGATTCAACAGCGTCTTCAATGTGTAATAAATCTAATTCAGGAATACCATTCGTATACATGTGCGTTATTATATCCTCATTTTTTTTCGCCTTATTAATAAAATTATATATAAACCTTGGTTTATCCGATCCATGTCCATATATTGTTGAGAACCGTAATATTGTTACATTTAGGTTGAAATAATTAATGTAATGCTTTATTAATAACTCGGAGAGATATTTAGTCTCTCCATACGTTCCTTTTGGCAATAATGGTAGAGCTTCATTCGCATACATCTTTTCAGACTGATAGCCGGAATAAACTTCCCAATTAGACGGATAAATCAATCGAATGTTGTTTTCCAAACAAACATTAAGAACATTAGTTAACATCGTAATGCTTTTTCCCACAGAACGGTTTATTGTATAAATCCTGGGGTTTGCCAGGTGAATAATACTGTCGATTCCATGATCTTTCACAAACAAATCCAATTGTACCGCTTCATTCTCAAGATCAAGTTGATTAGGAATATGTATTGATATTTCATCTAATTCGCCTAATCTTTTCACTAACCGCGACCCAATAAACCCCATAGCCCCAGTTATTAGAACCGCTGATTTTCCTGATGATTGAGATTTCCTGGTATCATTCCGATCGATTGCATTCCTGACTATATTTATCATCTCAATCTTAATCGATGTTTCCCCTGTTGATTTAAGAACGGTTCTAACTGCATCATCTAGAGGGATTTCTTCCTGTTTCGATAGAATTCCCGAAGCCACAGCATTACTACGCGACATTCCATAATCGCAACAAATCACCACTTTCTTTCCACTCTCTATTAAATCAACAGCCTCATCAATATACTGTTTCACCTTCTTGGGCGAATTCCCTGATTTATCAACTAAATCTCTTACGTCAATAATATTCCAATCCTGGGGGGATTCATTCAGTACTATCTGAACATGATTATAACTCGCTGTTCCTAAGTATGGTTTTATCCATTTGATCACTAATAATATCCCCCTTTGCAACAAAAGCCTCGTTGAAACTTCTAAGATAGTAGCCATACTTAATTTGTTTTGGCATACTTACTTGTCCAAATTCCATATACTTCAATAAAACATCTATCTCATTAAATCCCGCCATCGTCCTCAAATGGGTTGAAGCAGAAAACCGTGGATTGATTTCAAAAGGTACAAACTTGCCCTTCTTTATTCTACCCTGAATATTTATCGGTCCTCGGCTATTGATTAGCTTCGATATCTTTTCTGCAGTTGACCTAATATCAGGAAAATCATCAATTAAACCTTGCGTATATCCACTCGAAATTATTCCTGCTTCACTGTTAAACAACACAGACAATTTAGAATTCAACAATCTTTTTAGACCTATTGACCCCACTAGTTCGCCATTACTTAACGAAAGAACTCCAACTGTGAACTCACCATCCGCATGTGTTACATACTCTTGAACAATAATCTCCTTCTTGTTGATCATCAAGTAATTTATATAAAGCGTTGCTTCTTCTTTATTAGATGCTAGATAGACATCACTACTTCCTCCCGAACCTTTTGAGGGCTTAATGATGCATGGATATATCAAATCTTTTACTTGTTTAATGTCTGTAACACCAACGGTCCAAGGAACTTCAACACCTAATTCCGATAATACTTGGAAGGTTTTTCTTTTGTCAGAGCACATTCCAATTATTTCCGGCGAATTTGCTACAAGAATAATCCCGTTAAGCTCAAGTAAGTTTCTATTTAGATTTAGTAACATCAAGGGTTGTTCCCCACCGGGAATCACATATTTTATCCCCTCCTCGTTGCAAATACTAATTACAGATTGAACATAGTTATTGGACTGAATTAATATTGTTTTCTCCATATCAGATACATAGTGACCGAAAGCATAAGGAGATATATCACAACCATATATTTTATAGGAGTTAGCGCAAATTAACGTTTTAATAATTTCTGTTCCTAAGGATGCTCCACCAATTCCCGCGACCAATACTTTAATTGGATTCGTTAAATTATTAATAATATTCATTTCCTTTCTATGCCACGTTAAAGTTACTTTACGTGAAACAAAGGATAGCTTCGATCTTTCACAGAAATTACTGCCACCTCGAGGGGCCAGAAAATTTGAAATTTAGAATCATCCCACCGAACTCCCGTTGCTGCTTCTTGATGATAATACTCCCCCATTTGATAAAAAACTTCCGTATCATCCACTAGGGTTTGAAAACCATGAGCGAAGCCCTCTGGGACGTAGATCATTTTTTGATTTTGTTCGTTCAATTCCGCAGCGAACCACTTCAAATACGTTTCTGAATCTTCGCGCAGATCGATTATTACATCATAAATGCTCCCACGCACGCAACGGATGAGCTTCGGTTCAGCATGAGGTGGAAGTTGATAATGCATACCTCGAACCGTACCGCGTTTCTTGTTGTAGGAAGTATTGGCTTGTACTATGTTTAGGATTATTCCGCGAGCGGAAAACTCTTTTACGCAAAAAGTTCTGGCAAAAAAACCTCGCTCATCTTCAATTCGATCCAGATCAATAATATAAGCCCCACTCAATGGAGTTTCGGTGAACTTCATCCCAACACCGTCACTTCCGGAATCGGCACGATCCATTTGCCACCCCACTCACGAATGAAATCCGTCTGAACCATGATCTCTTCTTTCAAATTCCAAGGTAAGATAAGAACATAATCGGGTTTGGTTTCTTTGAGTTGATCCGGAGCATAAATAGGAATTCTTGAACCGGGCAAATACAAGCCTTGTTTATACGGACTGCGATCTACCGTATAATCCAAATAGTCTTGATCGATGCCGCAATAGTTTAATAGCGTATTCCCCTTTGCAGGCGCACCGTAACCAACTACAGTTTCTCCTCTTTCCTTGATATCAATCAGGAAGCGGACTAACTGCCTTTTTAACCTGACTACTTTGCCATAAAACTCCTTGTACGTTTGCAACTTGGTCATACCAGCGACGACTTCTTCTTCCAACAAATCCGCTACTTTCGTAGAGACCGCTTTACTCTCATCATGAGAATGTCGTCCAAAAATACGAATGGACCCCCCATGAGTAGGTAATTGTTCTACGTCAAAAATCACCAGGTTATGATTTTCGAACAAACGGTTGACAGCAGATAGCGAAAAGTAAGAAAAGTGTTCATGATAAATAGTGTCAAACTGATTGGATTCCAATAACCTCATTAAATGGGGGAATTCCATCGTGATGATGCCCTGATCACTTAAGAGCAATTTCATTCCGGCAACAAAATCGTTCAAGTCCGGAACGTGTGCTAAGACGTTATTACCTAGCAGTAAATCTGCCTGCTTTCCTTGTTCTCGCAAGCTTTGCGCTAGTTGGCTGCCAAAAAAATCTACAACCGTTGAAATCCCTTTCTGTGTAGCTATTTCGGCCACATTTGCAGCTGGCTCAATTCCTAGTACGGGGATGTTTTTCTCTTTGAAATACTGGAGCAGATATCCATCATTACTTGCAATCTCTACAATCTGATGGTTTCCAGATAGAGAGAATCTCTTAGTCATTCTTTCGACGTATACACGACAATGTTCCAGCCAACTATCTGAATAACTGCTAAAGTAAGCGTAGTCGCTAAAAATATGTTCTGGTGACTCAAAGTCTTCCACTTGTACCAGAAAACAATGTTCGCATACGAATGTGAGTAAAGGGTACATAGGCTCCATATGGCTAAGTTTAACCTTTGTCACATAAGAATTAGCTAATGGGGAAATCCCCAGATCAACAAATGTATGAATTAAAGGCTGGTTGCAACAACGACAATTCTTAGTTCCCATTATTCAGACCCCTTAGTTCGTTAAACCTTCGAATTTGATCCAAAGTTACTTGTTTCATTTCTTCTTTCTCGGCAAAACTTTTATACCAGTTCATCGTCCACTCTATTGCATCCCTAACTGGCAAATCAATTGACCAGTTTAAAGCACTCTTGGCCTTAGTGCTATCGAGCATTAGATAAGATGCTTCATGAAGCTGATCTTCATTTTCTAATTTGATTTCAATTGGGCTTCCCCATGCTTCCGATGCAATACGGATCAACTCTTCGACGGTGACTAACGAATCTTCCCCAGGTCCAAAATTCCATCCCTCGGCATATTCATCACCATGCTCCCATAGGTGTTCAGCAAGTTTCAGATAGCCATGCAGAGAATCTAGTACATGCTGCCATGGACGAACGGCTCTTGGATTACGAACAACCATCGGCACTCCGTTAAGAACAGAACGGATCATGTCCGGAACTAGTCTATCCTGCGACCAATCTCCGCCTCCAATAACGTTTCCAGCCCTAGCAGTTGCCAGATATTTCCCCCAGTTGAGTAAAAGGAACTACGGTAAGCTTGAGTTACCAATTCCGCGCAGCCCTTACTCGAACTATAGGGATCGAAACCACCCATCGGGTCATTCTCAATAAATTCTCGACGCTCTAATTCCAAATTCCGATAACATTTATCACTAGTTACGTTTACGACCACTTTTACCGAATCCGATCTTCGGGCAACTTCCAGAAGATTTACCGTGCCTATGACATTCGTCTGAAACGTCTCAACCGGATTATGATAGGAGTATCTAACCAAAGGTTGGGCTGCCAAATGAAACACAATTTCAGGCTCCACTTCCTTTAAGACCGCATCTAGTTGTTTCAAGTCACCTATGTCTCCAAAGAAGGATGTTATACCATCAGATGCCTGACATAACTCATATAGATTAGGGGTGGTTATTGGCTTCTGTGCATATCCAAAAACTTCAGCTCCAATTGATTGAAGCCATAAAGATAACCAACTCCCTTTAAACCCTGTATGCCCCGTAATCAGAACTCTCTTATTTTTCCAGAATAACGCACTACTCATGACCATACCTGCCACGGGGCTATTCCAGTCTGCCATAACTCTTCTAGTTTCACTTTATCTCTCATGGTGTCCATCGGTTGCCAAAAACCCTCATGTAAGTACGCGGATAATTGACCTCTTCTTGCCAGTTCCTCAACGGGATCTTGCTCCCATGTGGTTCCATCCCCTTCTATGTAATCAAAAATGCTCGGTTCAAGAACGAAAAAACCACCATTGACCCAATTACCATCTCCTTGCGGTTTTTCTTTGAAGCCAACAATACGATCTTCATGCAAGTCTATAGCACCAAAACGTCCAGGGGGTTGTACAGTCGTTACAGTTGCAAGTCTTCCTTTTTGATTGTGGAATTTAATTAATTGTTCTATATTCACATTCCCTACCCCGTCACCGTAGGTAAAACAGAAAGTTTCATTGCCAACATGCGATCGTACTCGCTTCAACCTTCCTCCTGTCATCGTATTTTCTCCCGTATCGACAAGCGTAATGCGCCAAGGCTCCGCCTTGTTCTGGTGAACCGTCATCTCATTAGATCTAAGATCAAAAGTTACATCCGATGTATGTAAAAAGTAATTTGAAAAGTACTCTTTAATCATATACCCTTTATAACCAAGGCAAATAATGAAATCATTCACCCCATAAAAAGAATACAACTTCATAATATGCCAAAGGATCGGCTTTCCACCGATTTGAATCATAGGCTTCGGCATTAGGTGAGTTTCTTCGCTTATTCTAGTTCCGAATCCCCCAGCCAAGATGACTGCTTTCATAAACTCTCTCCTTTGGCTTTTTGATAGACACGGCTCATAGGTTGAATACTAGCTCAATGATTCTCCTCAATTGCATACCCTATATATCGGTTAAACTACTAATTAGCATTAAAAATCAGGATTAATTAACTGTAACTAAGCAAGACCGGTCTCAATTCTCTCCAAGTAAAGTGCGGTGATTCATTCTTATTACCATTTATGATCGATAAGTTTTTATTCACATCCATATAGTTAGGGAGAAGTTCGAAAGCACGTAATAAATAACTCTTCGCTTCAATGACTTTATCTAAAGATAAATAGCAAGCTCCTAAGTTATTTAATATTTCACACCGATTTGAGTCCCGGGCTAATGCTGTATGGAAGGTTATTATCGCTTTCTCAAAATCTTTGTTATGTACTTCATACATTCCTTTAAATAAGTAACCGGCTATAGAATCAGGATGGGTTTCCAAAAGTTTCAAAATGATTTCATACCCGAGATCCCATCGTTCAAGCCTATACATTACAGAAACAAAGTCAACGGTGTTTTTCTCCTCGGTTAGATTCCTTTTATGGATAGCTTCTTGTAAGGAGGAAGTGCTGTACTTCTCGAGCACCTTTCGTTCTCCAACGGCAACACTTTCAATTGTTCTGGAGGCATTTTCATGATGTCTTCTGATTAAGGCTAAAGGCTCATCTTGATACAAAAATCCTCCTCTAGCTGCCAAACGAAGCCACAGATCCCAGTCCTCACAGTGAGTTAAATTCTCATCAAAACCGCCAACTGCTAATATCTCTTCCTTATCTACTATAGTCCCTGATAAATACACATAATTCCGCACAATTTCATAACCTAATATCTCCTCGGGCAAAACCTGTTTGAATCGGAATACCCCCTCAAGAACTTCACCCTGTTCATTCATTTGTTGAAATGCGCTATGCGATAGTACCCAGTGCTTTTTGGAGTCTGCGCTTCCCCATAATTCCACATGAGATTGCGTTAGTCGATCATGGGCAAGATCATCCGCATCCATAAATAATATAGCCTCGCCGACGGACTCCCTGATGCCCCTATTTCTAGAAAAAGATACCCCTCTATTGCAGTCATTAATAATATGACGAACTTTTAATTCGCTTGTTACTATAAACGCATCCACGATCTCAGCTGAGCGATCCGTACTACAATCATTAACTACAATAATCTCATTTAAGGGATAGATTTGATTTTCCAAATGCCTTAGCGTTTCTAAAATATATTTCTCGCCGTTATACAGGGGGACAATGGCGGATATTCTCATTCTTTGTTGTCTCCTATTCTTAATGCCTTTAAATCAAACAATTCTTAAAGGAGATTCTCATACATCAACCAGTCAAGAAGTTTTTCCTTACCAATAATCTCATTCGAAGAATATTTCATTTTGTCGGACAACCAATTTCCCGAAGAGTAACTATTTTTATCTATCTGTTGACCATAAATAGGAGGAATAATATACATTAAATCTGTTTCGAGTACATTGTGCTGCTCGTCTACCGTCATTAATTCCTCTTCCAATTTCTCTCCGGGGCGAAGTCCTATCTCTTCGATTCGCACATCTCCATGATAAGGAGTCTCCTTTGTTAATTGCTCTATCATTACTTCAGTGAGATCTGCCAGTCTAACTATCGGCATTTTTAATACAAATACTTCCCCCCCATAAGACATTCCATTAGCTTCCATCAACAGACTAATAGCTTGTTGAGGGGTCATCATATATCTTGTCATTCTTAAATCTGTAATCGTGACTTTTTGTTGTTCAAGAATCTGTTTTTTGAATAGCGGAATTACCGACCCTCTAGAACCCATAACATTACCAAACCTAACGGAAGCAAAGGAAGTCACCTTCGACCCCTTCTGATAACCCGCTGCAGAAATTAATCTCTCAGCAGTTAACTTGGTAGCCCCATATGTATTGGAAGGCGACACCGCTTTGTCCGTGCTCGTAAACAGTACTTTTTCAACGCCTGCTTGAATCGCGGATTGTATCACGTTCTGGGTACCGATTACGTTAGTCTGTACAGCTTCAAATGGGTTATATTCACAGAATGGCACGTGTTTCATAGCCGCCAGATGAAAGACATAGTCGATATCCTCCATCGCTCTCGCTAATCTCTGTTGATCGCGAACATCGCCAATCAGAAATCGGAGTTTATTGGCATCTTCTTGAAAAGCTAGTCCCATTTCGTATTGCTTATATTCATCACGACTAAATATACGAATGACCTTTGGATTTTCTTGCAACAATCGTTTTGTCAAATGGTATCCGATTGTTCCTGTTCCGCCAACAATAAGTATTTTCTTGTCCGTATATATCCCCATGGTTTCCTATCCTCTTTCATTGAGCTTCTCTAGTAGATTTGTTATATAGATATCCATAAGAGGAACAAGTTCATGTAGACCTACTATTAAGGGGCTAATACATTCTATCAACTTAATGTGCTTCAGTTCATTATCCGCCTCGTTAAACATATCGCTCCAATGACGTTCCGTATGATTTCTCTCAGCAGTTAACAGGAACGAAAATATCTTTGTATATAACGTATGTTCTATAACCGGTGACCAGAGTGCTACAAATTTTTGTAACCAACCTTGAATATCCCTCGATTTGAACTGAATATGCTTTTCCAACATCTTTAACTTCTTATGCAAGTCCGCTAACTCTAGATATGTAAGTTTAATTTTATCTAAGATCGCCTGCCTTCTTACTTCTGGGAAAACAGATAATGTCTGAACTACTTTTTCTCTAAACCAATCATCGGCGATTATGTGATGTTGGTGCTCCTCAATCATTTCCTCAAATTTCTTAAGCTCGGTATGTTCAATCACCGCTCCTACGGTTGATGCATTATAAAATGAAATATTCGGAAAAGCCCCGATCACGGCTTCCACATCTCTTTTGAGATTTAACATGGAATGGTTCGTTCTATTTTGATAACCAGCTACACTTTCTACCGAGAGTATGGAATTGACAACCCCATATTTCTCCCACTCAATAAGGTGATTAACTCCATCTGAATACATTCTATCACCAGGATAGGAGAAGTCCTGACCTATAAATGTAATCTCTGCAAATCCAAGATGCGCCGCAACTTGAATACAAGTCCCTGTAACAGAAGAAGTAGAAGCAAGAATTCCATCTTCTGTTGTTAAATCTATGAAATAATGAGAAACAACATCCATATCGAAAAATCCATGCATCAAATACGGAGACCGATCATCCCTGATCGCCTCATATTTAATACTCGGGATATATAAGAAGGGAATATGGCCAACATCAAGCTTTTCGAAAACGCGTTGGTTAGGTGCACCGCCATCCATTGAGACAATCAAATGCGGCTCAATCCCATGATGCAATAGCCCCTGAACGCTTGAACCAGCAGCAATAATAAAGACATGCTTTTTAAGTTCACGCAATATATCAGCTTCCATACCCAAAGATGGACCTGATCCTACAATGATTGCCGCCATCCCATGACATATATCCTTCAAAGGGAAGAAGGTAGGCGTCCGTAAATTTCTCTCCATATTCAAAATCATGTTTTCCAACCATTCCGCCTTGTAGTGCGAGATGGTTCTAACATCTGTGCCATAACTCAATGCCAACTTCGGAATTAAATCAGAAAGTCGGCTCTCCAGGTCCGGGGCTAACTTCCTGCAATAAGGAAGTACAGTGAAACCGAATTGTCCCTTTAAGGTCTTATACATTCCTATTAACAATTCGGTTATTACACCTTCATCATTACCAATTGCGAACATCGCAATTTGTCGACTCCCGAGAATCGGCCTTAAATCCACCGTTTCAATAGCTGCAAGAAAAACATTCAAATCCGGTTCATAGATATATAAACGTTTATCCGGGTGTTGGACTAAAAGGGTGTCCAGATGATAGCCCAATCCAAATCCGGCCACCAACACATCATTCGAATTTAGGATGTTATCGTCTATAGACTCAACCCATCTTTTAGTTTCAAGCTCCGGATCATACTTACTATACATATGAAAACCCACACCATCTTCCGACGGAATAAGTAAGTTTGATTGTCCGTTCTTAGCTGGTTCTATGGCAACAAGTTCCTTATTATAAGTTTGATTCCTAACAAGCTTATAGATTTCCGGATACTGCTCCCTAAGAAACATCAAATTATCTGCTGCATACTTCTTCATGAATATACCTCTGCCTCTAAATGATTCAGTAATGCCTTGAAAGTATCGGGCAGCTCATATTTAATGATATCGCCCGCCCTAGAATAGTCATTCTGCTGTAAACCCGCTTCAAGATCCTCTATCTGACCTTCCACTTCAGACACGAAACGAGTGAGAATGATGGTCGGTATCCCTTCCATTCTCTTGGCATTCTCTAATAGAACATGCACGGATTGCCCGACCCATTGCATCCCTTCCGTCAATTGACCGAAATGATTCCAATCTTCGTCTTTCATCACCCCATAAAACAATTCAGAGATTGAATCACAAGCCTTAATCAACTTAGGAAGGTAATCCTTCAAATCAGCTTTAATATCATTCACTATTATCGCTTCATGAACTGTTTTTATTTCAATAGACTTTATATTCATCAGATTCTCAAGTAAGTAATTATTATAGTTTTCTCTATAAGCAACCCCGTCAATAATAACTTCTTGAACGATCTCTAGCTGGTCATACAACGCCTTAAACAAAGCGTTCAACGACTCTAGTCTAGCCGCTTGATCCTGATTGCGTAAATCTATAGTTCCATGTATGGATACAATAATCATTTAACTCAACACCTTATTGGCTTATTTACACTATATATCGGCATTTATCGACATTTTCTAAATAGAAAAACTCCCCAGTCATTAGACTGGGGAGTTTCCAATTCAAGGATATTAGCCAAGTAGACGAAGTACGTTTTGCGGTACGGAGTTTGCTTGCGCCAACATAGCTGTACCAGCTTGTACAAGAATTTGTCTGCGAGTGAAGTCTGTCATCTCTTTAGCCATATCTGCATTGCGGATACGGGATTCAGAAGCGGACAAGTTCTCGGAGTTTACGCCAACGTTGTTGATCGTGTGCTCCAAGCGATTTTGTACAGCACCGAACTCAGCACGACGTTGCGATACAACGCTGATTGCGGATTGAATAGCAGCAATTGCTGTTTGAGCACCGCTTGCAGTACTTACATCAAGGCTACCAACGCCGATTTTGGATGCTTGCATACCGCTACCCAAAGATACGGAGATTGTCGTGTTAGCTTCGAAACCAACTTGGAAAGATACGCTGGATTGAGTTCCATTCAATAAGCTGATGCCATTGAACTTCAAGCTAGTAGCAATGTTGTCGATTTCAGCAACAAGCGCAGTTACTTCCAGACCGATTTTCTCGCGGTCGGATTCAGCCAATGTTCCGTTGGAAGCTTGGTTAGCCAATACGTTCAGACGTTGCAACATGGAGTGAACTTCAGTAAGCGCACCCTCTGCAGTTTGGATCAAGGAGATACCGTCTTGAGCATTGCTGATCGCTTGGTTGTAACCGCCGATTTGGTAACGCATTTTTTCGGAAATCGCCAAACCTGCAGCATCGTCAGCAGCGCGGTTGATACGGTAACCGGAAGAAAGTTTTTCCATTGTTTTGCCCATTTGGGTGTTGTTGGATCCCAAGTTGCGATGAGCGTTGATTGCACTAACGTTTGTGTTAATGTACATAATGATCATCCTCCATGATATTAGATAGTGGTCACATCCTTGCGACCTAAATAATATATCGGATAGTCAAAACAGAATATTAATACTTTTGATCTATTTTTCAGGAAAAATTTTCAGATATTTTTCATGTATCATTCCCATACATCGAATTACTTTTTCTCATCGAAGTAATACGATATCTGATCGTCGGAATTCATGCCGCTATAAGCATTGAAAACTTTTCGTTGAGTCTTAGCCGAACCCAACTCAGCACCGGTTGAAACCATCATCGTTTCGATCTTAAAAGCCGATTCGGTTGTCAGAACTCTTGCTGATTCAGCCGTTGCTTGTATTTCTGCTTGAAATAATCGTTTCATCTCTTCAGTGCCGAGATCACTTTTCAGCGACTTCTGAATCCGTTCTATCTCAACCCGAGTAGCCGTTTTCTTTTCCGTTAATTGCTGCATACGTGTCCAAAGTTGATCTTCCGGAGACATGGACTTAAGCAGTGTAAGCTGCTCCATACTGATCTTCGCTAGCTGTTCGTAGCCCATCTGCCACTCACGAATTCTCGCGGCAACATCAGCCGTTCCCATTGGCAACCTCTTTCCCTAACTGGTTCCATGTTTGGCGGAGATCGCCAAGGATAGTTTCAGACTCTAGCAAAAGTTCTTTTTGCTTATGAATATTCGCTTGAGTAAGCTGGTTAACCAAATAGAAATAGATCTCCTTAAGATTCTTAGCGATAACATCGCCCTGCTCCTCGTTCAAGCACGCCATCAACTCAAACACGATAGCCTGCGCTTTCTGGATAAACTTATGAGCATCGGCTTGCCGACTTGAATCAAGGGCTTGTTTAGCTCTGTTTATGTTGGTTAATGCTCCGTCATATAACATTAGAATAAGTCGGTGAGGCGATGCTGTCTCGTATTTGTTCTTCTGATAAGCTTGATATCCAGGCATGTGTTGTACAGTCACCGAATTTCCATCTCCTTGTCACTTCTTGCTACGATAACGGAAATTAGCCCCACGAATTGATTTGGCTTGACATCCACGACTTCTCGTTATTAAGCGATGACAGCGCCGTCTCCATTGCAGTGAACTGTTTTTGTAACTGCTTTTCTTTCATCGTTAAACGCAAATTCATATCTTCCATTTGCTGCGTAATGGTCTTCAGATCCGCATCATAACCGGATACCTTATAAGCCAATAATCCCGTCCCGGTTTTAGTCCAATTGAATAATCCATTGTATAGACGAGTAGCTATTCCTTTATCCTTATTAGCAGCAGCTGCATTGGAACTGAATAAGTCGGCAACCGCTCCCGGATCTTTATTATAAGCTTCGGTAAACTTATTTTTATCAAAGGTCAGTTTACCGGTCATTTCTTTTCCGCTTGTAACACCCTTGTCTATTTCAAGTCCGATTTCGAATAAGAACTTATAAGCTCCGGTACCTTTGACTTGACCGTTAACTAGTTCATTTAATTCGGATTGTAAAGTGCGCAACGTTGAATCGCCTTGCATTTTAGCATCCTTGGCACTATTTGAGCGTACCGCGGTAATCGCATCGTTATAGGCGTCGACGAAGGTTTGGATTTTCGCGGCTATCTTGTCCGTATCGGTTGCTACCGTGATCGTGCTGGAAGCATTTTCTTTTAACAAGTTAATCGTAACTCCGGGAATAATATCCTTCAGCTCGTTGCTAGCCGATGAGACCGTTATCCCGTTAACTTCCGCAGTCGCATTCTGAGCCGATTGTCTTGTGTTTAAGCTATTATCGGCTTTCTTAATACCGAGCGATTTAAGCAATGCATCCGAACCATCCAGATAAACGTGACCATCCGGGGTTCCAGGCATTGTCCCAAATTGTATATCCGCATCCGCACCGAACTTATCCGTTGTCAGCACCAACGTTTGTTTACCCGGCGTGGTCTCCACAATACTTGCAGTTACGCCCTTCTTGGCGGCATTAATATCGTTTTTAAGATTATTCAGAACTTCCTGATTATTGGCACCCTTTATCGTAATCTCGGCAGCTGTGGCACCACCGCTTCCAAACAAGTTAAACTTAGCCCCTGCCGTTAGGTCCTGACCCGTTTTCGAAAACTCGCCCGAACTAACCACATGTTTCTTAGCTAATTGAGTAACATTAACATTGTAGCTTCCCGTTACGGCTTGATCCGTTGCAGTTACGCTAAATACAGAACTGTCGCTAGCTTTAGCAGATGTCAAATTATAAGAAGTACTATACATTAAGTCGGCTACGGCACTCCGTAAAGTAACCAACTTCGTATTAATACCCCTAATTAACCCTTGTTCCTCGGACAATGTGCTCTTCTTCGTACCAAGTTTTTCATATGGAATGCGTTCAAGCTTCATTAAAGATTCTATCATTTCGCCTGTATTTAGTCCTGACGCCAATCCGTTCAAACTTATTCCGCTCATCGCTTAATCCTCCCCCCAACTTATATAACCCTTTTATGCAGCCTTTCCAAATTACAACCGTTTATCAAGAAACATCCCGATTAGCTCTTTCATCCTGACTGAAAGATCGATTAGAAATTCCGGCGGTAAACTTACGAGAACCTTCTGCGATTCCGCATCGATGACTTCAACATAAGTCGCTTTCGCCTTCTCGTCATACTTAAACTTCAGCATTTTCCCGGAAGACGCCAACGTATCGTTCATCTTCTTGAGCTCTTCATCCAGCTTCTTCTTTTCTTCCTCTTTCAAGTTACTAATATCGAACGCAGTCAAATCTTCCTTTTGTACGAAGGAAGTTGTCGAGGCCTTAGCCTCAACCGTACTTTCTCCTGCGTACTTATCCTTCGCCAAGTTCCTTTGATCGCCGAATTCGTACTTTGGCATCTCCGTCTTCTGAACACCGCTAACACCGCCGAAACTAGCCATGTCAATCACTCCTCATCCTTATCAGATCTCAGCTTATTGAAGCTCTTAAGCAAACCGAGTACTTGTGAACTTTGTAAGGAATCAGGCTGGCCTGCTTGGAGATTCTCCAAGAGCAAGCCTTCATATAGCTCCTTGCGTAAGATCTGGATGTGACGTGGAGCGACGAAGCCTAATTTTACGGTTTCCCCTTCGACTGCAAGCACTTGTATTTCTATAGAGTCTCCCAACATGACTTTTTCTCCGACTTTTCTCTTCAGTACAAGCATCAGTTCTCCTCCTTGCCGGTCAATGGAAGCCGGATCGGATAATCGCTCTGATGAATGATGAATTGACAGCCGGTACGTTGATTGGGAGCTATTAATATGGGAGCTTTTAAATTCACGTGCAACACATCGTCAATAATGTTGACGATCAAAAAAATAACAACGTCTTCATAACTTTCGATACTCAACAGTTCTATCGTCTCGGCGTCAATGTTGAAACCATAGTCTTCAACCGCTTTCTCTGCCGGTATGAGTACGAAGCTAAGCTGTTCATGCAACGCATGCAAAATGTAGAAGGGTGAATCCTCTATGGCAACAAGTCCATAAGCACCGATCTCCTGCAATCCGATAATCCCTTTGTCAAACCGAATGATCTGGTTGTCTGATAGGCGAAGTTCGCCGTAACGTTCACTGTGAATAATCGACTCTTGATGCGCCACGACGCCACTCACCTTTCATTTCCATAATCATGTCTTCGTTCCTGCTATAGGACGGGTCTGCACGTCGATTTCCGGCGGATGCACTCGGACATCGAACTTAACGGGCGACTTCGGAGCTACGTCAATCGCTACTTCCACCCTGCTCTTCCGCATATAATCCTCGTACGCTTGCCTGCCGAAAATATTAGGCTTGGAAGGCCTTCGTAAATCCCCGGACTCATCTCCCTGGCTAACGTTAGCAGCGAGATCTTGCGCGTATTCGGCAGCCATCTTGCCTTCAATTTCTCGTTGAAAAGAAGATGGCCTGCGCAGCCCCAGCTCGTCCCACACCTGTCTCCAGTCCGTAGTAATCTCGGCTTGGTGATTACGGATCTCCAGCTTGGCGGCGATATGTCCCGCCTTCACTTCAACCGGGGGCGTTACCGTACGCACAGGCTGAGCTTTGGGGATTCCCATAGGAGGACCTGACCTGATCTCATTGATATCGAACACCCCCTCGTGATAAATAGAGGATTATATTATCGAATGAAATCTATCAACGATAATTGGCTGATTCTAGCACCGGTAGAGAGCGCCGCTTGCAGGACATTTTCTTGAATCTTAAGCTGCATGATCGCATCCGGCATATCGACATCGGCTACTTTCCCTCTAAGCTCTTTCAAGGAAACCTGCTGATCCAGAATCCGATTTTCCACGAGTTCGAAGCGGTTGGTCCGCGCCCCGATCTCCGCCCACATTTTCGAAATTCTGTCCGCTCCGATGTCGAAACGATCCATGTTCGCCAGTAATGCCGTTTGATCGTTAGCTTCAAGAGCATCGATCGTATCTTCCAATATCTTAAAGGTATTGTCCGGATCTCCCGCCGTTCCGAAAATTTCTTCGCCAGTCAGGCTTACCGGCACGGAAACCGACGAACTAATGTTTAGGTAATAAACCCCTTTATCGGTTATGTCGTTAGCCGCATTACCCGATGTATACGGGGCTTGATCGGTCTTCTGTCCATTGAATAAGTACCGGCCGTTATAGCTACTATTACCTATGAGGACTAACTGTTCTTTAAGTTGCTTCATCTCGGCCGCAATAGATTCCCTGACGTCCGCAGGCACCGTTCCGGTCGAAGCTTGTTGAGTAATCAACTTCGCTCTCTTCAGTACATCGTTCGTCTGTTGCATTAAAGAATCCATCGTTTTCAGAATTCCGCCGCCGGTTCTTGAGTTCTCGAGAAATTCCTCGCTACGGCCCAATTCCGTATCGTATCTCATCTGGTAACCAATCCCGACCGGATCGTCCCCTGGCCGATGAATCTTCTGTCCCGTGGCCAACTTATTCTGCCAATCGTTGATTTCGGAGTTCATGTTTCGCAAATTGCCTAATAGTTGCGTTGTTTTCATCATGCTCGTTACCCGCATCGCCTTAAGCCTCCTTATCTACCAACTAATCCCAATTGGTTGATTATACGATCTAACATTTCATCTACCGCGGTCATATTACGAGCGGCTGCATTATATGCGTGTTGGAACTTGATCATATCTGCCATTTCCTCGTCAAGCGACACTCCGCTAACGGATTGGCGACGGATCATTACGGAGTCGACCAATTCCTGTTGATTATTCATTGACCGTTCGGCGTTAGCGGATCTCGTTCCCAAGTCGCTCGTGACGGCACGGAAGTAATCATCCGTAGTCCCAGATGTTAAGTTCGTTAATGCCGAAGGAAAGCTGAACGCGAAATCACGCAGGCTCGCCAAAGCATGGGCGATATCGCTATTCCCCTTAATAGTCGTATTGACAGCCCCGTTGGATTCGTATTTCCCAGATGCAGCTATTAAATTCGTATCTTGCTGGATCGCCGGGTTGACTTGGATATTCATGATATCGAAAGTAGTCGTTCCATCCGACGTAACGAAAAAAGGAATTCCGGAAGTCGCCGGATCAGATTGACTGTAACCCAGTTGATGAAGACCGTTAAAGCCTTGAACGGTGAACTTAGCTTCCGAAGCAATCTGGGAACCCGCAGCAATCGTGGAACCAGCCGTGATCACCGTACCGTCAGATAGCGTAACATCATTGTCCGCAATCATATCGGTGCTAGTCACGTATCCATTCGGCAGAGTGACTTTAGCCTCGCCTTGTACGAGCGTATTAATCATCGCGTTCAGTTGGTTCGTTATATGGCTGACTTCATCCTTGGACTGAACATAACCATGTAGTTGCCCCGCTGTAGCCGTTTCCGCATTGGCATCGGTCAATAGAGTAAACTCATCGCCGTTCACGACTTCAACGCCGGCGGATAAAATTGAAATTTCGCCTTCAGGCGTCTCGGTCACTTGAACGTCCACGATAGCCGAAAGCTTGTCGATCAGCACGTCCCGTTGATCCCTGTAATCGTTCGCGTTATCGCCGAATGCTTCCGTGCGCCGAATAAAGGCATTCAGTTGCGATATCTCTTGAGTAATAACGTTCGCTTCGTTCACCTTAGAAGAAATATTGCTATCGATATCCGCGCTTACGTTTACCAGAGATTTGCCGACATGCTGCAGAGTATCCGCAAAGTTAACGGCAGATCCTACAACATCGATCCTTGCGCTTAATAGCGTCGGATCCCTATTCAACACTTCCCACGAATTCCAAAACTTATTCATGACCGAGCTCAACCCCGTACCGGACGGTTCATTAATAATTCCTTCGATAGATCTGATCGTACTGTTACGAACTTCCCAAGAGGAGAACGTTTGATTCTCTCTGCGATATTGCAGATCAAGAAAACTATCTCTAACGCGGGTAATGGAATCATATTGAACGCCCGTACCGATCTGTCCCGGGTTGACGCTGCGATTCATCCCCGACGCTTCAAGCGGTCGCGTAGCAGAGAGGTTTACCCTTTGTCTCGTATAACCTTCGGTCGAGGCATTCGCAATATTATGCCCCAGGGTGGTTAATGCCGTAGTTTGGGTAAGAATGGCGCGTTTGCTTGTCTCAAGACCATGAAAAGTGGATCTCATTAAGTGAACCCCTCCGTTAATTCGGGTATTATTCTACGAATATCCCCGATTATGCTCGGGTATCGAAGTAAGAATTTCGTTTCGCGTAGGAACCGCTTTGGGTTGGATTCCTGTAAACCATCTCGTCTTCCGGACTACCTACTAACAAATCCAATGTGTGATTAACAATATCCAACGCATGATGAACGAGAAGCTGATTCGTCTCGTTCAATGTTTTCAAGGCCTGAATTTGTTCGGACATTCCCATAGAAATTTCCTTGATGGCTTGTTTGTTCGCCGCGCCCGTACAATATGTAGCGACATCTTCCAATCGCATATTCGGATCTTCCTTAAGTCCCGCTTCCCGTTGGAAGGCCGTTAAAGCGCTTAGTCGAACTTGATCCGCGGCAGCAAGAGACTTCAACACCTTCGATTCATGCGACAAGGTCAGCGTAAGATCGCTTAATTGATTGTGCACGATTCGATCTTTCTTCTGATGACCAAGCTCTACTAACTTCGCATATAAGGAATGCATCTGAAGCAATGAATCCATAAGAGGTTGAAAAGCCACTTGTCATCCCCCGTTCCCGTTATCTAAAGAAAGGCAAAAGCTTCTCGATAATGAGTTTATCTTCAACATGATAATTGCCAGTAGCTACATCATTCTTCAACTGTTCAATGCGTTTAGTTCTGTCCGGATCGGCTGCGGGTTGTCTGGAATTCAACATCTCCATAGCCTCCGCGGAAAATTGAACCTCGTCCTTACGACGTTTGCCCGTGGTTTGGTTCGCGCGAGCATCATTCTGTTGCTGATAAGTGCGGTAAGCACCAATGCGCTGTGTATCGTTAATTTTCACGTAAGATCACCTCTATAAATAAAAAAACCGATAATGTCTACCCCTATTATCGGTCAAAGTTTATGAAATGTTTAGAGCTTCTATTATTTACCGCGATCGTGAAGACGATCTCCGATCCGATACGCGCCTCTGTTCTTATCGTCATTCGGATTATGCTGCAGCATCCCTTTAGAGCCCGCATTCTTGACGTCCCGTTGCAGCCGTTTCTTGCAAGATTCGCACAAGTGGCTTTCCCTAATGAGGATACCGCAAGATTCGCACGGGTAGGACATATTGGGAGCATTAACCAACGATATCCGGCCTTCGCGGATCCAACGAGTAATCTGTTTGATGCTGATTTCCATCTCATCGGATAGCTGCTGGATATCCAAGCCTTTGTTCTTGCGCAGATGTTCGACGCATCTCTCGTAATCCTTCTCCAAATCTTGATAGCAACTATTGCAGACATCGCGGAAATTTTTGTCGAACAATTTTTCGCACCGTGGGCAGTAAGTTAAATTCACTGAATCATCTCCCCGTTCTCCGACATTAAACGACCTCAAATTACATGTATTGTACTAAATTTTGCAAAATATCGCCATTCATTTGTTTATTAGGCAGAAGCCGAAGGCGATGAAGTCGTCGGTTCGGTCGGTCTTTTCGCTTCGCCGGCTGACTTCAATTGGGCAGGAACGCTGCCGAACAACAGCCAAGACCAACCGGTCAATCGGCTAAGAGCCGTTACGACGATCCACGAGATGATCAACGCGCAGAGGAATCCGCCGGCATACCAAGCATGATGGACCATCGTCCCGCCGCTTGTCAGTGGATATTTCCTATATACCAATAACACCAACGGGTGGAACAAGTATACGCCGAACGAGACGATTCCCAAGTGGCGAAGTCTTCCGACCCAGAAGGAGGATGTCATCCGTCCGCCGATCAGAAAAGCAACTTGAATGAGAACGAGCGGCGTGAGCATCGTATAGATATCCCAAAGCCCGTCATACAAGGCATTACTGTAACGGGTCCCATGAAGTCGCGCGTTATAGAAAATATTAACGTAAGCAATTCCGGAAGCCAGCCATGCCGCCCATAGAACAATCCATACGGTAACTTTGGATTTCGTTATATTTTCCTTCGCGATGATCAGCCACGATTTAATCCGATCGAAGTAAATACCGAGCCATGCCCCGAGGAAATACTGCCCGAAGTAAGTCGGCGACCAACTGCCGCGGTTAGTGACCTGCCAATACTCTCTGTTGTAAAGGAAAAACGCCCACTGTAGTGCAACGCCAACAAAGACAGCCGAAGCCGCCAGCCACTTGAAACGTTTCATTAGGAGCAGCAAAATCGGGAACAACAGGTATAACTGAATGCTGATGAACACAAAATACAAATGCGTATAGGCTTGGCCTCTCCATACTTTACTCCAGAAGCTAGGCCACATCTCGGAAATTTCCCAAGCGAAGCCGTTCTGATACCATCGGAGCAAGAAGTAAACGGCCGAAAAAATCAAATAAGGCACAACGATATATAACAACCGGTTGCGGTAAAATTTCTTAAAACGCTGAACCGTGAGCGGTTGCGGATAATAGTTGTAGAAGAGGACAAAGCTGCTTAACAGGATGAACGAGGTCGTCCCTATTTTTGAAAAGATATTTAGAAAATTATATACCCCGTACACGCTAGCTTCCTTCATATCCACCGTAGCGAACGAAGTGGAATGGACCATTAGCACGCCGAGGATGGCGATCCCACGAACGATATCGATTTCCGTTAATTTTGCGCGACGTTCCATGGTGCCTCCTTCCGGTGCTTAACTCACCTAATCTATTTTCCTGCCGAATCGCAGGTTACTTTATCATAGCACGGACGAATCTCGTCGAAAAGAACAATCCTTTGTCATCTATTACTGAAATTACTATGATCTCGCCCATAGAAGTCCGTAAATTTCCGTGGAGTCATTCGTTTGGGAAGCTTTTTTTAAGATCCGCGCGCACTCGTCGAGAGTACTTCCGGTCGTATAAACATCGTCTACGAGAAGGATTTTTCCGGAAAATAAATCTGACGAGACGGCCGCGAAATTGCCTCTCATGTCTGTGACGCGGCTTCGACGAGTTTTGAGACTTTGTTTCTCGGTGTGACGGAGACGCAGGAGCATCGGATGGTAGTTCAGCCCATACCATTCGGCCAATCGCTGCGCTAATCGTTCCGCCTGGTTGTATCCCCTGTCCAACAATCGTTCGGGCGCCAACGGCACGGAAGTGATCGCATCGAAACTAGCGGATGTACTTAGGCAAAGCCGCTCGTAAGCAAAAGCAAGCATAGCCGCAAGTACGGACTCGACCCCCTCGTTACCGCGATATTTGTAGAGAGCCAGCCAATCCCTCATCTGATTGTCGTAACGAACGGCGCACCGGCTGATGGAATAGCTACGATGCTGTCTTCGTATACAATCCTCGCAGCGTTCCGCCCTGCCGCATATTCGGCAAACCGGATGAATGATCCATGGGATCGACCGTCTGCAGGAGAAGCATAAAGCGGATAGAATCCTCCGGGGCTCTCCGTGCTGGATAGGTATTGCTACTGCGCCTGAATCCGTTTGTTGAGCGTTTCGTCCGCATATGGGACAGGGTAATCCGCTCGGGGCAAACCATGTACTGATATGTAATCGCATCTCATTCTCTCCTAATCAGACGAAGGATAAGGTTGGAAAGTTACAAACCGTGGCATTTTTTACCGCTCAGCGAACGGGATCCGGCTCTAACGATGGCGTGAAATATCCCCGCCGCTTGGCCAATCCGTTCATTTCGTTAATTTGCCGGATCGCTCCGCGCTGAGATGATGTCCATTCGGGAGCCCCGAAAAACACTCCTCCGTATGGATCGGCAGCCGAACGACCGGCTCTTCCGGCCATTTGAACAAGCGATGCAGCGTCGAACAAGCGATTATGGGCATCCAAAATATACACGTCGCTCTTGGGAATCGTTACTCCCCGCTCAAGGATTGTAGTCGTCACAAGCAATTGGATAGCGTGCTCGCGAAACGAAACGACTTTTTCCGTGCGTACTTCGTCTTTGGAGGAGGTGCCCGATATGGCTAGCGGCGAAATCCGAAGCTGTTGGGCGTAGCGCCGAAGAAGCTGGACGATCGGTTCGACTTGTTTGACGTAGGGAACGAACAGAAAAATTTGCGCGCCGCGCTGGATAGAATGTTGAAGTGGTTTAACTAGCTTCGGCGGCAAGTTTTGTTTGCGAAGCATATCGGTGACCGACGCGAGGGTGACGCGTTGCGGTACCGGCAAGGGATGGCGGTGATATCTCACCGGGACTCTCGCATTCGGGAGTCGTCCCTTGGCTGCCGCCCGCTGTAAGGGTAAAGGAGGAGTCGCGCTGAGCAGGACGGTGGTGCCTCTTTTCTTGCGGCATTTGTCCGCCGCGTAGTGAAGCATGGCATCGTTATGATAGGGGAACGCATCCAACTCATCGATCAACACGAGGTCGAATGCTTCCTGAAACCGCATTAATTGATGCGTCGTGGCCAGCGTTAGTGCCCCATTCTCCCAGCGATCGGCGCTTCCTCCATACAGGACGACGCGTTCGTAATGCGGAAAAGCTTTAGCAAGCCTTGGCGCAAGCTCGAGCACGACATCTCTGCGAGGGGTCGCCACCAGCGCCCGCCCGCCCCGGGCAAGCACCGCTTCCAGCAGCGGAAATATCATTTCGGTTTTGCCGGCGCCCGTGACTGCCCAGAGCAGGAAAGAATGGCCTATCCGTGTTTCGTACGGAGCGTTCAGATAAGCTAGCGCTTTGGCGGCTGCGTCGCTTTGGGCGGGGCTTAGTCCCCAGCGATCGGTGAGGTTTGGGGTGGTTTCATTGGAGGTGGGGAGGGAAACATTTTGTGCGGAACGTGCATTGTTGTGCGCGGAAAAAGAGTCAGGCGATAGGGCAGCATTACGCGAAGGCTCGGACAGACGTGATGGATCGGCGAGTTGCGGCGCGGATAATGAGCTGGGCGATTGTGAGGCGTTGCTTAGAACAACGGGCAGATACGATTGCACAGAGCCTTGCGGCGCGGAAAAAAAGCTACGTGAGTGTCCAGCGTTACGCGAAGCCACGGACAGACGCGATTGCTCAGCACCCTGCCGCGGCACGCCAATGACGAGCAGCTCGCATTCGCGGCTGCGCCCCATCGCTAAACAAGCCTCGCAATAAGCGCAGGCTTGTCCGCAGGCGGCGCAAGGCGTGCGTCGCAGCTTATCCCTGCCGCTACCGCAGCGGCCGCAGATCAGCTCTTCGGGCCGGCTAGGCTTGCCGCCCGGCCCGTAGAGGCGAGCGAGGCGCAGCCGCGAAGCCCAACCGCGGAAGCCGCTTTGCGGCGGAGCGGCCGGGAGAGGGGCCACGGCAGCGGCGAGCTGCAGGGCTCCGGCAAGCGAAGCTTGCTGCAGGACGGCGAGAGGATCCGCCGTCGCAATGGACGAAACGCTGGCAAGCAGTTGAGTCGCTTCTTCCTTCAGCAGGGAGCGACCTGCAAGGAGCTCTCCGGCCAAGCGGGCTGCCTCCGCGAGCTCTCTCGCAACTTTCGGGCGCGTAATCATAGATTTCACTTGTACGATCTCAGGTGAGCCCCCTCCCTCATGATTGAAGCCAGCCCATGCAATTCCAACCGCCTGTCCGAATACTTCCACCCAATCCGAGTTCGTTTCGTCGACTTGTTTTCCAACCGGACTCGATTCCTTATCCCAACGCGCATTCAGCAATTTGCATGCCCGATCAGCCATCCCCAGCGGCACAAGTTCTCTTGCCCTTATCATCAGATCGGCCTTGCTGCTCCAATATTCCTGATCCACCTCCCAAGCAACCGATAGCAACGCCCTGCATCCTATCCTCGTTTGAACCGCATAAAGAACAACCTTCATGACTTCACCCTCTCCCCTCGCTAATTCCACCTACAAGCCAAACGACAAAAAAACACACTCCCAAATCGCCGTCGCGGCGATCCGAAGTGTGCTTCACCCGGAATTCCATTCCATACTTATTAAGTTGATTGTATGACAAAATCGGATCTTCGGCAATTCTTTTTCAGCACTCCTCTTCTACAATTCCACTCACAACGGCAGTCGGGCCAAGTCTTCCGTGCTAGCCAGTTCCACCCATACGGCTTTGGGATCCGCGGACACGGATTGCCTGCTTTCCATTGCGCCCGCATCTTTTCTTACCCAGTCAATCCCGGTTCCCCCTCGGGCAAACCGTTCCATGATCTTACCCGTATCGTCCGAAGACTGCTCCAGCACAACCGTAATCCCGATTTCCGTCCCGGTTCGTCTCGAAAATTGTTGCAAAGCCCTAATATACCATTCGATCTGCATTTGGTGGTTGCCCGCTACGAGCACATAGTGGCGTCGTTCTTCGCCCGAACTCCGCCTGATTAGCCAGTGAACGAGTGCCACAGCCGCTGCGTAAAAGCCGATAATCCACAATAATCCGGGAATCATCGCGGCCACCTCCTTTAATCTGAAGGTGAGCGACGCAAACGAAGAATATCGCCGTATTCCGTCGTTTCGTCTACTCGTTCAACAATATATGCCTTAGACGGGAAGGGAGTTCCGAACTCATGAATTGTTGAGCCACTCTGCATATCTATCGTAGTCCGCGAAATGCGATTGACATTTTTATCCACGTTAACTACAATAAGCATAATTTCAAATCCGTATCTATTATGGTCGTGAAGCACACGCCACTTTCTCGTTCAGCTCTAGTTGAACGGGTGAGTGGCTATTTTATTTTAGGGAGGCAATACGGATGGATTTCGAAACTGCTTACACGCATTTCTTAGAGAGACACAAGAAAGCTAGGCGCGGAGAAAGCTTGAGAAGGCTAGTTGAAGGGCATGGGCATGGTGAGAAGTTGTTGCTCGAAAATGTATGGTGGCCTGCGTTCCAGAACTTTGACAACTTATATCCAGAACATGAAGTCAGCGATTTTAAGGATGGCATTCGATTCTTGGATTACGCATTCTTGTTAGATCATGTCATGCTTGATATTGAATTTAATGGGTTTAATTCTCATGCCAAAGACATTAGTCGTACGAAGTTCTCGGACAACCTCATGCGACAGAATCATCTCATCCTTGATGGTTGGAAAGTCCTTCGCTTTTCCTTTGATGATGTTGTTGAACGACCTCGCATGTGCCAGCAGATACTGCAACAGTTCATGGGCCGCTGGGTTTATGGTAAAAATACAGATCAAATCGTTAGGCTATCAGCAGAGGAAAGGGATATTCTAAGACTCGGATTACGCCGCTCCAGCAAACTGGTCGTTTCAGAAGTGTGTACGCATCTCCATATTGGCGACAAAAAAGCTCGCAAACTGCTGCATGGTCTCCTTGATCAGAACCTGCTTCTTCCACCAACCAACATACAACCCCAACAAATCAAATTTTACCGCGTGAGTCCATCTGTAAGTCTCGATTTATTAGGCATTTGATTTGTGACACGGTCAATTTGAACGTCTGGGATCAGTTTCTTCTTCCCTTACTGTCTGACACGGCCTTTTTGACCGTTACAACCTTCTTTTTTGCTGTAAATCAGTGAAAATGCTTGCTGATACGGCCTTTTTGACCGTCTCAATATACTAATTTTAGTTTTTCCTCGTTGTTACGGTCATATTGACCGTAACAAGCAAGAATACACTTCCCCGCAGTAAGTTGAGGGGTACTCTCTTAACTTCGTGTTAGTTCTTCGCAGCAAGCTGCAGGGAATATGACCCGAAGCGATTTAGTTGGTTGGAGAAGCGAGTCTACGGGGTGGCGGAGTGTTTGGTGCGAGGTGGCAAAACGCAAAAATTCGCGGCACCAGGTCGGTTGAAAGACCAGTTGCCGCGAACGGTGTGAAGTTCGATTATGTAGGGGTTTCGCTGCCAGCTTAAAGAGTAACCCAGCCGTATTTGATCGAGTTGATAACCGCTTGCGTACGATCGTCCACTTCCATTTTCTGCAAAATGCTGCTGACGTGGTTTTTGACCGTTTTCTCGCTGATGAAGAGATTTTCTCCGATGGTCTTGTTGCTCTTGCCTTCGGCCATCAAGCGAAGCACCTCCGCTTCGCGGCGAGTAAGCGGGTTGTTGCCGCGCGGGATGAATTTCGTAACCGTCTCCCGGCTGGCCGCAGCTCCGGACGTCGCGCCGATCTCGTCGAGATAGGTCATCCGGCGAAGCTGATTGATCAATTTGCCCGTTACCTTTGGATGTATGTATGCATGTCCCTCCGCCACCGTGCGGATGGCATTGATGAGCGATTCCGCTTCCATGTCCTTGAGCAGATAACCCGTCGCGCCCTTGCGAAGAGTTTCGAACACATAGCTCTCGTCATCGTGGATAGAGAGGATGATCACCTTGATCTCCGGAAAAATATCGCGAAGCCTCTCGGTCGCCACTACGCCGTTCTCCGTCGGCATGTTGATGTCGAGCAGGACAACGTCCGGCTTTTCTTTGTTGCAGAACTCGAGTACCTGGATTCCGTCACCGCATTCTCCGATGACCTCCAAATCGTTCTCCATGTTTAGTATTCGCTTAAGCCCTTCCCGAAAAAGCTGATGATCATCGGCAAGGAGTACTTTAATCTTACGTACAGCCGTTTTATTCTCCATGTGCGATTAACTCCTTTCCTGACTCCGCTTTAATGGGGACGTTGATCCTGATTTGGGTGCCCTGCCCTATTTTAGAATCGAAATCGATTTTCCCTTGAAGTAACTCTACGCGTTCTTTCATTCCGATCAAACCGAAATTAGCGTGAGATTTCGCTCTGGCTTCTATCTGATCCATACTAAAACCAACACCGTTGTCTTCTATCAGTAACTGTATCGTATTTTCGAGAAAAATCATTTCGAGCGACACGAATGTCGGCTGAGCGTGCTTCAAAGCGTTATTGAACCCTTCTTGCACAAGCCTGAACATCGCGGCTTCCATGGCGCTAGGCAGTCGCTTCTCTTTACCCGATGTATCGAAAACCGCCCTGATCCTCGTCTTCTCCTCGAAATCCTGGACGAATTTCCGGAGAGTAGGCACTAGTCCCAAGTCATCCAAAGCCATCGGTCGAAGGTTGAAAATGATTTTACGGATTTCTTCCAAACCGATGCGGATTTGAGATTTCAGATCGATGAGTTCGCTGCGAACGACCTCAAGGTCTTTCGTATCGAGCAATCTCTCCGCGATTTCCGTTCGCAGCACCAGATTGGCCAGAGATTGCGCCGGACCGTCATGAATTTCCCTAGCGATCCGTTTACGCTCGTCTTCCTGAGCCAATATGATCTTGAGTCCGATCATTTGCCGATTTTTCGCCGATTCTAAAATGCGGGTCACTTGAGTCAGATCGCCGGATAAGTAGTCAAGCACGACGCTCATCTGCAAATTAATTGTATCCGCTCTTTCGATGGAAAGCTCTACGTTTTTCGCGCGTTGCTGCAACTCGTCCCGACGGGCTTTCAGGTAGTTTTCTTTCTCCCTGTACACCATCAGATCCAGTTGCAACTGGGTTGCCTTCTCGTAAGCGGATTTAATATCCTGCTCGGAGAACCTTACGAAATCCCGACTCACTTCCGTGAGCCGGATTCGCGCAAGACGATAGTCCCGCTCCAGTCGGTCTACCTTATCTATCGTTTCCGAGGTATCTCTTAATACGGTTTCCAGCTCTTGGTTTAGGGTAAGAAGTTCTCGTCGGGCGACCTCGCAAATTTCAAAAACTTGAACTTTGCTATCTTCCATAACGGAGATCGCATTCTGGATCACGCGATCTATTTGGTCCACATGTAAATCCATAATACGACTCCCCTAATCAAAGTTCGCCCGATTGAAAATCCTGCAAGATTAGCCAGGCAAGGCCTCTCGGCACTTGCTAGCATTGTTTACATCATATCATATTTCTTAGTTTCATCGTGAACGGTTTAGGAGTTTCGGGTAAAATTAGTGAATTGTAATGGTTTTCGTTTTGCTCTCCCAATCTACCTTCTGGCCTAATTGTTCCGAAATCACGCGCACCGGAACGTAGACGCTGCCTTTAATGACCATAGGGGCAACCGTGATCGGTTGACGAACTCCGTTAACCGTCATATTGTCGCTTCCCACCCACAATTCCAACATTTTATCTCCACGCAGCACCGTTACTCTTTTCGCCTTATTGTTCCAGACGACCTGCGCCCCGAGACTATCCGCGACGAACCGTAGCGGCAAGTAGTTGGTATTGGTCCCCTTCTGCACGAAAGGAGCTCCCGGCAACATCGTTTTCTTGCCATCGACCGTAGCTTGTTTCTTCCCGACCGTCATCACGATCGTAGGTTGAGCAACCGCGATCTGATCCGGAGGATACTGCAAGGACAGATTGTCGAACGCAAGCTGCCCTTGCATAGCCCGCTCGTCCTGGTCCTCTTCCTTGTTCACGATATACAACTTGGTCAGTTTGGAGGTGCCTTTAAGACCGGCAGCAGCCAAGTCGACGCGGAAGTTCTTCCATCCCGCCCAATCGATCTGATCCGCGATCGTAGCGTATACGGTCTTGCCGTTAACGTCCGTAAACTCCGCTCTTAACCAGTGCATGCTTTGGTCGCCGAGCACATCCAGGGAAAGCGAGCTTGGCGTGCCTTCGATCGTAATTCCTTTGCCGTTATTGAGGACGGCGTTGGCGAATCTCTTGCCAAATCCGACCGTGAAGTCATAATCCATCGCCAGTACTTTGGAAGTTTCGCGTCCCGGAATTCCCGTCATGATCGACGCGGCTCCGACAGTCTCGATTGGCGTAGCGCTGAATCCGACGTTGTAGGAAACGTTCTCGAAATCTTCCAACGCCCTCTCCGTACCCGGCGCTAACACGGCAACCGCACCGAATCCGTCATACCTGGCTATCGCATATCCGGCTGCAATGTTGTTCTGAACTTTATTGACGGTTATTTTGCCGTCGCTTGAAGTCGCGGTGAAACCGCGGAATTCCCATGACACCGAGGATGCAGGAACGTTAAGCTGTCTGCCGTCCGTCAACTGCGCCTTAACTTGCATGCTAATGACAGCACCGGGCTTAAGTACCGCCGTGTTCGGCTCGACCAGCAGCTTCGACACTTGGGCTTCTCCGATGACTTCGATCGGAATCGAATCCGAAGCGTTGCCGCCCGCGTTCACTTGCAGCATTGCCGAACCCGGCTTCGATGCCGTGAACGTACCGCCAACGAACGCTCCCAATTGTTTATCCAGGCTCCATGTCGGCTGCAGGCCGTTCGGATCTATCGGATTGTAATAGGAATCGTAAGCTTTCAGAGAGTAGGTCGCTTGCTGGCCCATGAATAACGTACGGGCACCGCTGGCCACGATCCCTTTCAGCGTTCCTTGAGGAGCCGTCGTATACACGCCGATTCCGTTCGTCACCTGTCGCTGCGTCGTTCCATAAAACGTTGGGTGGGTTAACTGGGTCTGGAACTCTCCTAACGGTCGGGACACCATCGTCGTCGATCCGCCGCCGTCCATGTTGACCGCTTTCCATACGCCGAGCTCTACTAACATTTGCTGTAATTCTTTAAGAGTAACGCCTTCGCGCCCGCCGTTTTCTTCGACGGTTAACAGATAGGCGGTTGTGCCATCCTTTGAATATCCGACTGCCGTACGCGCCCGATCCGCGCTTCCGCTCACTCCGCTGATATCTCTAGTGAAAGGTACCGCAGCTCCGTTATTCAGCAGCAGGGTATGACCGCTGACCATCATCTGGAAGCTGGCCGGGTCGTAGGATTTACCGTCGGCGGATTGGAGCGAGCTTGTCGTATTGATTCGGTCTCCGACGATCAGACTCGTCTTGATGAAGTTTGCCGCCGTTCCATGGCCTCGCAAAATATATCCATTGGCTGGAATCGCCGTCTGAATGGCTCCTGATACTGAAATCTCGGTCACGATACCATCCACCACAAGCGCCTCGGTTGGAGTCGCCGCGCTGTTCGCCGGACGCTCTGAGGCCGTCCAAGCGTTCGTGTACATGTACAAAGCATTAACATGGCTATAAGCTTTGTCTGGTTCTGTCCGGTAAGCGGACTTATTGAGGCCCGCGAGCGGGAAAGTCGTTACGCCGTCGGCAGCCGTAACCGTGCCCGTAAACACAAAGTTGTCGATGATCGGCTGACGATCCTTCGTCACTCCGAATGCGTACATTCCTTGCAGCTTCTCCGTACTTACGAGAAGTTGTCCGGATGTAATCTGCGCTCCCATCGGCACGCCTTCGGTACCGCTAGCCGTACGGAATACGTCTCCGTTAATACCGGCAATCGCTCCCGTCTCCTTCGTCATCGCTCCAATCGATTGCCTCGACGTTACGCTGCCTTTCTGGCCGCCCATCGCGTTAAGCTGAACATACGGATTCTGGAGATCGACTTGCAGTACGTGAAGCATTTCGGTTGCTTTAGTCTTGTCGGACGGCACCCATGCGTAAGAAATTTGGCGAACTCCCGAAGTTACGATGGTTTCGCTTTGCTGAACTAGCTTGTAAGTAACAGCAGCTTGTGAGGCAGTAGAGGCGGCATGCGCGGTAGGAATGGCACCCGTGTTGAACGGTCCGGTAAAAATCAATACCCCTGCGAGAAATGGCAAAATGAGGCGGTTTCGTTTATGTCGAGCTTGTGTAGGTTGTAATTGCAGCATGTAATTCTGTTCTCCCGTAAGTCTATTAGAATTTGGCAGAAGTACGTAGACTCCTAGATTGCCCTACTCTATTAGACTCTTTAAGAGGCGAAAAGTTACACCGTTGAGAGGAAGTCGGCAAAAATAATAGTTTGGACAAATTTGCTACGAACATAAAAAAGGCGGCGAAGTTCGCCGCCTTACCTATTTAAGCCTTACTTAAGCTCTAATCGTTCCCGCTTACTCAGCTTGCTCCAAGCAAGCTGATAAGACTGCTCTAACATCGCAAGCACCTCGTCATCAGGCACCTTGCGATCAAGAACAACCGTGTTCCAATGTTTCTTGTTCATATGATAACCCGGAAGAACGGACCCGGAATATTGCTGCCGAAGTAGCCATGCTTCCTCCGGATCCGCCTTGAGGTTGACGCTCTCATACTCTCCAGTCTTGCCTAGTAAAGCAAACATCTTGCTTCCTACGAACAGAACCGGCAAGTCTGGATCGAAGGGGTGACGTAGACTTGTACCTACCCACTCTAAACCGTGTTCTACTAGTCTACTATGGTTCATAAGAAATCCACATATTCCAAGAATCGTTTAATCATAATCGCCGCTTCCGCACGAGTTGCGTTACTTTGCGGGTTAATGGTCTTCGTCGTCGAACCTTTGATGAAACCTGCTGTTACGCTTGTCGCCATCCCGTCTTTAGCCCAACTACTTACTTTGGCTTTGTCCTTGAACTCATTAAGCGCGGAACTGTTAGGAGTCGTCTGCACTTCGGCGTATTTCATAGCCCGTACGAGAATCGTTGCCATCTCTTCCCGGGTAATCGGCGCATTCGGTTTAAATCTCCCTGATGTATCACCTTCAACAATCCCAGCATCGCTAACAGCTCCGATATATGACGCCGTTTTGAATGTCGTTCCCACGTCTTTAAACTTTGCCGCCGAGGCTGTTGCTCCGTTTAGCCCTAATCCTCTTGCAATATACTCGGCGAACTCAGACCGCGTAATCTCTCTCCCCGGGGAGAACGTAGTCAGTGTCGGTCCACGAACAATAAATTTAGAACCTAATATCGCTACATCATCTCTTGCCCAATGCTTCGTCATATCCGTGAAAACAGCGTTATTCCGAATTACCGCATAGGTGCTATTTCCTTTACGCTTAAAGTTGACATTTACCCCGCCTGTTGCATTCTGGATATTGGTAGGCACATAAGTCACATCCCCAGAATCGTTGTCGATCCGAACGACGGAGATGTCGCCGTTCCCTGTACCTCCTGTAGACGAGAGAACGAACGTTCTTGTGACATACGTCTCATAACCGTCAATCTCCCTTTCCCTGCCTCCTGCTAACATACTTGCAGAGAAATTCGCTGGCGTAGCAAGCAATTGTGCTCCCCTACCCGCAAGTGAAGAAGCGAGCGGAGTGTTCTGAACCTTCTCGATATTCAGTAAAATATAAGCTGTGGACACATCTCCACCTGTTGATTGTAATTGTTTATTGTAGTTAATAGCTTTCAAAGGAATCGTGAACTGGACATCTCCGTAATCCAATCGAAACGAAGCATTCGATGCTTTAGAAGTCGCATCCATGATGGCCCTCAAAGGAATACCTACAAGCGCTCCAGCTTCCGTCGTTGGAACTTTGAAAGTAATCATGGGCACTGTTATGCCGCTACCTTGTTTAATAGCATCAAAAGAAGCTAACAGTTTGTCCCCGTTGATCATATATCTATTAGCCGTTCGACCTGAAGGCGTTGCCGCCGAAACGGCCGTCGAGACTTTATCAACGATAAACCGCACTCCTCCCGCGCCGTCGGATTCCAGATATTCCGGCAAATTACCCGGAAGAGGAGTTCCACTGCCCCCGTTATTCGTTACGGTTAAATCAGTAAATGCGACCACGGATTGACTAAGGGAGTCTTTCAGAGGGACTCCGGAGACATTATAGGATAGAGTTACTCGCTGTCCTACTCTAACAGCCGTAGATAATGTTAGTATGACCTGGGTACCCGAGACTGACACAGCTGTAACTGGAACGGCGACTCCATCAAACTTCGCCCCATATTGCGTGATATACGGAATCGATGTCGCGCTTAAGGTCGATGAATAGGTCAGCGCGATTTGATTGTTCGTAGCATTTAACGTCGATAGTTGGGCAACAGCGCTTGACCCCGTTGTGAAGCTAAATCCTACTATAGCCGGCGCTGCATTACTCGAAAGATCAATAATCGCAGGTGAAGTAGGGTAATAGTACAATAACAACGGAATATTGGCTGCGACGCTAGACGACAAGGTCAGTTCTATCGTGTTATTAATTACGGCAACATTTGTGATTGTCGGCAAAGCCGTGTTCGTACCGCTCGCGACAATAGAGAAACTATTTTTGGGCGGAACACTTGTCGTGTTTAAGCCCTCATTGTAGTTCAAAACGATCTTGTTACCGTTTAGAGTGGCAGAAGATAACGTCGGAGGAGCATTGTCATGAACATTCCGCACATAGAAGTCTGTAAATGCCGGCACCAAGTTTCCGCTTTGATCTCTAAGGGGATTTGCGCCTGGCGTATACGTTATGGATACCGGCATCGGACTTGTAGAATTCGAACTGAATGTCAAGTTCAAGGTCGTGCCGTAAACCACGGCAGATTTAATTCCGATCGTACTGCCATTCTGCTTCACAGTGAATTGGCTCTGAGCACCAGTAGGTAGCAACGGTATCGAGCGATTAAACGTTAATGTCAATGTATCCCCATAAATTGTACCGCTCACCGGCTTAGGTAACGTTGAATCCGTCATATTTGTTACAATTCGATTACTGAACGATTCAGCTGCGACTCCACTTATGTTTTGCAACCGTCTTCCAGGAATGTTGGCATCTTGAAAGTAAGAAACCTTTACCGTCTGTCCAATGAGAACATTGTATTGTAACGATATTCGGACCTCACTATTGTAGATGGTTACACCCGTTACGGGAGTTACGACATCATTGACCGTTACATAAAAATTACTAGCAGCTGGAACCTTATTAGAATCAAGGTTCTCATTGTAGGTTAGCACAATGTTAGCCCCGTCGATTGATGAACTATTAATTACCGGCATACTATTCGTTCCTGTTTGAAACGTCCATTGCAGCGGATTGGAGATCCCGGCGAATTTATTACCTGTCGTATCTTGAATAGTATTCTCCGGAACAGATATGGAATACTGTGTCGAGTTACTGAGAGTTCCGCTTCCTGTAAGGCTAAATAATACTTTGTTATTCGCTGAATCGAGAGTCATCGTTAACTCTCTCCTACTTGATGGACTGTTTTGCGGAAAAATATATGCCTTGGCTGTTCCCAACAAAGCACCAAGCGGTTCATTAAACGTCAAGCTCAGAACGGTAGTCGAAATACTTACATTCGTAGAAGACACCATAGGCGCATAGGCTGAAATCGCAGGAGGGATAGTATCGACTAACGCCTTAAACTTCCAGGAAACTCCTTCAAAATAATTACCGCTCGCATCACGATAAACATCCGGTCCGATCGTAACCGTATAATTAGTGTTATTAACTAGATCCGGGCAAGAAGCCCCTTTAAGATTCGCATTAATTTTACTGCCGTCAACCGGATCCACAGTTAAATTTGCCGGGATTGTACAAACCAAGCTCCCGTTAGCCGCGTTAGTGATAACTAGACTTTTGTTCTCGTTCGCGAACACTCTCTCGTCGAATTGCATGGACAAATAGGCGAGCTTCAAGTCCCCCACAGTTCCGTTATTAACCGGCGCATAAGATACTGCCTTCGGTTTTATCGTATCTAATGCAGGTTTAGTCTTAAAAGACCACAAACCAGCACTGAAGCCAGCATATGCACCACCATTTACCTTGTCTCTCAGTACTCCTGAGTCTATAAGAATATGATAGATCGTATTATAGTCCAGTCCGCTTATTGGAACGTTGACCGTAAGTCCTGTAATATACTCCGGTTTAATTTCACTCGTATAGACCGTGACATTATCAGACGCTCTCTTCACCTGAATATACCCTGAGCCTGCACTGACCTCCCGATTAAAAGACATGGATAGATTAGCCTGGTTGACTGGATCAACGGTTTGGGAGGCTATGGCTGGAAATAAATACGTAACAAGCAGATCTTCGACCTGAAACGTCCATTGTTTCGTAATGCCGTCGATTCCCACGAAAGCTTTGGTCGGGGTTCCGTAGCTTATTACTGCAGTAGAAGGTACCGTAACCTGATAAGTTCCAGCTGGCAACGGGTTCCGCGGTTTGATAATAATCGATGTACTAACCGTATCAAGCTGCACGACAGAAGTATCTGTTATAGCATAGGATTCACTAAAAGCCGTACCTCCCACATTGGTCAACACAATATTGCCCGTTCCAAGAATAATTGCCTCATTAAACGTAAGCTTTAAGATCGTATTGGGAACCACAGATGTTGCCCCTTTGATTGGAAAGAACCCCGAAGGTTCGAAACTTGTTTCTCCCGCCAAAGCATGAACTTCCGATTTAACCGGTGCTGCAGTTGCAACCGTAATAGATAGTGACTGCACGATTAAACTAATGAATAAGAGAAGCGATAGAGTACGTTTAAGCTGCAAAAGAAATAACCTCCCGAAGACACAGTAGTACTTTATATTTCGGCGAGTTAGGCATAGAAATTAAGGGACTTGCCGACTAAACTAAGGGATTATTTTCAATTCGTCAATAAAAAGACTCTTGCGTTAGGTTACTCCCAGCCGCAAGAGCCTTCTCTATCCTTCGGTTAAGGCGTTAGCGTTAACCAAACGGATTGTCCGTACCAAGCGAACAAACGGTATTCCCCTGGAACAAGATCGCTTGTATCCACTACATGAACCGTATCGAGATCACTATCACATGCGCGGGGTTCAAAATACGCAAAAAAGACCTGAACCCACTTCGGTTCAGGTCTAAAATAAAAGCTAATTTTATACTAAGGCGCCCTGCTTCAATGCTTCAACACGGTCTAGACGCTCCCAAGGAAGGTCAACGTCCGTGCGGCCGAAGTGGCCGTAAGCAGCTGTCTGACGGTAGATCGGACGACGTAGATCCAACATCTTGATGATGCCCGCAGGACGTAGGTCAAAGTTGTTCACGATCAATTCAACCAACTTCTCCTCTTCGATCTTGCCAGTACCGTATGTGTCTACGTTGATGGAAACCGGGCTTGCTACGCCGATCGCGTATGCGAGCTGGATCTCGCATTTGTCAGCCAGGCCAGCAGCAACGATGTTCTTAGCCACGTAACGAGCCGCATAAGCCGCCGAACGGTCAACCTTTGTAGGATCCTTACCGGAGAACGCACCGCCGCCATGGCGAGCGTATCCGCCGTACGTATCCACGATGATCTTACGACCGGTTAATCCTGCATCCCCTTGAGGTCCGCCGATAACGAAACGCCCTGTCGGGTTGATGAAGAATTTGGTATCGGCATCCAACCATTCAGAAGGAACTTCCGGATAGATCACATTCTCGCGAATGTCGCTCTGAATTTGTTCTAGAGTAATATCCTCGGAATGCTGCGTCGATACGACGATAGCATCTACGCGAACGGGTTTACCGTCTTCATATTGTACCGTAACTTGCGTTTTTCCATCCGGACGCAGGTAAGGCAGCTTGCCGTTCTTGCGAACTTCGGACAGACGACGGGACAAACGGTGCGCCAGCGCGATCGGAAGCGGCATCAACTCAGGAGTCTCGTTCGTTGCAAAACCGAACATCAAACCTTGGTCTCCTGCGCCGATATCTTCATTTTCTTGCTGGATGTCTTTACCGTCACGGGTTTCCAAAGCTGCATTTACGCCTTGCGCGATATCTGCGGATTGTTCGTTCAGGGATGTCAGAACGGCGCAAGTACTGGAATCGAATCCATACTTGGCGCGGGTATAACCGATTTCTTTAATCGTGCGACGCGCGATGGCGGAAATATCTATAAAATCGGCTTTGCTGCTGATTTCACCAATAACAAGCACAAGTCCTGTAGCTACGGAAACTTCGCAAGCTACGCGAGCATAAGGGTCCACTTCCAAGAACGCATCCAATACCGCGTCCGAGATTTGATCGCATATTTTATCCGGATGGCCTTCGGTGACCGATTCGGATGTGAAGAGATGCCGTCCTTTAATCGACAAAGTCTCCAACCCCCACATATAAAAATCAACCTTTTCCAATTGGAAAAGGCTGTTAAGAGAAACCTTCGATTAATAATGATACCGGATTTGTCGAGGGGTGTCAATGCGCGTCAGCCCAGAAAAACCATTGCTAAATGATCGTTTGTTGCGCTTGTTGAATCAGGCGTTTCGTAATTCCGCCGCCGAGGGATCCCGCTTCCCTAGAAGTCAGGTTACCTAAATATTGTTGTCCATATCCAGCTGATCCGATGCTACCGAGCTCACCGGAAAATTCCGAATCCACGTCACCGGTCGATGCAGCGATGGGCACGCCAAGTTCCGACGCAATCTCGTACTTCATCTGCTTTAACGCATTCGCGCATTCCGGTACAACCAACTTGTTGCTTCTCGCCATAATGATAAGCCTCCTTGAATGTTGATGAACTTAGTATGTGTCGGGTCACCGCAATCAAGGCGTATTACATTATGGGTGTTGGGGGAAAATCAGGAGGATGCTACTGAAACAGCGACTTTCATGATAAAAAATGACGTAAAGCCTCCTTCCAGTGACGAAGCGGTTTGAATCCCGCTTCGATCAAGGAGTTTGGGCTTAGCACGGAATAAGCGGGTCTTGGAGCAGGACGGGGAAATTGTAACGTTGAACAAGGTCTCACAGTTATTCCCTCTATTCCGGCTTCCTTAAAAATCGTCTGCGCGAATTCAAACCATGTACAGACCCCCTCATTAGATACGTGATAGGTTCCATATTGATCGGATCGTACGAGTTCCGCAAGGAGGACAGCTAGATCATAGGTATACGTCGGAGCCCCGAATTGATCGTTCACTACGGAAATCTCCTGGCGTTCATTAGCTAGTCGGAGCATGGTCTTTACGAAATTATTGCCGTATTTTCCGTAAACCCATGATGTGCGTACAATAAATACTTTAGAACAAGTTTCCGAGGCTATTTGCTCGCCTTCCAGCTTTGTCCTACCGTACACGGATCGGGGATCTGTTGGATGGGATACTTCATAAGGCATCGTTTCCATACCGTCAAATACATAATCCGTACTGATATAGCAAAATATTGCCCCTATCCGTTCGGCAGCCTCAGCCATATTTTTCGTTCCCGTGACATTTACGGCATATGCCAGATCCGGTTCGATCTCCGCTCGATCTACTGCCGTGTAAGCAGCGACATGAAGAATTACGTCAGGTTTGCGTTCGTCAACGATGCGCCGGCATTGTTCCGCATTTGTAATATCTAGATCGGAACGCCTACAGCCTATCACCTCATCTTGATTATTTTCCAATCGGACGAACTCTTGACCTAACTGTCCTCCCGCGCCGGTCACCAGTATCCGTTTGGAGGAATCGTTCATAATTGATAAGCTCCGGTAGCGATTCGGTTCAACCATTCCCCGTTTTCCCGGTACCATTTAATAGTTGATTTAATACCCGTTTCGTACTCGTACTTAGGCTGCCAACGAAGTTCATTGCGAATCTTCGTCGCATCAATCGCATAACGACGGTCATGACCTAACCGATCCTCGACATAATGTATTAAACTCTCCGGCTTGCCAAGCTCTTGGAGGATCGTACGGACGACTTGCAGGTTCGTCCGTTCATTGTTCCCCCCGATATTGTAAATCTCCCCAGCGCGCCCTTGATGAAGCACAAGAGCAATTGCATTGCAGTGGTCTTCCACGTATAACCAATCCCTAATATTTAAGCCGTCCCCATAGACAGTTAAAGGTTTATTATCCAGTGCGTTGCGTATCATAAGAGGGATAAGCTTTTCCGGAAATTGATAAGGGCCGTAATTGTTGGAGCACCGGGTAATATTGACGTGCAAACCATACGTCTCGTGGTAAGCGCGAACGAGCAGATCTGCCCCTGCTTTGCTTGCGGAATAAGGACTATTCGGAGCAAGCGACGTCACCTCTGAAAATAACCCCTCTGCCCCAAGACTTCCATACACCTCGTCCGTGGAAATTTGCAAAAACTTGGGCACTTTGTATTTTATCGCTAGATCCAACAATGCTTGCGTGCCAGTAATATTCGTCCTTACGAATATCCCAGGATCCGTAATACTGCGATCCACGTGAGATTCCGCGGCAAAATTCACGATAGAGTCAATGCCATCAGCGAATAAGATCTCCATGGCATCCGAATCCGCAATGTCCGCCTGGATGAAACGATATTGCCGGGACACCTCGACGTTGGATAAATTATCCGGATTGCCGGCATAAGTTAGTAAATCCACATTCACGATCTCATAGGATGGGTGCTCTCGCCTCAAATAATGGATGAAGTTGCTGCCGATAAATCCGGCCCCTCCCGTTATAAGCAATCTCATGCTTCTCATCCTTTTAGTAAACAAAATTATTGTGCGCATTCAATAATCCGGGATGTCGTGAATCCTTATCCGAAAGGATAGGCGCATTCGTAGGCCATTCGATTCCGATCGTGGGATCGTTCCATAGGATTCCTCTATCCTGCTCCGGGGAGAAGAAATTGTCTACTTTATATTGAACTTCCGTATTTGGAGCCACCGTGCAGAAACCATGCGCGAAGCCGCTAGGAACGAACAACTGTCTTTTGTTCTCCGCCGACAACTCAAAGCCCTCCCATTGCCCGAAGGTAGGAGACCCTTTTCGAATATCTACTATCGCATCGAAGATCGAACCTGCTGTTACTCTAACAAGTTTACTCTGAGCTTTCGGATTGAGCTGGTAATGCAGTCCGCGTAAGACTCCCACCTGGATAGATAAAGAATGGTTGTCTTGCACGTAGGTATTTGGCAACCCTATAGCAGCATACCCCTCAGCATGATAACTCTCCATAAAGAAACCCCGATGATCCTCGAAGAGCGACGGTTCAATGAGTTTGGCACCCTGAAGCTTACTTTCTATAACCTTCATTCAATCACCCGACATTTGACAAATTACCGCTTTTCTCGGCATCGTATATGATATTCATGGGAGCTTTACGTTGCTCTTGGGTTGGTGCGGCTTCTTCAGAACGCAAAAAACTACCAAGCTTGTTTGCCCGGCAGTTCACTTTAAGGATATATTTATAATTGCTATTGCAGAAGTTTATACTCGCCGCGAACCAATACAATGAGACCCTTCGATTGCTTAGGATCCGCCTCTACGCCTCGTTCTCCTCTTGGGTTAAGAATGAGATGATTGTTTCCAACAGTTTTGCCGGGACTAATATCTAAACCGTCGGTTAAATCGGATAAACCATTCTTATCCCCACTATATGCGATCGCTTTGCCCGATCTTACGATCATCTCGCCGCCGTCACCGACAATCAGCTTCGATCCCCACGGCACAGTGACGACCTCCAACTTCGCAGACCCTCCGCCACTACCGGATGAGCCTATCTTTGCTAGTTCCTCCTTGACGAGCTTTGCAACCGCTGCATCAACATAGCCCTTGGTCACGATGGGATCGTCTACGGATCCGGGATTAGAATTGCCATCCGCTTCGACAGTCGACATTATCCCAATTGTACCTATCGTAACAGCCAGCACGGCCGTCGCACCCCAAACCGCCCATTTCTTCGATTTCTGCAAGATTCATCTCCCCCGTTTCGACAAACTATATGTTTTTCTACGTTGTTCAATGCGCAAAAGTTGCGGTACACCTGTAAAACAAAACTAGTATCTAGCAAGAATTAGTTAAGTGTTAATCGTATTTCTCAACACTATCTTTGTTATAATGACTTAAAAAGAATGCGCCAGAAGGAAGGGTTCGTGCATGAACGTTTTAGTAACTGGAGGAGCGGGATTCATAGCATCTAACTTGGTGGACTCGCTTCTGTATGAAGGATATAGGGTTACGGTAGTCGATAATCTCACAAAGGGAGATTCAAGCCACGTTTCTGCAAAGGCGAGTTTCTACCAAGCTAATATACTGGATAATAAGTTAGATCGGATTTTTTCCGATACTTGCCCTGAAGTTGTTTTTCATTTCGCGGCTCAAGTGGATGTGCAGACTTCCATGAACCGACCAGAACATGATGCCATGTCTAATATCATCGGAACGATAAACGTTCTGCAATGCTGTATTAAATATGGAGTAAAAAAGATTATTTATGCCTCCACTGCAGCCGTTTACGGTGTGCCTAGTTTTATACCTCTATCGGAGGAGCATCCCAAAAACCCAATTTCTTTCTATGGAGCTTCTAAATATGCACCGGAAAGATATATTGAACTTTTTTCCGAACTGCACGGTCTTGATTATACGATTCTCCGTTATGCCAATGCTTACGGAATGCGCCAAGATCCTAGTGGTGAAGGCGGCGTTGTCTCTATCTTCTTGTCCAAGCTTCTTAAAGGAAAACCTATCGTTATATTCGGTGACGGAGAGCACACAAGGGATTTTGTTTATGTGAAAGACATCGTTGCTGCCAATCTGGCTGCAATCTCAGAAGGACGGAACCAGATTTACAATGTGAGCTGCAATCGTCAGACATCTATCAATCAGCTATTACGTTTGATATGTAAACTTACAGGTAGATCGTTTGAACCCATGTACTCCCCTGCTCGTAAAGGCGAGATTATTCATAGTTGTTTGAATAATACGAAAGCCGTTCTTGAACTTGGGTGGAAACCCCAGTACGATCTCGAACACGGGTTACAGGAAACCATCAACTATTATAGAGAAAACTTAATAAATACATAACAAGCGCACATTCTGAATGTCTAACCATTGCACACGGTGTAAGGGCGTTCAGAATGACAACTTCTTATGCATCCATCTTCATTGCATTGTTGGGTTTAGTTAGTTCCGTCTTTTGTTTATGACCCTCTGATTTGGTACGATCCATCACAACCGACAACGTTCTTAGAATAATAACGATATCCATCCAGAGCGAGTAATTGCGGATATAGTATAAATCGAACACTAATTTGTCCTGTACGTTGGTCGTATAGTTCCCCATAATCTGTGCATACCCCGTAATCCCTGGCTTTACGGTATTCCGGTATTGATAGGATTCATATTGTTGATTCAATGTTCTCGTGAAGAATTCTCGCTCCGGTCTCGGTCCAACGATTGACATTTCGCCTTTTAACACATTAATAATTTGCGGAATCTCATCTAGGCGCCATCTTCTTAGAAACCGACCGACTCTTGTAATCCTCGGATCATTTTGAACCGCTAAAGTCGGCCCCGTATGTACTTCTGCGTCTTCTACCATCGTCCTAAACTTAAGAATCGTAAATACCTTATTGTTCTGACCGATTCTTTTCTGCTTGTACATTACGCTTCCGCGCGGACTATCGAGTTTGATTACTATGAACGTCAACAACATAAGCGGAGTAAAGAAGATCAGTCCAATACCGGATAGAAGGATATCAAACACACGTTTAATAAATCTTTCGTCTATCGTGAGCCCGAAAGGTTTGACAGCCATGACCATCGAATCATCTAATTGTGTAATCGCCGACTTTGATAATAGTAAATCATACAGCGATGGGACGACATAGATAATTTTATTGGCTTTCATTGCATGATATAGTAATTGCGTTCTTTTCTCTTGATCGGTATTCGAACTTAACATGATGCTATCGTGATCCTCAATCAATTGAAAGATGCGCGAGAGTTCAGTATTCGGTTGAATATGTGTAATTTTCGTTCTAAGTGTTGACGTCTTGATTTGAGAGACTAGCTTAGCCGCCTCTTCCTCGTCGGCTACTAATAACATCCGTATTTTCTCATTCCGGTGACCGAAAAATACAAATGTCGATTTCCACAAGCTTAAGAATAAAAGAGATAGTATATAAGCAATCAGGATAACCGATCTTGGCAGTGCAAACTCCCTGAATAAGAATGAAATAGACATCGTTAGAAAAGACAGTAGCGTCATGGATACAAATAAGCTTCGTATCATATCCCAGATCGTCTTGCGATTTATTGAGTAGAGTTCATTAATGGATAAAAAGAAAAGCGCCAGTAGCGCAATCCAAGGCATAAGAGATACGAATGATTCCCAATTTCGTTGAGGAATTTCGTCATAACGCAAATAAAATGCAGCTATGTACGCGAGCATAATAAGAACGATATCAACGATAAGCAATAACGATTTAAGGGTTTTCTTTTCTTTCATGTTTGACATTCAATACTCTCCCGACTCAAGCCTGATGAAGTAATTGTATCATAACTTGTCGAACAGCAAGAGACTATTTCAATCCTTGAGTAGTTGCTCCGGGTCAACGGGTCGTAACTCTTTGACTGGATTTCCAACGTACACCATGCCGGATTTCAACGTTTTTCTAGCCACGCTCCCCGCTCCCACAACCGCCTCCGACTCAACGATCACGCCTGGTAGCAGTGTCGCATTGGCAGCAATACGTCCTCCGCGTTTGATGGTACACCCCTTAAACGCATTGAAGCGTTTTTCAGTGCGGCCAATATAGTTATCATTGCTGGTCACAACCCCCGGGGCAACGAACACATAATCCTCAATCGTGGAAAACGCCGTGATATAGGCATTCGTTTCGATTTTGCAGTAAGCTCCAACAGTTGTCTCATTTTCAATAGCAACGTTACGGCCAATGATTGTTTGCTTACCGATCGTTACTTTTTCACGGATCGTTGCCAAATCTGCTACAAAAACCTCATCGTCCAATTTTGCATCTTTGTAAATGACGGCATTCGTTCCGATCGTGCAACGTTGACCTATAATCGTCGGAGGGTAATCACTCTGGGCTTTTAGAATCGAGCGCGCTGCTCTCATTGGTTTTTTACCGATAACGACATTATCGTGAACGATGCAGCCGTCGCCGATCACGGAATCCTCATAAATAATAACGTAGTGGCCGATCGTGACATTGCTTCCAATACGTGCGCCCTCTTCGACGATGCAATTGTAACCGAAAGTCACATTCTCGCCTAGAGATGCGTCGGGATGAATGTAATTCGCCATGGTATCGTTCACTCCTATCTATTTTTTGTATGTACTAGGGTTTGTAACATTGCTGCAAGACTTTCCGTTTGCGCTTTGCGTGAGAAGTGCATCCTCACGTACTCGGAACTTTTTTGCTTCGGCGGTTTATGGTTCATAATGCTGCGAATCACCGTTGGCAAGAATGCTTCTTCCGGCTCTTTCATATTGCCATACCTACCGTATCCGTGCCTATCAAGAAACCGCCCTACTTCGCCTGCCACCGTGGAAATAATCGGCTTGTCCTGCAGCATGTAATCGAACAATTTATTCGGTAACGCCCCTTCGAACAGAGGGATGTCTTTTAAACAAATCATATAGGCGTCCGCAATGGATAAATACGTCTGAACATCAGATTTCGGGACCGCGGGAAGAAAAACAACTTGATGTAAATGTTGCTGTTTGGCCAATTCTATTAATTCCGACTTCTCGACTCCCTCTCCCATCAGGACGAGTTTGAGGCTAGTCTCATTTTGAAGGCACTTCATAGCTTCCAGCAGTTGCGCCAGATTATTAGCAGGCCCATGAGCTCCGGCATACATTATGATCTTGTCATAAGGTGCAAAGCCTAGTTTCTCTCGAAGCGAATTCCTATCCGCAATTTGCCGTCCCTCTGTCTCCAAGTCAACGCCGTTCGGAACAAACGCAACTCTTTCCCGCGGAACGCCGCGTTCGACTAGCTTCTCCACAATTCCTTCTGTGAGTCCGATCACGTTGTCGGAGTGGCGGTATAGAAATCTTTCCATCCTCTTGAGGATGTTGACTATGAACTTCCTGTCGTCGCCAGTGATATGCACCAGAGAATCTGGCCACAAATCCCTAACTTCAAGGACAAACTTCGCCCCGCGGCATCTGGCAATCATCCACGAAGCAAAGGCAGCGAATAAAGGCGGCGATGAACCGATAACTACATCTGGTTTCTTCCTTCGAAAAACACCTTTAAAAAACAAGGTGGCTGCATACAGCAGCATGTTTACGACTCGGGCGGCACCATTGTCTTTATAGGCTTTGCTCGCCAACCATACCATCCGGAAGCCTTCCAGCGTTTCTTCGTAGGTTTTGAACCGCTTGTCAAAACGGAACGTTTTGTTGTGGTGTATGAAGTTGCTGCCCCATAACGTAACATCGAAATAGGGAGACATATACTTAGCCAACTCGTAATGCCGCGTACTGGCCGGATAGTCGGGGGTTACGGTATATTGATTGACGATCCACACCTCAGGTTTCATCGTCGTGTACCCGTTAATTCTTTATTCCGCCGAAGTGAAAGAAAGTGTTTGTTAACACTCTTATAATTTGAATGATCATTTATTTTCACTTAAAAACAACCTTCTTTAGCCGCATCTTAATTTTATAGGGCAGCTTCGACCAAAGTATCCTTATCAATGAATATCGCTTTGAAATAAGAAATGCATGCGGGTTTTTCACATAAAAAAACGGATACTTCTTATTAAATTCTTTAGGGTCAGGCTCTGAAGTACGATGCATGTGTAAAGCCGCAGAAACCTCTGTAAACCCTTTATTCGCTTTACTTTCAAGATAATTGCGGTCGAAAATTTCCTCGATTTGCAAAAAATTGTCTTCAATTATCTCATCAAAATTCTTAATAAAGCTCTTGTAGCTATTGTTAGGATTAAGCGCGACTTCTGCATACGCATTTGCAATGATTTCAGCTAATCGTTCATCGTCTTTTAAATATGCAATGACCTGCCCCATATTGCTGTGGTCTTTCTCTAATGGAATATAATGGCGCCATGGAATCAGTAGTCCCGAGTAATCTCCTTTGTACAATACGCATGCGGTACGTAGAGTGATAGCTTCAAGTACCCTTGGAGAGATCTGCGATAAATCGTAAATGTCTTCTATGTCTTCAAAAAACTTCTTTTTGAGTTGTTCATAGTGATGCTCTTCATTTTTTTTCGGGGCCTTCTTAATCAAAGAGGAATAAGTTTCTACCCTAGCAGAAACTTCGCCCGTAAAATCAAATATGCTCGCTCCGCTTTCTACACCCAATACAGCTTTAGAGTTTCGAATTAGTTCAATCCATTGAGATCCATATAAGCGGTCATTCTCGTCCGAACTAATATTTGTTCTAAGCCCTAATTTTTTCGCCTCTTCATTAAAGCGCTCGCCAATGATCCACTTTTCACGACCTAATCGTCCGTGCCAAGCCGGATATTTCCTGCCGCGGTAGCTGATGTCGAATTTCCGTTTGGAAAGCCTTCTTGGAGGATAGATAAGCAAGTCTTCGTTAATGTATCCAGTCAAAACTTGAATTTTCTTTAGCTTTGGCAATAGGCTGGTCGGGTAGACATCTTCAATATGTTTTTCTGGTACACAGGTAAAAAGAATATCCGCTTCAATTTGATTAAGGGAATCTATCGTTCTTTGGATTGATCGGTATTCATCCTGAATAAATACAGCTTTGATTCCTTTATATTTCTTCAACTGATATCGGGTCTTTTGGGAAGCGTATGCATCCACCGATAAAAAAATGGAATAATGGACGATAACCGCATCGAATTGGCCCAACTCCAATTCGCCGTCGAGATTCCCTCCATTTCTCACCAGCTGTGTATAAACAAAAATGTTGTGCTTTGAAAAATTGTAAAATGCATTAATGTGATCAGATACCATTGCAGCATTATAGGGATCATAATTACAAAGCAACAGGATATTCATAGTCCACCACGCTTATAGTTAATTTTTGCATACACACTCTAAAGGACATGCTTATTCCGATCATAATAATCAATCGCATCATCGATGTTACCTTCATATACGATTTTCCCTTTGCTGAAAACCAGGCCCTTATGGCAAAAATCCCTTAGAACAAAATACGCATGGGAAGCTAAAAAAAGCATTTTTGTTTGGCCTACTTTATTCAGCATTCTTTGTTTCGCTTTATCCAGAAAATGGTTGTCCCCTACTCCGATGATTTCATCAATCAGCATGATATCCGTATCAATCGAAGTAGCAATGCAGAATGCTAATCGGACCCGCATTCCCGCTGAATAAGTCCTGAGAGGTCGGTATAATGCCTCACCCAATTCCGTAAATTGCTCTACATCTTTAACCACATGACTTATCTCACTTTGTTTAAACCCCAGCACAGAACTGGCAATTCGAATATTCTCATACCCGGTGGCCTCGTCATCCATGCCAAGATAAAGATCGAATAAGGTCGATGTTTTTCCCTCTGTGTATATATTCCCCCTCGTAGGCAAATAAACGCCAGCCAGCATTTTTAAAAACGTTGTTTTTCCTGCGCCGTTCGAACCTATAAGGCCAATTCTTTCACCATCTTGGAAACTTGCATTAATGGGGCTCAACGCTTCGAATGTTAACTTAGACTGTTTGTGCTTTTCTGAGTTGAATCTAGAAACAATCCATGAGCGTAAGCTTCCGGAATCCATCAACCCAATTGGAAAATCAATACCGGCATTCTCAAGTGTAATACTTGCCATAGGATCACAACCAATACATAAAGTTTCGTAATTTTCTTGAGGAAGTATAGGCCAGGAGTAAGATAAAGACAAAAAAAGCAAATGAAATCATATACGATTCGATGGATGGCACTTGACCAAGCAGGGGAGACCTTATTAGGTCAACAAGATGTGAAAATAGGTTCCACTCGGCTAAGTAGTCCCTCGATTCAAGAACCTTTTTATTCCATACGATTGGGGTTATTAAAAAAAGAATGTTCATTAACGATGTTACGACCTGAACGACGTCTCTGAATCTAGCGCAAATTAAAGATAAAAAAATGCCTAGAGTGATTACAATTACACAATTAATAATAATGCCAAGAATAGTAGGAAAAATTAATACATTTTGAAGTTGGCCAAAATAAAGAAGGCATAAAATTAAAACAATCATATTATGGAGGAATATAATCAGATGACGCGATAGAATACGCACATTAATCAAAAAAATAGGTATTGGCTTGGATAGCAAGAGAAACTTATTCGAGATCAAGCCATTACAAGATTCCATAATGACTCCACTAATAAAGTACCATGCAACTATACCGGCAGCAATATAAGGAATAAATTCATTAATCTCCACTTTAAATATTGAACTGTATATCACACCCATCATTGCAATCGATAAAAAAGTCGTTGCAACAAGCCAAAATGGGCCAAGTACAGTTCTTCTATATCGCCCCTTAATATCAATCCAACCCAAGTAGAGCCACTGGAGAACCGAGTATAGTGACATAATTATTAGCCCACCTTTATGAAAATCTTGATTCTGAGAAGAAGGATCGTCAGTCGCCCTTCATATTAATCTTATTCCGGAAATCTATCAAGCGATTCGGGAATCTATCTGGATTCCTTAATCATACATACAATTATTGCATTCTACACCTAATAGTTAAAGGCTGAATTTAGTTTGCGATAGACAACGGACAACGGAAAGCCTATAACCGATGATTTACCATGAATATTCTTTTACAATCATGTGTATTTGACAGGCACTGCTAACAACGGGTAAAATCAATACGTTATACTATCAATCATGTAACTCTATATAGTAAATATAGGTAGCTAGGGGATGAACCATTGTCCTATAACATATTAATTATTTACCGTAGTTTACATTATCCTGTTCGTAATTCGATTAATGAACACTTATCTTCTTTTGAGAATTATACCAACCACCGAATCTATTACCTAAACGCATTGTTTGTATTAAAGATCCCTTGGTACTTAAAAATAATCAAATTCGATTTAATTATTTTCCATACAACTTTTCTTGCTGCCAGATGGAATTCACGGCGTTTTGAGAAATTATTGAGCAAATTGATCTTCTTTAGTAAGTCTAGTGCGATAAAAGCTATTCTACCTCAGGATGAATTTGTATACACAGACTGCCTAAATAATTTGATCAATCGTTTCAGTATCGATTATATATTTACCGTCTCTCCTGAGTCCGAATGGAAAAAAATCTACAGCAATGTTGATTTTGAAAATGTAAAAATTGAACAAGTGCTTACCGGATATATTGACGACAAGACGATCGATAAAGTTCATACTTTAAAAGAGCAGATTCAAAAGAGAGAAATTGACGTGGGTTACCGGGCCTGGAGGGCACCCCCGTGGCTGGGTAAACATGGATTAACTAAAGTAAAAATTGGCGAAGTATTCAAGCAAGCTTGCGATTCAAACGGACTTTTCTCCGATATATCTAATGAGGATAAGGACACAATTTACGGGGATAAGTGGTTAGAATTCTTATTGCAATGTAGATTTACGATAGGTGTAGAAGGTGGAGCCAGTATCTTGGATCCGACCGGTGACATCAGAAAGAAGACTGAAAATTATTTATCAAAAAATCCGAAAGCAAGTTATTCGGAAGTAGAGGAGCATTGCTTTCCGAGTCTCGATGGAAATTTGGATTTATTCGCAATTTCACCTAGACATTTGGAAGCATGTTTAACGGAGACATGTCAAGTGCTTCTTGAAGGCCACTATAATGGCATCCTTAAGCCGGGTTTACACTTCGTTGAATTAAAAAAAGATTATAGCAATTTAGACGAGGTTATTAGCATAATCAAAAATGACAAGAAACGAAATGAAATCACTGAAAGAGCCTATTCCGACATTGTTCAAAGCGGCAAATACACGTACAAGAAATTCGCTAACGAGATTGTTCTCAAATGTCTGCATAACTCCAACTCGCTTCAGCATCAAGACAATCATACTCGATCTTTAGTTGATAAAGCGGGAAAAACATGTAACATTATCTCGGAGTACCTATTAAGAAAAGTTGGAAGACCCCTATATTACTTGTGGCGGTTTTATAAAGCTTACATAACTGTAATACGGGCATAATTTAATTTTGGAGGGAATATTTCATGAAAATTTTGGCGATTGGTTCGGAAGGAAATATCGGAAAGGAATTAGTAAAATACCTTCGCAAACAAAACCATCATGTAATTGAGTGCGATATTATTCCGGGCTGGAGAAAAGATTATTACCAAGCGGATATCAATATTGCAATTGATTTGATGGACGTATTTATGAAAGAAAAACCCGATGTTGTTTATTTATTAGCTGCAATGGTTAGTCGTGTAACTTGCGAAGCGAGCAGCGGTTTAGCTGTAGAGACAAACCTTGTGGGCGTAAATAATGTCATTCAACTATGCAAAAAGTTTGACTCCAAGATGGTTTATTTCTCAACTTCCGAAGTATATGGCAATATTCAAGGATATTTGGACGAAGATACTACGGTACCTCAACCTAATAATCGATACGGTTTAACGAAATACCTCGGAGAAAAACTAGTTCAATATGAAGCCCTAAACAATGGATTGAAAGCGGTAGCTGTGAGGCCCTTCATGTTTTACCATGAAGATGAGACGCGAGGAGATCATCGTTCGGCAATGATCCGGTTTATTGAGGGCTTGTCCAACCGTAAACAAATCGAAGTACATGTTGGTAGCGAACGGGCTTGGTTCCATCTGGACGACGCTGTAAGAGCGCTTGAAAAGGTAATTTATCTTAAACAATTCGAAATCATAAATATCGGATCGGATGAATTTGTAAAAACTGAAGACCTTGCAAAATTAGTTGCAACAGAACTGAACGTTAATCTTGAAGAATATGCGAACTTCATAGAATTGCCAAATAAAATGACACTGGTTAAACGACCAAAGTTGGATAAAATGAAAAACCTTTTGGGTATAGTTCCGGAAGTTGGTTTAGCAGAGGGAATCAAGCGAGTCCTGTCGAAATTCTAATTCTCTCCTTAAAGATCTAAGTGACAGTTCTGATAAATGAGGTAAAAAATCATGTGCGGGATTGTTGGGATATACGATATTACTGGAAACCCAATAAACGAAATTAACTTAATTAAAATGAGAGATGTACTAACTCATCGGGGACCGAATGATACCGGAATTTATACGGATCATAATTTTGGATTAGGTTTCAGAAGGTTAAGTATTATCGATATAGAGAACGGCCATCAGCCTATGACAACGGTTGATGGCCGTTATACCATTGCATTTAACGGTGAAATTTATAACCATGTCGAATTAAGACATCGTCTTATTGCAGAAGGACATACTTTTATTACGAAATCCGATACTGAAGTATTATTGCAGCTATTTGTACAAAAGGGTTTTGCATGCTTACAGGACCTGAATGGAATGTTTTCCTTTGCAGTTTGGGATTCCAAGAGCAAGGAATTATTTTTCGCAAGGGATCGCATTGGAATTAAACCTTTCTACTATTATTTTGATCGCTCTCGTTTTGTATTTGCATCCGAGATTAAAGCGATTATTGCCGATGATTCTATCCCGCGAGAACCTAATTACGAGGGAATTTCAGATTATCTTCATTTTATGTACATACCGGACGAGAAGACTTTTTTTCAAGGAATTAAAAAACTTCTTCCGGGCCATTTTGGTACTCTCAATCTTAATAAGGGACTTACAATATCGGAATATTGGGATGTCGACTATTCAATAAATAATAAATCGGAAAAGGAATACATTGTTGAGTTACAGAACCTTCTCACGGATTCAATAAAGTTGCAATTACGAAGTGACGTTCAGATTGGTTGTCACTTAAGCGGCGGCTTGGATTCCAGTACAGTAAGCTGCTTGTCATCCAATCAGATCGCCGCGCCCCTGATGACATTCACGGGGAAATTTAGTGAGTCAAAATACTTTGATGAAACCAAATATGCTAAGATCGTCTCTAAGCATGCGAATACGAATTATATCGAGGCTAGCCCGGAAGAAGGATATTATAGAACAGTTTTGCCGAAGTTAATATGGCATATGGACGAACCTTGCGCTGGACCGGGTATGATATCGCAGTTTCTGGTCAGCGAGAAAGCAAGTAAACATGTTCGTGTTGTTTTGGGCGGACAAGGCGGAGATGAATTATTCGGGGGCTACAACCGTTATTACGTCTCATCCGAGCTAAAAGGTCAAAAATTAACACCAAAAATCATCTCTAAGTTTAGAATACTGAGAAACAACATTAATCAACACGGAATAAAAAGAACGATTCAAAAACTGAGAAAAACAATGGAGAGTCAGGCTTCAGCCCATTTAACATTTAATGATATATGGACCAAAATGAATACCCGCATTGATCTCTCACACCCCGTAGTCTCGAACAAGTTCAAAGAAAGAATCGTCACATATGACAGTAAGCAAACTTTTCTAAAATATTTAAATAAAAGACAGGATCTTAGTAATTTTAATAAGATGTTGTATCATGATTTGAAGAGCTATTTGCCAGCTTTGCTGCACGTCGAAGATCGTACTAGTATGGCAGTCTCACTAGAATCTAGAGTTCCGCTATTGGACCACAGAATTGTCGAGTTTGCCGCAACTATTCCATTGGATATTAAAGTAAAGCATTATGAACCAAAGTATATCTTGAAGAAGGCAGTCAAAGGTATTATTCCCAAAAAGATTATAAGTAGAAAAGATAAAAAAGGTTTTCCTACCCCGATTGAATTTTGGATGAGAAACGATAAAAAACGACTTGAGAACATCTTGCTTGATGAACGTTCAACGAAAAGAGAACTTTTTAATCCGAAGGAATTAAAAAACTTGTTGAATTCAGGTGATCAACCCCTTTTTATATGGATGTTGTTGAATGTAGAATTATGGTTCCGAATTTTTATTGATAATGATGTTGAACTGACGCCTAATGACGGTAGTATAACGGAATTATGCAACTTATAGATTGTCGTTTAAGGGTGGGTTGATATGGTGAGGTCAACAAATATTACTTGGCATGATGGGCAAATAACTAAAAAAAATCGCCAATCCTTAAAAGGGCATAAAAGTGCCGTGTTATGGTTCACAGGTTTATCCGGTGCCGGAAAGTCTACCTTATCCGTTGCAGTTGAGGCTGCACTATATCAAAGAGGGATTCACACTTATGTCTTGGACGGAGACAATGTACGCCATGGGATAAACAAAAATCTTGGATTTAGTCCAGAAGATCGTACAGAAAACATCCGTCGAATAGGCGATGTATCAAAGCTAATGGTTGATGCAGGTTTGATGACATTATCAGCATTCATTTCGCCGTATCGAAATGACCGCGAAATGGTAAGATACAACTTCGAAGAAAATGAGTTCATTGAGATTTATGTAAAGTGCAGTATTCATGAATGTGAAAATCGCGATCCTAAAGGTCTATATAAAAAAGCCCGTGAGGGAATTATTAAAGAGTTCACAGGGATTAGTGCTCCCTATGAAGAGCCTATAAACCCGGAACTAACTCTTGAAACGGATAGGTTAACTGTAGAAGAATCCGTAGAAATCATTATTAATTATTTGGAAAGAACGAAAATGGTTTAACATAGTTAATTCAGGACAACAAACTCTCGAATAAGGAGTTGGTTATTTCTATGATACAAAATCTTTTCCGCAAACTAGGTTTCACATTAATTCGTAATGTTAAATATATTAACCTGCTTCTCGAAAAAGAGAGGATTTCAAATGAATTGGACCATGCCAGCATTAAACTTTCTGAATTAAATACGATTCACGAGTCTATTTCAGCACTTGCCGGAAGTGACTTTCCTATATATGTCGGAGCAAATAAAAAAACCTATTTTAACTCAACTCATGTTGAATGGACCGAAAAAGTATTAGTTCTATCCATTCCCAAAGCCGGTACTTACATGATGGGCGAAATCCTAAAACGATTAAGGTTTAAAGATTCAGGGGTCCATGCTGCAAAATGGGGGTTTGCCGATTTACGATTTGATCATAAAAGTAGTATCCTTAAAAATTTAGCGCAAAAAAACAAAGTAATTAATTTGTCAGATTACATCCAATTAGTGAGAAGCGGCGAGTACGTGCTTTCCCACTTGCCTGCTGACCCAGAGGTGTTTTCTACCTCGTCTGATTTTAAAAGTATTTTTCTGATTCGTGATTTAAGGGATTGTTTTGTATCATTCATGAGATATTCCGCCCAGAATGGTTTTGGATCCGCAATAGAAAAAGGCTGGAGTTCATTAGATGACAAGCGTCTGCAAATGGAAATGTTCGCAGAACTTGATGGCAGTGTATTTTTTGATTTAGCTAATCCGATGCTCGGATGGCTTAATGAAAGTGATGTATTAACCGTTCGTTACGAAGATATTGTTGGTGATAACGGAGATTTCAAAAAAAAGCAAGTAATCGAGGAAATAGCGAAATTTACAACGGGAAATGGTTCTCTTTTAAATACTGAAGACATCGAGGCTATTAAATCAACTGAAACCATTACTTCGTCGGGAAAGAGAACGGAATGGAAGGCATATTGGAGTGATAAAGTAGATGAGATTTTTAGAAATTTAGGGGGGCATGACTTAAATCGAATATTTGGGTATCATGATTAATATTCAATAGGCTCTACTTCCAAACAATTCCTTACCCCATGACGGAAAAAGCCATGGATTCTCTATTTGGATTGGCAGAGTAGCCCGAAAATATTACCGATAAAAACCTGTTGATAAGCTCAACGCTATCATCACAATGTATGTACAGTCTAGATCCGTAAACATCGGCTACTTGCGAATCTGGCATTTTTCATGTTATTAATCATCATGTTATATCCTCCCTTCTAGACAATCAGACAAGCCAGTTCATTCGATTTTCAGTAGCACTCGAATTTGTCCGTACTGCAGTAGCATATTCTTTATCTGCTTCCAAACGTTTAACTGAGTGCTCACGCTATCTTTTCATTGACAAAAACGTTGGTTAACTTTGCAATTAGCTCATAATTGAACCTCTGTCAAGATAGTAGACACAGATTTTTTCTTACGCTGCCTGACGAGGGTAAATACGTTCGTAATCAGAAGGCGTGTGGTATCCAATCTCAGAATGGATACGTTGGTTGTTGTAAAAAACTTCGATGTATTCAAAGATACTCTTTTTCGTTCCTTCTTCAGAACGCTGTGGAACGACTCGATGCAAGCGTTGTCGTAACAATTTCCCTTACGACTCATGCTACCTGTCATCTCATAAATCTTGAGTTACTTCTGGTAATCGTGAGATGCGTACTGGCTTCCGCGATCCGAGTGGTGCAATATAATCTTGCTCCTGGCTGTTTTCGGCCATGAGCCTGCCTTAAACCCTGAAATACCAGCTCTTTCGTCATCCACTCACTCATATGCCAACCGACAATTTCACGCGAGTACAAATCCATTACGCTCGCCAAATAAAGCCAACCCTCATCGGTGGAGACATATGTAATCTCAGTCACCCATTTCTCATTCGGTTTACTTGCTGTAAACTCCTTGTTCATTACGTTTTCTTGAACCGGTAGGGAGTGCTTAGAGTTGGTTGTAGCCTTGTATTTTTTGACGGTCTTGAACGAAACGGATCCCGTTTTTTTTCATAATGCGTTTGACGGTACGCTGTGAGACTGTGATGCCTTTTTGATGCTTTCGCTCAGTTATCTTAGGACTTCCGTATAGTTGCCGATTCTGGTCGTAGACTTCCTTGACTTGTTCAGTCCATTCCTTGTGCTGACGCTCGCGTTCACTCTCAGAGCGTCCTAGCCATTTGTAATAGCCGCTTCGAGACACTTCCATTACACGGCACATCTTTTCTAGTCGGTACTCGGAGCGGTGTTCGTAGATGAACATATATTTTACCGACGGTCTTTCGCGAAGAAGTGCATCGCTTTCTTTCAAGATTTCGTTCTCCTCTTGGAGATTATGAATATATTTTTGCATCTCTTTTATTCTCTAATCCTCTGGGACTAGCGCTTGTACAGCAACGATTTCCGGCTCACTGCCATACTTTTTCTCCTAGCCATATAAAATATTTGCATTAATATTTAACTCACGTCCGATCTCTGCTACCGATTTCCCACTCTCCTTTATATATTTAACTGTTTGCTTCTTTTACCCTTCATCATGCTTGATCTGTTTCATATTGTTACTGACGCCGCATAATGTCCGGAAATCTACGGTGTATTCTGTCCAGAACCTGACGGAATTATTGTCATTGAAGGGCAACAGCATTATTCTCTGTTGCCCCCGTTGTCAACAGCAAATGAATTTTACTCATTATCAACACTTGAATATTCCTCACTCAAGGGTTTATATCCACCCCCCGAGAGGGAATTTGAAAAATATCCATAAACTTTCTTTTCTTCTTGGGCTCCGATTTTAAAAATACTGCCTTTTTCTTCTTTTTAATTCGGCAACTTTGACCCTTAATATTGATCGTGCTGGAGTGTTGCAACAAACGATCAAGAATTGCTGTGGCCAACACGGAAACTCCGAAGATCTCACCCCAGCTCCCAAACGACTTGTTGCTAGTTAAGATATAATGATTTATCCTTTCCAATCTGGAAAAAGAAATGTGCAGCCGTGCCATCCATTTTTCGGTAACCAATTTCGGCAATAATGAGCAGGTCCGGCTTTGTACATGTCCGCATTCGCTACTTAATCGTATGGTTCTGATGCGCCAGTTGTAAGCTCTGAACCAGATCATGCGCAGTTACGAAGTACACGGTGTAACGCATCTGTAGTGCTTCGTAGGCTAGCGCGACAGCCAAATGCGATTTCCCAACACCCAGCGGTCCCAGAAAAATGGCCCGCACGTTCGCTGTCTTGTCCATCCGTGTTCTTGCTTGGAGAGATTTAGATCGTGTAAATCCGTGAAGGTTTGTACGCGAGGCCAGAAGTTCCTGCGTACATATTTCACGCCACTTTCAACTTTTCCCTTGGTTCGAGCGCGATAGGGGCGACACCGGCGCAAGACAAAGCCATGTTGATTTGCAAATTTAGTAAACCGCTCGTTCCATACCACCTCACCCTGGGCATCTAGCCCGGAAACGACCGTTTTCATGTTGTCATACAGACAGGTCTGTGTACGATCGCTGAAGTACTGTATGACGCGGAGATGGCAGCCCATTAACGTGTCGAGCCGCTCGTTTTCAGTAAACTCCACATACAACATACGTGAGTAACCCAAGACCATAACGAAAGCATATAAACGCTTATAGGTGCCATTCCACTTGGCTTTGAACAGCCCCCAGTCCTACTTAAGCTTGCTATCCCGGTGGCGTCTCATAGCGCTCAATCGCTTGCGAGATAACAACTGGGCGAAGCGGACTCATGAAGTGACGCAGCATTTTTGTTTTTCCGGCGAAGCCTTGCGCCTTGATCTCGTCGAAGAGGACGACAGCTTTGAGGCAACTTCCATGCGCCGTTCACTCAATCTTTGAACGGTTCCAGCAAGCAAGGTTTAATCGTCAGTTGGCGTTGATACGTTTCGGTTTCACTCTCTTTCAGCCAACTGCGAATCGTCTTCCGCCCCCTTCGAGCTCGTTCGCAATTTGAGAAATACTCATCCATTTTTGATGCATTTCTTTAATCATGAAGTGCTCCCCATTCTTGACCATTTTACTCTCTGCTCGAAGAGTATGTCGGCCTCAAGTGGGGAATTTTCAATTGCTGTTTATGGGGATTTTACCATTACTGCGTACATTTCGTCAGAGTACTCGATTTTCGAGGGCTATATTCTATGTAGAGTTAACTCTGAATGAGCGATTTGACACGCTCGTGGGCTGCCTTAAGAGACGTTCAAATAATTTTGGGGATCACGCAATGCCTAACAACATGAAGACCCTTGTCGCCGGGCTCGCCTACAAAGGCGAAGTCATTTAAAACGAGCCGTTCGTACGATTAACGGTTATAGGCCATAAGGCAAAAGGGTCACTCGCATCATTTATTCGACAATGTCGCCAAAATCCGATACCGCAAGAGCTGATTTAAAGAAGGGAATGCTGTTCTGAAAGTTTCGCTTGAGGGGATCTGAATAGTAACAAGTCGTCCGTAGTAAAGCCCAAGCCTAAAGTCGCATCCTGGTGGGTAGAGAAAAATTATTACTTAAACACCAGTACATTACATTAAACGATTCTTGATCGTTGAGCCAGTATCAATTGAAAAAACCACTGGAATTGGTGGTCTCGGATTGACCGTCAACTCAAGTGGCTGATGACACTTAACTATACTTCTGAAGTAGCATGTCTATTATTCAGTTCTCCAAAGTGTACGAATAGAACTAACTATTTTTTCTGAAGCTCTCCCGTCACCGAACAGATTTGGGATATATGGGCGTTCACATTCTCTTAAAATAGCATGGGCAAGATCGGGAGTGTCCGGATGGAGCAATTGGTTCCATCCACAATTAACCGTCTCAACCCATTCCGTCTCCGTTCTTAATGTATAACATGGAACTTGCAAGAAGTATGCTTCCTTTTGAACTCCTCCCGAATCTGTAATAATTCCTCTCGCTTGCTGTTCCAATAAAATCATTTCTAAATAAGATACTGGCTCTATTACACGAATATTTGATGATTCTAGAATATTTCCTAAGCCGTATTCGTTCATTTTTACTTTTGTTCGAGGATGAAGCGGAAGTATAACATCGACATTCAAATTTGACAATGCCAACAATATATTCTTCAACAAATCCCTGTTGTCCGTATTTTCAGCCCGATGGATAGTTGATAAATAATATTGCTTCGATTTCAATCCAAAATCCTCGATACAGTAGCGTTGTTGTGCCAACTCGATATTGTAAATCATTGCATCGTACATTACATCGCCCACTTGGTAAACCCCATTCACAATTCCTTCCTTTGAAAGGTTGGACACTGCAGTATCCGTGGGAGCAAAAAGTAACGTCGATATATGATCCGTCATAACACGATTGACTTCTTCCGGCATTTTTTTATTAAAACTTCTTAATCCGGCTTCAACGTGAATTATTGGAATATGCATCTTGGATGCTGCAAGCGCTCCAGCAAGAGTTGAGTTAGTATCCCCATATACTAACACTGCCTCCGGCTTTTCATCTATAAGCACGGATTCGATCATCTGCAACATTTGACCGGTTTGTTTTCCGTGTGTCGCGGAGCCTACACCCAAATTGTAATCTGGCAATGGGATGTCTAATTGCTGAAAAAAAACATCTGCCATATTGGCATCATAATGTTGCCCTGTATTTACAATTATTTCATGATATTGCTTTCTCAATACTCTCGAGACTGGTGCAACTTTAATAAATTGAGGGCGAGCCCCGACTACAGTTACGATCTTTTTCATGTCTATTCCTTTCACAGACGGAAATAGTTGTCCTTACTTGGACTTAGATGCTTCAAAGCATTTCGGGTATCGAGAATTTTCTTTGAATAACGCAAGATCGATTCATAATCTACGTTAGAATGATCGGTTGTAATCAGCGTAAGGTTTGCAGTTGCATAATCATCAGCTCCTACATTAACCGTCTCATAAACCCTCTTATTATGTTTAAAACTCTTCACATATGGATCACAAATAACTAATTCTGCACCTTTATACTCAAGAAGTTCTATGATCTTTAGTACTGGCGATTCCCGATAATCATCGATATCCTTTTTATACGCAACGCCAACGATAACGATCTTCGAACCGTTCAAAGCTTTTCGATCCATGTTGAGAATGTGACTCATCTTTTCTACAACAAACTCAGGCATCGCATTATTAATCTCGCCAGCTAGCTCAATCAGCCTTGTATGGTAGTTATACTCCCGTGCTTTCCATGTCAAATAGAATGGATCGATCGGAATACAATGCCCGCCAAGACCAGGACCAGGGTAGAACGCCATGAATCCATAGGGTTTAGTCTTCGCTGCGTCAATCACTTCCCACACATCGATGCCCATACGATTACACAAGATAGCCATTTCATTGGCAAGGGCTATATTAATGTGACGAAACGTATTTTCGTAGATCTTCTCCATCTCGGCAACGGCTGGGCTTGAGACTTGATGAATTTCGCCTTCTAACACTGCCCCATACATGGCTGCGGCTACTTCCGTGCAACGTTGCGTGACGCCTCCAACGACCTTAGGAGTGTTCTTCGTATTAAAGCTCTTATTGCCCGGATCCACTCGTTCAGGCGAATAGGCGAGGAAGAAATCCACGCCGCACTTGAGCCCTGATTTTTCAAGTATCGGTTTAACGACTTCTTCAGTCGTACCCGGATACGTAGTACTTTCTAGCACTACAAGCATTCCTGGCTTGAGATGCTTCATGATGGCTTCCGTTGAGGACTCCACGTAGCTTGTATCCGGTTGTTGATAACGATCAAGCGGTGTTGGAACGCAGATGGCAACCGCATCAACTTCATCGATGAAGGAATAATCTGTAGTGGCTTTAAGTAATCGATCATTGATGATAGTCTTTAGATCTGAATCAACCACATCGCCGATGTAATTAACCCCTTGATTAACCATATCTACTCGATTGGACTGAACATCGAAACCTATTACGCGAAATCCAGCTTTAGCTTTCTCGACGGCTAACGGTAATCCTACATACCCTAAGCCAACTACGCCAATTACAGCCGTTTTCTCGGCAAGCTTCTGCATCAACTGATCCGCCAGTGAAGCAGTTGCTAGTTGTTCTGCTGAAACCGCGCTCATTGACTCACCTTCTTCTCAAAGAAATTCCGGACGATACTAATTACGTAATTCTGTTCTCCATCTGTCATTTCCGGATACAATGGTAATGCTAAAGTCCGTTTGGATGCTTCTTCCGATACCGGCATACTACCTTCCTGGTACCCAAGGTCCGAATAAACTTCCTGTCTGTGTAGCGGAACTGGATAATAGACACCCGATGCTACTCCGTTATTCTCTAGATAACTTATCAATTCATTCCTATTATCGGATTGAATGATATAGAGATGATATACATGTCTGCGATCATCCTCTGCATAGGGGCACGTGATAGGAAGATCCTTAAGCGCTTCGTTATACCTTAAGCTCAACTCTTTCCTTCTTGTATTCCAGCCATCTAAGTACTTTAATTTTACGGACAGCATCGCGGCTTGCAAAGGATCAAGACGACTATTATAGCCGATCATGGAATGATAATACTTCGGATTACTTCCATGCGCTCTTAGGATTCTTAATCGTTTGGCCAGTTGCTCGTCATTGGTAACAATGATGCCACCATCCCCATACCCTCCGAGGTTCTTGGTTGGGAAGAACGAGAAGCATCCTACCGTTCCCATAGAGCCTATTCTTTTCCCTTTATATTCTGATCCAATAGCTTGACACGCGTCCTCTATGACATGCAGGTTATATTTATCTGCAAGCAATAAGATCTCATCCATATTGGCTGGTTGTCCGAATATATGTACAGGGATAATGGCTTTAGTTTTCTCGGTAATGGAATGTTCGATTTTGGAACAATCTATATTATAAGTTTTAGGATCGATATCGATAAATACCGGAATGGCACCTAATTGTGAGATTACTTCTGCGGTTGCAAAAAAAGTAAAGGGTGTTGTTATCACCTCATCGCCTGGACCGATACCTAGAGCATCTAAACTCAGTAACAGCGCATCTGTACCATTAGCCACTCCAATCGCATATTGAGCCCCGCAATAATCAGCGATTTCTTGCTCGAGTTTCTGGACGTGAGGTCCTAATATATAATTCCCGCTATCAAGAACATCGAACACCGATGTTCTGATTTCATCCTTTATGCTTTCATATTGTCGTTTCAAGTCTATCAATTGAATATTTTGCGTCATCTCAGTCACCTTTTATTAGTAGTAGATATAACAGGCCGTTTGCTTTCCGCTGCCTCGGTAATCGCATTAACCAACTTTACCGCGTTGAGTCCATCTTGACCGCCTATTATAGGCTGTTTGTCATTATTGATACATTCAATCATATCTTCGATAATCCATGCATGACCTGACTTTTCTTGCTGTTTTTCTCCTATATCCATTATGGTTTTCGTTTCGTCATCTGATAAACCCTCTATCACCAAATGTTCGAACTTATTAGCATGCGTCCCTCGGATAATAGCAGTCCCCTTCTCACCAAATATACTAATAGATTCTTCAAGGTTTTTAGGATAAACAGTAGTTGCTGTTTCAATGACTCCTAATGCTCCTGATTCAAAAGTAACCACGGCTACGGCTACGTCCTCGCACTCGATATCACGAAATCGTGTTGCCGTGTATGCTTGAAGCTCACCAACCGGCCCCATGAGCCAGAGTAGAAGGTCAAGGTTATGGATGGCTTGGTTCATCAGCACTCCGCCATCCATTACCCTTGTTCCTCTCCATGGCGCTTGTTCATAATACTCCTTATTTCGGTTCCATCTTACTGTTGCATTGATATGACTAATTTTCCCGAATTTCCCTTTATCCAATAGCTTCTTCAACTCAATCAAAGCCGGTCTGAACCGATTAGGATGAATAACGGCCAGCTTAACCTTATTCTTCTCGCATGCGTTCAATATATCTCTGGCATCTTTTTCGGATAGCGCCATTGGCTTCTCTAATATGATGTGTTTACCTGCATTTGCTGCCTTAATCGCCAGAGTTGCATGTGTTCCGCTAGGCGTACAGATATTAACCACATCTATTTTCTCATCCTGAAGCATAACATCAAAATCTTCGTAGGGAATCGCATTATGCTTATCTTGATATAATTTCATGTTTTCTTGTATTTTGTCGCATACAGCGTATATTCGTGCTGTTGGAATCCGCGCTATCGCTTCTGAGTGTTTCTGCGCGATAAATCCGCAACCAACTAATGAAAAATTTACCATATTTACCTGCTCTCTGATCAATAGGTTCAATCGTTTCTTCTAATACAAGTATACTGTTATTTAACATATAACGACAAGTTTATTTATATTAGTGGCTCATCCGATATGCTCTACCTTGAAAAGTTTTCCCAATTCACTCTTCTATGATAAACTTATCCTGACTAAATTTCCAATGGAGGATCAACGGAATGTCTAAGAAGCAACGAAGATACAGCTCCACAAATCAATCAAATACTATGAACTTGTACCATCGTTTTCTTTTCGGCTCCATCTTTCTTATTCTTTTATTGTTTTCATTTAAGAGAGCACTATTTCAAGGAGAACAATCCATTTTCGAAGGTCCCATTTATGCATGGTTTATTTGTATATCCCTACTCCTTGTATTAGTTGTTTCTGGCACAATGTACTTAAAAGGTTTTTATAACTCACGAATTACCATCGTACACTTCGTTGCTTACTTATTGCCGATATCCTACGCCTTATCAATGGTCTCTCCCGCATCTTCCCATGGTTCCTCTATTGGCTTTCAGATCCATTTCGGATATGCTGCTTGCTTTCTAATTGCTTTATTCTTAACCACTAATCTTAAAGGTGCAAATGCCTTAATCAAAATTCTTCTCTCGGTGTCTTACATCTTGGTAATCTTCGGCTTAGCTAACTGGTTCGGTGATGCCTCCTTCTGGGGCATATTTAATTGGTCCGAAACGCCTGGAATGGTTAGTAATATATATCGTGACGCTGTATTAAATCAAGGAGTGGATGCGCGACTAACATCCGTATTCCAATACCCGAACAGTTATGCTGCGCTACTAATGGGTATCATGATAATTACTCTTCTAGCTATGGTGTCTACACGTAAGATCAAGTCCCTAGTTGTTTATTCCATTTTCGTTGTTCCTTTAATCGTTTCCTTTATCCTAACAGCTTCGCGTGGCGCATTCGTGGTATTACCTTTTATATTGTTCATTGTGCTACCTTTCTTAAAGTTCTCAAAGCAATTACTATTTGTTATTTATACATTTATAGCAGTGATAATATCATTTATAATTTCAAGTTACTTGTTTAATGAGGGTATTGATTTACAAGTATCCTTTAGCCCCGCGAAGGCATTTCTTGCCTGGGTGGTCCTATTAGTATTTAGCGTCTTGTTTACCGGTATCTCTCTACTGATCTATAAGTATCTTCTAATAAGGTTAGAAGCTAAAACCGTAAAATGGGAATCATCTCGTTTCTCTAATTTTCATTTGCCAGCAATAGGTATAGTATTGGGTGGCCTGTTAGCTTTACTACTCTTCACTAATACAGGTTTTACAAACCTATTACCAGATAATATTAAATCTCGAATCGACAGCATCAATATCAATCAGAACAGTGTGCTTGAAAGAGGCACCTTCTATCAAGATGCTATTCGGCTATGGAAAGACTATCCGGTAACTGGCGCCGGTGGCGGTGCTTGGAAATCGTTATACGAACAGTATCAGAACAATCCCTATACTAGCAAGGAAGCTCATAGTTTTTATTTGCAGTTACTAGTAGAAACCGGAGTCGTTGGACTTCTCTCGCTAATAATATTACTTTCGGTTGTATTCTATCATTTCATAAAATCTTACCTTCGTAAGTCTGAGCGGGATTGTATCCCTCATCTGAGTTTCTTTGTTTTAGCTCTTGCTATACTTGTACATAGCAGTCTTGATTTCAATATGAGTTTTGTAATTCTTGGTATGATTGTATTCCTCTGCCTTGGGGGTATGTTAGGTGGCAATGAACTTGTTCCATTTAGATTCCAGAGTAAGATCTCAGTTAACAGATGGTTTTATTCCTACCCGTCTATTTTACTCATTGGTAGCATCACTTTATTAATTTTCTCGGCGATTGATCTATCAAGTAATAATCAATATAAATCGGCAAGGGATAATGCAGTACAAGGAACTTCTCTCGAAGAAATCTTTACCCCCTTGAATAGTGCAATCTCTAAAGAGAAGCATCCAGAATACCTTGATCTTAAAATGGAAATATTAGTACAACTATATTCTCAATCTCGAAGCCCGGAACATCGGGACGAATTAGAAAAACTTCTTATTATCGGGAATCAACTGGAGCCAAACTATAAACCATTCATCCAAAGAAAACTCGACCTATTAATGATTGATAAACAATACGATCAAGCATTGGATCTAATCGAAAAGTCTCTGATCAGCCACCCTTGGGAAATTTTATATTTTGAAGCATTGGCCAATATACATTTCCAGTATGGCTTAGATAATTTGAATAATCCAAACAAAGCGAAAGAGCAATGGAAGTTGGGACTTGCAATTGAACAACGTGTCCTTGCTAAAGCTAAGGGTTTAGAAGCTTTACCCGATGCACAGACCCAAGGACGTGAATTCGGAATTACTTCTAATCTTGCACTTACTCTAGGACAGATCAATTACTATCAAGGTGATTATTCAATCGCTGCGAAGTACTTACAAGCACGATTAGACACTACCTTTGATGATTCTAATGATTATGAAGCTGCTCTCTACTACCTGGCTGCGCTGCAGAAACAATCTCAATCAGACCCTGTATTAATGGAGACGATGCTAGCTACACAGCAAGACAAGGAACAGTTAACTAGCAAATTGGAGATGCTCTTAAACCAATCCCCCCTTCAATAACGCTATAGAATTCCTCTAACAAAGAAGCGAACAGGTATAAGTCCTGTTCGCTTCTTAGTTTAATTCGTTAAAGTTCTATTTACTAACCAAGGTAATTTTTGTGTTGCGATTAACGTTTTATAGCCAGGCGTCACTTGATAATAGACGTTGAGATTGTAATCTTTTAGTGCAGTAATCAGATCTACAAGTTCAACATCATTCCATGTCACTTCTGCATGATTTTCGCCAATCTTGAGCTCCGCAGCTTGTGCGTTAGCGGTGCTATCGCTTGTCGGGAAAGAGAATTCCTTCCTGAACACGGACTTAGGATTCGTATCTTGCAATTCTATAACGATTTTATGATCTTTCATGTTTGACTTTTTAATCAAATCTTGCGTGAGGTTATAATCAAACAACAATGTTACTTGAGATTCCTTAAATGCAATCTGAGTAGATACACGTGTAATTGACATTTGATAAGATTGCATATCTATTTTCTGAAGTCCATCTTGGGCTTTGAATAACTCCGGAAGTATAAAAGAATACGGTGATGCGTATCCAACCAATTTCTCTTTCCCAGCAGTTGTGCCAGTCTCAGTCGTAGTTTCAGTTAACGCCTTTCCTATTACTAATTGCATATCGGTCATGTCGATGTCTTTAGGTACCGTAGACCATGCATTGACGATAGCTTGGCCTCCAGGGCTTAGCTTATCATCTATATATTCAAAGGTTGCTGGGTACACAGTTCCATCCGGTTTCTGAAAATATCCGGCTAACTGTTGCATCGATGATTGGCGCTTCTCATCATTAAACACTGCTATTTGTGCAGCTATTAGGTTCGCGGTATTACCTTCGTATATGTTCAAACGATTGATCTTTACTGTTGATCTATATCCAACATCTTTGACCTTAAAACCAACTTCAGGTCGTGCGCTTTGTATTGTATTGAAAGTACCATTGTGATTGAATGTAACTAGTTCAACCTGTTCCTCGGCATTGCCTGTAGTTGTCTCTTTCTGTTGGACAATCAACTTAAGCTTTCCGATGTCAAAAGTGTAAGGCACCCTACCCACTAATTGGATACTTTCTGAAGCACCTGGTTTTATTGCAATCACTTTGTTATTTTGACTAATAGAGGCGGGTTTCTCAATAGATTCATTGAAGAGGTACTTCCCATTCAGGTTTGGTATTGGAAGTGTCTCATTACCCTTGTTGGATATCGTTAAGTTTGCAATAATCAAATCATCTTCCTCGATCGGTAGTCGGTTCATCGAGTCTAATCTTATAGAGTAAACTCCTTTTGAATTTGTAAAAGTATAAAATTTCCCTATTTCCTCTCCCTCGGTTACCTCAGCTTTAGGGAGTTCAAATAATGCGACCGGGAACTTTCCTTTACCTTCATTAATAGGATACATAATAGCTAACTTCCAGCCATCGGCTTTTACATTAAGCGGTATATTCACCGTCATTTGAAATTCCTTCTCTGTCAACGGGTTCAAGATGGTTCCCTTTAAATTCGTTGCGGTCAAAGGATACATTAAATTATCTTTGGTCATTATGTACAATTGGTATTCCGGTAAGACGATCGTTTGTTTACTATCATTCTTAATCATGACACGTAGATCTGGTCGATAATAACTTTCACTCTTACCGATTGTTGCCTTCTTAACGGAAATCGTTGCACTTATATCATCTGTCACAACCACTCTAGCAGCCCCTGCTGGAGTTACTGGATTATATCTTAGAGGTACTGTAATTTCACCCAGTACGCGAGTGTAGGAAGATGCAGAGAAGTCCCATTGAATCACTTTAACAATTAAGTCCGTAGATTTAATATCATTACCTACCGAACTGAAATAGTTCAAATCAACGCTAGTCTTTGCCGGTACTTTAGCCATTTTTAGATTTGTATTCTGAACATTCAACTTCGTACCCGATTTTGTATACACATTTACCCAATAGTCGATTAAGTTCAATTCAGAATTACTATTATTATTAATCGTTAACGTTAATCCTACAGTCTGATGATTATCAGAAGGCATAACTAGAACGTTCTTAACATTTGCCGTTACATTCTCTTTCAGTTTTACCGTTCCGATTGTCACAGGTTGAAGGACTTTGTTTCCATTTGTTTCCTCAGCAGCATATATAGGAATTTGAACAATCCCCATTAACAAACAGATGGATACAACCATTGATAATAATCTTACTTTGAACCTCATTACATTCAACCTCCTGCGGTGGATTATTCTACTATATAAAACGTTAATAGACGCAACTAAGTTGCGCCTTATTGTTGAAGAATATAAAAAGAAAAGGATGAGGCTAGGCCTCATCCTTTTCCATGATGCAATCTTAGTTGTGGATCAACGTGCTTGCGGATTTACCGTTAGGAGCAGTTGCAGTTACGATGAACTCATATTTAGCCGCAGTTGTTGCGAAGCTATTGATGAGACCAGTTGTTGCATTGATCGAAACGTTAGCACCTGTTACTTCAGATACAGCATAACGGATACCTACAAGGCTATCATAACCATTGATGTTAGCGCCAGCATACTCGATACCGTATTGATCTTTTACTTTAAGATCCATGTTCGTGTAGATGTAGGATCCAGCAGTAACAGCGGCATCGTTGCTACCTTTAGCGCTTACGCTATCAACAGCTACCAGATCATTCTTAACTGTCACTTTAGCAGTCAAGACTGCTTGTTCGTTGTTGAGTGCTTTGTAAACAACTGCAGTTACAGTCGTTTCGCCTGCTTTGTTACCAAGAACATAACCTTTGTTACCAGCTGCAACAACTTTTGCAACGTTTGGATTCTCAACAGTTATAGAAGCGATGGAATCTGGATAAGCAACAGAGTTACCAGCGTTGTCTTTAACTACAAGAGATACCGTTTTAGCAACTGCACTAGTGTTTGGTGCTACTTGTGCTCCACCAGTTACCAGCAATCCGCTGTCAAGACCAGCGTACAGGGAAGCGATGCTCTCCAGGCTGTAGTTCAGTGCAACTTTAGTTGCGTCGATCGATTCGATCGAAACACCTTGAGGTGCATAGATTGCTTTCCAAATGCCTGGAGTAGTTGTTTCTTCTTCAAGAGTCGCTTTCAATGTTGCTTCACCGAAGGATGTACCAACAGATGTGAAAGTAGCGCCGTCATTCAGAGTATCGAATTGAGTGTTAGCTACATATGCAACTTGACCGTTACCCGATACAGCAGGACGCAGAGGATCTGCACCAGCAGTACCATTCAGAACAGCACCGCCGTTTAGTGTCAAGCCAGTTACAGCGATACCGGAGTTATAAACTGCAGAACCTACAGTGTTGTGGTTAACGAATTCCAATGCTACACGGTATTTTGCTGCCGAAGCATTAGTACCGAAATCGTCACCGTATTGGTCTTTAACTTTGATTGTGAAATCAGAGCTAGTGCCCAATACCGTCTTAACATGAGGCTTCTTAGTCACAGCAACGGATGCTGGAATACGAGCATCAGATACTGGAATACGAAGCGTTTTGAAATCATTTGCATTTGGAGAAAGGATGCTTGCAGTAATGAATACTACAGATTTAGCAGGTGCGTTAATTGTTGGAAGAGCGATTTTACCTTTGTTAGGTCCGATCAATGCGATATCAGCAGTCCCTGTAACTCCAGAAATACCGACTTTGATGCGATCTTTTTTAGCGTTTTCTACGATTTCTTGAGTTGTCAACTTGTCGCCATTAGCATCGTAAGCGTTCAAAGTAACGAATTTGCCGCTATCTCCGCTTGCAAGCGTGCCTTCGTAAGCGTCAAGCTCAAGTTTCGTAGCTACTTTGGAAGTACCGATTTCGAAGTTCAATTTAGCATTTGCAGATCCGGAATACAATGTCATTGTGTGAGTCGATGCTTTGTCTTCTTTGTCAGTCAAAGAAAGACGCACATCATAACCATTGTCGTTGTCGAAATCGCCAGTTTCAACTTTAGCATATTGTGCGTAAGGCACGATGTTATTGTTGAAAGTTACTGGAGTTGCCAACGTTTGATCATTAGCAACAGGGTTGCCGTATTGATCGAACAATTTAACAGATGCTGTTGCAGTGTCGCCTGTGTTGATCAAAGCTGTTTTGCCGTTTTGATATTTCAGTTCGCCAAGTTCCATTTTAGTAACGAATGGAGCAAAGCCGAGTTTGAAAGTTTTGCTAGCAGTCAGGTGAGTCTCATTGAAATAAACGTAGATAGGGATCATTGTCAAGCCTGGAGTTGTAGTTACAGTTGCACCAGTTGTGTTCAGCTTAACAACAAGATATCCATCGGAGTCTTTAGTCAACTGCTCGTTGTAGTTCGTGATGTTTACTGTGTAAGAAGAAGCATTGAAAGATGCCAATTCGCCATATTGGTTCTCAGCTCTCAGACGAACGCGAGTCGCGTTGGAGTGAGCGATTTCTTCGCTAGCAGTAGCGAATTCCAATTTAGTTACGGCTTCTTTTTCACCTTTGAAGGAAGCAGTATCAGTACCGATTTCTTCAGCAGTAAGACCGCTCAATGTTACGGAGTAGTCAGCTTCAGTGATTTTCGTGCTAGTCAGAGTCAATGTAGCCGATTTTTTGTCATCAGCCCATTTTGTCTCAGTAGCAACGGAACCAGTGCCGCGTTTAAGCGTCAATTTAGCTTTCTCAGTGTCAACAGCTTTGTCCAGTACTACTTCTACTTTAGCAACGCCTGTTGCTTTAGCGGAAGATACCGAAGCTTTAGCAGGAACTTCTGGGTTAGCAGTTACATAAGCCGTGTAACCAACTTCGATCGCTTGACCGCGAGTAGCTGATTTTGTGTAGTCAGTACGAGCAGCAGTCAGACCTTTGTTGATAGCAGCTTGAATGTAACCAGCAGCCCAAGCAGAAGCGCCTTCTACTTTAGCATCTTTAACTTCTTCAAGCTTAAGGATTCTTGCAGCGATTACGATAACTTGCTCAACAGTAACGTCGCCTTTAGGGTCGAATTTACCGTTGCTGCCTTCAACCAAACCTGCTTTAGCAGCAGCTTCGATTGCACCGTACCACCATTGCTTGTTGTTTACGTCTGTGAAGGTGTTGCCTTCTGTAGCAGGCGCAAGATCAGCAAGAGCGATAGCGATTGTAGCGAATTGAGCGCGAGTCAGTTTGTCATCCAAACCGTCGGAGCCCGTTGTAGTACCTTTAAGGATGCCTTTGTCTTTAAGAGCTTGATATTTCTGAGCTACAGTAAGTTCTACTGTTTCAGCTGCAGAAGCCATGGATGCGAACAAGCCGAATACCAAGGCGATAGATAGCAAAAGGGATAAACTTTTCTTCATAACCTTTTTTTCTCCTCCTCGAGAATGTATCTGTTTTGTTTGTGTGTGAAAATTATAGCTCGAATCTCTCATCGGTGTTTCACCCCCTTCCTTGAGTAGAGCATTGTCTATAATTGATGTCTGTCGGCATGTCTAATTAGTAGATACATGTCGCAGAAACTTGTAAACAGAAGTAAATAATCGAAAATGAACAGAAATTAGGCAGGGTAAATTATGCCACTTTCCTCATTATACATGAGGGGATTACCCAGCGTAAAGAACATTTTGATAGAGAGATTGGAAGATTAGTTCTCGAGTCCCTCTCGAAAGACTCAACATGTTAAACGCATGGCGCGGAGAAAAGTTGCGGTTTATTTCAAAATAGATCTCAACTTTTTTCGATTCTTTACTCACGACTGTTCCTTAAAAGCTATGTAAGGGCTTATCGCTTCTCTAGTATAGCTTGGACTAGTACTTTAGTCATTGGTAAATCATTTCCTATAGAACCAAGTTGAAACATACTTAAGATAAGAAGAGCACCTCTATCCAGTTAGGAAGGAGATGCTCTTCTATTGCTTGACTAGTTTAATTTCGGTAAACGTTTCTTATCCGCAAGTACTCTTGCAACCAAGATAGCCGAATCCGAACGGAGCAGATTCGATTTCGGTTCGAATACGTTGCCCTTCTTAGGATCGGCCGGATCGACCGGCGTGCCTAAGATAAATCCTTTCTTGGCCACTGCCAATACGGCAGGTCGGGCATAAAATTCGATTTGCGCGTAGTCTTTAAATAGTTTTTGCAGAGACGCGTCAATTTTCTTGCTATCTGTATCCAACTTCATATTCAGCGTTCTTGCGATAATGACAGCCGCTTGTTCCCTGGACACTGACGCGCTTGGTTCAAACGCCCTTGGCGTTGTACCTCTAATAAGTCCTTGACGTGCAGCCGTCTCTACATACCGGAAATCCCATAATGCATCGGGGTTAATGGTGTACGGCACATCATCGAAATGAGACTTACTCAGCTCATAGTTCAATGGAATGTCTATCGCTTTAACCATCATGCGCGCAAACTCTCCACGGCTGGTAGGTAAATCAGCGCCGAATTGATCGTAACTTATTGGATTCATGACGCCTTTAGCATAGATCGCTTCCAAATAGTTCTTCGCATAAGGGTGCTGGGTAATATCGTAGAAAGAGTAAACCATTTTTCCGACTACGTAATAACCGAATTGCGAGAATGGAACGGTAATCGTGTGTTTCTTCGTGTCAACTACGCCGCCAACGTTCTCCCAGTACTTATTCTTCACGTCATAACGGAAAGCGGTAATGATCGTTCCCACTGTATCCCGCATATTCTCATCGTATTTAAGTTCCAGTGTGCCAATCTTTGAAGTCACGAGTTGTCGGTTGTCAGGACGGTTATCATAGGTCGGGATGTCGCCTCCTCCCGGCCCCTTGGCTCCCGGGAATTGATAAGGGTCGACCCCGAATTTCAACGGATCATAAGTATTCGTTACCGGATCATCGGCAAGACCGGCATCAATCCAGAATACCGGACTGGATTTAATAAAGTGCGTAGGAAACGATACGTTAAATCTAGTGCCGAAGCTCTGAAGAATCAAATCGAAGTTGGCCGGTAATGTTTCATACTCGCGCCGATCGACGACACCGTCTTCAGGGTTGGCAATGGCGAACATCACTTTGTGACCGTCGAAAATTTGGTTTTTCAAATTTTGCGGTACGTTGAAGTCTTGTCTAATCAAAGTCGTACCTTTAGGGAACTTCAGACTCAAACTACCATCGAATTGCTTATGGCTACTCTTCATCGTCTCCAAGAAACCGGCGCCCGGAATGTTCGTAGGTACATATTTAATCTCCAGTGTTTCTTTGGAAACGTCGTTCGCATTCGATATCGTCATTTCGATTTTGTTGACTTTACCGGCTTTTAATCCCGTAACGAAATAGCGATAAGCATTCGGATAATCGATCAAACCGTCGTTATCACTGTCAAAATCAATCTTCTCCATGGCAACCGACTTGATATCTCCGCCTTTGATCAACACTTTATCAGCGCCAGGGCGTCAATTACAACTTCGATAAAGTTTTGATTGACGGTGTTCTTGGCAGGCAGTATCGGACGCAAGATCTTGTACGGTATCGATGTCGGATCGACTTCAAGTCTATACGTTGCACGCGGACCTGCCTCGCCGCTGTTATATACGAAGAAGTTATAGATCTTGGAGCTTCCATCGATATTCAGCTTCTGTCTCTTTATGGTGAAAGAGAAGGATTGCAAATCCATGTTATATTGTACGGTCAGATCACTCGTAAACGGTGAACTTGCAGGATACGAACCTACAACCTTACCGTCTTTGACGAGTTGGAACGGTTGGGACAGGTCCCACTTCCAAGGATCTTTTTCCGAAGGCGTGGTCACCTTTAATATATATTTCTGCTGCGTCGTGGTCGCGATACTCAACATCTTATTAATTACCGCTGTCTCGGTTGTCCCTAAGTCCAAGAAATCAAAAGTACCAAAAACGTTCATCTCGGACAACGACGTTGTAAATATGCTGCCCCGCATTGGGAAATTCGGGTCATTGGACAGAGGGATATCGTTATATTGCGTACCATAAGGGAATATTCCAGAAGTCCCCGGTGCAGGAATAACCGGTAAGTTCGTGGGCACCAGATTAATTTTGATTGTCTTATCGTAGGATTCAGTAGCTGTCTGATACAGAATTCTAATTTTATTTTCCCCAGAGTAGAACTTATTATATATATCTCTAAGGCTATTAGGCGGCGCTGGTTGAGCCGGATCTGGATCTGCCGCTATATCTAGTTGAAAATCGGCAATCGTTGCCTTATCAACGTTATTACCATCTAGCCTGACTCCCTTTTTCAAAGGCACGAGCGTGTTATTAATATAGAAGAACACGGTTTGCCCTGGCGAAACGTATTTAATCTTGGTTTCATTCGCGATGTTTTTGAACGTTCCCGCGAAGTTACCTAATTTATTCGTAATAATTTCGGTTGCTTGCTGTGTTTCTGTTTGTGTTGTATCGACGCTAATAATCATTCCATCTACTGCTTTATCGTAATTGGCATATGGACCGTAGAGCAAATTAATCGTCGCCGGCTTTAACACTTGCGATCCAGTTTGCATTTGGAAGTTGATGGTTTGAGTCCCCGTTACAGGCATCGAAGAAAATTCGTATACAATCCTGTAAAACGTCTTAGTGACCCCGTTTACCATTTTAGTCACAGTTTTAACATCTGCTGCGTTAGTATTAACTCTCCTGAACACCGGAGGTGTGGTTTGGGTCTGACCTGCGATGTCTTTGATGCTGTCGATCTTCATCGGTAGATCAGTAAGCCCGTAACCGGCAGCCGGGGGATTTCCGATTAAAAATTCTACGGCAAACGGCATAGAGAAAATGTTCGTCCCATGCAAAGGTCCACCTGTAATATTCTCGTAATTCGTTCCGTTATACGACTGCAGGTAATTCATCTCATGAATATAAGGATCATTGCCATTCTGGAGGATGAATCCAAGCTCGTTAGTTCCTTCCTGGGAAGGCGTGATATTTAGATGTTTGTTCACTTCGTTATCGGATAACAACTGAACATTATACCGAGTATCTTGATCCAGCGTCCCTCCGACGGCAGTCTTCAGTTGCGCATTGCTCAACGCAAAAGAGTACACGAAAAATTTATCTTTTTTGTTAGTTAAAGGCTCCGGAGTCGCGTAAACGTAATCCGTTACCGATGGTCCATATATTACCCTAACTTTCTTCGTACCGCTGTTGTCTGCTCCGCCCACAGGCCAAGTTGGATCCGGATGGGGTTCTAGAGGACCTGAAACAACGTCAGCGTATTCCGAGTTCGGTACGATTACTTTACCGGAAACTTGAACGTTGTTAATGTTAGAGAAATTATAGTTCGGGTAGTACTCCATCGGCATGCCGTCCGTTCCGGCGCCCTCGTTGATGTTTACATCGTAGTAGGTGACGCTTCCGTTATAAAAAGCAATTTCGCGAGTGGTCTCCAAAGTCTGGGAGTTATTCTTCACTCGAATCGTAACGAGGTTTTTCCCTTTCTTTAAATTGACGGGAGACGCAACGAAGCTATTGTTGTTGCTTGGATTTACGTTGTATGTTTTACTATTTCCATTTACCACGATCGTTACATTCTGTGCATTTGGCGCGTTACCCGTGATACTAATGTCATAGTTATTCCGACCTTTGGACGCATTCGAATAAACGACGGTTGTTTTGCCATCCGTAACGGGGAATGCTTGTCCGTCGATCTGTGCCATGAGGTTATAAAACAAAGGTCCGTTCCGATAATCAATATAGAAAGAGTCTGCAACCTCTCCTCCATTTTGTAAACCTTTGAACGTTATTTTATTCTTTCCCGGGAATAGCTCGATATTGAAAATGGTAATCGCATTGCCATCCGGATAAATATTACTCGTTTGATCGAGTTTAGACGTCCCAATAATATCATTCGTCGGGTCGCTATCGTTTTTGTCGTCGATAATCTGATGTACGCTGTACGAGATCGTCGTTGGGTTTACATTGTTAATCGAGCCCTGAAGGGTAACCCGCGCATCCGTCGTAATGCGATACGAGGAGGGATTCGAGCTCTCGCTTGGAAATACGAAGCTTCCGTTCCCAACGGCCGCATTCGCTAATGGCGCCTGAGCGGGGAGCAACTGAAGCAGGAGCGCGAACGCGATGAATACGGCACTGATTTTTTTAAACACAATGATTTCCTCCTTACATTTCTTCCCGGCATTATGGGTGTACCTCTGTTATCGGACGAGAGCGGAGGAATATTTAGGCGAAAAAAATAAAAAATCCCCGAATCTCGATCGAGATCAGGGATTTAAGAAATTTTTAATAAAATGAACTGCTATTATTTCCCCCGAGTTTCCGTATGAGGCTTCATCCGAAGTCTTGCCAGGAAATCGAGAACGGGGCGGCGAGTCTGGTCGACGATTCCGATAAGCTCGGCACCGATCTGCAATAAGAACACGAGAGCGCATATAACGATAAACGTGATCCAGTTCCCTAAACCAGTATTCGATACAGACGATTGAACGATCGCGCATGTTCCGAAGAAAGCGGCGATTCCGTATATGATAATAACGGTTTTCCGATGGCTGAATCCAAGTTGCTGCAAGCAGTGATGCAGATGTCCTTTGTCCGGAGCGAAGATCGGCTTCTTGTGAATCCAGCGACGCACGATGGCGAAGAAGGTGTCGGACAACGGTACGCCTATGATGAGCAAAGGAGTAACGAAGGAAACGATCGTGATTTGTTTGAATCCGAGCATGGACAACGTCGCCAAGGCGAAACCGAGGAACAACGAGCCCGAGTCTCCCATGAATATTTTCGCGGGATGGAAGTTGAAGAACAGGAAACCTCCGATTGCACCAAGCAATACTGCCGATAGCAAAATAACGGCTTCATTACCCATAATAATCCCCATCACCATAATCGTGGCAACGGCGATGCCGGATACGCCGGCCGCAAGCCCGTCCAATCCGTCGATTAAGTTAATCGCGTTCGTGACGCCGACGATCCAGAGGATCGTGAGCGGAATGCTGAGCCATTCGCCCAGCGGCTGCATGGCCGAACCGAAAGGAATGTTCAATAAGTTGATTTTCACGTCGAAACCGAATACGACGATGCAAGCCGCGCCGATTTGCACGAGCAATTTGAGCTTGGCGGACAAGTCGTACTTATCATCCAGAGCCCCCAGCAAAACGATAACCGTACCGCCGACCAGCAGAGCGCTAATCAAATTGCGGTCGTAAGCGCTTAGCGCTCCTTCTGGAACGAAAGGCAATATAAGTAGCAATCCCACCGTGAACGCCGCATAGATCGCTACGCCGCCCAGACGGGGCATCGTTCTTGTATGAACTTTACGTTGGTTCGGCACGTCGATCGCGCCGATGCGAACCGCCAGCTTCTTAACGAGCGGCGTTAGAACAAGCGCAAGCGCCATTGCCCCAATGAATGAAATGAGTCCAATACCTAGCATCCAACCAGACACCATCCACAACTCCCCTTTTTCTGTACCGGAATGAATTATACTCCCGTAACAAGGAATTCAACAAGGTGAACATTCAGTCGTTTTCAGCCGTTTTTCATGATTTTTATCATTTTCACGAAAGTTTTCACGATGGATTGTTATGTTTAAGGACTTTATCTCCGTCTTTAATCACTTTGAGCGCAAATCGAGGCAATACGAGCATCCTCTTGAACCGGGTTGGTTGCTGTATTAACCTATAAAACCATTCCATCCCGAGTTTGCGAAAAAATGCCGGAGCTCGCTTGAGCTTACCCGATACGACGTCGAAACTCCCCCCTACGCCCATCACGACGGGAACGCCGAGTTCGGACTGATACTTCTCGATCCATGGTTCTTGGTTCATTGTTGCGCGAGCCACGAACAACAGATCCGGATTAGCTTCCCTGATTGCGGCTACGACTTCTCCATCTTCCTTATCCGTAAAATAACCATCTCTATACCCCACGAAACGGATGCCTGGAAACTGTTGCTTTAGCTTATCGTGCGCTGTTTGTATAATATCCGCGGACGCCCCTAGCAAATATGCGCTCCATTGATGACGCTCGCCCTCTCGAAGCAATTCGTGCAGCAGGTCGTAACCGGCCACTCGTTCTTGAACGGGCTCTTTTAAACGCCGAGCCGCCCATACGACGCCCGAACCGTCCGGAACAACGAGATCAGCGGTCGCCAACGTGTGATGAAAAGACGGGTTGTCCATCCCCACCATCAGCATGATCGGATTGCCCGTGACGACTCGATGCGGACGTCGGGTTTGAATAGCTCGGGCTAGATAATCCACGGTTTCTTTCATATTCATTTTCGAAAAAGGTACGCCATACAGGGACACCGTAGGGTACGGCTTCGATTTGGGCTTCAATTCGTGTCACTCTCCAGGTAGCATTATACCGCCTTCGGCGATGGGTTAACACTTAAAAAATTCTTTTAATTCTAAATATTCGCCTACACTATTTACGTATGAGCGACACGATTTGTTTCGAAGGCTTGCCCGCTTCCTTCTTTAGGCGCGCAATGGCAGCGTCGCAAGCTTGATGCCACCGCTCCGGATCGCGTAAAATTTCGACGGCCTGCTGGGACATATACTCCGTATCCAGCTCCTCCGTCGTGCCGACGGCTCTTTGTCCGAGGCGCTGCAGGAATTGGTCGATCTTAGGGTCGTATGACAGCCCCAGAAGGGGTACATTCTGATTCGCCGCATAGATGAGCGAATGCAGGCGCATCCCGATGAGCAACGCGCATCGGCCGACCTCCCGCAGCATCTGCTGCGGGTCGTCGTGCGCCGGGGCCAGCTCTGCCGAGGCCCCGGCAGAGCCTAGCCGTTCCATCACGTAGCGGGACGCATCCTCGTCCGCGCCGCGATGGAACGGCAGGAAGCGCAGCCGGACGCGATGCCGTCCTGCCAGCGCTTCAAGCGCGGCAGCCGCGCGGTCCAAGTCCGCGCGGTCGCCGCGCCAGAACCTGACGGACACGCCCACCACGGGCGGCGTGTCCTCAACCAGGTCGGCGCGCTTTGCGCTCGCCGACTCCACATACGAGCCGCCGCCGCTGGCTGGGCTCGCAACATCCTCGCCGGCGGCAGCCCACGCCGGCAACCCCATAACCGGATCCGGCACCACGTCAATTCTCGCCGGAGGAACGCCATACCTCCTCAGCAGCGTCGCCGACTCCTCGTCCCGCACCGAAACATAAGCCGCTTTCCGAAACGCGCGAGCTATAAAAGGCTCAAACATTTTCCGGTTCACCGGTCCGATTCCCTGCGCATATACGAAAGTCGGCTTCCCGCACCAACGGGCCAACGCCATAATCCCTAAGTAATACGGAATCGAGCCTAGCCCCGTCGCATCTTGCAGCAAACTTCCCCCGCCGCTGATCAGCCCATCGCTGTTCTTAAGCGCCCGTCGCACATCCCGGAGCTTCATCCGATGGACCGCCTCCACGCCATATTGTTTCGACGTCCATTCCGGGTCTCCGGAAAGCACGATTGGTTTCAGCTTTATCCCCGCATGATCCGCCGCTTCATCCAAAGCCGTCAGAATACTCTTCAATACCGCTTCGTCCCCGCTATTTCGGAAACCATAGAACCCCGACAACACCAATCGGTATGTCTTTCCGGCGTTACCCGTCACGTTTTCTGCACGATGTCCGATTTTCTCCCGCCCCTATCGCGAAAATCTCTAATGTAGGATGCTCCAATTATCCCGCTCCTACAAATTAACGTTATGACAAAACCCTATTCGACGCTCATTACCGCTTCGCTTAAAAATAACATTGTACCATCGCTTTATTTCCACTTTCAGATACATGATCGATCTTCTATTTGACCAATAACATTCTCTCATCGTCTTATTCGTAGCTGTGCTTGGCCTTTCGCCGAAAATAACGTTACACCATCGCTCTATCCCATACATTGAGGTGCAATTCCTGAACAAAAGGGTTAATGGCTATACACCCTCAAACCGAATCCCCACACCAGCACTCTATCCCACACTTCGAGCACAGTTCCTGATCGAAAGGGATAATGGCTATACACCCTCAAACCGAATCCCCACGCCATCACTCTATCCCAAACTTCGAACGCAGTACCTGACCGAAAGGGATAATGGCTATACGCCCTCAAACCGAATCCCCACACCAACACACTCTATCCCAAACTTCAAACGTAGTCCCTGACCGAAAGGGATAATGGCTATACACCCTTTCGAACCAAATCCCCTACGCCATCAATCTATCCCATACTTCAAACGTAGTCCCTGACCGAAGGGGATAATGGCCATACGCCCTCTCGAACCAAATCCCCTACGCCATCATGAGCGAAGGGGATATGAATGGTTGTCATTTGCTTGATTTACCATGAGATTTAGTACCATGTACTAACGCCTAACCGCCACGTGCAAATCGCTTTTCCTGAGCGAGCGGGATACCGTAAAAGCGAAACAAAGTCCGACTCTCGACTCCCGACTTCCCACTCCCCGGTACTCCCACGCCCCCACTTCCTGAGCGAAGGGGATACCGTCGAAAGCGAAAGCGCTAAGCAATAAACCTAGAACTCTTCAGCCATTTAACCCATATTTTCTCGCCAATTTGCCATACGACTATGATCGCTAATCCGATCAGAACGCCGATGCCAAGACCGAGGAATACCCTAATGAGAGACAGCAAGAACGGAGTATGAATATGCGCGAATGTATCCACCATCGACAACTGTCCGATCGTACCGGCAACAAGAAGTACCATCGCCCAACGATACCGGAGCGCCAAGAAAATTCCCGCGAAGAACAACGGATGACCGCCCATGAATTCCTTAATACGCGGCCGCACGCCGAAAGTATTTTCCATCAGCGAACGGAATTGCATTTCTATCCCCGTCACTTGGCCGCCATTGCCCGTTCTGGACAAATAATAGTAACCTACCGCGCCAAGAATACCCACACCCGCGATCCACAAAACCGTCAGCGGCATTGCCAGAATTTTTCTCGCGTTGCCCACGACCGTCTCACTGGATCCATACAAGAATACGTAAATCGCCACCAACCCGATGGGAACCAAATGAAGCAAGTTCACGCCACGGAACTGCTGCAGCACCAAGCTATAGGAGATGTGATTAAGCAAAGCTACGATAAAAGGAACGGCCGCAAGCGATAGAATCGTCGTCCGAACGAGAAGGATCACTGCGCCCCCTAAACGGCGCACGCTTGAAATCGGCTGATCTTCCGCGCTTTCCCTGAGTACCCGGATCCGCTTAATGAGCAGCACGACCGAAGCCGTCGGCGCGGCAATCGCCGTCATTAATGCCAAGGCTTGTACCATTAGAGTGGAATTGAGCACGTACAATCCCGCTCCCCCGACTCCTCCGGCTACGAGAACAGGCAACAATAGAGATGGAATAAACAATCCTACGGTTAATGCGACTAGCGCGATCGCGCCAAGCATCGCGATTCCACGTAAAATTTTCTCCGAAGGAGCTTTATGCACCTCGAATGCTTTAGGCTCCCCGATTTCGAAGCCGAAATCTTTCAGTTGTTTCACGACGCCTACGGAGTCTTCTTCCTCGTCTCCTTGCAATACGTCGATGATGTTTTGCAACGGATGCGTGACTTGACCTTTGGTCGAGTCCCTGACGGACGCCGCGTTCAGATACAACAAACGAATATTGCGATCTTTTACGCCAAGCACGAGCCGATCCTCTAACACCGGCTTCTTGATTACGTTCATTTCGGCTTCTCCAACGGAGTGAGCTCTGATCGCATCGTATTTAAGCAGGTTGGCTAGCTTCGCCATCCCTTTCTGAGGGACCTTCAAGTTCTCGAATATCCCCACGCCGATCCCGTGTTTCTTCAATTCGCTCGAGAAGCGTTGCACGCCTTTGAACTTAATTCCTTTGCCATACCCCGTGACCGCTTCCCCATCGAAAAGCACTCGGGTAACGCCGAGCTCCTCGAACGATTGAAGCCACTTGTCCACTTCGACCGGGTCGAACGGAACAAAACGGTCCGACAAGCGCGGAACGATCATGAACCCGGCATCCTTAAGCATTTTCATAGCTATCGGGTTCGGTTGCATCGCGCGTAAATAGGCATCGTCATATCCCATGCTTAGACGCATTCCCGCACGGTCTTTAACGGACCAATTCGTAACTTCCGCACCATGATGACGGAACGCCCACTCAATGATCGGACGAAGCACCGGCTCGTTCTCCGGTCGATTGAAGACCAAATAAGTGCCGTTATCCTCCGGAGGGGAAACGCGTCCCTCAAGCAAAGCCGCCTGAGTGGCATTGTACACGTTTATTTCGCCTGCCCAAGACAGTTCCTCCAACGTGCTTTCAAATACGGCCATTCCGTTCACGCCCGCATCTTTCAGCAGCTTTAATTGCTCCTGTACGAATGCTTGCGGATTTACTTGCGTATTTCCGACCTGCAACAGGTCCCGGTAGTCCATTACGATAGCGACTTTATCCGCGGAAGTTTCCGTCTGCACTCTTGCGTACATAACGGGAAGCGCCGCCACAACTCCAAGCAGTACGACCCACCAAAGCCATTTTGCCAATCTCGTATTCCAAGTATTCAGCCACTGGGGCACAACGGTCACTCCTTCATTTCGTCTAAGCCTGCGAATCGACCCGAGCCATAACCGAATCCACGAGTTGCTTCAAGGCAGCCGTCGCTTCATCTAATCCCGTGCTGCGTACCGCAAAATAAATCTTGATTTTCGGTTCCGTTCCCGATGGACGCAGACAGAACCACGAGCCGTCCGCGAGCAGGAACTTCAGAACGTTCTCGGCGGGCAAGCCGTCCAATCCTTTGGCGTAATCTAGCGATTGGACGACGGTAACGCCGGCGATCTCCTCGGGAGGATTACAGCGCCAATCATCCATGATCGCCCCGATCTGCGCTACGCCGTCTTTCCCCTTAAGCGTGCGGGATTCAAGCTTTTCAAGATAAGTGCCGTGCTTGGCATAGAGCTCGAGCAACACTTCATACAAGGTTTTCCCTAGCGCCTTATAATAAGCGGCCGCTTCGCAAATCAATAACGAGGCCACTACGGCATCCTTATCACGCGCGTAAGTGCCCGTCAAATAGCCATAGCTTTCTTCATAGCCGAATAAGAAAGAATGAGATCCGGTCGCTTCGAACCGCGTCATCAATTCGCCGATATATTTGAAGCCCGTTAGCGTGCTGAACACTTCGCAGCCGTAAGATGCAGCGATATCCGCGCCCATCTCGCTCGTAACGATCGTCTTGATGACGGCACCGTTAGTTGGTAGTTTACCCTGAGCTTGCAAATTCGATAGCAAGTAGTTGACCATGAGCGCGCCGGATTGATTGCCCGTCAGTACGACGAACTCTCCCTTGTCGTTCTTCACGACGGCTCCCATCCGATCGCAGTCGGGGTCGGTGCCTACGATAATATCCGCTCCGACTTCGTTCGCGAGCTTGATCGCCAGCGTAAACGCTTCTTGCTCCTCAGGGTTCGGAGATTTAACCGTAGGAAACTGTCCGTCCGGCTGCTCTTGCTCCGCTACGACATGAACGTTGGAAAATCCAGCTTGCTCTAGCACCCGTTGGATCGGAATGTTACCAGCTCCGTGTAAAGGAGTGAAGACTACGCCCAGCGCTGCGCCTGCGCCCGTCTTAATTAACTCAGGCTGTACCGTCTGCGCTACGACCGTATCGATGAACCTCTGATCGGCTTCATCGTCTAGCCAGACCAGCAGGCCTTGAGCCTCGGCTTGTTCTTGCGACAAACGTTTCACTTGATCGAAAGATTCGACCTGCCGTATTTGTTGGATCACTTGCTCGGCTTGATGCGGCACGAGTTGCCCGCCATCCGCTCCGTATACCTTGTATCCATTATATTCGGGCGGGTTGTGACTCGCCGTCACGACGATTCCGCCTGTCGCTTGCAGATCGCGAACCGCGAACGAGAGCTGCGGAGTCGGCCGCAGGGAGCGGAACAAGTAAGTGCGAATGCCGTTCGCCGCAAGTACGCAAGCAGCTTCCAAGGAGTACACGTCGGAATTGCTGCGTGAATCATGCGCGATGACGACGGAAGGCGCGGAGGATTCCCCGAGCAGGAAACTCGCGAATCCTTGAGTCGCTTTACCGATCACATAGCGGTTCATCCGATTCGTTCCCGCGCCCATCACTCCGCGAAGTCCGCCGGTACCGAATTCGAGATCGCGGTAAAACCGGTCCTCGATTTCTTCGCCGCGACCCTCGATCGCCCGTAATTCATCTTTCGTCCGTTCGTCTATGTTAGGATCCTGTAGCCAAGCTTCATATAAGAACTGCGGATTGGTAGCCATGGTTTCTCTCTCCCTTTATGAATTGTTAGCTTTTCGACGGATCGGAAAGAGCGAACATAAGCTCGCCTTCAGCGACGACAACGTCGCCCACTCGCGCCGTACCCCGGCCTTTGCCGATCGGCCCTTTCAAGCGGGTGACTTCCAGCTCCAAAGTCAACGTATCTCCCGGTTTCACTTGTCCGCGAAATCTGAATTCGTCGATGCCCGCGAAGAAACCGAGCTTGCCTCTATTTTCTTCTAACGCCAGCATAGCGACCGTGCCGACTTGCGCTAACGCTTCAACGATCAGTACGCCAGGCATAACCGGGTATCCCGGAAAATGTCCGACGAAGAACGGCTCGTTCATCGTTACGTTTTTGAGTCCTACAGCACGTTTCCCCGGCTCGAGTTCCAGTATGCGATCGATGAGCAAGAACGGCGGGCGGTGCGGAATCAATTCCTGAATTTGCACGATATCTAACATTATTTATTCCTCCTATATCATCTAACCTGTTGTACGAATAATTGAACCGCGAAGGCAAATAATACTATTATCCCTTAGGCGAACTGCAGTCGCAAAGGTTGATATAAGAGAGCTTGCCGCCGCCCGCCGTTCCTCCAGCCGGCGGCGGGCTCTTTTGTGCCGCAACGGTTAAGATGCCCGGTTTAAGTTTCTGAATTTCATGAAATAAATGATCGAAGCCAAGAAAGACAAAGCGATTCCGAACCATAATACGTCTACTCCTATGGATTGTTCCAAGAATAGCAATGTAATCGCCGCGTAATAAATGACGGTGGTCGCTTTGCCAAGCAAGTTGGCCGGCACCGTCTTTAAGCCGCGGAAATGAAAAATCGCCGAAGCGATAATCATGACCAGTTCACGGAATGCCATCACGATAAATGCCGCCAACGGAAGCACGTTCTTGATTAGAAGCGCCAGAATGACGGATAACATCGTAAGCTTATCCGCTAAAGGATCCAACATGCTGCCGGTTAACGTAACTTGTCCGCTTCGACGGGCGATGTATCCATCCAATATATCCGTTAATCCAGCTACCAATAATACGCACAAAGCCGCGATCGACTGATCGTTCAAATACAAGATCAAAAACAAGGGGATTAACACAAATCGGGACATCGTCAGCATATTGGGTACATTCATTCCCGTGCTTCCCCCATTTCTCTAAAGTTCCCAATCATTATAACGCTCACCCCTACAAATGAAAACTCCCCGAGCAGAAGCCGGGGAGTTGCCGTCCCGGTTGCAAGGCGCAGGCCAGGCATCAGCCGCCCTCCGCGAACACGAGATCATACATATGCTTCCAGGTGCCGGAATCGAATACGTCCGATAAAGGCTTATCCCCAAGTACGGTGTATCCTACCGCCAATCCAACGATTAAAGCCATAACGCAAAACACAGGAATTATCAACATTTTAATGCTCATCCAAATGATTCGGGCAACGACCCTACCGGAGGATCTATTGCTTTGCTCATTCGAACGTGAAGGTGCTGTCATGAAGATTTCGTCTCCTTCGACGCACAACGTCGCGGACTTGATACATACGATCATTATCCGCTTTGAAACTTATCCGCGCAAGCTATTCGCCATTCCCATCATCTGTTCACTGGAGGAAAGAGCTCTCGCGCTCAACTGATATGCTCGTTGTACGATCATCAAATCGGTCATTTCATCGGCCATGTTTACGTTGGATTGCTCCACGAAGCCTTGTAGAACGGAGATGCCGGTTTCCCCGTTAGGCAACAACGCAACATCGCGCACGACGTTTGCCGGATCCACGTTTTCCGGAATGCCGTATAAATTATCGGCAACCGCCTGCAGCAGCTCGGAATTGGTCACCTGAACCAATTTGAGAGTGCCTAAATTGATCGGGGTAGTACCCTCGCCTCCAACGGCCGTTAACGTGCCGTCGGTTCCGACGGTTAGTTCGTAACCTGCCGGTACGCGTATAAAGTCCTCGCCGTTACCCGTATTTCCGACGACCTGTTGTCCGGAGTTCGTTACGAGTATCCGATCTCCGTTCGCATCGGGCATTAATTGAAACGGACCATGCCGCGTGAACGCGCGGGCTCCGTTTATGTCTCCGCCCGTGCGCACTTCGAACAATGCGTTGCCTTCAATCGCGATGTCCGTCACGTTACCCGTCTGTTTAAGCACGCCTTGCGACATATCCGTTTGAATGGCGGCAATTCTCGAACCCCATCCTTGCGTGAAGCCTAGCGGAGTCCGCCGGCCTGCTTGGTTGAAATCCTCCAGATGCGGATTAAGGCTCGTTAAAATATCTTCAAATACCGCGGATTTACGTTTATAACCCACCGTATTGGCGTTCGCGAAGTTATCAGCAAGCATATCCAGCTTCTGCTGAAGGGCGCCCATGGAGACGGACGCAGTGATCATCGAGTTGTTCACTTAGGAGTTCCTCCTTATGGCGTCTGTTATACTCTGCCGATTTCGTTTACGGCTTTATCCAAGCTGCGATCGTAAGTCTGAATGACCTTCTGATTCGCCTCGTAAGCCCGAAGCGCCGACATCAGATCCACCGCGGATTGAGCGGAATCGACGTTCGATCGTTCGAGGTAGCCTTGGCGAACTTCGACCCGATCGCCTTCAGCGATTTGGCGAATGCCGGCTGCATCCCCCGCGTACCGGAATCGTCCATCCCCTTCGCGAATGAGCATGTTCGGGTTGTCCACCCGCATGATTCTCAACTGCGGCTCACCAGGCAATGGCAATCCGGTTGCCCGATCTAGCAACCTCCCGTCGGCACTGACGTTCACCGACTCCCAAGGTACGGTAACTACGATCGGTTGTCCGTTCGCGCCAACGACCTGTTGTCCGTCCGATGTCAACAACGTGCCGTCAGGCGCGGTCTTAAAGCTTCCGTCTCTCGTATACCTTTCTTGACCCTGCGCCGACGTTACGGCGAAGAAGGCTTGAGGCTTATAAGTCACTTCGCCGTTCTCGTCCACGAATTTGCCGGACTGATCGAACGAAGTTCCATCCACGAGAATATCCGACATGAGCGCCAAATCTTGAAAACGGTAAGTTTCCCTAAGATCGCCCTGCGTCATGCTGAGAAGGTTCTCTTCGGCGAACACCCCGGTACTTAGCTTCCCTACGTTTCCTTGGGAAGGATTATTGCCGCCCATTACGGAAATTAACATTTCCGGAAATGCACGATTAACGGAATTGTTCCCCTTAAACCCGGGCGTATTAATGTTCGCGATATTATTCGTAATCGTATCATGACGCCTTTGCTGAGCCAGCATCCCCGACGCAGCCGTGTATAAACCTCTTAACATGGAGCCATCCTCCTATTGCGCTGTTCGTGTCTGCCGAGCTCGGGCGCCGATTGCGCTTCGCTTGCTCGCGATCACGTTTCGTGTCGCATTCCTCGTAACCGGATTAACCTAATTTACGCGTCATTTTGTCGAGATGGTCAAGCATGATTCCGGTTCCTTTAACGACGCAGTGCATCGGATCTTCGGCGATCAGCACCGGCACTTTGATCTCGTCGGCCAAGAGCGCGTCGAGTCCGTCGAGCAACGCCCCGCCGCCGGTAAGAATAACCCCGCGGTCGATAATATCCGCTGATAATTCCGGCGGCGTGCGCTCTAATACGGATTTAGCCGAAGCTACGATAGACATTACAGGCTCCCAAAGCGCTTCGCGGACTTCATCCGAATGAATCGTTACCGTCAACGGAAGCCCGGTAACCATATCCCGTCCGCGAATGTCCATTTCTTCTCTACGTCCGCTGAGATAAACGGTTCCGATTTTTATCTTGATATCTTCGCTCGTGCGTTCTCCGATAAGCAACTTGTATTTGTTCTTTATGTATCTCATAATCGCGGCGTCGAACTTGTCCCCTGCGACTTTAAGAGAAGAGGCGGTTACGACGTCGCCCATGGAAAGAACGGCAACATCCGTCGTACCTCCGCCTATATCTACAACCATATTTCCGCTCGGCTGAAAAATATCCATGCCAGCTCCGATCGCCGCCGCCTTGGCTTCCTCTTCCAGGAATACTTCCTTGGCGCCGCTTCTTTCGGCCGCTTCGCGGATCGCTTTCTGTTCTACTGACGTTATATTCGTAGGAGCGCAAATCAGAATTCGCGGACGACTGTACCAGTTCTTTCCGCCAACGCGTTGAATGAATGCTTTAAGCATCATATCCGTTACTTCGAAATCGGCAATTACGCCGTCCCTTAACGGACGAATCGCAATGATATTGCCGGGAGTGCGCCCCACCATCCGATGGGCTTCCTCTCCAACCGCAAGCACCTTGCGAGTATCGCTTTCAATAGCGACGACAGAGGGCTCGTCGAGTACGACTCCCTTGCCTTTTACGTGAATCGATACGTTCGCCGTACCCAGATCGATGCCGATGTCTTTGCTAAACATGCGTCTATTATCCCTCGCCAAATATGGAGTGTCTGATATTGTAATAGTATAATATTCGCCGCTTATGCTGCAAATCCTTCTTTCTTCTCGACATCATTAGTAAAATTATGCTTTTCCCGCTGTCATAACTTCCCGTTTTTTGATCGTCGTCTTCTTGTACTTGATTTTGGTCGCTTCTCCTCCCCTTAGATGACGGATCGACTTATGGTATTCGAGAATGTGCTTTACCTGGTCGGCCAAATCCGGATTGATCTCCGGCAACCGCTCAGTTAGGTCTTTGTGCACCGTGCTTTTGGAGACGCCGAATTCTTTGGCTATCGTACGTACGGTATTGCGCGTCTCCACTATGCTTCGGCCAATTTTGATCGTTCGTTCCTTAATGTAATCGTGCACGCTCCCGCCTCCCTGCTGAAATAGATTGGTACAGTATATGAGGGGCGCGGTCACTTATTCTATGTAGCCAAGCCTGACAGGCTAGGAAAGTCCTTTTTTTGACTCGATTTATAGGTCCGGCAAGCTTTGAAGTGCATCTTAAGCCCTAAGAAAAAAGACGAAAAGGGATTTCCCTTCCGTCTTCCGGACATGCTTTAACCGTTATTTGTCGGCTTTCCCGACGATTACGACGTTCATGTGCCTGTGTAATTCCAACTGATACGGAATAATAACGGCCGTTCCGTCCGATTCGGAATAAACTTGCACGAGCGGTCTCTGAATGGGACGACCCGCCGTCTCCATTACGGTAGCCGATTGTCCGTTGCTCAACTTAACTCGCGTCGAGACCGGATAAATGATAACGTGATTCAGGAAAGATTTGATGAGTTCCCAATCGAAATCATAATTACCCGACGCGAATAAATATTCGATCGCCTCGGAAGGCTCGTAGGCGTTCCGATGGTGCCGGGGAGAACCTAAAGCGTTGTACACGTCCGACAAGCCAACGATTTGCGCGAATTCCGGGATATTATCGTTCGTCATCCCCAACGGGTAACCCGAACCCCGATAACGTTCATGATGCAGCAGAGCGCATTGCGCCGATGCCAACGGAATTTCCTTCATCCCTTTAAGCACGCGGTACCCTTCGCTAGTATGCTGCCGCAAAGTCGCCAGCTCCGATTCGTTCAATTCGCGATTGACCTTAGTGAAATCCAAAGGTAACCGGGTCATGCCGATATCGCAAAACAAAGCCCCTATCGAGAGGTCATAAAGCTTAGCGCTATCGAATTTTTGTACGGTTCCTATTATGTTTGAACTCAAGGTCACGTTAAGAGCATGCTCGAACAGGATACGATCCGACTGGATCATTACTCCGAGTTCTTCGGCCAACGCCCGTTGGGAAGTAATCTCCCGTAAAATATCGCGAATTTGTTGACGGAAGTTCCCTTCCGGAAACGGCAGCACGATCTGCTCTAACATCAATCCCTTGTCGATGAACTCGATGACTAATCGTACTGCTTCTTCGCGCGCCTTTTCGTTGTTTTTCAATTGATCGATGTCCGGGCGAATCCACGAATCCGAAACGGCAGAGCGTCTAAGCTTGGATCTCGCATCGCTAGTAGATGTTTCCGATGGGTCCCGCAAGTGAACGAACTTGACCCTTAGCGTTCTGAGCCTATTAATATATTGCTCCGTGAGCACCGTGCCCGCCTCTAGCATGACAATCCCGTTATTTCCTTGCACCGATTTCTCGAGTACGTCCCCGGTCTCTAGCTCCGATATCCCCACAATCCTCATGATTCTCTACCTTTCCATCGGAATCTGATGAGCTATACGTGCTGTTGGTAAGAATTATGACATACCTTTCCTTCTATTGTCGAGATTGGATGGAAAAAGAAATAGAGCATCCCTATCGTATTACCCGTGATAGGGATGCTCTATTCTCTTCTAACTCTCTTACTTCGCGGATTTAATCAATGTGCCCGGGTTTACCGACTCGCCATTGTTACGAACCTCGAAGTGCACGTGCGCCGCTTCCGACGGTTCCAACTCGCTTTGTCCGGCAGATGCGATAACGTCGCCTTGCTCGACTTCTTCGCCGACTTGAACCTTCAGATCGGTCAAGCTTTGGTACACGGTAACTAAACCGTCCGGGTGCTCGATTTGCACCTCGTAGCCATTGGTTGGCGTTTGACTAGCAACCGTGACCTTACCGCTAAGAGCAGCTAGTACTTCGAAAGACTTGGCGTCTTTGCGAGCCAAATCGGTAGCCATGTGCGGCGAGAACGTGTTATTGTACTCGACCATGGCCGCTTCGCGATCTTCCACCGATGCCGTTGCATCATAGAATGGAACGATCGTGTTCATGTCTTCGATCTTGGCTACCGGCCAACGGAGCGTTTCCCCGTTGGAGATTACCGCGGTTGCTTCCGGACTTGTTTGTCCGTTTGTCGTTGCTTCGCCGTCGACTTCTGTCAAACTGGGAACGGTATTCTGCGGATCTTTAGGATCCGTCCCCGAGTTCAGCCAGAGAATCGTTACGATAATTGCTGCCGCGGCCATGTAAGCTGCAGGGAATACCCAGCGCTTGGAAAGGAACTTTTTCCATCCGGTAGGCCTGACAGCGGGAGACGCACCCGCAACTGACTTGTGAGACTCTTCGATTTTACGTGGTGTTTTGCTGTTTCCATCATTCATTATTATCATCACCTCAGTAAGTCATTGTTACCAGGTGATGGCGTTTTATACCTGTTTGTTTTGAAAGATTACAATTTTTATAGCTTCTGCCTACTTACAGTCTGTTTTTCGAGCTATTCGCAAGCTTTGAAACTTTCTCCACCCGCGCGCCCGAATAGTAGTATTCGACGATCTGATCCGCCGTTTTCCCCGTCTGCGCCATCCCTTCTGCCCCCCATTGGCTCATTCCGACGCCATGTCCGCTGCCGTAAGTCGTCAGGATGATCATACCCTTCTCTATCGTCCAATCGAATGCGGCGGAACGCAAACCTAGCTTTTCGCGTACTTCTTCACCGGATATTCTCTTGGATCCCGCTACCATTTCCTTCACTCGTCTTCCTTGCGTCCATTCCATAATCCGTAGGCTCGGCTTGTCCGTCCCGGCTGCGCTTACCGCAATCGCATCCACTCCAAGCTTTCGATAGAATTCCGACAAGGGCATCTCTACTCGATTTATCGCTCTAGGAGAACGTTCTTTATCCCACGGACTTGCGACCGATCGCAGATAAGGAATCTCATTCGGGAAAACCTCTTCCGAATTTTCCGTATAACCGTTACTTGTTGAAAAAAATAACGCCTCAATCGGTTGCCCGCGATAAGCGATGATATCACCCTCGGTATTCTTAACGGCCTCATCCACTTTGCGCCAGCCTTCTTCATCGTTCTTCCGAAGTCGTTTCATTTCCGCTAGAGACCGATAAACCTGATGAGCTTGAGTATCCGTCACATCCGCCTCGACCCCCGTTACGCCGCTACGGTCATTCAGCGTAAGTCTGCGCACAATATAGGTGCGGGCAGCAAGCGCCTGCGCCTCGAGCGCCTCAGGTTGGAAATCAAGCGGCATTTCAGCCGCCACTACCCCCTTAACGTACTCTTCTAACGGTACGGGTTCAATGCTCCGAGTTTTCGATAATAATACTCGGACGATTGGTTGAACTTCTTTCTCCTCTAAGACTGGTTGATGTTTCTCGTAATCGGGCTCATTCTTCGTTTTCTGTTGCGCCTCCGCCTGCATCTGCTGAAAGACCTCCACCTGATCTGCCGCGCTCGAATTTGAATCTTTTTCTCGGAAAAGTAGCCCTATCGATATCGAAGCAATCATTCCAATCGCGAAAGCAATCCATAAATGTTGGCTAGCGCCCTGCCCCTTCCTTATTTTCGAATTCACGGGTTCACCTCGTCTATTTCTTTGCATGATAGCTTCTTTGAACGTCCGCTTACTCCGCGAACTCTGTTGTTCAACCGATGCTTTCAAAATATGCGAGACTCGCAAAAGCTAGAACCTGCCTTGCTATCGTCCTTGTATACACGGCTTCTTTGAAATTCGACTATCGAAATTCTTCATTTCCTCTACCTATTGTCTTCCCGATCTTTCTCTTCCTAATTCCTTGTCTCTGTTCTCTATTACTTCAGACTCCCCACCGCTTCCCCCATCTATGCCCTTTCACGCTATCCCCTTCGCTCAGGCACCCCGGACTCTTCCTTCTCGTACCGTCTTTTTCGTTCCGCCCTTCTCGTACCGCCCTTCTGGTACCGCCCTTCTGGTACCGCCCTTCTCGTACCGCCCTTCTGGTACCGCCCTTCTGGTACCGCCCTTCTGGTGCCGCCCTTCTGGTGCCGCCCTTCTGGTACCGCCCTTCTCGTGCCGCCCTTCTGGTGCCTCCCTTCTGGTACCGCCCTTCTCGTACCGCCCTTCTGGTACCGCCCTTCTGGTGCCGCCCTTCTCGTGCCGTCTTCTATAAGTTCGCTTCCCCTCCAACTTTATCCCCATGACTCAGAATTTCTTCACTTACTCAGTTCTCACCTCAATACATTGAATCAGCCCTCTCCTTTTACGCTATCCCTTTCGCTCAGGTAGAAGCTAGCCTCCAATAATTTAGGTAATTAATAGAAAAAAATATCTTTAAATAGGAACAAATGTTTGGTATAATGAAATGAGAACAAGTGTTCTTTTGCGAAAGGAGCTGACAATGCGGGATGAGTCTGAAACTTGCTACCGAAGCCTTTAATGCATTTTGTGCAAGGTACGATAAGGAAGAGGACTGTATCGATGCGTTATTCCACGCCAAGTGGCCGGACGGATTCCGCTGCCCTCATTGTCATTGCCCTCAAGCTTATGTAATTTCGACTCGCAAACTTCCTCTATATGAATGCCGTTCCTGTAAAGCGCAAACCTCTTTGATCGCGGGGACGATCATGGAAGGAAGCCGTACGCCGTTACGCCGTTGGTTTCAGGCCATCCATCTTCACGCTAGACCGCGTAGCGTTAATGCTCTCGAACTGTCTAACCTCATCAAGGTGACTTATAAAACCGCCTGGTTAATTTGTCATAAAATTCGCCATGCCATGAGTCAAGCCGATTCCGAGGTTTTATTGACCGGAGTTGTCAGAATATCGGACGCCATTTGCTACAAGAGATTAACGAGTACTTTCGAGCTACACAAACAAGAGCAGCCAGTACTCATAGGAACATCCGACGACTTAGAAGGAAATATCGGTTTTATCAAAATAAAGCACCAATCCAAGCTAACCCTGCGAGATAAATATGATTGTCCTGATCCTAGACCATTCGTAGCCAAACACGTGAATCCCGAATCCGCGGAAAATGTTATTCTCACACGACGCTACGGTAAAACGATGAACAAAACTCTGGTTTGGGAGAGCTTCTATCTTTCTTCATGGTTAGGGAGAGTCTTTCGAGGCATAGGCCCTAAGCATCTTCAAGTGTATATGGATCAATATTGTTATCAATCCAATCACCATTCCAACACCCGGTTCGCCAGCCTCCTTCTTGATAGCGCTCGTTTTCTTACGATTACTTATCCAGCTCTAACCGGCCGCTCCAACACCCAACGTTCTCTCCAACGGTCGCGAGTTACTCGGCGATCGAAACAAGCTGTCTAATGCTTCTCAGATTTGAAACTGAGCGATTAGTGATAAAGATAGGTGTACGAACATCCGATACGAGTAAGCGAAGTTAGCAGGTGAACGCTCCTGAGCGACGGGGATAGCGTGAAAGAGCAATCGGAGGAGGTCCAATCAATGCGAAAATGTGAAGTTAACAGCAGCGGAGGTTGCCTGAGCGACGGGGATAACATGAAAGAGCGATCGAAGTGTGACCAATCGGTGCGAATATGTAAAGATAACAAACAGCAGCGTCGGTTTCCTGAGCGACGGGGATAGCGTGAAAGAGCAATCGGAGTGCGACCAATCGGTGCGAAAATGTGAAGTTAACAGCAGCGGAGGTTGCCTGAGCGACGGGGATAACATGAAAGAGCGATCGAAGTGTGACCAATCGGTGCGAATATGTAAAGATAACAAACAGCAGCGTCGGTTTCCTGAGCGACGGGGATAGCGTGAAAGAGCAATCGGAGGAGGACCAATCGGTGCGAAAATGTGAAGTTATCAGCAGCGGCGGTTGCCTGAGCGAAGGGGATAGCGTGAAAGAGCAATCGGAGGGAGACCAATCGATGCGAATATGTGAAGTTAACAGCAGCGGCGGTTGCCTGAGCGAAGGGGATAGCGTAGCAGAGGGAACAAGCGTCCCGATTAACCTGAGCCAGTTAAGAAGAAATCCCCAAGCCTAAGAGGGCCAGGGGATTGATATTAAGCATTATTAGCTAAGTATAAGAACATGCCAATCATCGGGATCAATAGCTGCGTATGTGTTCAATCCATTAGCTATCTGTACGATCATGCTGCGTGTGAAAACATTAGGCAAGAGTCGGCTGAATATTGCGGATAATGACTTCAGATGCTGCAGCGGCACGTTGCTCCATCTGTTGCATTAGCCTATCCGGTTGAAGCGATGCTTTCTCGGATTCCTCAAGAACGTCTTCCGGCGATGGAGCACGATATATATCCGCTCCAAGCAAGGCCAACTTATCCACGATATTCATATATCCACGTTCGATGTGATGAATACCGCCCACTTCCGTGTTACCGTCAGCGACGAGCGCAGCGCAAATCAACGCGGCTCCAGCTCTTAGGTCAGTGGCGCACACGCTTGCTCCGGATAGCTTCGTGCCACCGGTTACAATAGCCGTACGACCGTCAACCTTGATCTCGGCGCCCATTTTGATCAATTCATCGACATGCATGAACCGATTCTCGAACACCGTTTCCGTTACGATGCTCGTTCCATCCGCAACAAGCAGAAGAGTCATCATCTGAGCTTGCATATCTGTCGGGAAACCTGGATACGGTAACGTTTTGACATCGACTGCACGCAATGGATTCAATGCTTTAACGCGAATCCCATTCTCGTCGCAATCGACAACAACGCCCATTTCCTCTAATTTAGCAACGATTGGCCCGAGGTGATCGCGAATGGCCCCTTCAACATAAACGTCTCCGCCTGTAATCGCGGCAGCAATCATATAGGTTCCCGCTTCAACGCGATCCGGGATCACATGGTGCTCCGCGCTCCGCAGTTGCTCTACGCCTTCGATGCGAATGACGCCCGTGCCAGCACCGCGAACTCTTGCTCCCATCGCATTAAGGAAATTGGCCAAATCCACGATTTCCGGTTCTTTAGCCGCGTTTTCGATAACTGTCGTTCCGACCGCCGTCGTGGCTGCCATCATAATATTTTCCGTGGCGCCTACGCTCGCGATATCCAAATAAATTCTTGCCCCGCGCAATTTGCCATTCACGCTGGCTTCAATGGAACCTTGACCGAAACCGATCTCCGCCCCCATTGCTTCAAAGCCTTTCAAATGCTGGTCAATGGGACGCGTACCAATAGCGCAGCCGCCCGGAAGAGAAATTCTCACTTTTCCAAGTCGAGCCAGCAATGGTCCCATAACCAAGAACGATGCTCGCATTTTCCGAACCAATTCGTAAGGCGCTTCGCATGAAGTTAGCGATTCAGCATGTAAACGGACCGTTTCGCCCTCTTGCTGCGCATAAACTCCCAAGGCCGAAAGCACTTGCAGGATGTTCTTTACATCGTCCAGGGCGGGAACGTCATGAATGACGCTGGATCCTTCTTCTGCTAACAAAGCAGCGGCAAGGATCGGAAGGACGGAATTTTTAGCGCCGTGCACGCGGACTGTTCCCGATAGGGTACGTCCGCCGCGGACGATGATTTTGCTCATGGGTGGTTCCCTCCGCGCGTTATAGATTCATTCCGAAGCCTTAAGCAAAGTGCCCGACCCCGAAAAACCCAAATTTTATCATACCACTACGGCCATCATTGACACAAGCGGCATTTTTTGGGGTAACCCCTTCATTCCGATTTGAATCGACAACCATCAGGTTGAAAAACGATGGTTTGAGTATTATTGCCCATTCTCTGCTCTTTCCGTCGCATCGATTTCGAAAAAACATCAACCCGAACGGAAAAGCCATTTGAGCGTACCTACCCAGTTCCAATAGTCGAGAATAAACCGTGCGACCAAATGCCCGAGACCGATCGCGATTAGCAACTGCAGAACTTTAACGCGTTGGCCTCGCGGCTGACGTACGATTTTGTCAAAATTAATTTCTTGCAATACGATCCAAACGACAACGACGCAGCCTAAAGTAACGAAAATCGAGAAGAGTCCGTTCCATCCAGCCAAAGCGAATAACCCAGCTTCGTCTTCCATGTCCCCACAACCCTCCCTATACCATAAATGTGCAATAAGACATGTTCAAGGCGTTATCGATTAGAAAATTGTAATTTTAGCCCATAGTACTGATTGCGGTTATAACGATCCGCTGTGACTTTTAAGTAATAAGTGCCGGGTAACAGTTCTTTTTCGCCGAGCAATGTTTTCTGTCCGTCCCCGTTGTTCCATTTTTCTAACGTTTGCAGCTTTTTATTCCGTAATTCAACGTTAAAGAGCATCGAGCTTGGAAGATGTCCGACCGAGAGCTTCACGATCTGCTTTTTGGTCAGCGTAAATCGATACCAATCCTGATCTTTACTCGTATGAATTAACCCGTTGTACACTTTATCGGGAGAAAGCGGTGTGGACGTTAATGGGCTTTCATTCGGTTCGTATAAATCTTCTTTCTCGGTAATATATTCCAAAGCAGCGGCATACGTCCCGATTACCGCTTCCGGATTCGAAGAAACCGCGTTAGATATACGTATGTAATATCTTCCCGCTTTCGCGTTATTCAAAGTCCACTGTTCGCTGCCGCCATCTCCGCGCTCATCGACGACGATTTCCGTTCCGCCTGCAGGTTGAATCCATATTTGCGGATCGATTCTCGTCGTATCCGGCGTGATCGATAAGCTAATGATTCCCGGTTTCGGCAACGTTATGACCATCCAATCCACGTCGCCCCGCTTGTGAAACGTCCCGGTCCATTGTTGGCTTCGCGGAGGAAGCGTACTTGCGGAAGCGGCGCTATCGTTAGGCTCCCTCGAGTCCGGGTTCATCGTAAACTTGGATGTTAGGCGATATGTGGGCGCAGCTTGAGAAAATGGATTCGAATGATCTACTTTTAACCAATATCGGCCTTTCTTTAACGGCCACTCCTTAATAGGTTCCCCTTCCTGCTTATCCTTGATTGATTTACGATCCGAGATCATCGCTTGCCCGTTAAATAACGCGGCGATAACATCATCTCCATATAGACTAAATACACCATCATAGGGAACTTCAAAAGTAAACCAATCGGAATCGAGCGAGCTTTCCCAATTGCCGGCGACCTCTTTACCTAACGGAAACTCGCTAGCCTCTGATTTCGTATTGTTCGGCTCCCGCCAATCTATGTTTGAATCTGCTTGAATAGCCTTGATCGCGGAGATAAGACCATAACCCATATTCGGATTCCAAGTCGCTATTCCGTTTAAGTCCGCTGTTCTCCGCAAAGTTTCGCGTATCCGAAGCGGTTCCCAATCCGGATGAATCGCCTTCAGCATAGCTGCCGTTGCAGCGACTTGAGGCGCTCCCATGGAGGTTCCCTCCATCCCGATCGCACCGCCGTTTAGCGCAAGAGTCTGAACACGCCACGTAGCGCTTACGTCATTCTCGGACCCTGAGGTCGATTGCGAAATCGGCTTCGACTTCTCCGATCCCGCGACGGATAACACGGTTGGATACGCTGCGGGATACTGAACCGCGGCTTTGGCACCGAAGACGGCAGCATCGTTGCCGCTTGCGGCCACGAGCAGCACGCCTCTGCTTTCCGCGTAAGCTACCGCATCTCGCAGCCCGGGAGCGTCTCTTCTTAATCCAAGGGAGAGAACGATGATGTCGGCGCCATGGTCGACCGAATACAGGATGCCTTGAGTCAATTTTTCTTCATTACCCGAACCGTATTGATCCAAAGCTTTAACCGGCAACAATTTACCTCGCCATTTGCCAAGTCCGGTCGAAAACTCGCCGACTTTGGCAATGGCGGCGATAACTCCGGCGACAGCCGTTCCATGACCGTTATCATCTTGGGCTGTTTTTCGCTCGTTAATCAAATTTATCCCTTCTAGCAAAAACGGCTTTAGCTCCGGGTGGTTGAAATCTACGCCGGTGTCAACAATCGCAATCGTAGAGGTGACATCCCGACTCATCGACGCCCATGCTTCCGGAATCCCGATCGCCTCCAAATAAGCCGGGACGGGAGGACTGACGGGAGCAGCAAGACTCGAGGGAGCTTTCTGTATCGCCTGCGCGTAAACCGCTGTTTTTACTTCTAAACTTGATTTTATAGATTGAACCGTCAGTATGCTCGCAGCGGGATCATTCATTGAAGCCGTACAGCATACAAACGCAGTAATACAAATAAAGGATTTACGAAATCCGGGTTTGCGCGAGATTTGGTTTGAGCTCGAACGTTTACGCAGTGTAACCACACCTTTGGCCTATTCAAGTCATACGGCTATGCCTTCTGTATTAAAAGTTTCTATTTTCGACAGCGATTCCCTTCTTTCATCGGCAAAATCGGGTCTTTGGTCGCAATTCGTCGACATTTGGATACTCTTCATACAAAAGAAAAACTCCCAAGCCGTTCGACTTGAGAGCAAATCTCTTGAAGGTACATATCGATTAGTAGATTCCTGCTAACCGTTCAATAACAGCAACTCCGACGTTAGCGAGAAAACTTGGTCAATCCAATCCAGGATCGGCACCGGGAAAAACCCGAGTATTAGGGTCGCAATCGTACATAATCCGATTGAAATCGCCGATGGAGCACTCATTTTCAAGCCGGAATCAACCGTACCCGATCTCATATACATTTGACGAATAAGGGTGAAATAGACAGCGTATGAAATAACCGTCGTCACCAACAACACGGCACCTAGCCAATAAGTATGCGTCTGGATCGTACCGAACAGAATAAACAGCTTTCCGAAAAACCCGCCGGTTACCGGCAATCCAGCCAAGGAACACAGCAAGATCGTCATCGCAACGGCCGTCCAAGGCGCTCGATGATATAACCCGGCGAAACCCGATAAGGTCTCGTTCCCTGAATCTCTGGATACGATCGTAAGAACCGAGAATGCCCCTACGTTCATGAAGGCATATGCGACCAGGAAGTACAGGAACTCGGAAAATAATGACGCGTGCATTTCCGTTAAGTTAATCGCAATCGGCGTCAGGAGAATACCGGCATTAGCCACGCCCGAAAGCGCGAGCAACCTTTTGACGTTGCGCTGCCTTAATGCTCCGACCGTGCCTACGATCATTGCGGCCGCGGCTAAGACGGCCAACGCGATGAATACGTCTTTCTTCAACATGCTGCTTGCGGCCGATGTCATGAAAGCCGTATTCATGAAGATTCGGTACAGCATAGCGAATGCCGCTCCCTTGGCAACGATCGCCAAGAATGCCGTTACCGGCGTCGGCGCGCCTTGATATACGTCCGCAGCCCAAGCGTGGAACGGGGCCAACGCCAATTTGACTGCAAATCCGGCAATCATCAGGAAAAATCCGATATAGAGCAACGCTTCCGCGTTTTCAACGGCAGAGTCTAGTCCTTGAGCGATTGCGACAACATTCGTTCCGCCTGTTAATCCATACAGAAACGACATTCCGTAAAGAATGAAAGCAGATGCGACTCCTCCCGTAACAACGTACTTAAACGCCGCTTCGCTGGATAGTTTGCTTTTCTTCCTCGTAGCGACCAAGATGTACGTCGTAATACTGAGAAGCTCTAAGCCTACGAAAAGAGTAATGAGATCGCCGGATGACGACATGACCATAGCGCCTAAAACAGCCGGCAACATAAGGTAGTAGAGCTCGCCTTTAATGGGAACATCCTCGTCCCTCACCGTACCGAGCGAAGAGAAAACGATAAAGGCGGATGCGCCCAAGAAAATGAGTTTCAACAGGTTTCCGAAATCGTCTACCCGATAGCTGCCCGCCAGCAAATTGTAGGATGTCGCGGCGCTATCCGAAGCATCTCCGTCTCCAAGCGACAATAGCAGAAGAACGACGAACACGGCGGCGATTACGATTCCGAGTAACGTCAGCCACCCGATAATGTCCCTATTGATCCTCTTGGGAAGCAACAAGTCCAGGATAACAAGCAGAAAAGCGAAACCCGACAAAACGATCTCAGGGGCCAGGTACCACGTATCGCTCCACGATAAAGTCTGCAAAGCTTCCATGTTATCCCCCCATCCTCGTCTGAATTTGTTCTAGCAGTCCGTTAAATCCATGCTGCATGAGATCCGTCAACAGGGATGGGTATACGCCGAGCAAGATGATGAGCGCCGATAAAGTGATCATTGGCAATGCTTCTACGAACCGCGCATCCTTCATCCCGTCGAATCGTTCCGGCATTGGACCGTAAGTGATGCTCAGAATGCTGCGTAGTACATAAATCGCGGCGAACAAAATACCGAGCACTCCGATGGCCGTCAAAATTTTCATCGAACCGAACAAACCAAGGAACGATAAAAATTCGCCTACGAAACCGGATAACCCCGGCAAGCCTAATGATGCTAGACCGGCTAGCAACAGGATACCCGACATGAACGGAACGGCTTTGGCTAATCCGCCCAGATCGCCCAGTTGCGTCGAATTCGTGCGCTCGTATAGGCTTCCTACGACAAGGAACAGCAACGCGGAGATCAATCCGTGCGAGACCGATTGGTAGATCGCGCCTTGTAAGCCCACTTCTTCGAGCGAAGCGATCCCTAGCAGGACGATTCCCATGTGGCTTATGCTCGAGTAAGCGAGCACAAGCTTGAATTCCTTCTGCACGCACGCCAGTATGGCTCCGTAGAGGATGTTAATTACCCCGAGAACCGCGAGCACGGTCGTCCATGAATGCACTTGATCGGGGAACAAGAATACCGCGAAACGGATCAGTCCGTATACGCCCATTTTCAGCAAAATACCTGAGTGGATCATTACGATAGCCGGTGGAGCCTCGGTATGAACCCGCAGCATCCACGTATGGAATGGGAATATCGGCACTTTGATTCCGAACGCGACAAGCAGCAGTAAAAATGCCGCCCATCTGGCGTTGTCCGATAAGAAAATACCCAAGTATCTGGCTTGATCTGTATCCAAATTAGCCATGGCGTTCGTATCAGACAAATTGCTTAGCAGAACGTCATAATTTCCGCTAAACAGAATATTAGAACCGTCGACGGCACTGAAGCCAAGCGTGGTAATTAAGATCAGGAATGATAGCAACATCGCTGCTGAACCTAGCCCATTATAGATCAGAAAACGAGTAGCTGCTTTCTCTCTCCCGTAATAACCCCATATCCCGATCAGGAAGAACATCGGAATCAGCGTGACCTCGAAGAAGATGAAGAAAAGAATCAGGTCCCGAGCTAGGAAAACGCCGTATATTCCGGTCAACAACAGTAAAAACAGGGCATAATAGGTTTTCCGACGTTTACGAATGTGCACTGAGGCTAGTACCGCCATCGTAGACACGACACCCGTAAGCAAGAGAAGAGGCATCGAAATGCCGTCAACAGCCAAGTGATAATCAAATTCCAGCTTAAACGAATGGATAGCACCTTGAAAAGTGATATTCAGCACTTCCATATTAAGCGGAACCGAGAGCCATGTGACATGTTCCGTATATTCTCCGCCGCCGGCTGCAGGTTGATAAACGGCAAACAACCATAGAACCAATGCAAGCGGGATTACAGTAAACACGATTGCCGCTATGCGTAACCAGTTGCTACGAGCGCTAGGTAACAGCAATACGATAAGCGCCCCGAGTAACGGCGTCAACGCGATAAGCGAAAGCACCGGCAGGTTATCCAGCATTACCAGAACCTCCTTCCGGCGATCGCGACGATCAGAATCACGATTCCGATCAATGCCGTGAGAGCGTAGGTTTGAACTTGACCGCTCTGTAATCTCGAATTCAGCCGTCCGAGAGCCGAAACGGAATAACCCGACAAGCGAACGACCCCGTCAACGACATATTCGTCGAACAGATCTAACGCTTTGCCTAAACTTTGTAAAGGTTTGACGAATAACCATTGATATAACTCGTCGATATAATATTTTCGTTCGAGAACGGTAACCAATCCAGGTACTTTCGAGGAAACGACATCTCGGCGTATCGTTCCCTTAACGTACATAAGCCAGCCGATATAGATTCCCAACAGACCGACGGCCGCGGATACCACCATGACTAATCCGCTAACGTGATGCTCAGCCTCGTCACCAAGCAACCATTGTCCGAACCAGCCATTAAACGGCGTCTCGACGAAACCCGCCACGGTAGCCAACACGGCCAGAATGATGAGCGGGATGGTCATGACGGCTGGCGATTCCTTGGCATGCTGTCCTTCCCTCGGTTTCCCGACGAATACGAGGAAGAACAATCTCGCCATATACAACGCGGTGAAGAATGCGGCAATCGCTCCTACGATGAATAGCAACGGTTCTTTATCCAGCGCGGCAGTCAGTATCGCGTCTTTCGACCAGAAGCCCGAGAACGGCGGTATACCGGATAACGCTAGCGCGCCTAATCCGAATGTCCAAGCCGTTATTTTCATTTTGCCGCCTAGACCGCCCATCTCTCGGATGTCCTGCGTATGTACGCTGTGGATGACGCTTCCGGCTCCCAAAAACAGCAATGCTTTGAAGAACGCGTGCGTGAACAGGTGGAACATCGCACCCGTTACGGAGCCTACTCCAAGAGCAAGCATCATGTAGCCCAACTGACTCACGGTCGAATAGGCTAAAATTCTCTTAATATCGTTCTGCGCCAAACCGATCGTTGCGGCGAAAATCGCCGTGAACGCGCCTATGATCGCAACGGTAGTCATCGCCACCTGAGAGGCTTCGAAAATATCGAACGTTCGAGCGACGAGGAACACGCCGGCCGCAACCATCGTCGCCGCATGGATCAAGGCGCTGATCGGCGTCGGGCCTTCCATGGCGTCTGGTAACCAGACATGCAACGGGAACTGACCGGATTTACCGACGGCCCCTAGGAAAATAAGCAGGGCGATCAGCGTCGTTATTCCCGTAGAGATGACGCCGGCTTGCGTATCGAATACATTGTGGATCGTCGTGAAGTCGAGCGCATGACCGGGCATGTACCAGAATAGTAGCAGCAATGCGATCAATAACCCTAGATCCCCGATGCGCGTCACGATAAAAGCTTTCTTTGCCGCGGCTTTCGCCTCCGGCTTCTGATACCAGAACCCGACGAGCAGGAACGAACATACGCCGACCAATTCCCAGAAAATATAGAACGTCAGCAGATTGTCGGACAGAACCAACGCCAGCATGGAACTCGTGAATAAGGCCACGTAAGCAAAGAAGGTCGAAATTCTCTCGTCGTTCTTCATGTAGCCTTGGGAGTACAGATTCACGAGAAACCCTACCAGCGTCACGATCACGAGCATCAACGTGGATAGGTTCGTCACCTCGAACCCCGCGCTAAGCTTCAAAGTTCCGATCTCGATCCATGTAAATTGGTTGCTATAATCCGCGGCATTCCCGGATAATCGTTCGGCCGCAATGCATAGCGATAGCACTAAGGAAGCAAAGGTAGCAATCGTGCCGATCCATGCTCCCGTTTTCTTCAAACCTTTGCCCATTGCCGTCAGTATCGCGAAAGCGGCGAACGGAAACACCGGGACGAGCCAGGCGTATTGCGCAAAGAAGGTGCTCATGGAAGTTACCTCCTCAACTCGTCGAATTCGTCCACGTTCACCGTTACGCGGCTACGGTAAAGCACGATCAACACCGCAATGCCGACCGCGGCTTCCGCAGCGGCGACCGAAATGGAGAACAGAGAGAAAATGTGACCCGCTAGCGAAGGGTTGACCCCGTACTTGGAGAAAGCGATCAGGTTGAGGTTAACCGCATTGAGCATCAATTCTATCGACAAGAGTACGATAATGGCGTTTCTCTTCGTTAACACGCCGTAAAGCCCGACGCAGAACAGAACGGCAGCAAGCGTTAAGTACGAGGATAACATGCTCATTGCGAGCCCTCCTCCTCTCGCTTCGCCAGCGCGATCGCACCGATAAAGGCTACCGTCAGAAGAACGGAGATCAGTTCGAACGGAATCGCGTATTGCGTGAAGAGAAGCTTTCCGATCTCAAAAGTGTTATCTTCCGCGAAAGCAGCCGCTTCCGTTGGGAAATTCGCGTTGCGAATCCCGTAGAACAGAATACCGAACAAGCAAATACAACCGATCGCGGCCAGCGTTTCCAATAGCGGTCGCGCCGGTTCCTGTCCCTCGCCGTCGTGTTTGGTCATCATAATTCCGAAGATCATCAGAATCGTAATCGCGCCAACGTACAGCAGCACCTGCACGAATGCGATAAACTCGGCTTCCAGAAGCACGTAAAGACCGGCTATGGAAATAAAAGTGAAAGCAATCGAAAGCGTCGTATGGACGACTTTCGTAAAATTAATCGCAAGCACGGCTCCGACGATCGCGCACACCGATAACACGAAAAAGGCTACGAATTCGCCAGTGAACTCAATGTTAAAGTTAAACACCGTTTATTTGGCGCCTCCTTTCGGAGAGCCTATGTTATTGTTGTCTTCGCGAATGTTCAGATTGTTCTCGTACAGCCATTGTTTGTCTTTGTACAAGTCATCGCGACTGTATGCGGCAAGTTCGAAGTTGTTCGTCATCACGATCGCTTCCGTCGGACAAACTTCCGTGCATAGATCGCACAGGATGCAAATCTCGAAGTTCACGTCGAACGTGTCGATGACCTTGCCCTTTTTCTCGGGATCCGGATTTGCCTTGCCCGTTAACGTAATACAGTCCGTCGGACAAATCCGAGCGCATTGATTGCACACGATGCACTTATCCGGTTCGAAATATTGAATCCCGCGAAACCTGTCCGGCATCTCGATCGGAACGTCGGGATACGCGAGCGTCACCTTCTTGGTACCCATCGTTTTCAGCGTTACTCCGAGCCCTTTGAGCATTCCTTTCATGGCGTCAGCCTCCTTATCCCATCAATTCAATCCCTAGCGCCGTCAAGAAAATATTAAGAATCGCAAGCGGCAGCAATACCTTCCAAGCCAAGCCCATCAATTGATCGACGCGAAGCCTTGGGAACGTCGCCCTGATCCAAAACAACGAGAAGACGATGACCGCGAACTTGAGGAAAAACCATATGAGTCCCGGAATGAAATCCAGCTGCGGGATCGGCGGATGCCATCCGCCAAGGAACAATATCGTCGTTAAGCTGGCAATCGCATACACGTAGATGTACTCCGTTAGCATGAAGAACGCGAAGCGAAATCCGCTATATTCGACATGGTATCCCGCGACGAGCTCCGATTCGGCCTCCGGCAAATCGAACGGGGTCCGGTTAAGCTCCGATACCGCCGCGATCAGGAAAATCCCGAACCCGAGAATCTGCGGCAAGAAATTCCAATGCCAGAAATATCCGCTCTGGGCAATGACGATCTCTCTTAAATTCAAGCTTCCCGTCATCATCACCACGCCGACGACGGACATAACGAGCGGGACCTCGTAGCTGATCATCTGGGCAGCAGAGCGCATACCGCCTAAGAGGGAATATTTGTTGTTGGAAGCCCAGCCGGCCATGACGATCGCGATCGTCGTAATCCCCGACAGGGCGATATAATAGAGGAAACCTACGTTAAGATCGGCAAACTGTAAATCCATCGTGTAAGGAATGAATGCCAGCACCGCAAAAGAGGGCACGAACGCCAGCGCGGGCGCGAGAATAAACAATCCTCTGTCCGCCTTCTTGGGAATCGTATCTTCCTTGAGCAGAAGCTTGGAGACGTCGGCTACCGTTTGCAACAAGCCAAGAGGCCCCGTACGGTTCGGTCCTTTGCGGTATTGCATCCAACCGATAAATTTACGTTCGAAGTAAATCGCATAGGTGACGAAAAAGATGACGACGATTAGAACGCCGATCGCCGCCGCGGCGAAAATCCCGGCATTGCCCCAGCTTAAAGGTTCATCCCAGAAGCGCTGCATTAGCAGTCTACCTCCCCGAGCACGATATCTATCCCGCCGAGAATCGTAACCAAGTTCGTCATGCTCTCCCCGACGAGCAGCTTGGGCAGGATTTGCAGGTTAACGAACGATGGACGACGGAATTTGAGCCGGTAAGGCTCTGCCTTGCCCTTGGAAACAATATGGCAACCGATCTCGCCGCGAGGCGATTCGATTCTCACATAGATCTCACCGGCCGGCGGTCGGATGACGCGCGGCACTTTGCCCATCGTCTCGCCTTCGCCCGGAAACTGCTCCAGTGCCTGCTCAAGAATACGCAAGCTTTGGGTAATCTCCGCCATACGGATTTCATATCGATCGAAGCAATCCCCGTTCTTGCCGACCGGCACGTCGAACTGGAAGCGATCGTACAAGCTGTACGGCTCGGCTTTGCGCAGATCCCACTGGACGCCGGTACAGCGCAAGTTCGCTCCGGATAGTCCGTAATCGATCGCCGTTTGCGCGTCATACTGCCCGATTCCTTTAATCCGCGACAGGAAAATTTCGTTCCCGCTAACCAGATTATGATATTCGTCCAAACGATTGTACATATCTTTGACGAACGTTCTGACGCGATCGATCCATCCGTCCGGGGCATCCCATTTCACTCCGCCGACACGCATGTAGTTGTACGTCAATCTTGCCCCGCATAACTCGTTAAACAAGCCCAGTATACGCTCCCGGTCGCTGAAGGCATATAAGAACGGACTTAAAGCACCAATATCGAGCAAATAAGTTCCCCACCACACCAGATGGCTCGCAACCCGTTGCATTTCCATGACAATTAGGCGCATGAATTCCGCGCGTTCCGGAATTTCCAGCCCCATCATCTTCTCCACCGCATGGCAGAGCACATAATTGTTCGTCATGGCAGAAACATAGTCCATACGATCGGTATAAGGAATGATTTGCGTAAAATTCAGGTTTTCCGCGAGTTTCTCCGTGCCTCTGTGCAAATAACCCATGACAGGCGTAGCTTCCGTTATCACTTCTCCGTCGATTTTGACGATAATCCGAAACACGCCGTGCGTGCTAGGATGCTGTGGACCAACGTTGAGCAGCAGCTCTTCAGTACGAATCACGCGTGCTTACACCTCCGGGTCAAGCGGAACGTAGTCTTTGCGTAGCGGATGTCCAACCCAATCATCGGGCATCATGATGCGTCTAAGATCTGGATGCCCGGGAAATTCGATCCCTAACAGATCGTAAACTTCCCTTTCGTTCCAATTCGCCGTCTCCCAGATCGGAGTTACGGAGTCGATGCTCGGTTGCTCCCGATCACTGCGAACTTTAAGGCAATAAGTCTCGCGGCGATCCATGTTCAATGGATAGTAGACGACTTCCATGTAAGTCTCATAGTCTACGCCGGACAAATTACGTAAATAACCGCAATTCATCTCCTCATGGCTTCGGAATAATTGCGCGGCTTTCAGCCAATGTTCGTTCTTAACGACGATTGTAGGAAGGTGGTCGTTCGCTTCGTTAATGTAAGCTTCCTCCACGGCATCCTCGGATACTAACTCTCGCAACAGCGCCACGACGCGATCCAAACGCGGTTGGCTCGGGGACGGCGGCTTGGGCGACTGCTCCTCTTCGGAGCTTCCCCCTTCGCCATCCGCGGCTTTCGCCGCCGCTCTGCCTTCCGTCCCCGCTTGCGCGGCTTGGGCGGCGGCTTGCGCAGCTGCCGCCTTGGCGGCCTCTCGCGCTTCCAAAGCGGCTTTCCGGCGCGCGGCTTTCTCCTCGTCCGTCTCGACCCTGCGAGCCGGCGGAGGCGCTGGCGCCTCATCCGCGGCGCTAGGAGCAGGCTCCTTAGGTGCCGCGGCTTCCGAAGCGGTATCCTTCGACTCCGCGGCAGGATCAGCCGATGCCGGCGTTCCTTCCGGCTCCCGGTTGTTCTCTTCGCTCATCGGCTAATCACCTGCTTCCCGGTTTTCGCCTCGTACCTGATTTTCTCTTGAAGCTTGTTAATTCCATAGATAAGCGCAGCCGGATTGGGCGGGCATCCCGGAATATACACGTCGACCGGCACGATCTGGTCGACTCCCTTAATGACGGAATAAGACTTCACGTACGGGCCTCCGGCCGTTGCGCAGGATCCCATCGCGATTACCCATTTCGGTTCGGGCATTTGATCGTACAGCCGTTTAAGCAGCGGTCCCATCTTCTTCGTTACCGTTCCGGAAACGATCATGACGTCCGCTTGTCTTGGCGACGTTCGGAACATGACTCCGAACCGGTCCAGGTCGTAATGCGCGCCACCTGCCGCCATCATTTCGATCGCGCAGCAAGCTAACCCGAAGGTCAACGGCCATAACGAGTTGCTTCGCGCCCAGCCTTTCAGTTGATCGACGGTGCCAAAGAATACGTTGCGCTCCACTTCTTTCCGATCTTCCGGCGATACGTTCGCTAAATCGAATTCCATTTCAGCACCTTCTTCCTCCAAGCGTACACAAGTCCGATAAGCAGCAGTCCGGCGAATATGACCATCTCGACCAAAGCAAATAGACCAAGCTTGTTGTAAGCTACGGCCCAAGGGTAAAGAAACACGGTTTCCACATCAAAAATAACGAACATTAGCGCGTACAGGTAGTACCGAACGTTAAAGCGGATCTGGCTGTCTCCTACCGGCTCGTTGCCGCTCTCGTACGTCGTCTGCTTCTCTTCCGTCGGTTTCTTGGGACGAAGTACGGAGCCCAACCACAATACGAAAATCGGAAATACGATGCCTAAGATGAGGAAGACGGTAACAATGACGTATGAATTGATGTATTTCTCCACTTCAACGCCTCCGCAAACTGGTAAATTTACTTCATAATTATAGCAAATGCTCCCATTCTAGTCCACGAAAATAGCGTTTTCATTGGAAACTCATCAGATTTGCTTATAAGTATTATAAGGTGCATTGTCCGCACAAAGACCATCAAGCAGCGAAATGAACGCGACTTTTACTCGTAATCCGTTCGTCTTAGCCGATCTTCCGGGGATATGTCTATATTTTCATAACAAAAAATCGCGCTCTCCAGATTCAAGATCCAGAAGAGCGCGATGATTTCGCGAATTACTTTTCTCCGGCTGTTTCCAACCGGCTGATAGCGCGTTGCAACGCCAATTCCGCACGCTGCGCGCTAATATCCGCTTGTTTCTGCGCTAGACGGCGTTCCGCGCGTTCCTTAGCCAAGCGAGCACGGGACACATCGATGTCCGAGCCCATCTCGGCGGCTTCAGCGAGAATAACCACTTTGTCTTTGCGCACTTCCATAAATCCGCCGTGAACGGCAATGAACTCGTTCGTATTGCCGATCTTGGCTTTAACCGGAGCAACCTTCAATGGAGTTACCAATGGAATGTGATGAGGCAGGATACCCAGCTCACCGCCAACTCCTTTGACGACGACCATGTTCACGTCTTTCTCGTAAACTTTTCGCTCCGGAGTTACGATCTCCAACCGTAAGGTACTCATATCGTTCCCTCCAAACCGGCGGCTGATTAAACCGCAGCAGCGAGTTTCTTCGCTTTCTCGATCGCTTCCTCGATAATGCCGACATTATGGAAAGCCGGTTCCGGAAGATCGTCATGTTTCCCCTCGAGGATCTCCTTAAAGCTACGGATCGTTTCTTTAATAGGAGCGTAAACGCCCGGAATCCCGTTGAACGCCTCTGCAACGTGCAAAGGTTGGGACAGGAACAATTGCAGGCGACGAGCGCGGTGAACGACTTGTTTGTCTTCCTCCGACAGCTCATCCATACCTAGAATCGCGATAATATCTTGAAGTTCTTTATATTTCTGAAGGACTTTCTTCACGCCTTGAGCAACGTTGTAATGCTCGTCGCCGACGACTTCCGGAGCAAGAATCCGGGAAGAGGAAGCAAGCGGATCAACCGCAGGGAAGATACCCATCGCAGCGATGTTCCGGTCCAAGTTCGTTGTCGCGTCAAGATGCGCGAACGCGGTAGCCGGAGCTGGATCGGTATAGTCATCCGCAGGAACGTAGATCGCTTGAATAGACGTTACGGAACCTTTTTTCGTGGAAGTGATACGCTCTTGCAGTTGACCCATCTCGGTAGCCAGCGTAGGCTGGTAACCTACCGCGGAAGGCATACGTCCGAGCAATGCGGAAACCTCGGAACCCGCTTGCGTGAAGCGGAAGATGTTGTCGACGAACAGAAGAACGTCTTTGCCTTCTTGATCGCGGAAATATTCCGCCATCGTCAGACCCGTCAAGGCAACGCGCATACGCGCGCCCGGAGGCTCGTTCATTTGACCGAATACCATCGCGAGCTTCGCGATAACGCCGGATTCCGTCATCTCATGGTACAAGTCGTTTCCTTCGCGAGTACGCTCGCCTACGCCGGCGAATACGGAAATACCGCCATGCTCGGAAGCGATGTTGTGAATGAGCTCTTGCATGAGAACCGTTTTACCTACGCCCGCGCCGCCGAACAGTCCGATCTTACCGCCTTTGGTGTAAGGAGCTAGCAGATCAACGACTTTAATTCCCGTCTCCAGCATTTCCGTCTGGGTCGTGAGTTCTTCGAACAGCGGAGCCGCGCGGTGAATCGGGTTTACGTGCGTGCGATCCACTTCGCCTTTACCGTCGATCGAATCGCCCAATACGTTAAACACGCGACCGAGCGTCGCAGGTCCAACCGGGATCGTAATCGGAATGCCGAGGTCAACCGCTTCCGTGCCTCTTACGAGACCGTCCGTGGAGGACATCGCTACCGCGCGTACCAGGTTGTCGCCAAGATGCTGCGCGACTTCAACCGTAAGGCTGATGTCGCGACCGCCGGCGTTTTCCGCTTTTGCTTCAATTTTGATCGCATTGAGTATGTCAGGCAGATGGCCGTGGTCGAATTCGATATCGACGACCGGTCCCAGTACCTGAACAACGCGCCCTTTGCTCATGGTTTTACCTCCTGAAGTGCAATTAAACTCTCTCCCCGTCGGGGCTTGAGATCAACCGTCACAAATTTTATTGCTGTGCGTTCGCTCCGCCGACGATTTCCGCGATTTCTTGAGTGATAGCCGCTTGCCGCGCACGGTTGTACGTGAGCGTCAAATCCGCGATCATCTTCGTCGCGTTTTTCGTTGCGTTGCCCATTGCCGTCATCCGTGCTCCGAATTCGCTGGCTTTGCCCTCGAGTAACGCGCTGAACACAAGTGTCTCGGCGTATTTCGGCAATAACACGTTGAGCACTTCTTCTGCGGAAGGCTCGTATTCGTAATCCGCTTTGTTGCTTCCGGCTTGGATTTCTCCTAACGGAAGTATCCGCTTGAGCGTTGGCTCTTGCGAGATCGCGTTGTGAAATTTGTTATACGCCAGATAAAGTTCATCGTACTTGCCGGATTCGAAGCCTTTGACCGCTTTAGCCGCGATGTCTTTAATATCCGAGAACTTCGGAGAATCGGACAGACCCGTTACTTCCTCGACAAGCGGAATATCCCGGCGTGCGAAGAAATCGCGTCCTTTGCGTCCAAGAACGAACACGGCATACTCGTCCGGCGATTGGTGGTTCTCCTTGATCGTCTGCAGCACTTTACGGAGGATGTTGGCGTTATAACCTCCGGCAAGTCCACGATCCGAGGTAATGACCAAGTACGCCGTTCTTTTGATCGGACGGCTCAGCAACATCGGATGTTTGCTGCCGCCTGCCGCGGAAGCGATACTGGATACGACCTCTTTCATCTTATCCGTATACGGACGAGCCGCTAGCGCAGCTTCTTGAGCTCTTCTAAGCTTAGAAGCCGCGACCATTTCCATCGCCTTGGTGATTTGTTTCGTGTTCTGCTTGCTTCGAATCGAGCGCTTAATTTCGCGCATCCCTTTAGCCAATCGTTTCACCACCTTATTGCCAGGCTTGCTTGGGGCAAACCCGGCTCAAGCTTAATGTTCCGTTCAGTGCAAAGCAAATCATCGGTTTCGTCGTCCTAGGACGACGGTATTCGGCTTATGCCGTTACGGCAAAGCCTTTCTTAAACGCAGCGATCGCATCGATAAGAGCTTTGTCCGTTTCCGGAGTCAAGTCTTTCGTTTCGCGGATCGAGCTGAAAATTGCCGGATGGTTCGCTTCCACGTAAGCCAAGAACTCCCCTTCGAAACGGCGAACGTCTTGAACAGGAATCGTATCGACGTGTCCTTTGGTTACGATGTACAAGGAAACGACTTGACGCTCAACCGCAAGCGGTTGGTTAACGCCTTGTTTAAGAATTTCAAGCGTGCGGATACCGCGATCCAGACGCGATTTCGTTACTTTATCCAGATCGGAACCGAATTGCGCGAACGCAGCCAGTTCGCGATATTGAGCAAGGTCGGTTTTAAGAGTACCCGCAACCTTTTTCATCGCTTTGATCTGAGCGGAGCTACCTACCCGGGATACGGAAATACCGACGTTAACCGCCGGACGTTGTCCGGAGTAGAACAGATCCGATTCAAGGAAGATTTGACCGTCCGTAATCGAGATAACGTTGGTCGGAATATAAGCGGAGACGTCGCCCGCTTGCGTCTCGATGAACGGCAACGCGGTCATGGAACCTGCGCCCTTCTCATCGCTCAACTTAGCGGAACGCTCTAATAGACGGGAGTGTAGATAGAATACATCGCCCGGATAAGCTTCGCGGCCCGGAGGACGACGGAGCAACAAGGAAAGCTCGCGATATGCGGCGGCTTGCTTGGTCAAATCATCATAGATGATCAGAACGTGCTTGCCGTTATACATGAAGTGCTCGCCCATCGAACAGCCCGTATAAGGCGCAAGATACAAGAGCGGAGCAGGTTCGGATGCGCTTGCGGTTACGACGATCGTGTAATCGAGAGCGCCGTGTTTGCGAAGAGTTTCAACAACGCCGCGGACGGTCGATTGTTTTTGTCCGATTGCAACGTAGATACAAATAACTCCGTTGCCTTTTTGGTTAACGATCGTATCGATCGCGATCGTCGTTTTACCGGTTTGGCGGTCGCCGATGATCAATTCCCGTTGGCCGCGACCTACTGGAATCATAGCATCGATTGCTTTAATACCGGTTTGCATAGGCTCGTGAACCGATTTACGGTCCATAACGCCCGGAGCCGGAGATTCAACCGGACGAGTTGCCGTCGTGTTGATCGGGCCATTGCCGTCAACCGGTTGTCCGAGCGAGTTCACGACGCGTCCGAGCAATTGTTCGCCGACCGGAACTTCCATGATACGGCCGGTTCTTTTTACTTGATCGCCTTCGCGGATACCTTTGAAAGGTCCCATGATAACGACACCGACGTTATCCTCTTCCAAGTTGAGGGCCATGCCCACGACTCCGTTGGAAAACTCGAGCAATTCCCCCGCCATACATTTTTCCAAGCCATGCACGAGCGCGATTCCGTCACCGACCTGGATGACGGTGCCTACGTCAACGACTTGAATATCGGATTGATACTGCTCGATTTGTTGCTTAATCAGAGTGCTGATTTCTTCGGGCTTAATACTCAATTCGTTCACCCCTGTCTCCATTGCTTGCTAATGGTTTTGTTAAAATTAAATCGCTACCGATTGCAGCGCCTTATCTAAACGTTCAAGCTTGCCTTTGAGGCTTCCGTCGTACAGCGTGTCGCCGATGCGAACGGTAAGTCCGCCCAACAATTCCGGGTTTACGGTATTCGTCACCCTTATCGTTTTACCCAATAACGCTCCGAACTTCTCGGCCAGCTTAGACTTCTCGTCTTCGCTTAACGGCTTCGAAGAGGTAACGTGCGCATCCGATCTTCCCAGAACGTCGCCCGCCACTTGCTTGTATGCCGCCAGCACGGCTGCCAGTTCGCCTTCGCGTCCGCGCTCGATCAGCAAGCCGACCAAGTTAAGGACGATCGGGGAAGCTTCTGCTCCGAATGCTTGGACAAGCGTTTGTTTCTTCGTATCCAACGTGATGTTGGGAGCCGTAAGGAACGCGCGAAATTCCGCATTTCCTTCTACGACTTTAACGATCAAATCCAATTGCAGTTCGGTTTCCGCCACGAGACCCTTTTGCTGAGCCAATTGGAACAGCGCTTTGGCATACCGCTTCGCTACTACCGTGCCGCGGCTCATGACTTATTCCCTACGTCTTGCAGATATTGATCAACGAGTTGCTTCTGGGATTGCTCGTCAACTTGTTTCTCGATGATTTTGGAAGCGATCAGGACGGACAGGCCGCTTACCTGAGCTTTCAATGCCGCTACCGCTTTGTTCTTCTCGGCTTCGATCTCGCGTACCGCCTCTTCTTTGATGCGGTTCGATTCGTTGCGCGCGGATTGAACGATTTCGTCCGATTGTCTGGAACCCGTCGTTCTAGCTTGCTCGATGATATCGTGAGCTTCTTTGCGAGCTAATTGTAAAGCTTGTTTTTGTTCTTCGATCAGCTTTTCAGCCTCTGAACGGTTGTTTTGCGCGTTCTCCATTTGTTCCTGTACGAGCTGACGGCGTTTTTCCATAACTCCGAACAACGGTTTGAACGCGAAGCGCGACAAGAGCCAGAACAGAATGGCAAAAGCTACTAATTGGATGAAAAAATTGGACCAAGTAATTGTCACCGATCTACACTCCTTTCACACGGCTCGATTCAAGCTACGTGCATTAACTGCAAAAGGAAGGCGTGGAGGCTAGTCCGACTCCGCGCCTTACGTTTCATTAAAATTGATTCTTACGCAGACCACATGAATGCAAGAACGAGGGAGATGATCGGCATAGCCTCAACGAGACCTACCCCGATAAACGCAGTCGCGGTAAGCGTACCGCGAAGCTCCGGCTGACGGGAAATACCTTCTACCGTTTTGCTGAAGATCAAACCGTTACCAATACCTGCTCCAAGTGCACCAAGACCGAATACAAGACCTGCGCCAATCAATCCATAAACTTCCATTGTGTAAATCCTCCTCGAAAAATTGGGTTTTGTTTAATATTAGTGATCTTCTTCATGAACGATGGACTGCGAAATGTAAACCATAGTCAGCATCGTGAATACAAACGCTTGAATCGAACCTACGAAAATACTGAATCCTTGCCATACAATCATCGCCGGAATACCGATCCAGCTCATTCCAAGGATAACGCCTATCATAACCTCTCCGGCAAAAATATTACCGAATAGCCGCAAACCGAGCGTCAAAGGCTTGGACACGATCTCGATCAAGTGAATCGGTAGGAACACTAGATTCGGATTGTGCGTGTAGTGCTTTAGGTAATGCTTCGTGTTGTGCCGCAGCCCTTGAACATGCGATAGAACGATGACGATCAACGCCAGCGCCATTGTCATGGCGGCATCGGCTGTCGGCGATTTCCACCACGCCCAAGCCAAATGTTCATGCTCGCCCTTCACGATTAACTCCTGACCGAAGATGGTCGGGATATGGTTGCCATGCGCTTCCGTGATGATACTGAATGGAAGACCGAGCATGTTGGAAACGAAGATGTACAGGATAAGCGTCAAGCCAAGCGCGAGATACGGTCTACCCTTCTTTAAATCCATGTTCTGGCCGATGATCCCTTGAACGAATTCAACGACCCATTCCAAGAAGTTCTGCAACTTCCCGGGGTTCTCGACCGATAGATTGCGTACGGCTAAGCGGGCGAGAATAAACACGACAAGACTCGAAATTACGACCATCATAATAGCGGCTACGTCGAACTCTATTCCGCCGATCTCGATAAGAGGCACTAAATGTTCCATATTGTCATTTTTCACCCCTTTCGTCAGTGGACTGTCTCTTCTGAAGACGGCGAATGGCGAACAAACCCAGTAACAGTGTCACCAACGGTAAGGCTAATATTCCTGCCGCCGTCGCGGGAAGATTAAAATCCATCACCCTCACGGAAACTATGGCGGCAGCTACTCCGATGGCTGCGCGGGACACGAAACCGAATCCCATCCTGCTCTTGTATCCGGCGGCGGCATGATTGCCGATGCGCGTCGCTTTCCAAGCCAGATGATAAGAGCTTAGCAAACCGCCGATCACGCCGATCATGAATCCGCCGAAGATCGGCTTGGAATCCGGCCATACGGCCCAACCAATGCAGCCAATGGACAAAAAAAAGAAAGTAATGCGCGTAGTACGTCTAAGCAAAGCAGGCAAATCGTCCATCACGGTCTTCTAGCCCCCGTATATTTCCGGATCAGCGCCACGGCCGACCCAATACCGGCTACCAGTCCGACCACCACTCCGGTTAAATACCCATAGCTAGTGCCATTCCGGTCATCGTACACCGTCCCCAGCCACCAGCCGAGTCCGATGCAAACCGCAAGCTCCACACCCAAACCCGTTACAAGGCCGGCGGCCTTCCAAGGATTCTCGTCTTGAGGCAATTCAGGCTTACGTGGAGATTCCGTCATGGATTTGTCGCTCCTTTGACGCTGCATGGGCAGTAAAAAGCAAGTACGTAAGCCCTTTCTTCCCATGTTTCACGATATATTGTATCGTTCGGCGACAGCGTTTGTCAATTGATCGAAAATCAAACTTTATGTGAACATCGCATTTGAAAATCCATATCTATCAAGTGTTCCCGGACTTCCAAACCATACAGTTGCACTGTACGCTGTACGTTTTTTCCCGATTCCCATGGCAAGTATTTCCGACTTGACCTGTAGGACTTCAATCCATTTCCATTACTTGCTTCTCAGATGTCTAGCGTTGGAACGAATCCGGACGCTCCCCGCGACCGAAATGATGGAGAATCGAGGCCACGATTCGTTTCGAAGCTCGTCCGTCCCCATAAGGGTTAGCGGCTTGACTCATCCGGGCGTATAGCTCTCTATCGGTTAATAGAGCGCGCGTACGATCGTAGACGTCTTTCTCTTCCGTTCCGACAAGCTCCAGCGTCCCCGCTTCGATGCCTTCCGGTCGCTCCGTCGTATCCCGCAGAACGAGAACCGGCACTCCGTAAGACGGCGCTTCCTCCTGAAGTCCTCCGGAGTCGGTCAGAATAAGATGGGTATGCGGATAAAAATTATGAAGTTCTACGACGTCAAGCGGTTCGATCAGCTTAATGCGCGGATGATTGCCGAGAATTTCCTGAGCAGGCTCGCGTACGGCCGGGCTTAAATGCACCGGATAGACGATGGCGATATCTTCGAACTCGTCGGCGATCCGCTTCACCGCGCGGAAGATCTGCCGGTGCGGCTCCCCCTGCGATTCTCTGCGATGCGCGGTCATGAGGACGAGTTTCCTTCCGGCCGCCCATTCCAGTACCGGGTGGGCAAAATCCGATTTGACCGTATATTGAAACACGTCGGTCACCGTATTGCCGGTAATGTAGATTTGTTCTTCGCTTTTGTTTTCTTTGCGCAGATTGTCCGCCGACCAATCCGTCGGAGCGAAATGCAAATCCGCAAGCACGCCCGTCAATTGGCGGTTCATCTCTTCCGGGTACGGAGATAACTTATTCCAAGTACGCAAGCCCGCTTCGACGTGCCCCACCTTGATTTGTTGCATGAAGGAAGCATAGCTCGCCAGGAACGTCGTCAACGTATCCCCGTGAACGAGCACCAAATCCGGCTTCGCCTCTCTTAATACCGGTTCGAGCCCTTGAAGGACGCGAATGGAAATATCGTTCAGCGTCTGGCTCGCCTGCATGACGTCAAGATCGTAATCGGGCTTGATGTCGAACACTTCCAACACCTGATCGAGCATCTGCCGATGCTGGGCGGTCACGCACACGAGCGGTTCGATCTGATCCGGATATTTCTGCAATTCCAGAATTAACGGGGCCATCTTGATCGCTTCTGGACGAACTCCGAATATCGTCATTACTTTGATTTTGCTCACGTCGGTTTCCCCCCTTATTTCGTTCCGTATAGACGGTCTCCGGCGTCACCGAGACCCGGGACGATATAACCGTGATCGTTTAACTTCTCATCTAGCGCCGCTAGATAAATATCGATATCGGGATGCCGCTCTTGTACCGCTTTGACGCCTTCCGGAGCCGCGATTAGGCACATCAGCTTCGTCGGTCTGCACCCTTTGTTCTTCAGCATGTCGAGCGCCGCATTCGCCGAACCTCCGGTCGCGAGCATCGGATCGATGACGATCAATTCCCGCTCGGCAACGTCCGAAGGCAAGCTGCAATAATATTCGACCGGCTGCAGCGTTTCGTGGTCGCGGTACAAGCCGATATGTCCGACCTTAGCCGAAGGAATGATTTTCAACACGCCGTCCACCATGCCGAGTCCCGCGCGAAGAATCGGAATTAGTCCCATCATTCTCCCCGCGATGACTTTCCCCTCGGCGCTTTGAACGGGCGTCTCTACGCGAACGGTGGATAGCGGAACATCCCTCGTTATTTCATATGCCATAAGCATGGCCACTTCGTCGACCAGCTCACGGAATTGCTTTGTATTTGTCAGTTTGTCACGGATAAAAGTGACTTTGTGTTGGATCAACGGATGATCGCAAATGACGAGACGTCCCATAATGTTCTACCCTTTCTTATACGAACCGACTGCGTCGAAATCCGTTCGCCGGCCGTTCTCCTATGTATGTTGCCCGTACATTATATCATTGTCTCCGAATAGGTGCATAACATCCGTAAGAACTCGCTCGAAATTCGTCGAAGCGTCCCGATCGGCCGCTTCGTTTCAGTAACCTTATGATAGGCGCATGCATAGCTTGAATTAGATATCCCTAGGAGGAATGCCAATGCAGGCCCGCGCGACCGACAATCCCGCGCAAGTGTACAAAGCGGATAACCAATGGTCCGAGCAAGTGCGCCAAACCCGGAAGAAGCTCGCCGGCATATGCGGACAATGCATGAACCGCAACGTGCGCGTGCAAACGATAGACGGCCATACGTATGAGGGGGTCGTAGTCGGATCCGATCAATCCTATCTGCATATTATGACGAGCGACGTACGGTTTTTCGGCCCCTACGCTTCCAATGCCATCCTTACCCTGGTTTTGTACGAGTTGCTTGTTATTACTTTGCTCATCTAATAACAAGCGGTCAGCTCGACATGCAAAAAAACCGGAAACCCAGCATCGGGTTTCCGGTTTTGAATTATCCTTATCTTAATAGCCTAGCGTCGGGTACAAAGGATACTTCGCCGTAAGATCGGCTACGATGCCGCGAGCTTTCTCGAGCGTCGCTTCGTCTTTCGTGTTCTTGAGCGTCAACGCGATGACTTGAGCGATGGTCTTCATCGCGTCCGGCCCCATGCCGCGGGTCGTGATCGCCGGCGTTCCGATGCGGATACCGCTCGTGATGAACGGGCTGGTCGGATCGAACGGAATCGCGTTCTTGTTCACCGTGATCGCTACGGAATCGAGCACGTGCTCGGCTTCTTTGCCCGTAATGTTCAGGTTGCGCGTGTCGATCAGCATTAGGTGATTGTCCGTACCGCCGGATACGATGTTCAAGCCTTCGGAGACAAGCGCCTCGGCCAGAGCTTTCGCGTTTACGACCACGTTACGCGCGTACTCCTTGAACGAAGGCTGGAGAGCTTCGCCGAGGGCTACCGCTTTAGCGGCGATGATATGCATAAGCGGACCGCCTTGCGTGCCCGGGAATACGGCTTTATCGATCGCCGCCGCCCACGGTTGACGGCAAAGGATCATACCGCCGCGAGGACCGCGAAGGGTTTTGTGCGTTGTCGTCGTGACGAAATGCGCGTGCGGTACCGGGCTCGGATGTTCTCCGCCGGCAACGAGACCCGCGATATGGGCCATGTCTACCATGAACAGCGCGCCCACGTCGTTGGCGATTTGTCCCATTTTCTCGAAATCGATCGTGCGCGGATACGCGGACGCGCCCGCAACGATCAAGCGAGGACGGTGTTTGAACGCGGCTTTGCGAACTTCATCGTAATCGATCGTGAACGTTTGATCGTTCACTCCGTAGGCTACGAAGTTGTAAAGCAAACCGGAGGCGTTCGCGGGGTTACCGTGCGTTAAGTGGCCGCCGTGCGCAAGGTTCATGCCGAGCACGGTATCGCCCGGCTTCAGAACGGCAAGATAAACGGCAAGGTTCGCTTGCGCGCCGGAGTGCGGCTGCACGTTGGCATGCTCGGCGCCGAACAATTCCTTGGCGCGGTCGCGGGCGATTTGCTCGGGAATATCCACGTATTCGCATCCGCCGTAATAGCGTTTGCCCGGATAACCTTCCGCGTATTTGTTCGTCAGCACGGTGCCCATTGTTTCCAGTACCGCTTCGCTTACGATATTCTCGGATGCGATCAGTTCGATGTTATCTTGCTGGCGTTTCAATTCCAAATTAAGGGCTTTGACGATCTCAGGGTCTTGTTTGCGCAAATTTTCCAACATAGTCGTAAATCCTCCCAAGGTTTTATAATAAATTTCTGATTACTCGCACGTTGTCGTTGAAGAATCGTTCGGCGAAGCGTTCGCTTGATCCTCGCGCACCGTTGAATAGACGGCGCGCGCTCCGCCGATTAATCTCGGACGAGTCGTCGCCATATTGACTCTCGCTTGCCCGATCGAACGGATCGCCGGCCTTAAAGGTATCGCGACCGGTCGAAGATGCATCCCGATCAGCGTTTCGCCGATGTCGATGCCGGCATGGACCTGTACGGCTTCGACAAGGCAAGGCTCGTCGAGCTGACGATAGGCATGTGCGGCCATCGAGCCCCCGGCTTTCGGAACGGGAATCGCCGATACCTCGACCCAGCCTTGCGCTTCCGCAATGCCGCGTTCGGTTACTAGCGCCCGATTCAGATGCTCGCAGCATTGCCAGACGACGTGGAACCCGAAGCGATTCCGGACCCGCTGTACGCCATCATAGATTTGCTCGGCCACGCTCTCGGCGCCGGAGGAACCGATTCGATGGCCTTGGACTTCGCTCGTGCTCGCTCCCACCACAATGACGTGACCGGGACGCACTCCGCCCGTCTGTACCAATTCGACCAGCAGTTGCTCGACTTGATCGGTGATGGACCGAGAATCCTGTGCCATGGCATGACCTCCCAACATCTCGAAGTACCTCTGAAGACATTATAGGTATTATACCTGAATTGAAGATACTCAAACAGGTCGGCCTATCTGCCGCGAGAGAGATTTCGTCGAATGATCGCCTCCGCTCCTAGTATATTACGAGCGATTAAAGACAAAAAAGAGCAGACGTGCTCTCGCACGTTGCTCTTTGCCCAGGCGACCGGCCGTCATTCCGATGCTCCACCGTGGTATGCTCCACTTGTCGTCGCCAGTTACATCGGAACCTTGAAGTTGTAGTTTTATTTTACACGAACCTCGTACCAAAAATCAATCATCGACTTTAAATAGAGGGCCCAATGATCTCCCTGCTCGATCGGCGATTAAGGCTCCCTGTCCCATTTATCGACCAACGTCATCAGTACGTCTTCGATCTCGTCGGCGCACTGCTCGTATAACGACAAAGGCCCGCCGAACGGATCCGCGATATCGAATCCCGGAATACGGCGTTGCAGTTCGAACAATCTCTCTCGCTCCTCGGGCGTCAAATTCTGACCCAACGCTTGTCTTACTTGCCATTCCGAATACAATCTCTCGGCTTCAGCTACATCGTCCATGATGGGATCTCCGCGCAGTGCATATTCCTTCAACGTGTAAGTTTTGGATAACGCTTCGGGAAACCGTTCCAGAATCGCCCTTTTATGCCCGGCCGTCATCGTTAAGATGAGATTCGCCCATAACACCTCGTTCGCGGTTAACACGGTAGACGATCCCGGCAACGCCAAGTTTCTTTTCCTCAAAGTTGCGGCCGCGTGAGCGGAAATCGGCAATCCTTCGGCCGTGGCAACGCCCGCCGAACGGATTTCGAGAGGTTTCCCGCTGCGGGCGGCTAAATCCCTGAGCATCGCTTCGGCCATCGGGCTTCGGCAAGTATTACCCGTACATACGATCAAAACGCGGTTCATTTGCTTTCCCCCCGTATTTCTGGATAGATTCTATCTCGCTTATATTAGAAATAATAGCCCAAAAGCGAATAAAATGACACCGCCAAGCGCTTCTCCATATCCTCCCAAGGCACGGCTTGCGCGTCTCCCCAACATTAAACCCGATACGCTCATAAGTCCTCCGAAAAATCCGAACATCAGAACGGTGAGCAGAACGTGCGTGGAAAACATCCCAAGCGATATTCCGACGGAGAAGGAGTCGATGCTAACGCTAAAAGAAAATACGAGCATCCCCCATATGGTGCGATGATCGATCGAATCCACGGCCTCCCCGCGAAGAGAGCTATATACCATATGCCCTCCAAGCAGCAAAAGCAGCGCCCCTGCCACGGAAGTCGCGATTCCGCCGAGCAAGCCGCTCACGTATTGTCCCGTTATCATCCCGCCGAGAGGCATCAGCACATGAAAGATGGCGATAATCGTGCTTAGTTTCAAAATATCGTAAAGCCGTACGCCTTTCAAGCCGATCCCGACTCCCAGAGAAAATGCATCCATGCCCAGGGCGACCGCCATGACGAGAATGGTTAGCAATTGCCCGGCTGACGCGGACGCGTCGAACATAGGTTGTCCCTCCCCCGCGCAACCTCATTCGTTATGCTAGCTTAACGATGGTTGCCGTCTTGTCCTCTTCCAACATATGCGGAGGAGAAGACGAACATGCAAGGGGATAACGGCGGTTACAGGATCGTTAGTTCGTTGCCACCCGCGGCTTTGCGCAAACGGTTCATAAGAGCGGCGCCGATGCCGGCTTCGGAATAACCTTCGGCGACGATGAAATTCAGGCCGCGCTCGTCGCATTCCCGTAATAATGCGTACAAGGATTGCGCCGCTTGGCTGGGTTCGTTGCGGGAGCCGCAATCGAACACCGCTTCGGCCCGATAACGGGATGCGTTCTCCGAGCAGGCTAGAACGGCTACTCGAAGGCCGAGCTTCGTCGCTTCGTCGGCTTTCTCTTGGACGATCGACAACTGCTTTTCTTGAGGCCCCGTAACGAGCAGCATTTCGCCTTTAGGCGCATAATGCGTATATTTCACTCCCGGAGAGCGGGGAGCATGTTCGTCATCGGCACCGTTATCCGAACCAATCTCTTCGGGCGATTTTTCCACCGGCTTCAAGACGTCCGCTAGCGACCCTACCGCGGATATCAACTGCTCTCTCGTAATGCCGCCCGGCCGAAGAATATGAACTTTACCGTCCAGCACCCGAACGACAGTCGATTCTAACCCTACTCCGGTAGCTCCTCCGTCCAGCACTCCGTCGATTCGTCCGTCCAGATCTTCCAAGACGTGCCGCGCTTGCGTCGGGCTTGGACGGCCGGAGCGATTAGCGCTTGGCGCCGCGATCGGGCAACCCGACTTCTCGATGAGCGCTCTCGCGAGTTCATGCGCGGGAACCCGAACGGCTACCGTATCCAACCCTGCCGTAACGAGAGGGGAGACGGCTCCCGGTCGGACGGGAAGCACCAACGTCAGCGGCCCCGGCCAGAAGGCTTGGGCCAATGCTTCTTCCACTTCGCTAAGCCTATCCGTCAGCTCGTATACGTCTTCGCTTCGCGCCAGATGCACGATAAGCGGATTGTCCGACGGCCGGCCTTTGGCCGCGAAAATCCGTTCCACCGCTTCCGTGCTCCGCGCATCCCCTCCGAGCCCATAAACGGTCTCCGTCGGGAAAGCAATGACGCCGCCAGCGGCAAGCGCCGCGGCGGCTTCTATTATTCCGGCCCGCGTTTGCTCGGCGGGCCAATATATCGTCTTTAGCTTCATGTCGCGTCCATCCTCATCGGTTGCCTTGGCAGGCAAAGCAACTGTCCTGTCTCATATCCGCTATTATAGCACAGCGTTTACGAGAACAAGGAGGCGATGAACGCGAACAGCTTCCGAAGGACTTCCCACAAGAAAAACTTCGCCTTCGGCTCTTCCGCATCCGAGTCTCCGTTCGCCGCCTTGCCAGCGGTCGCTTCTGCGGCTCCGGACGCCTTGTCGTCGCTCGCGGTCGCTGCCGTCAAGCATAGCGGCGGAAACAATACGCACCACCAATTTCTTCCTTCGCCTTTGCCTAAAGTAATTCGCAGCGCTTCGTAATCGCCCGCCGAGTATTCGGATCCTTTGAATGTTTTTTCCGGAAAAGGAACCTTTGCTAAAACAACCTTCCCGCCGTATGACACTCCGGCTTCCTTCAAACTATCGTTCACCATCCGCTGGATTCGCGGCAAATTTTTGTTGATTAAATCTCTCGCTTCGTCGTGGGTCGATGGCATCGCGCCCCAAGATTCGATGAACGTTGCCACTTCGTCCCTCACGTTATTTTTAACGGATTGATCCGAATCTTTATCGGAATTGGCGATAATGCGAATGCGAATCGCGTCTTCGGGAATCGCGTCGCCCGAACTGGCCGATGCCAACTGTGCGACAATTCCGGTCAAGCATAGGAAAAGTGCAACTAAAATAATAATTAATTTACTGGCTTGACGGAAAAAAGTGGAATAGGAATGATGGCTAATACGCATAGATTCTCGCTCCTTGGAGCACCCGTCGGTGCAGCGCTATGCGTTCCGGAACGTCTTAGCCATCATTATGTCCGGATTTGAACTCTATAAACCTACCAAGGGATTTTTTTCAAGATTAACAATACTAGAGTCGGCTCATAACCGTTTCGAGGGACAGCCGCGCGATTGCGACGCGATGGGGATCGGCCTGACCGGGACCTCCTCCGAAATGATGCTTCCGCAGAACATCGGTATCCTTCAGCAGATTGCCCGTGAGAATACATACGGCGGATTCATCCTTGGAGATCGTCCCTCCCGCCATCAGCTTCCGCAATCCCGCCAACGTCGACGCAGATGCCGGCTCGCAACCGATTCCGCTCCTATCGATCAATACCTTGGCCTCCATAATTTCTTCATCCGTTACGGAACAAGTCACGCCTTTATGCTCCTTCAGGAATTCCCGGGCTTTTCTCCAACTTGGAGGATGGCCGATATTCATCGCCGAAGCGATCGTAGACGGTCGATTAACCGGTATTAGCTCCCGCCGTCCATGAATCATCATTTCGTGAAAAGGACTCGCCCCCTCTGCCTGGATTAACGCGACTCTCGGTATTCTATCGATCAGTCCGAGCGAATGAAGATCAAGCAACCCCTTGCCCAAAGCGGTAACGTTGCTCAGCGCTCCTCCGGGAATCAGTATCCAATCCGGCAGCTCCCAGTTCAAGCTCTGCGCGATCTCGAATACGATGCTTTTCTGCCCTTCGATCCGAAAAGGATTCATCGAATTGCAAATATACAGGCCAAGCTCCACGCCGAATTGCTCGTAAAAACGAATGCCGTCATCGTAGGTTCCATCGAACTCGATGACCTTCGCTCCGTACGCCATCGTCTGAAGCACTTTATTGGCCGAGACTTGTTCCGACGGGACGAGCACGACCGATTCGCAACCGGCTAGCGCAGCGTACATCGCTAACGATGAAGAGGTGTTTCCCGTCGAGGTGCACGTAAAGCGCTTGTATCCGAGAGAGCGCCCGTGGGAAATCGCGACCGTCATTCCGTTATCCTTGAACGAGCCGCTCGGATTTTCGCTCTGCGCCTTAAGCCATAGCGTTCGAATGCCCAGCCATTGCCGGATGAGCTCCGAGCCGTACAACCCCGTATTTCCTTCCCGTTTCGTAACGATATGTTCTTCCGCCAGTTCCGGATAGATGAGCTCCTTGTAACGCCATACGCCGCTAGCGTATGTACTCATCCGTTCAGATAGTCTCCGTTGAAAAACGTACTTCAATTTATCCGCGTCCGCTTCGGAGAAATCATGAACGATCTCGAGCAACCCTCCGCACTCGCAGGGGTTGCCATAAGTCGTTTCCAGCGATTCCTTGCCGCAGTCATAACATTTGATCTTCATCCTTATCGCCGCCTATTCCGATTGATAAGTTGCCTGAAACCTCGTTGCAAGTTTAGAATAAGGGATGACGAATAATAGATCTAATATATAATAATTTGGTTTTCATAATTAGAATTTATGATTTATACGAGAGAGGAATCAACATGCTGAATCTGCACGCGTTGCGTTTATTCCACCATGTCGCCGAGCTTGGCAGCGTTACGAAAGCGGCCGAGCTGCTCAAGATTAGCCAACCGGCCGTCACCTCGCAAATCAAGAAGCTGGAGCGCGAGCTCGGACTTCCGCTATTTTCTCCCCTCGGCAGGGGAATTCTGCTTACCGATGCAGGCATGACGCTTGCGCAAGAGTCTGCGAGGTTATTCGCCTTGGAGAAACATATCGAACAATCGATCGAGGACTATAGAGCGGGTTACGCCGGCCGGCTGCGGGTAGCCGCCACTTATTTGCCCGCCAACTTTCTTCTGCCCCGAGGGATTGCGGGTTTCAAACGAAAATTTCCCGACGTGGATATCCAATTCACGACGACGAGCTCGTTAAACGCAACCGACCACCTCCTGCGTTATGAAGCCGATATCGCCTTTATCGGAGGCCTTCGGAATTCTCACCCTTCGCTCGAGAAAACGCACTGGTACGAGGATGAAATGTGGTTCGTCGTTCATAAGGATCATAAGCTGGCCTCATCGGAAGCCGTTTTGGCGGAGGTCGTTAAGGAGCCTTTCGTATACCGAGAACAAGGCAGCTATTCCAGAGAGCAGTTACTGTCCCTGTGCAGAGTTCAGCGATTAAACGCACCGACCGTCGGATTGCAAATGAACGGCTTTAGCGAACTCATCCGCGTCGTATCGGAGGGGTACGGAGTCGCATTCTTGTCCGCGCTAGAAGCCAGAGAAGAGGTCGAACGAGGAAATTTGCGCAGAATTTACGTCCAGGACGCGGTAATGAATAATCCCGTTTTCCTTTGCCATCGAAAAGAACCCTTGCCGCCGCACGCCCTTCGATTCCTAGAGACGATCCCTCGCAATAACTCTGGATAGAAAATGTCTTTCTTGCAGGATATGGGTATAGACGATCATTTCAGCCCTATGCTAACATACAGTTAAGATCCGGAAGCACCGGTCAATTCTAATAATTGATACGGGCGAGGAGGCCAGAACGTGGAAGAACCGGTTATGCACAAGATTCTTGATGTGGTCAATACGCTGTATACTGCGGTAACGGGCTTGCAGACGGACATGACTAGCTTGCGGTCGGACGTAACAGGATTGCAGACGGAAATGAAAAGCTTGCGGTCGGACGTAACAGGATTGCAGACGGACATGACAAACTTGCGGTCGGACGTGACGGGCTTGCAGACGGAAATGAAAAGCTTGCGGTCGGACGTAACAGGATTGCAGACGGAAATGAAAAGCTTGCGGTCGGACATGACGGAAGTGAAGCAGGACATTCGCATACTCAAAAATGACGTATGCAGACTGGAGAGCAAAGTCGACCAGATCGATGCCCGAACCGAACGCTTGGAGCAACGCATGGATATGACGTTCGATACCGTAGGAAAGATCAAGGAGGAAGTCACCGAGATCAAGGTGGATGTTGCCGAGATCAGAGAAGAAGTCGTCGAGTCAAAACCCAAACTGGAACGGCACGAGCTTCTGCTAGGAGAAATCGCCAAGTCTCTCTTGGAACAAACCGCCCGGAGTAGGCTACCCAAGCCGATCTAACAAGCATTAACGTTCACCAGCCGTCCTTATATGTTAAGAAGACCGCAATCCTTATCGGATTAGCGGTCTTCTTTTATTTAACGGCGATCACATGTCTATCGATACCCGCGTAGTCTTGGACGAAACGAACGTCGTCCCAATTCGCCGCGGCCCGGAGCAACTCCGCCACATCGGCAGCCTGCCCCGCCCCGACTTCCCAAGCTACGATTCTCGGAAGCTGGGCTAATCGCGTCAACTGGCTTGCCATTATCCGATAAGGATTTAATCCATCTTCGCCGCCGTCCAACGCGAGCCTAGGTTCGTGATCGCGAACCTCTCGTTGCAATCCCGAGATATCCGAAGACGGGATATAAGGGGGGTTGGATACAAGTACGTCGATGCGCGGGTACTCCTCCCCGTTCAAGAAGGGGGATAACAGATCCCCTTGAACGAAACGAATCCGGGAAGCTACTTCTAACCGTTCCGCGTTGCGCTTCGCCATCTTCAGAGCATCAGGCGATAGATCAGAGGCGATCAGCTTCCAGCGCGGACGCTCCGCCGCCAAGGTCACGGCAAGGCTACCGCTGCCCGTTCCCACATCAAGAACGGTCGGGACTGTAGCCGCTTCCCGCCACAATCGATCCGCAAGCTGAAGTACCGCTTCGGCGAGCAGCTCCGTCTCCGGCCGAGGGATAAGCACCGCTTCCGAAACCTCGAACGCCCTACCGTAGAAAAACTGTTCTCCGACTAAATATTGAACGGGAATCCCTTTTTCTCTCCGGTTCAACAGTTCATTCCAAGCATCCGCTTTCCCTTCCGGGAAGGGATCCCTCCAGTCCCGCAGCAACGCCGCTTTGCTAATGTCGAGCAAATAAAGAAGAAGAAGCTCCGCGTCAGCGTCCGCTTCTTCGACTCCGGCTTGCCGTAATTGTTCCGAGCCCCGACGTCGGGCCTCGCCCAACGTTAGAATCGACGGATTGCGTTCTATACTCACGCCAAGCGCCTCCCGCTTTACCTCATCTGTTCCCGCTCGAGGATTTCGGCTTGCTCAGCAAGCGTCAACGCTTGAACGATCTCTTCCATGTCCCCGTTGAGCACGTAATCCAGACGGTGCAGCGTCAAACCTATCCGATGATCGGTCACGCGGCTTTGCGGGAAATTGTAAGTGCGAATCCGCTCGCTCCGATCACCCGTCCCGATCTTCTCGCGACGCTCGCCGGAGTATTTCTCTTCTTCCTCTTGCCGCCTAACATCCATGATGCGCGTTCGCAACACTTGCAGCGCCTTGTCCTTGTTATCGTTTTGCGATTTGCCGTCCTGGCAAGTCGCTACGATTCCCGTAGGCACGTGCGTGACGCGAACCGCGGACTTCGTCGTATTAACCGATTGGCCGCCCGCTCCGCTTGAACAGAACGTGTCCACGCGAATATCTTTGTCGTGAATGACGATATCCACCTCTTCGGCTTCCGGCATGACAACGACGGTAGAAGTCGAAGTATGAATACGTCCGCCGGATTCCGTCTCCGGAACCCGTTGAACGCGATGAGCTCCGCTTTCGTATTTCATTTTGCGATAGGCATCCGATCCGCTGACCGTGAAAATAACCTCTTTAAACCCGCCGAGATCGCTTACGCTGGATTCCAGCATTTCCGTTCTCCAGCCTTGGCTATCCGCGAACTTCGCATACATCCGGTATAGTTCGGCAGCGAATAGATTCGCCTCTTCCCCGCCGGCCGCTCCGCGGATTTCGACGATGATATCTTTCCCGTCGTTCGGATCCTTAGGCAACAGAAGAAAACGGACCCGCTCTTCCAATTCGGTACGGCGAACATCGAGCTCTTCGATCTCCAGCTTCACCATCTCGCGCATTTCGTCGTCCAGCTTATCCTCCTGCATCGCTTTCGCGTCCTGCAGTTGCGTAAGCACTTGCTTGTATTCTTCATAAGCGCGGTAAGCTTCCTCCAGCCCGGATTGCTCCTTGGCATAGGTGCGCAAACGCGTCGAGTCGTTTACTACGTCCGGATCGCTAAGCAATTCGTTAAGCTTCTCGTATCGATCCGCAAGAATTTGCAGACGGTCTAACACTTTTCCTCATCCTCCGTTGCCCGCCAGGGCTCTCGTTCCTACCTACTCAGGTAAAAAAATATACTGTGAATTATTATACCACAATAAAGCCGGTTCGTGCGGGACTGTAATATAAGGCAAAGAGGCGATTCCCAATTAAGGAAATCACCTTCTCAGTGCATGATTCTTTTACTTTTCGTTCGCAATCACTTATTTTCTAATGAAAAAGCCCATCAGTTGTTTCGTTTCGGGATCGAAAGCGAGAATAAGGGGTCCCAGCAACGCATCCTGATCCGTGCTGTATTTCACTTCGATCAGCTTGCCGTTAACGGCTTTGATCTCTTCCAGCCTTTTCTTCTGCGCGTCAGTACCTGTCATGATCGCCGCATTGGCCGAATCGATGATCGATACGCTTGCATCGTCCTTCTTCGTCGTCAGATGGGATACCTGGCTTTCAGGCACGTTCTTCCATGCAAGCTCGCGGTATTCTTGGATCTCGGCGGGAGCTAGCTGCTCCGTCTCGGACAAGACGACCAGCATATGCAACGGGCTCTGAGGAGGAATGCTCTTCGTCATGATCGGTCCGTAGTAAGCGCGGACCTTGTCTCCCGCTTTCAGGCTAGCGAAAGCAACCGACTCGCCTTGCCCCGTCATTACGCTAGTTTCCTTGCCTGCATTCAACACAAGCGTCGGAACGATTTTCCCGTCTTTCTTTTCTCCGAACGTCACTTGCCAGCCGTCGGCCGTATTTTCGATCGACTGAACGACGTCTTCCTTCACGAGCGATTCGCCGTTCACGATAATCTTATGCGCTTGGGATTGGCCGGGGAAACTCATGGCCATGACCGGACCGAACTCCGCCATCAACCGCGTGCCGGCTTTCAGATCTTTAGCCGCGAAGATTTTACCGTCTCCGTCCGTTAGTTCCGTTTCCTTGTCGACATTAAGGATCATCCACCTCTGATCGCCATATCCGAGCAACTCGAGGCGGTACTCTCCTTCCTTATCCTTAGGAGTAACGCTGACGACAACGCCCAACATCCTGGCATATTCCACGGCTTGCTCTTCCTTCGAAATAATTTCGATTTCCTTGCCTTTGGAGTTCCAATTCAAGTTGAAACCCATAGCTCCCGCTACTTCGCGAGCCGGCAGATACGCTTTGCCATCGATATAGACAGGATGCAAATTCGTATCGGTTCCGTCCACGGAAACGGCGATCTCTTTATGCAATACCCCGGTAACCTTGCTAACCAACCCGCTTGCGCCGACGGCCGCGCTCGTTCCGAGCAGCCCGACGGCAGTAACGAGAATCAACAATTTTTTCTTTTGCATGTTATTGCTCCTTTCGCATTTGCCTTAATGCTGGGAAATTTTCTTCGTTTCGCTGTCTAAGACGACTTTAGTTCCGGAAAGGTTACAGTAATATCTCCAACATAATGAAAAAATGCGAATCGGACGAAGCAACGACAAAAAAGCGACTTAGAAGGAATCGTCCCCCTGAGCCGCTTATTCAAGCCGTAATTATACGTTGAAAAGGAAATGCATAACGTCCCCGTCCGCAACGACGTACTCTTTGCCTTCCAATCGCGTAAGGCCTTTTTCCTTGGCCGCTTTCATAGAACCGCTGTTGGTCAGATCATCGTACGACACGACCTCGGCGCGAATGAAGCCCCGCTCGAAATCCGTATGGATAACCGCGGCCGCTTGCGGAGCTTTCGTCCCTTTGCGAATAGTCCAAGCCCGAACTTCCTGCACGCCCGCCGTAAAATAGGTGTACAGTCCGAGCAGCTTATACGAAGCGCGAATCAAGCGATCAAGACCCGACTCCGTCAAACCCAATTCCTCGAAAAACAGCGCTTTGTCTTCGCCCTCGAGCTCCGCAATCTCCGATTCTACTTTGGCGCTGATGTAGACGACTTCAGAGCCTTCCGCAGCCGCGAACTCGCGAACCTTCTGCACGTAAGGGTTCCCGTCGGCATTCGCTGCTTCGCTCTCGCTTACGTTAGCCGCATAGAGCACCGGCTTCATCGTCAGTAGGTGAAGATCGCGAATAAGCAGCTTCTCTTCATTGGAAAGTTCCACGCTTCTAGCCGGTTTTTCGGCCGTTAAAGCCTCGTGCATGCGTTGAAGCACCTCAAGCTCTTCGGCCACTTTTTTGTCGCCGCCCTTAAGGCCTTTGCGCGTGCGATCCATCCGCTTCTCGAGGGAATCGATATCCGTCAGAATGAGTTCGAGATTGATGACCTCGATGTCGTTGATCGGATCGATTTTGCCGGAAACATGGGTAATATTCTCGTCTTGGAAACAACGCACGACATGCACGATCGCATCGACTTCGCGAATGTTCGCCAAAAATTTATTGCCCAAGCCTTCGCCGCGGCTCGCGCCCTTGACCAGTCCGGCAATATCCACGAACTCGAACGCCGTAGGGACGATCCGGTTCGGGTTCACGATATCGGCAAGCTTCTGAAGGCGTTCGTCCGGCACTTCGACAACGCCGACGTTCGGATCGATGGTACAGAACGGATAGTTGGCCATCTCCGCTCCCGCTTGGGTAATTGCATTAAACAAGGTCGACTTGCCTACGTTGGGAAGTCCGACGATTCCGCACGATAATGCCATTGTTCTAACACTCCTGACTTCTTGCAATTCTCACGCCATTATAACGGATGATTAAGGGAACGTCCACAGCTAGACACGGCAAGTCGCCGAAACGCGCTCTTTCACGCTATCCCCTTCGCTCAGTACGCACGCCCTCTATGCTATCCCATTCGCTCAGTACACATATCTTTCTACGCTATCCCCTTCGCTCAGTAAGCACGCCCTTCTACGCTATCCCCTTCGTTCAGGTAAAGGTTCCCCACACCTTTCCTGAGCAAAAGGGATAGCGTGAAAGGCGATCGGATTGAATAAAACACCGCCTACGTACGATTACCGAACTACTCGCGGCACCCGCAGCTCCCCTTCGCTCAGTAAGCACGCCCTTCTACGCTATCCCCTTCGTTCAGGTAAAGGTTCCCCACACCTTTCCTGAGCAAAAGGGATAGCGTGAAAGGCGTACGGGATTCGATATACACCGCCTACGTACGATTACCGAACTACTCGCGGCACCCGCAGCAAACCCGCACTCCCCCTCATTCTAAACCAAGTTCCTTCCCGAGCTCATCCGGATCAAGAGCTTGTTCGGCTTCCTTCGGCACGGTTATCGGCGCGGAAACATTGTGCTTACTATAGGTACCTGCCAGTGTCTGATCGACGCCGGTCTTCTTCCCCGGTTCCAATTCGATCGTCATGTTCGATTCGATCCGATAGGACAGCGGCCAATGTCTTCCGGCATCCATGGTCACGATTACTTTCAGCTTATGGACGGCGAGGCTGTCCATAATATCCGATTGTTCCCCGGTTACCCCTAACGTGCTCTCAAGCAACCCGGCCAGGAAAATCTTAGCCTCTTGCCCGGTTCCCTCGTAACGCAAGATCACCGCCCCTCCGTCCTGCTCCGCGGTTAATGCGCCGCGAAGCCCCCGAAAATTCGTTAAAGCCCGTTCCGGGTTTACCTGATAGTCGGAGAGAGTGGCAATGTTCTCCGCGGCTACGTCCTTAGAGAGTTTGCTCCACTCCTCGTATTCGGGAAGATACATATAATAAGCGTCCGGTACGACGACGGAACGCAATGTCGTTTTATCGCTGTCTATATCGCTTACGATCGTTTGATCCAGCTTTAGCGGATTCCGCTCGACCCGGCCTTGCATGTCGATCCTGACGTTGGATACTCCCTTTCCCCCCTCCGTCCCGGTAAGTTTCTGATGCATTTGCAATTCGAACCCGTACTTCGTCATCGATTGGGCACCCGCGATCGCCTTCTCGATCCACGCGGTTGCGGAGTCCTCGTTCGCGATATCGGAAGCCGAAGCCGATGGCAGCTCATTCCGACTACCGGTAGCCGATGAATCGTCGCGCGAGCATGCCGCAAGGCATAACAAGAAGCCAAACGCCAACGCCCTCAAGCTTTTCCTCAGATCATGATTACGATAGTTAGCTATGTTCATGCTGTAAGTACCTCCATGCGGATAACGATATGGGGGATTGCGCACAATGACGTCGAAGAGAGGAGGGACAACCCATGGAAAACAAATCGCGCAAAGGGAATTACAAAGGCACTACGAACATGAAAGCGAGAAATCAAGACATGGCGTTCGTTAACGATTCGTTAGAAAACACCAAGTCCGTCGCTCCCGTGCCTTCCGTCAAGAAAGAAACGGATTAATTCGACTCGAAAGTCCGCCTACGCCAAGCAGCCCGGATCCGCAAGCACGCACATCAATCGAGGGCGGCTTGCAAATCCGGGCTGCAATTCGGCTGCGATATGAACCGTTCCTCCCCATTAACATACCCAGCTAATAGGTTAAGAACCCCTGAATCCCTTAAGTTTTCACCCAAGCATCGTTATCGTAACCTCTCTTTTCCCAATATCCGATATGTTCTTGAGCGATCAATTCGATTCCGTCCAGCCATTTCACGGATTTGTAGGCGTACATTTTCGGCACGATCAGACGAACGGGACCGCCGTAATCCCGATGAATCGGCTTTCCGTCATGAAGCAACGCGACGAGAACATCATCCATGTCGGCTTGTTCCAATGTTAAGGCATCCGTGTAAACCCCGTCTCCGGAGTAGAATTTTACGTATTTGGCCTCGGCCTTTACCCCCGCCCTTTTCAGCAAAGCGGATAACGGGATTCCCTCCCAGGTGTTCTTATATACCGACCAACCCGTCACGCAATGGAAATCGCTAACCTGCACGGTGCGAGACAACGCCAGAAATTGCTCCCAATTCCAAGTCTCCGGCTTATCCACCAGACCTTGAATAGAGAAACTCCAATTCGAAGAGTCGAAGCTAGGCAGAGGGGTGACCGAATACACTCGAAAATATCCTTTGGCGCCGCCTCCGATCACGTTAACGGAATCCGGTAACGGAGTAGGATTCGGAAGCATCCGGTTCGTCTCGTCGATTACCTCTTTCATCCCGCCGGGAACGCCGGATAAACCGGCTCCAGCGGATGTAGAGAGCCAGCGAAAAAATGGAGGCGCGGCCACGACTGCCAGCGCCGCCCCAAGAGACCACTTCAAAAACTGACGGCGATTAATCAAGGGGACCGGATCGACGGCCCTCTCCGCGGATGCCGGCAATCCGGCATGAGCAGCGGCTCCGGGATCGTGGACGTCCGGACTCCGAGCATCGTCCATCTGGGTAATTGCCCGACGTTCCGGCTTCTTCATCCATTTCATTCGGGTCACGGAATGATAGACGATATAAGGGACTCCGATCCATGTGAGCAGATCATGGACGATTAACGCCCCGTTCGCCCATTCCGGGGGAAATCTGCGAATTTGCCATAGGACGATTCCCGAAAGGAACCATCCGACCAGAAGCACGAGCATGAAGCCCAGATTCCCCTTCTGCTTCGGCCGTTTCCTGATTTGTTTCAAATGGCGTTTCATTAGGGGAATATAGAGAGCGATCAGGACTCCGGATAGGATGCCAACGATAATGTGCAGCTGTTTAACGGGATTGCGAAAGTGACCTTCCAACCAGCCCCTGACAACGTCCCAGGGAAGCAGCAGACCGGTAACCGCAAGTATGAGAACGATCCACCCGTTCCACCTGTGCAACTCCGCCAATTGCTTGCCGAATCCAAGCTTCCGACCGCTCATTTACGTTCCTCCTCGACCGGGTTTATTAGGTAATCGGTTATCGATCCTCTTTTATCCAAATTATAGCACATAGACGCATGACCCACCCTTGCGCCATTAGGGAGAATAAAAGTCGGTCTACATTATTTTCCACCGGAACATCTTAGCAATTTCTGCGTCTAACTATATACTTAACAACTCCAAGGAGGAAAAGATTATGCGAAGAATGTACCCGCTGTTGCTAGCGGCTATTCTCGCTCTCCTATTGGCTGGCTGCGGAGCCAAATCCAATGAAAACGGAGCAACCGATGTTCCGAAAGCTTTGCCTTCCGCCGTTTCATCCCTCGGGATAGAACCTACAGTCAATACGGGTAGCGAAGCAACCGAATCGCCAACCGAAACCGTACCGACAGAATCGCAGAACGACCCCGATGCGCGACTTAAAGCTGCCGCCCATGAGGTCGTAGAATATTTGCGGGACAGGGATCTGAACTCCATTATCCCCTTTATCGATCCAGAGCTCGGTTTACGCTTCTCGCCATATCCCCATATCAATACCGATACCGATCTTGTATTCCAATCGGATACGCTTCCTAGCTTTAAGGACACGAAGAAGTTAAAGTGGGGCACGGCCGACGGTAGCGGCGAGCCGCTCGAACTTTCATTCCGGGATTATTACGAGAGATTCGTATACAACAAGGATTTCGCGGATGCTCCAAGCATAACGGCCAACAAGCTAGTCGGAACAGGCAATTCGCCGTTTAACGGCTCCGATGTTTATCCGAACGCCTCTTACGTGGAATTTCATTATCCCGGCTTCGACGAGAAGCTGGACGGAATGGATTGGCAAAGCCTGATCCTCGTATTCGTTCCAGTTCAGGACCAGGACGGTTGGAATCTTGCCGCGGTCGTTCACGGACAATGGACGATTTAATCATTGATCAATAGCAAGGAGCTGTTCCCGGGTCGTCTACGACCTCTCGGAACAGCTCCTTTTTTCTTAAACGTTAACAGCCGATTGCGCTTGATCCCTTGATCCCGCCGCATAGTCTTTGCGGTAGGAGATCACGAAGTAAATCAAGGTCATCGCCGCGAACAGCGCCGCGAAGCCAAGCAAGATCCACGCGTTCTCCCACATATAGGAGTAATCCCCGCTGGATACGACCGCTTTAAGCCCGGATACCGAATAAGTCATCGGCAGCCATGCGCTTGCCTTCTGCAACCAGCTCGGAATCAATTCCATCGGGAACGTGCCGGCCGAGCTCGTCAGTTGGAAGATCAGAATGACGATCGCGACGAATCTGCCCGGATGCTGGAGTACCGTAACAAGGAACTGAATCAGCGCCATGAACGTGATGCTTGTGATAACCGTGAACAGGAAGAACAACGGCAAATCCCTAACTTCCAACCCGAGTCCGTATAGGAGCACCAGATCCGCGATCACCGCCTGAACCGTACCGATGAACACCATCGTAAGCAGTTTGCCGACGAACCAACTCCAGCCGCTTGTCGGTTTGACCGCCGGTTCCCTTACCGTGTATACGATCGTTAATAACAGCGCGCCGACGAACAATCCAAGTGAAATGAAATACGGAGCGAATCCCGTCCCGTAGTTCGGCACCTCGTTCGTCTTCTCGATGCTGAGATCTACCGGATCGGCGAACATGTCGACGAACGTTTCCCCTCCGTTCAAGCTAGAAGTTTGCTGAGCGGCCTCGCTCAGCTTAGCCGACAATTCTCCCGAGCCGTCCGTCAGCTTCGCCAATCCCTCCGTCATTTGCTGCGCTCCTTTATCCAACTGACCGGAGCCATCTACGAAGACGTTAACACCTTGCGACAAGTTACCTAGGCCTTGGTTCAGTTCCGTTGTTCCAACGTGAAGCTGCGCAGCGCCTAAAGCAAGTTTTCCGCTCCCGATGCTAGCCTCCGCTAGCTTATCGTCAAACAGACCGAAACTTTCCGCCAATTGAGACGTTCCCTCCGCGAGTTTGTCCGAACCGGCTTTAAGCTGTTCCTGCCCTTCTCTAGCATCGCCCGCGCCGCTCGCCACCTGTTTGCTTGCCGCGATCAATTGCTGGAACGCGGCATCCTCGGCGAACTCCGGATGGGCTTTCGCATATTGCTCAAGACCATCGGCTAAGCCTTTCGCGCCAGCCTCCAGCTTGGAAGCCCCGGCAACCGACCGCGCAAGCCCGGCCGCCAATTGGGACGTTCCCTGCTTCGCCTGCAACGCTCCTTGCTCCAGCTTCCCGCTTCCATCCTTCAGTTGCGTCAACCCGCTTGCCAGCGATCCGCTGCCTTGCTTGAGATCCGCAGCGCCCTTCTCCAGTTTCGAGCCGCCGTCCATTAGCTTATCGACCCCGCCCTGCAGCGTTAGAGACCCCGATGCCAGCTTGCTCAAGTTCATCTCGAGCAGCGTCGCGCCGTCTTTGGCGCTATTCGTGCCGGACGCAAGCTCGCTCGCCCCGTCGCTGGCTTTGCTCAAGCCGTCGGCAAGCGTCTGTACTTGATCGAACACGGTATTCGTATAGGCTTTGGTCACTTCTTTGCCTAGCTCGGACTTCATTTGCTCTACTGCCGTATTCCCGATCTGCGCAGCCAGAAAGTTGTAACTTTCGTTCGGCATGAACACGATCCGGGCCGGAGTCGGTTGCTCGGAAGTGAGCGTCGTCGTTTTCTTCGAGAAATCCTCCGGAATTTCGATGGCCATGTAATACGTGTTATCTTTTAGTCCCGCTTGGGCGGCCGCCTTGTCCACGAAACTATATTTGAAGTTATTGCTTTCCTTCAGCTTCTCGGCAAACTCGTCCCCGAGATGCATCTCCTCCCCTTCGTACACCGTTCCTTGATCCGAATTGACGACGGCAACCGGCAGATCTACCATTTTGCCGTACGGATCCCAGAAAGCCCCGAGGAACATCGCGCAGTACATAACCGGAACCGTTAATATGGCAAGCACCGGAATAAGTACCTTTTTGTTCTTCCCGATGCCCGCCATTTCTTCGAAAAACTGTTTAATTCCTTTCATTTCGAACACCCCTATACATTATGACCGTTTTGTTCATTCGGTCATTTTAGAATAAAAAAATTTGGGCCGCCCTCTTACCGGAAAGCGTAAAACTATTCCGCAGCCAGCCCGCGCATTAAGTACAGTTGAAAAAACTCCGTGATCTTATCTTTCTCCAAAGGCGCGTGAGAATGCTGCCACTCCGACGCTAAAGCCAAATATAACTTTAACATTACGAAAGAAGTGACTTCCGGGTCGCACGGTTTCAATTCCTTCTTATCGATTGCCGTTCGAATCTTCACTTGGATATAAGAGAGAATCGCGCTCTCCAGCCTGTTCAATCCTTCCAGAGCTTTCGGCGTTCCCATATCCCTAACTTCGTGAGCCATCTTCATCGCAAGCTGATGCTTCTCCCGGAAATCGAGAATCCGGTACAGAATCCGGTTCAGATTGTCGAAGAACGTACGGTTCTCGTCGTATTCTCCGTCCGCCACCACCTTCATCTCTTGGATCAAACGATTCATGATCTCGTCGAATAGCTCTTCTTTGTTGGAGAAAAAAGTATAGATCGTTCCTTTGCCTACGTTGGCGAGCTTCGCGACTTGATCCATCGTCGTCGCCTTATAACCGAACAATGCGAACGATTGAGACGCCGCATCCACGATCAGCTTCCTGCGATCTACCGACATTCGTCCCATCTCCTTTCCCAAAAGTGACTAACTGACTAAAATCAATTTTCGGTCATTCGGTCAAAACGAATCATATCACGAACCTTTATCGTTTGCAACCCCATCAAGCATACCCCATCAAGCATACCCACCAAGCATAAAAACTCCCCGCCGTCTTTAGCGTTGATATGCAAACAAAAAGCATCGCAAATCCTCCCGAGAGAGGGTTTACGATGCTCCTAACGCATGACTTACAGGTGGCTTTGAATTTTCGCTTTCAGCGAATCTTTGCTTTGCAGGCCGACAAGTTTGTCAACCGGCTGACCGTCTTTGAACAGAATCAGCGTCGGAATGCTCATGACTCCGAATTGGCTAGCGAGCTCGGGCTCTTCGTCGACGTTCACTTTCGCGATCGTTGCCGTGCCTTTCAGTTCGTCGGAAAGCTCTTCGACGATCGGAAGCTGCATTTTGCAAGGTCCGCACCATGGAGCCCAGAAATCAAGCAAGGAAACTCCTTGCGCTACGTTCTCAGTGAAGTTATCTTTTGTAATCGCGACTGCCATAAGAAACCTCTCCTATCTTTAGTGAAATGATTTTGAGAAAAAACCTATGATGATCGGGTAGTCTGAACCCGCTCCATCCTACGTCATCGCGAAGGGACTACAATCGCGCTTTAGCCGTAATGCTGGACAACATCTGACCGATCGTGATCGTCTCGAAATACTTCTCCAGATGCTGATCCGCCCCGCAGAACACGGCGTTCATTACGTCCGCCATATTAGAGCCTACCATGCAATCCGACTCGGGATCCCCGCTGCACCAGCCCGGTGCCAAAGATCCTGCGGCCAAAGCGCGGTAGATGTCCGCCAACGTGACTGCGCCAGGTTCCCGGGATAGCTTATAACCGCCCCCGGAGCCTTCGCGCGTATCCACGTAGCCATTCTTGCGCAAGCAACTCATAACCTTGCGGACGCGAACCGGATTCGTGCACACGTTCGCGGCGATCTCTTCGCTGGAGGCCATTCCGTCTGGACGATGAGCTAGAAGCACAAGGCCGTGGACAGCTATGACGAATTCACTGTTCATGCGCTCAGCCTCCTCGGTGATTACTGTAATATTATCAGTTACAGTTGAGGTTGTCAAGAGGCTCCATGTCCAGTATTATCTCAATTCCGATTCCCTTATATCCTAGAAATCAATGTGGTCCGGATCGGCGCCGAAGCGATGATTCCGGTTCAACCCATCGATGGCGACTACATCTTCCGGCTCCAACTCGAAATCGTAAAGATCGGAGTTCTCGAGAATACGGCTTTCCTTGACCGACTTCGGAATCGTAACCGCCCCTAGCTGCAAATGCCATCTAAGAACGATTTGCGCGGGGGTTTTGCCGTATTTGGCAGCCAGATCCCCGAGTAACGGCAGATCTAGCCTTCCTTGCATAAGCGGACGCCACGATTCCAGTTGGATCCCTTCCTTGCGGCAGAAGGCAAACAGCTTCTTCTGCGTATGAAGGGGATGCATCTCCACCTGGTTAACCATCGGCTTGATCCGGCATGACCCCATCAAATCCTCGAGATGATGGATATTGAAGTTGCTGACGCCGATCGACCGAACGAGCCCTTGATCGTACAGTTCCTCGATGGCACGATAGGTTTCCTTGTATTTCCCCACGACAGGCCAATGGACCAAATACAAATCCGCGTAAGACATATCCAACCGTTCAAGACTTCCCTTGAATGCTTTAAGCGTATTGTCGTAACCTTGCTCGTTGTTCCATACCTTAGTCGTTACGAAAATTTGCTCTCGCGGGATGCCCGATGCGCGGATCGCCCGTCCGACTCCGCGCTCGTTATCGTACATGGATGCCGTATCGATATGGCGATATCCCGCCTTTAGGGCTGCCGATACCGCATCCTCGGTTTCTTGTCCGTCAACCGCGCGCCAGACGCCAAGACCGAGTCGCGGCATCTCCACTCCGTTCAATAACTCTACAGCCGAATCCAACTTTAGCGCCACAAGACGTACCCCCTTATCCTAAATCACATTTTACCACCGCTATCCCGCAACCGCACGTTGAATGCCGGCCCGCAGTCTGCCATACTAAGAGCACGGATTAACGAAAATAACGCAGAGGTGATTCCGATGAAAATCGACGTATATTCCGATATGGTTTGTCCTTGGTGCCGGATCGGCAAAAAAAACATGAGCGACGCGATCGAGACGTGGTTGGAGCAAACCGGCCAAACGGTCGAAGTGAGCTATCATGCGTATCAATTAGATGCCACATTACCGCCTGAAGGCCTGCCTTTTAACAGCGTGATGGAGAAAAAAATGGGCGGGGCCGAACGCTTCAAGCCGATGCTTCAACGGGTAACCGATGCCGGAGCCGCCGTCGGAGTTACCTTCAATTTCGACAAGGTGGAACGCATGCCGAACACGGTACTCGCTCATCGGATTACGGCATTGCTTCCCGAAGAAGATGAGGTCTACTGGCTAGACGCGGTAATGAAAGCTTATTTCGAAGACGGGAGAGATATCGCCAAGCTTGACGTTCTGCTTGAGATTGCCTCCGAACTCGGACTCGATGCCGAGGAAGCCAAACGCCTTCTCGAATCGGGAGAAGGCCTGGCCGACGTAGAACAAGACATGGCATCCGCCCAAGCCCTTGGCATCACCGGCGTTCCGTTCTTCATTATTAACAACAAGTACGCCTTATCCGGCGCCTATCCGTCCGCCCAGTTCGTCGAAGCGTTCAAGAAAATTTCTCAAGAGAACTAATACCCGCTTTATCGGAAGATAACATCGTTCCCGTGACGGTATTAAGAGTATGCAGAAACACTTCCATCGTCCGGGTACGCAGATCGCCATTTCGCATGAGAATATGGAAGCTTCGGCGAAAAGGGAGACCTTCCACGTCGAGCAACTTCAAGGAGCCGAGCCCGAGTTCTTTGCGAAGCGCCCAGCGCGATTGCAAGGTCACTCCGAGCCCGGCTTCTACCGTTTCCTTGATCGATTGGGTACTCCCCATTTCCATTAGACGCTCCGGCTTCAAGCGGAGCTCGGCGAACATTTTATCCGCTGCCGCCCTAGTCCCCGAGCCCGGTTCCCTTACAAGCCACGTCTGCTCCTCCAATTGCGCCAACGAAACGGCTTTTCGATCCGCAAGGGCGTGCTGCGCCCCAGCCGCGATATACATTTCGTCCTCGGCCAACTTCTCCACGACCAAGCCCGTCCCGATCTCCTCGCCCTCCACGATGCCGACATCCAACTCCCGGCCGCGAACCCGCTCCGCAATATCCGATGTATTTCCGATCATGACGATAGGCCGAATATCCGGAAAGTCCGTATTCAAACGGGCTAACGTCAACGGGAGCATATACTCTCCGAACGTATAGCTGGCTCCGATAGCCAAAGGCCCTCCCGTATAGTGAATTAACTCGTCGACCATTTCCTCCATCCTGCGGTATAATCCCCCGATTTCCTTCGCGTGATGGAGCACGATTTCTCCCGCCCGGGTTAACGTTACGGATTTATTGTTCCGTTCCAGCAACCTAACTTTAAGACGCTCTTCCAGCGCCCGAATATGCTGGCTAACCGCCGGCTGCGTCATATGCAGCCGTTCAGCCGCGCGCGAGAAATTACGGGTATCGGCGACTTCGGAGAAAACGATCAGGGATTGGTCCATCGGCACTCCTCGCTCTCTAAGTTGATCTCTTATCAATGCATAAGTTATTACTTACTATAAATATAATTATAATTAATTTTCCTTATCATGAAAACCCGCTTACACTTGGATTAACAAGAAACACCGATCCCGGCTCGATACTGGAGGAATCAGACATCATGTTAACCAAAACCACGCCGCCCGCATCCGTTGCCGCTCCGTCCCCATCCCCTGCCCGGACATACGGTATATTATTTACCTTTGTTTTCGCCTTGGCCGGATGGGGGCTGTCCATGCTCCCGGGGCTCGATCGAATAGGCGCTCTCGCTTGCACCTTGCTGTTAACGGCCGCTTATCGCCACCGTTTCGGATATCCTTCCGCCATCGGCATAGGCATTCGGTTCTCTTCCGGAACTTTGCTGCGCGCGGCGATCGTATTGTTCGGATTAAAACTCAATGTCGTAGATCTCGCCCAACAAGGATTACCTTTGCTCGCGCGCGGCGGAGCAACCGTCGCCTTCTCCTTGGTTACCGTGCTGGCGATCGGGCATTGGCTCCGCGCGGACCGTAAACTGACCGTCCTGCTTGCCATCGGAACGGCCATCTGCGGCGCAGCGGCAATTATCGCGGTATCTCCGCTGCTCAAATCCAAACAGGAAGATACCGCCATAAGCGCCGGCTTAATCGCATTGATCGGCACCGTATTCGCAACGGCTTATACCGTCATCCAACCTTGGCTTCCGATGGATCCCTCCGTATACGGAATATGGTCCGGCCTCACCTTGCACGAAATCGCCCATGTCGCGATGGCTGCGGCACCGGCAGGACCGGACGCCCTAACCGACGGCTTGCTCGCGAAGCTATGCCGAGTCGCCCTTCTCGTGCCTCTATGCTTAGGGATCGCAGGATACTCTAAACTCAAAGCTCGTTCGGAATCTAAGCATACGCAATCTTCAGCAGGTCGAACGCCGTTTCCGTTCCCTTGGTTCTTGCTCGGGTTCATCGGCATGAGCTTATTCGGAAGTTACGTTCTTCCGATTATGTTGCCCGATCCGGCCCCATTATTGCGCGATTTGTCGCTCGTGACTACATTGCTACTCGTCATGGCTATGGCCGGACTCGGACTTAACATTCATTTGCGCGATTTCCGCAACCGCGCGCTTCGCCCGTTCATCGCCATGCTCATCGCGTCTTTGTTGCTTGCGGGGTTCACCTACTTGTCGTTGTAAGTTCAACTTACTTATTCTTCCGCTCCGAAACCGCGCGAGCGATCCAGACGCCGGCAGCGCCCGCTTGGGCGAGCCCGCGAGTGACGCCCGCTCCGTCGCCGCCGCAATACAGACCGGCAATTTCCGTTTCCAACGTTGCGCTCAGCTTCGGTCGGGCGGAGTAAAACTTCGCTTCTACGCCATAGAACAACGTGTGCTCGGAAGCGATTCCCGGAGTAACCTTGTCGAGCGCCTCCACCATCTCGATCAAGCTTTTCATCGTGTTGTAAGGAAGCACTAGCCCCAGATCGCCCGGTACCGCTTCATGCAAGGTCGGTTCGATGAAGCCTTCCTTAATGCGGCCGGACGTCGAACGGCGGCCTCTCAGAATATCCCCGAACTTCTGCACGATGACGCCGCCGCTCGAGAGATCGTTCGCTCGCTTGCAAATTTCGCGCGCATACTCGTTCGGCTTATCGAACGGATCGGTAAACTTATGAGAGACGAGCAAAGCAAAGTTCGTATTGCTGGAGCCAAGCGCCGGATCCTTGAACGCATGCCCGTTAGCCGCCATCACCCCGCTGTGGTTCTCGACGACGACGTGTCCCGACGGGTTGCTGCAGAACGTTCTCACACGGGTACCGACGGACGTGTTATAGATAAACTTCCCTTCGTATAGATGCTCGTTGATTTCCCTCATGACGACGTCCGAAGTTTCCACCCGTACGCCTACGTCGACCTGATTGTTGACCATTGCCAACCTGCGTCTCTTCAATACTTCGGTCAACCAGCCCGAACCGTCCCGTCCAGGCGCGACCACGACCGTGTCCGACCTGATCTCCTCTCCGTTCTTAAGCGTAATCCCGCACACCCGATGGGCGCCGTTCTCTTTAACGGACAACAGATCGGCGACTTCCGTCTTGAAGCGCATATCGATTCGCGTTTCCAAGTAAGCGCGGATCGACTTCAGAATTTCCAAATTCTGTTCCGTCCCGAGATGCCTGACTTGCGCCCTTAGCAGCTTCAGACCGGCCGCGTAACCTCTATGCTCGATCGCCTTAACCGCTTCCGTTGTCGGATCAGTCATATTTAACGTTGCTCCGTGCTCCAAGTTAATCTCGTCTACGTAACGGATCAAACCCAGCACTTGCGATGGGGCCACGTAATCCGTCAGCCAACCGCCGAACTCCGTCGTAATGTTGAATTTACCGTCGCTATACGCGCCGGCGCCGCCGAAGCCTGCCGTAATCGAGCAGGCGGGCAAGCAGCCCGCGAATTCTTTTTTTCCGGCGGGAGGCGGGCATAGCTCGATTTTATTTTCCAGTATCGGACAATGGCGATGCTTAATGTCGTGCCCTTTGTCCACTAATAACACCTTCAGGCGGGGAGAGGTTCTCGTCAATTCGTAACATGTGAAAATACCGGCAGGACCCGCGCCAACCACGATAACATCATAAACATTGCTCATCCGTTAATCTCCTCCTGATATGCCCCCGTAGTCTGGACAAGCCCATAAAAAAATCCCGACCGCGAAGGTGTGGGTGTCCCCACATCCTTCGTAGTCGGGAATTTAAGGTTCCCGGTAGAGACCCCCAGCCCATATTGCCGAGGATATACGAATGGATGAATTGAAAGGTAAATGTATATTTCCATTACGTAGAGTAACCGATTTACACGCACGGGTCAAGGGGTTAATATCCCGATCATTCGTAATATTAACGATAAAGCAACCTGACTAGGATGAATTCGAGAAAATTATACATCAATTTCCGAACATTAGCTCAACCAACTCCTCAACCGTCAATTTCTCGATTTATTTTGCGAACGCTATTGAATTCGCGCACCCTTAAAGATAAAGTAAGTTAATATTTGAACATCCAATTCATAGGAGATGGTAGATTGAAACGGAAAACGATCCTCGCATTTATCCTGCTCTCATTCGTATTCGCGGGAGTCGCGAGCGCCGCGGCCTTATGGGGAGCATATAAGGGCAGTCCTATAGTCAGAGTAAAGGTAGACGGCGCCGTATATAAGAATGCCGTTCCGGCAATCAGCTTTAACAATCAAACCTACGTTCCCTTGAACGTTCTGGACAAAGCCGGAGTCAAATACGCCCAAGACAAGAAAAACCAAACCTTAGAGCTCAACTCCAACGGCTTGAACAAAGCCGTCAAACAATTGTATTCGGTAACGTTAACGGACAAAGACGCAGGTATCGAAGCTTCGACGTCGTTTTACCAAATCGAAGCGAACGAGGACGAAGACTGGGATGATATCCTCGATTCGTTCGATAAGCTGCTTAAAGTGGATGCCGCAACGCTCAAGGTCGACTATTATACGACGCCGTCATATGAGTGGAAAGGCTCCATCGCCGTCTCGAAATCCATCTACGTCAAATACAAACAGGGCAAAATCACGGACGACCAGCTTTCCAATGCCTGGGTCGTCGAAGGAAAGCTATTCCGTGCGCCGTTAACCGCCAAGGAAATCGCCAAGCTGCAGAACGCCGTCGGATATGTAATGGTCTACGACGAAAACGGCAAATCCCTTGGACAAGGCTCGGGTTTCGTCATCAACGAAAACACGTTCCTCACCAACTATCACGTAGCCGGAGAAGCGAGCAAGATTACCGTAACCGTCGATAAGAAAACGTATGATTTATCCGATTGGTATTACTTCAAAGACGAGGCCAAAGATATTTTCGCCGCGGCCATCTCCACTGCGTTCGACGACAAAGGGAACGCAACCGGAAGCTCCCCGGAGCATTACCTCGACTATACGACCGCCTTGCCGGAAGTCGGCGACAAAGTCTACGCCATCGGCAGTCCGAACGGCTTGGAAAATACCGTGTCCGACGGAATCGTTTCCTCGATTCGCACGATAGACGGCGTCACGTACATTCAACATACGGCCGACACGGAAGTCGGCTCAAGCGGCGGCGTGTTGCTCAACGAATACGGCGAAGTCATCGGCATTACGACGTTCGGGGTCTCGAATACGACGCTGGATTTCGCGGTACCGATGAAGTATTTTCAAAGCAACTGGGATAACCTTTAAATCGCTAAACCAGCTCAACCCAAAGAGGCAGCCCGCGCAGGTATCGCGTAGGCAGCCTCTTTCCCGTGCCGTACTATCGTCTCTTTATCCCGTTTCCGCCAACCTAACGTCAACGGTCACTTGAAGCGTCTGCCCGGACGTCCCGCGGTAAATGCCCTTTACCGGAACGATATCGTTGTAATCCCGTCCATGCCCGAGCTTAACGTAACGCCAATCGATCAGGTTATTGTTCGTAGGATCGATGCCCTGCCAGCCCGCGCCCGGAATGTATACCTCGACCCATGCATGCGAGGCTTGCTCGAAATCCGCATCCCTGCCTTGCAGGTCCCCGACGAAATGATACCCGCTTACGTAACGCGCCGGAACACCTCGAAGTCGGCAAACCGCTAGCAGCAAGTGGGCGAAATCTTGGCAAACCCCGCTGCCGATCCCGACCAACTCGTCCGCCGTCGTATGCACGCCGGTGGAAAACGGCTTATATTCAAAATCGCCGTATATCGCGCTAGCCGCGTTCCTTACGAATCCGAATACGCCGGCTTCTTCACCGCGAATACCGGATGCATACGATTCGACTTTAGGCTGAAACGACGCATACGCCGTAGGGAGCAAATATTCCGCGTTCCCGTCTATGAAATCCTCGCTTCTCAGTCGATTCCACGATTCCTCGGCTCCCCATGCCGCGCTCCATACGACGTCCCGATCCCTCGTTACGACGGTGGAATGGGAGGTGATGACTAATTCCTTATGAGGAGCGTTAGCCGTAAAGGAATGTACCCGGTTACCGAAATAATCCTCGTAGGATAGCAATTGCACGTTCGGCTCGACCACCAACCGATGCTGATAACAAGCCTGCCGCTCGTCCGTGCGGGGAGAAAGACGAATTTCATTGACACTGTCCGTCACCGACGAATCGTACCGGTACCTCGTAACGTGGCAAATATCGAATTTCATGCGATAACCTCCCGTTCAGGGAAAAAAAAGGTTCTTGCCACGGCTTCGCCAAGCTGCCGATTCGCGCCAAGCAGTTGTTGAAGCACGGCATTCAACGAGTCCATCGTAATATCGTTGCGATCGAGCCATCCGAGCTCCGAACGCGCTTTGCCCGCTAATCGAATCATCCGCTCCAGCGCGGAACCGGACTTCTCCGAATGCCCGCGCATCGCCTTCAGATGCTGTTCGAAGTTCGCTAACGCGAAATGGATCGATCTTGGGAACGTCTCCTGAAGCACGAGGAAACGCGATACCTCTTCCAAAGAAATCTCTTCTAGATCCAACCGCCTGAACGCCTCGTAACCGCCTACCGACTTCAATACGGCCATCGTGTACGCGTAGGACCCTTTCCTTTTGTCCGGGGCGATGTTGCCGACCGATTGGAGCAGCCTGACGATATTCTCCGAGCGCTCCAAGTAACGTCCGCTCTCGAGCATATGCCAGGATTCATCCCTTAGCGCGATCGATACGGCGGTACCTTGGAATGCCGCCAATCCTTCCTTCAACCGTTGAAAAAACCGATGGGGAGACTGCTGAGTAACCTCCTCCAGCCGCACCCCCTTTAACCATAAGTAGAACCCGTTCAACAAGTTCCACAACTCGGAAGGAAGCTGCTCGCGGATTTTCTTCAGATTATCCCTAGCTTGAGCGACGCAGGACAGAATCGAGTTGTCCTGCGTCGGATCCAAAGTGAGGAAGTATAGTACGTCCTGCTCCCGGTAGCCATCGTACCGTTCTTCGTATAGCGCGCAATCTCCGATCGCTTCTGCTATCCGCCTCCACACCGCCTCCGGCTCTCCGCTTCCTTCCTCGCGAAGATGGTAATACACGTCGAGCAACCGGGCATGATTTTCCGCGCGTTCGGTGTAACGTCCGATCCAGAACAACGATTCCGCTATCCGATCCAACATAGGGCTCCACTCCTTATGGGCTCGATTCCCATTCATATCCCTCTATCGCTCTATTCCGACAATACCCAAGTGTCTTTAACGCCGCCGCCCTGCGACGAATTAACGACCAACGAACCTTCCTTCATCGCTACTCTCGTTAATCCCCCGGGAAGCACGTGCACGTTCTTGCCATCGGCCAACGCGAATACCCGCAGATCGATATGACGATGCGCAACTCGGCCATCCAGGTTAATCGGAGAAGTCGAAAGCTTAATCGTCGGCTGGGCGATGTAGTTGTCGGGGTTCTCGCGGATTTTGGCCGCGAACCTCTCGCGCTCCCACTCGGTCGATGCCGGTCCGACGAGCATGCCGTAACCTCCGGATAACGACGTCTCCTTGACGACCATCTCTTCCAGCCGACCCAAGACATGCTCCCGTTCGTCCGGACGGCTCATCAGGTAAGTCGGCACGTTATTCAATATCGGCCGTTCGTTGAGATAGTAACGGATCATCTCCGGAACGAACGTGTAGATCGCCTTATCGTCCGCTACGCCCGTGCCCGGAGCGTTGGCGATCGTAATGTTACCGAACCGGTAAGCGTTCATCAGCCCCGCTACGCCCAGCATCGAATCCGGACGAAACGCTAGCGGATCGAGATAATCGTCGTCTATCCGGCGGTATAACACGTCGACTTGCTTCAATCCGGATAGCTTGCGGATATAAATTTTATTGTCCCTGCATACAAGATCGCGGCCTTCTACGAGCTCCATCCCCATCTGCTGCGCAAGAAACGTATGCTCGAAGTAGGCGGAGTTAAAGCTCCCGGGCGTTAACAAGGCGATCACGGGTTCCGCTCTGTCCGTAGGGGCTAAGTTTCTAAGCGATGTACGGAAATCGTGCAAAGACCTCTCGATCCCCTTAACGGGATAGGAGAAATAGAGCTCGGGAAAATCATGCGTCATGATCGAACGACTTTTGAAAACGTACGAGAAACCGGAGGGAGACCGCAGATTGTCCTCCAAGACGAAATAATCGCCTTTCTCGTCGCGGATGAGATCGATGCCCGACGCCGTCACGTAAGTTCCGCCCGGCACGGGCAGACGCATCATTTCCGTACGGAAATAACGATTCCCCATCACCATTCGGCGAGGTACGAGCCCGTCTTTCAGAATGCACTGTTCATGGTAAATATCGGCTAGGAAAGCATTTAAGGCGCGAACCCTCTGTCGCGTGCCTTGCTCGATCGTTTCCCACTCCGTCGCCGGAATGATCCGCGGGATCAGATCGAACGGAATGGTTCTCTCCAGCGCATCCGGTTGATCCCCGCCGGACAGAGTGAACGTAATTCCTTCCTCGAGAAGACGCCCGTTCATTTGCGTTTGCCTGCTTACCCGATCCTCCAAGGACATGCGCGATAACACTTGATGGACATGGTTATAATGCGCGCGAACCTGAGCTCCGTTATACATTTCATTGTAAAATCGAGAGGAAGGCGAATTCACCGATACGTCGTTTATCGTTTCCATGCAGAACGGCTCCCTCTCCCACTGGGTTTTATTGTAATCATATGCCCCTTCCTACTTGATGTCAATAATAGTTACATAAATGGCTAAATGTTTTTGTTTATTTAACACATATATTACATTAATAGTGATGTAAGAGTTAACTATAGAATTTAGATGAGTTAGCGCAGAGCTCTAAGGTATGTTAGAATAATCGAGTTATGTTATCCCGCATTTCTGGAGAGGGTGGTTGTCACCCATGAATTCGATTCTCGCATCAACCCGAATATGGACGATTTCAGGCTTTCAACCCCAAGGTTGGAAGCCTGTTTTATTTTTTGCGCGGGGCAAACTTTCTTTGAAGGGGCAATCTTTGTGGCGGATAGGCATCATTCGGCTTTATTGGCAATTTGGATCAGTTTAATTAGCAACATCGTTCTCACCATTTTGAAAATCGTCGCAGGACTATTGCTCGCTAGTCCCGTACTCCTCGCGGACGGAGTTCATAACGCGGGAGACATCATCGCAACCGTGGCAGCCTTAACATCTTCCATGGTATCGAAGAAACCCGCGGACGAGGATCATCCTTACGGACACGGCAAAGCCGAGGTCGTGGCCTCCGCCTTCGTAGCCGTCGTTCTCGTGCTAGCAGCCCTCTGGATCGGCTATCAATCGATCGGCGCGCTCTTCCAGCCTCCAGGGGAAGAAAACTGGCTAGCGCTCGGCGCCGCAGCCATCTCGCTAGTATGGAAACAAGCTCTCTACGTCTATACGATCAAAGTCGGCAAAGCAGCGAATAGCAAGAGCGTGCTTGCCACCGCTTACGACCATCTGGCCGACGTATACGCCTCTCTGGCCGCCGTTATCGGGATCGGCATCGGTTTACTGGGCGACCGTTTCCACTGGGAATGGGCCGCCTACGGCGACCCCGTCGCCGGTATCGTCGTTTCGCTGCTCGTGCTTAAGCTCGCTTACGAGATGGGGCGCGACTCCATAGATATTCTGATGGAACGCAATGTCTCCGCCGAGAAACTCGCGCATTACGAAGCTCTGCTCCTTACGGACGAGAACGTCAAAAGAATCGATCGCGTAAGAGCGCGCGAGCACGGCCACTATATTATCGTCGACATTCGCGTCGGCATCCCTAACGATTACACCATTCAGCAAGGGCACGATATCAGCAAACAGCTCAAGAAGCTGATTATGGACTATGACCCCGACGTCGTCGAAGTCATGATTCATTTGAATCCATGGGAAGCCGGCGAAAATACCGCCAAATAAACCCCTCCTTGAATTCCTCTTTCGGCCATCGGACAACCACCCTCGCATTCCTCCGGCTTGTACATACGATACAAGTGGAGGGATGCCGAAATGCCAATCGCCGCCATAACGTATACGCCGCGCCAGATTACCGCATTCATCAATCGCGCGGAATCGCAATGGATTGCCGTTTACGACTCGTCGTTAAACGGCCCGTCCATCTTTATCGACGGAGACGAGTACAAGAGATTACCGCTCCGTTTCAGCACCCGAGGCAAGATCTTAGCCTATTTCAAGCGTAACTGGAACGCAAGGCTCAGCGCGATCATGCTATGCAATCTAAAGCCGATCCTCTATAAGACCAGATTATACGAGATCGTCGCCGATCCGGGTCCCGTCCCCACGTTCGTCGTCAGCCTCCGGATCGTGAACCAAACGGAATCGAGCATTCGTGTTAGAGCGAGCCTTTCCGGAAGCGACGAAGGCAACGAAACGATACTCTACACGCTGTCCAAGGCCGGCGGACGCCTCCGGATCGTTAACCGATCCGGGCGTGAACGGGATTACAGGTACGCACGCTGCACGAATTAACCGCAAACCGCCGAACGCTATGACAAAGGCTCGGATCGTCCGATACTTCCGGACGATCCGAGCCTCTTTATTATCCCTACCGCTTTAAGCGACTTTGTTATACGTCATAATCCAGATCGAGCCTATTATGACCGTAAGCACGATAATGGTGCCGAGAATAAGCACCGTCATGTTATAGCGCGGCTTGCCTTCTTCCTTCAAATGCATGAAGTAGAACAGTTGCACCAGAAATTGCAATATCGCCGCGGCCAACAGCACAACGATGGCCGCCGTGCCTTCCAGAATGTCGTTCAGGACAACGACAAGCGGAATGATCGTTAACACGATCGATATCACGAAGCCGATGATATAAGATTTAAGCGAGCCATGCGCTTCGTGCGAACCATGAGCCTCATGGTCACCGTGCGTATTGTTGTTCGTATGCTGCGCCACCTTACATCACCTCCATCAAATAAACGATCGTTAAGACGAAGATCCACACTACGTCGAGAAAGTGCCAATACAAGCTCACGATATTGACTTTACGCTTTGTCACGGGATTAATACCATGGCGAGCGAGTTGAATCATTATCGCGGTAATCCATACGAGACCGATCGACACGTGCAATCCGTGCGTTCCGACCAACGTGTAGAAAGCCGTCCAGAAAGCGCTCGTGGAAATGTTCGCGCCCTCGTGCACCAAAGTGAAAAATTCCGTTAGTTCGAGCGAGATGAACGAGAGACCCAACAATACCGTTACGGCAAGCCAACCGATCAAAGCCTTGCGATTGCCCCTGTTCATCGCCAGCACGGCCAATCCGCTCGTGAAGCTGCTGGTCAGCAAGATAAACGTTTCCGCGATAATGCCCGGCATTTCGAACAACTCGGCCCCCGTAGGACCTCCCGCCGTGCTGTCGTTTAACACGATAAACGTGGCGAACAGCGTTCCGAACATAATGAAGTCGGTGATCAGGAAGATCCAGAACCCCATTACCCGCATGCCTTCCAGATCATGATGCCCATCATCGCCACCGTGATGGGACGCCGAGGAGACGTTCAGGTTTTCAGATTTCGCCATTAGACTCCCCTCCCTGCAGCGGCAGCTTCCGTGCGTTTGATTTCATCGACCGGAATATAATAGTCCGTTTTATAGTTAAACGAGTGGGCAAGCATACAGACCACGATACCGATAAAGCCCGGAATCGCCATCCATAACCAATCGAAGACGAGCCCGAAACCGGCTACGAACCAGAACGCCGACATAATGAACGGGATACCCGAATTTTTCGGCATATGAATCGGTTCAAGCTTAGGCCTTGGCGAAGGAGGGAGCCCCTGCGCGATGCGCTGCTTTTCTTCCCAATACCAATCCTTGCCCTCCGCCCTAGGTATCGTAGCGAAGTTGTACACCGGAGCCGGCGACGGAATCGACCATTCCAAAGTCCGTCCGTCCCACGGATCCGCCGGCGCTTTCTTCATGAACTTGATGCTATGGAGAATTTGCCACACTTGGAAGATGAATCCGATTCCCATCAGGAATCCTCCGATAGTGGACACTAAATTCAGATCATACCAGCCTTTGTCCCAACCGTAGGTGCTGACGCGACGGGTCATCCCCATCAATCCGAGCACGTATTGCGGCATGAAGCAGACATAAAATCCGATATTCCAGAACCAGAAAGCCCATTTGCCGAGTTTCTCGTCCAGTTTGAATCCGAACACTTTCGGCCACCAATAATAGAGACCCGCGAAGTAACCGAACGCGACGCCCCCGATCAACACTTGATGGAAGTGAGCGATGAGGAAGTAGCTGTTATGGAACTGGAAGTCGGCCGGAGCAACGGATAGCATAACGCCGGTCATGCCGCCGACGACGAAACACGGAATAAATCCGAGCATCCAGAGCATCGGCGTCGGGAACGACAATCGCCCTCGGTACATCGTAAACAGCCAGTTAAACACTTTAACCCCCGTCGGAATCGCGATGATCATCGTCGTGACCGCGAAGAAGGCGTTGACGTTCGCCCCCGTGCCCATCGTGAAGAAGTGATGAGCCCAAGTAAAGAAGGAAGTGATACTAATGGCCATAAGCGCGAATACCATCGACTTGTAGCCGAACAGCCGCTTCTTGGAGAAGGTAGCGACGATTTCCGAGAAAATCCCGAACGCCGGCAATATTACGATGTACACTTCCGGATGTCCCCACATCCATATCAAGTTGATATACATCATCGGATTTCCCCCGCTATCGAGCGTGAAGAAGTGTCCGCCTAGGTATCGGTCTATAAACAATAACGCAAGCGTAATCGTCAGAATCGGGAACGCCAAGATTATCGTTAAACAGCTGGACAAAACCGACCAAGTGAACATCGGCATTTTCATCAGCTTCATGCCCGGCGCACGCATTTTAAGAATCGTCACGATGAAGTTGATTCCCGTCATCAAGCTTCCGATCCCGGAAATCTGAATGCCCCAAATATAGAAGTCCTGCCCGACCCCGGGACTAAAATCCTTACCGGATAGAGGAGGATACGACAGCCAACCCGCATCCGGAGAACCGCCGATAACGAACGAAACGTTAAACAGCATGGCTCCGAAGAAGAAGAGCCAGAAACTAAGCGAGTTCAGGAACGGGAACGCGACGTCCCTCGCTCCGATCTGCAACGGGATGACCAGATTAAACAATCCGAACATAAGCGGCATCGCCATGAATAAGATCATGATGACCCCGTGGGTCGTGAAGATTTGATTATAGTGTTCCGGAGAAAGGAATTCCGCATCCGGAACCGCGAGTTGCGTACGCATCAGGAGCGCGTCGACTCCGCCGCGGAACAGCATCAGCAACGATGCGATAACGTACATAATCCCGATTTTCTTATGATCGACGGTCGTTAGCCAATCTTTCCACAGCCACGTCCATTTTTTGAAATAAGTCAGCGCGGTAACGACCGCAATCAACGTAAGCGCGATGGAGACGTCGGCCCCATAGATGAGCGGATCGCCCGTTACGAAAAATTCGGACGCGAATTCTTTAATATTGTCCCACATGCCGGCACCATCCTTTCCCTTTATTCATGACTCGCATGGCCTTCAGTACTACTAGCTTCTTGTTTAACGTTCGTATCGGATTGCTCATGAGACGATCCGCTCTCGTGAACGTTCGCCTCTTCGCCGCCGGAGTTATCCGATTCTTGCTTACCCCCGCCATGGTTATGCGCGCCATACTTCGTCACGATTTTCTGGAAAAGGCCTTCCGGAATCCCGGAGAACGTTTGTACGTCCGATACGCCTGGTTTAGCCAACTGGGCGTAACCTTCTTCGGTCAGCGCGGGAGACGATCCCTTCACGCTCTCTACCCATGCGTCAAACTCCTCTTGCGAGGTCGCTTTAGCCGTAAATTGCATGCTGCCGAAATCGCGGCCGCTGAAATTCGCGCCCATCCCCATATAGGAACCAGGCTCATCCGCGATCAAATGCAGCTTCATGGCCATCCCGGACATCGTATAAATCTGGCCGCCGAGTTGCGGAATCCAGAAAGAGTTCATCGGCGCATCCGAAGTCAGCTCGAACTTGATCGGTACGTCTTCCGGAAATTCAATGTAATTCACCGTTGCGATGCCTTGCTCCGGATATTGGAACAACCACTTCCAATCGAGCGACGTTACTTGAATAACGAGCGGTTTCGCTTCATGCTCGATCGGCTTGGACGGCTCGAGCATGTACGTATATTTGATCGTAATGCCTCCGAGAATCACGATAACCGCAATCGGAATTGCCCACCAGATTACCTCCAGCTTCGTATTGTGCTCCCACGTCGGATCGTATTTCGCTTTATTGCCCGGCTTATTTCGATATTTCCATACGATATAGAAAGTCAGAATCAACACCGGTATAAGAATGACCAGACAGAGCGCTATCGTGATCCATATCAAATCCGCCTGATGCCTTCCGATCTCGCCTTTCGGATTCATTACGATTACTTTCTCGGCACAACCCGACGTCACAATCGCCATCAGCACAAGCGATAGAACCGCGGTAAAGCGCCGCAAACCTTTCTTCATTGCCATCTCCCCCATCCTCTTGCTTCAAACGAATTTCCCGGAGCGAAGCGTCCTTTAACACCGGGAATTCACGGGTAATGAACGCAGCATTTCCTGAACTGCATCCAACATATCAGAAAGCGAAGCGATGTTCCGCACAGTTAACAAATGAGACAAATAAACGTTGAAATTTCGCAATACTTTGTTCACGATTTCGACGAATTGTGAAAATCATTACATTCTAGCCCAGATTAGGCGCGCGAAAAAGGGAGAGATCGCCAAATCGATCTCTCCCTGCTCGATAGACGGCAAAAGACCGCCTTATCGGAACCGAGGTTCCGTCAAGGCGGTCTTATTCATTGTCGATTAGGCTAGTTCTTCCGTGACCGTAGAAGATGGAGCCGACTCTTGATTCTTCTGCATCAGAGGAGCAATGACGCCGAATAGCAAAATTTGGCTGCCTCCGATCAAGAAACCGATTCCGACCATCAATCCAAGGTTACGGTCGTTGAATTGCGCGATGTTCATGATGCAACAGACAATTCCGACTCCGATAACGATCATGGCTACCCATTTCAACATACGAGACATTTCTTTATTCTTCATGAGGTAATTCCCCTCTCCGTGAAAGCGCTATATGTGAACATTTTAGCACAGAGTTGTGACGAAATAAAGTCACAATTCACATGTTCGACAAAAATAGGCGCTTGTCATCGTTAACAGGTTGTCCCTCTGAAGTCAGATTACTCCGCGCTCACGGAAGTTGAAGCCGCTCCCGAATTCGCAGACCCGCTCGCCGACGGACTTGCTTCGCCCTCGGCCGGTTTGGCTTTCTCCGCGTTCTTGCTCTCTTCGGTCAGAAGCTGTTGCCCTTTGGCTTGCAGGGTATCGAGCGCCTCGGAGATCGTCGCTTTCCCGTCGGTAACCTTCTGGAACTCTTGTTGCGTCAATGGCTCGTACTTCATATGGAATTGTTGCGGGATTTTATCGAAGCCCTTATACATATTATTCTGGGCCGGCTTTAAGCTATAGAAGGCTTCCATATGTATGCCTTCCGCGCTTTCGAGATACTTGGTTCTCGAAGGAAATCCGCCGTTCTGCAGCTTCGACGTTACTCTCGCGAAATCGTCGCCGTTAATGTAACTCACGAATTGCCAAGCGGCATCCGCATTCGCGGTTTTGGCATCGATCGCGAAAATTTGGCTAAGCGACATGCCCGTGCTTTCATCCGGCGCTTGCGGATTGACCGGAACCGTAACGACATCCCAGTTCTGAACGCCCTTGCCTTCTTTAAGAACGTTTTTCGCTTCCTTGATTTGGTTCATTAGATAATTGCCTTCCATGACCATCGCGACTTTGCCGCCGATGAAAGCATCCCTAAGGAGATATTCCTCGTAGGAGCCTCCTCCGCCGTTCTGGTTGGGATCTTCTATATACAGCGACCCGGATTTGATCGCTTTATCCGCCATCTCGAATACTCTCTTCCAGGAATCCGAGTTGATCATCATTTGCATCGTCGTCGGATTAATATACGACAAGCCTTGGGATGTTCCGATGGACAACCCGAAGTAGTAGAGACTTGTTTGATAACCGGCTTTGAATCCGTATACCCGGTCTTCTTTCGATCCGGTTGTCGGGAACCGCGCGGCGAGTTGCAGCACTTCCTCCCAGCTCATCCGATCCTTCGGCAACGTTACGCCGTGCTTAGCGAACAGGTCTTTGTTGTAATAGATCGCTTGACTGTAGAATTCGGGCGCCAACCCGTAGAGGATTCCATCGCTTTGTTGCTTAATATAATCGATAATTCCGGGAGCGATGCCTTCGAGATCGAATTTATCTTTCTTGATGAACGATTCGAGGTTATACAACTTACCCTCGCCAGCCATCGTGGAATATTGTTCGGCATCGATCATAAGAACGTCCGGTTTCTCTTTCTCTATGAATTCCTTCATCGATTCGCGATAATCTTTGCCTTCTTGATAGACGCCTTGCGTAGAGATCACTTCGATCTCGATGTTGGGATATAACGTGGAGAAGAGCATCCCATACTGCTGATAAAAGCTTCTTTCATCGTAATGCATTACCTTCAAGGTCGATTTGACGTTTTCCTTCGACTCATTCCCTCCAGTGCTACAGCCTGCGAGTACCCCCGCGAGCAACGTAGACATCAGGATCGTCTTTCCTAGCTTTTCGAAACGCATTCTCACACTTCCTTCTTATCTTTAATAGGCAAAACAAAAAGAGTTGGTTTACATATTGTACCATGAAAGGAAAAGTAAATTTCTTAAGATAACCTTAAGCCTAAGTTTTATAAGACTTGCATCTGAAAATCGCCCCCATTTGTTCACAAAGAAAGTTTCACCGAATTGGATAATAGACTATTTTATAATCAGTACCTTGCATTATTCAGTACCGCGTGATAAATTATAGTCGATCAGCCAGTATTCATTATTCAGTACTGAGTATAAGCACAGAACGAACAGATCGGAGGTTACCATCGTGGATATCAATACCCAATTCAAAAAAGGCGTGCTGGAACTGTGCGTGCTCGTACTTATCCAGAAACACGACCGTTATGGATACGAACTCGCCGAAGCGGTATCGCAGCACATCGAGGTTGCGGAAGGCGCTCTCTACCCTTTGCTCCGCAGACTCGTCAAAGACGGGTACTGTACGACTTACCTGCAGGAATCGAGCGAAGGTCCGCCTCGGAAGTATTACAAGTTGACACCTGAAGGCGCGCTGTATTCCAAGGAGTTGGTTCTCGCATGGAACGCCTTCGTGCAAAACGTATCCAACTTGATCGAGCAAGGCGAATTCTTAAGTTAGATTCGGCTCGCCGGCAATAAACCCCCATCTTAAGTCGGGGTTTAGCATCAACTCCCGTCGGTTATCAAGAGAAATATAAATGAGATAAAATGAACGAAAGGAAAGGAAGATCATCCCATGAACAAGCAAGAATTTATCGAGACGCTTCGCCATTACCTCGTTTCCTTGCCCGTGGACGAAAGGAACGAATTATTGCGCGACTACGAAGCGCACTTTATTTACGGACAACAATACGGCAAGTCGGAGGCCGAAATCGCAAGAGAGCTTGGCGACCCGTTAACGCTAGCCAGAGATATCGTCGGGCCCGATTTCCTGCCGCAACCTCCCTGGGCGCCCGGCCGGGATACCCCACGGCGCATCGGCGTAACGATCGTGCTCTTCTTTCTAAATCTATTCGCGCTCCCCGTAATCGCCGCGATGTGGGCCGCCTTTGCCGCCATATGCCTGGCGGCGTTAGCCGGCATGCTGTCGCCGATCATATTAGCGCTAGAATCAGCGCTATACGGCGGGTACTCCCCATTTAAATTATTCATGGCAATCGGTTTCGTCGGCATAGGCATGCTATTCGCCGGACTCTCCCGAGCGGCAGGCATCGAATTGATATCGGGGATGGCGAAATACGGCCAATGGACCTCTAGGACATGGAAAGGAAGAACTCGACTATGAAGAAATTTTGGTATTTTACCGCCGCATGCCTTATCGTGATCGGCGTTGCAGGCGCCCTAACCGTAGGGTGGGAGTCTAATAAGGGGGATCTTCCGGAATTCGAGAAGAAGTGGACCTTCTCCGCTTCCGACTTACGCAAGTTACAAATCGAAAGCGATTATGAAGTGAACGTTAAGTTCGTGAAGAGCACCGACGGACAAAACTCCATCCAACTCAACGGACATGCAACGGAGAAAACGATCGAGAAAGTGTTGGCGACCGAAATCTCGAACCAAAGCCTCACCTTAGATCTCACCCGTTCTCCTAAAAAATACATCAACTTCTTCGACTTCAACTTCGTGACCGCGAAGGAAGAGTTCGTCATCTCCGTTTCGGACGACGCCCTCCTCGATCTGCTTAAGATCGATGTGGACTCAGGGGATATCAACATTACGGACGCGACGCTCATTCCGATTACCGTAGCAGAGTTATCCGCGGATTCCGGTAATCTCGACTTAAATCGTTTCCGAAGCGATTCCCTTAACGCGGAAGTGGATTCAGGCAATATAAGAGGAGACCACGTCACCGCGAACATTACGGCTTCGGCGGACTCAGGCAACATTCGACTGGAGAACACGACGGGGCAAACGACGCTATCGGTCGATTCGGGAAACATACGGTTGTATAAGCTGGACACCTCCAATACCGACATTACCGCCGATTCCGGAAATGTTTACGTGCAGGTTCCTTCCAGCTTCGCGGGCTTCTACGACCTTAAGGTAGATTCAGGTACGAGTAACGCGCCGGAATCCAAGAGAGAAACGAAAGATTTCGTAAAGGTTAGAGTGGATAGCGGCAATATCAAAATCGAGCAGCAACCGTAACCGATAGCCATAAGCATAAACGCCCCTTATTTCTTGAGCGGTTCAAGAGATAAGGGGCGTTTTTGTCGTTAACGAAATATGGCAGGGAGCACGGTCGAGCAAGAGGCAGTCTGGCAACCATCTCCAACTTTGGTCTAGGAAGTATTCCAAACCTCGGGCGGTTCCTTCGTTTCCGCTCTGAATATACGATTAAAGCAAGAGTTATCCACTGAGGATACGGAACGAACAAGGAGGTTTCCCCTTTGTTTTCTCTTCTTACCGGAATCATTTACGCTTGCGTTTTCTTATTGCTCATCCTATCTTGGATCGCCGGCAACAAAGCTTCTCGCCTGCTCTACGGCGGATCGGCGGAGAGATTATCCCGCAAAACCCGCAAGCAAATGGTATGGGCCGCTTATGTCGCGCTTCCCGCCATCGGAATCATCGTCGCAACCCTGCTCATGTCAGTATCCATGAGCCCCGTTTTCTGGGAGGATCGCATTCTGCTTCATCTCCCCTTGGTCGCCGTCCCTATGCTGGGCATTGGGCTGCTGGCTATGCCAAGGCTATTGAAGCTTTGGAAGGAAACGCGCGGGACGACCGGCGCTCCGCTCCCCGCGAGAATTCGCATGCAAGCCGCGCACCCAATGGTCATCTTGCCCTTTCAATCGTCGGCTCTCGGAGCGGCTACGATTTTCTACTTGTTGCTCGTTACGCCCGTTCCGCTCACTTTGACGAAAGCCATCGTCCCTATCCTCATCTGGCTCGCCGCATCGGTAGCCTTATGGACGATCCACGACCGCCGCTTGCGGAGATTAAGCCATCCCGATGCGACCGTTACCTTCCAACCGCGAAGGAGATTGCTTAGAGGAATGGGTATTTTCTTCGTCGCCGCCGGAATAACGTCCATCGGATTAATCATCCAAAGCTACAATAGCAAACTTCCCAACCGGCTTAACATGGCGGAAGGCCCGATGGATTTCGGCGGAGGTACGCAACTCGAACACGCTACGCAATCGGACTTCTCCTTAGCGATGCTGACGGGCCCTCGGGATCGGACTCCCGATCGGAAGTTCACCTTGACCGCTCAGAAACAAACCATCGCGCTCGGTTCGGGCAAGAAAGTCGACGCTTGGACTTACAACGGGCAACTCCCCGGTCCCGAACTGAGAATGAAACGCGGCGAACTGGTTGAAGTTACGTTGATTAACCGGGATATCGAGGTTGGGGCGACGATTCATTGGCATGGACTCGACGTCCCCAATGCCGAGGACGGAGTTGCCGGCGCCACTCAGGATGCGGTGATGCCCGGGGAGAAACACGTCTATCGGTTCATCGCCGAACAGACGGGAACATTCTGGTACCACTCGCACCAGGATTCTCAAGAAGCCGTGAAGATGGGGCTGTTCGGAGCGTTAATCGTAGAACCCGAAACGCCGATCGAACACGGCCCCGAAGAAGACGTAACGATCCTGACCCACGTATGGGACGGCGCGGGATTGTCCATCGGCAGCAATAACGGCATCCAACGCAAGCAAGTCACCCCGGGCACTCCCGTTCGAATCCGGCTGATCAATACCCAGGATTGGGTCAGACAGAAATACGTGCTCGTGGACACGCCGTTCCAAGTCGCCGCTATCGACGGCACGGAGCTGAACGAGCCAAGCGAGCTTCAGGATACCCATATCGTACTCACGACGGGAGGAAGGGCCGATCTTACGTTTCTCATGCCCGACCATCCCGTATTCCTTAGCGTAGGCGGCAATAAGAAACTAGGGATTCTCATGAGCCGGGACGGCACCGGCGAGATCCCCGATATCCCGAGTACAACGGCTTTCGACCCTCTCCATTACGGCAAACCTGCCGAAACCGTTATTCAGGCGAATAGCGATTTCGATCGGGAGTTCGAATTAATCCTGGATAACAAGCTCGGTTTCTATAACGGCCGGTTCGGCTCCCTGTATACGATGAACGGCGAGGTATTCCCGAATACCCCGATGTTCATGGTCCAGGAAGGGGATCTCGTCAAGACGACCATCTCGAATAGGGGAGCCGTCGATCACCCCATGCATCTTCACGGGCACCACATGTTGATTCTATCCTATAACGGAGAGGATTCAACCGGATCCCCATGGTATTCCGATACGCTCGACGTTCAGCCGGGAGATACGTACGAAGTCGGTTTCGTCGCCGATAATCCCGGTCTTTGGATGGATCATTGCCACAATCTGACTCATGCGGCGGTCGGCATGTCGATGCATCTCATGTACGAAGGAATCACGACTCCCTATACCGTAGGAGGACAAACGCGGAACCACCCGAAATAAAAGGCTGCAGGAAATCCCGATCAGAATCCTTGCTCCTCCGCATAACTCCCCCAATGCGGCCGTCTGCCGTCTACGTCGACGATGCCGTATTCGTCCGATAGCCCCCAAGAAGTAAAAGCTTTCCCGGACTTGTCCATCAAGCCTGAATCCGCGGCCAATGCGGCGACCCCCCGCCCGAGATAAAACGGCGTTTCCGATTGCAGGAAATGGGGGTCTTGTTCGGCGCCTTCCCGCCAATTCTCCTCGGAAACCCCGAAATGATCCAGCATTTCCTCCGATCTCAGAAACCCCGGCGTGACGGACAACGCCGCTACGCCATGCGGCCGCAACTCCGACGCAAGCGCCTCGGCCAGATGGATAACCGACACTTTCGCCAAGCTGTATGGCAAGTTGCCGCGATATCGGTAATCGTAGCCGTCCGTCACTTCTACGATTAATCCTTGTTTCCTCTTCACGAGAAGCGGCGCTCCGTAATAACTCGTGATCAAGTGAGACTGAACCGCTCTCCGTTGCATGAGCAACGCCTTGTCCAAGGATCCTTCCCAGAACGGGGTTCCCCATTCCGACAGCTTCTCTCCGCCCCATACATCGTTAACGAGAATATCCAGCCTCCCGCCTTGCTCCTCCTCGATCCTCGCGAACAGCTCTTTCACCTGCGTTTCCACCGTATGGTCGACTTGTACGGGAATGCCGCGCCCTCCTTGCTTGTTCACCAATTCCGCCGTCTCTTCTATCGTTTCCAGACGGCCGATATCCGAAGGGCCGCCTCTCACGCTGCGGCCGGTACCGTATACGGTCGCTCCCGCCGCTCCAAGCATCATCGCGATTGCCCGGCCCGCCCCTCTCGTCGCTCCCGCAACGACGGCCACCTTGCCTTCCAAAGGTTTCATACCCATAACTCCTCCTTAGCATTTGTATATCCATTACCCCTAAAGTATAGTACGGATAGATGACAACTCCTGTCATATAAGAAGGGTACAGTTAGGGTAACGAACGACGGAGGGAGTTTATTTCATGAGAGCGGATCGCTTGCTAATGATTATGTCTTTGTTGCAAACCCATGGACAAATGTCCTCGCGAGAGCTCGCAGGCCAACTCGAGGTATCCGAACGAACCGTTCACCGGGATATGGAAGCTCTAAGCATTGCCGGGATTCCGGTATACGCGGAACGGGGCTCCAAGGGCGGTTGGATGTTATCCGAAGGCTATAGAAGCCGAATCACGGGCATGACGACAACGGAAATCCGTTCCTTGCTGCTCCTTCAATCTTCTAGCATCGTGAAGGATCTGGGGTTGAACGGAGACCTGAGTACCGCGTTCCTCAAGCTGCTCTCGGCGCTTCCCGCGACCGTCAGAACGGATGCGGAATACGTCCGCGAACGGATTCACGTAGACGGCGCCGGATGGCACGCCGCGGAGCCTATCCGTAATTCTCATCTGCAAGCCGTGCAGGAAGCGATTTGGGGGCAGCAACGACTGCGCATAACTTATCGCGGTTGGGACTCGGATACCGACGCGGAGCGCATCGTCCATCCGCTCGGTCTCGTCGCCAAACAAAGCGTCTGGTATATGATCGCGCAGACGGAAGAGGAGATCCGCACTTACCGGATCTCCCGCTTGAAAGATATCGCTCGGCTCGAAGCAACCTTCGCCCGCCCCGAGGCATTCGATCTAGCCGAATACTGGGAACGATCGGTCGAACGATTTAAAACCAATCTCCCCCGTTATCCCGCGCAGGTACGAATAGCCTCCGTCCGTTGGAGCCAATTCTCGCGCGAGAGATACGTAAAAGTCATATCCTCTTCAGCAGTCGCGGACACGGATTGGACGGAAGCCGCCGTGGAATTCCAGACGCTCGAGACCGCCTGCGAAATCCTGCTCGGTTTAGGAAGATACGCCCAAGCCCTATCCCCCGAAGAGCTTCGGGAAACCGTCTACGAAGAGAGCAAAGCGATCGTATCGCTCTATGAAGAACGCTAGCGGGTAGAGCCTTTCCTCAAAGCAGTTCTCGGCGCGGTTGCAGGCGGAATGCTCTGCGCAAACCGAAACACGTTGCGGGGATCGTATTTGCGTTTTATTCTCGTGAGGCGTTTGAAGTTCACCCCGTAATAAGCTTGCTGCCAGTCTCGAATCGACAAGTCGGGAAAATTAACATAATCGCCTCTGGTGTAAGGCTTCAATGCTTGCCGGAGCCTGTGAACCCAGTCGGCGTTGCGCGCGGCTTCCTCGTCCTTAAACCATCTGGACGACAACTCCAGAATGTTGCGCGCTTGGCGATGCACGTATGCCGTAGCGGTAGGAGGAATACGAGCCACCGCGCCCGCCAACGATTGAGACCATACCGACGCATGACGATTGGGTGCGTTAGCCAAGAACCGCCGCAACACGCGAATCCCTTCCGGAGGCAGCGGCTTGAACGCGTAGGTTCCCGATATTTTGAATTTCGGAGCTAAGTTCAGATCGGACTCGGCAAAAAATTCGACGGCTTTGATAAAAGGAACCGTGCGGACGCTCACCTCGATCGGAGTTCCGGCTCGCAATAACGGCTGGATGAGACGTTTCAGTTCATCCGCTGAACCGAGCAACTGACCCGTGGATTCGATTTTGCCCTCCTGTCTCGATTGGAGGTCGATCGTCGTAGTCAATCGGTCGGTGACCGTCGGAAACCATGCCTGCCAAGCGGAGTACGCGGCTTCGAGATCTTTCCACGGCCATAAGATCCGGTAGATCGCAACGTCGCGAATAGGCTTTACCCGGAACTTGAACGAGGTCGCAATACCGAAGTTGCCCCCACCGCCTCCTCTCGACGCCCAAAGCAGATCCGCGTTCCGGTTGTTGTCGGCGACGATTCGTTTGGCGCTATTCGTTCCGGAAGCGACAACCATTTCGACCGACTTCAAGCTGTCGCAAGTTAGTCCGTATTTGCGGGAAAGCAGGCCGATTCCTCCGCCTAACGCAAGACCGGCCACGCCGACATCCGGCGCCGTGCCTGCCGGAATCGCCAATCTTTTGGTCCATAGCTTGCTGTACAACATCCCCAAAGGGATGCCGGTCTGCACCGTCGCTATCCGCTTATGCCGATCTATGGAAACCTTCCGCATCGGACTTACGTCGATGACGATCCCGCCATTTAAAGTGGAGAATCCTTCGTAGCTGTGCCTCCCGCTGCGAACCCGGATCCGAACTTCCCTCTCCCGGGCCCACTTTACCGCATTCACGACATCGCGCACGCTCCGACAGAACACGATAACGCGAGGAAATTTGTTAACGCGCCGATTAAATTCCAGTCTCGCTTTCGGATATGCGGGATCCCCCGGCACGACGATCCGTCCCGTTAACCGGGTCCTCCCCTTCGAAGAATGGTTCAGAATGCTCCCTCACCTCTCTCGGCTTCATAGATATCTACCTATGTAAGCTATGACCGAGACAACGGCGGAGGCACGGCGACTATCACGAACGATATTTTTACGCGACTACTCGTTCATCCAACTGGAGATCTCCAGAAAATAAGCAATGAATTGATCCGATGTCATCGGGCGTCCCGTGAAGAAGCCTTGAATTCTATCGCATTGCAATTGCTGCAGCCGCTCGAGCTGCCTTTCCGTTTCGACTCCCTCCGCGGTTACCGATAATCCCAAGCTGTGCGACATTTCGATTACCGCTTTAGCTATCGCGTCATCGTCGGAATCCTCTATCATATTCAAAATAAACGAGGGATCGATCTTAACGATATGTACCGGCAGCTTCTTAAGCCACAGCAACGAAGACTGTCCGATTCCGAAGTCGTCTATGGCGATCTTCACTCCGATGCTCACTAACTCGCCCAGCATTCGAATGCTATGTTCCAGATTCTGAACCGCCGTATGCTCCGTTATTTCCAAGCAGAGGTTAAACGGTTCGATTCCCGTATTCCGGAGAACGTTCCGTACGATCTCCGGAAAATCATCCTGTTGAAATTGCAACGCCGAAATGTTCACCGAAATGACCAGTGAAGGCATCCCCGCGTGTATCCACCGCTTGCATTCCACGCAAGCCTGCTCCAGCACCCATTGCCCGATCGGAACGATGAGTCCCGTTTCCTCCGCCAGCGGGATAAACTCCCCCGGTTGAATGGTTGTGCCGTCAGGGCTATTCCATCTAAGCAACGTCTCCGCTCCATAGACTTTCCCCGTGACGAGGGACACTTGAGGTTGAAAATTCAACGTAAGTTCATTCCGTTCCAGCGCGTACCTTAATCCATTTTCCATATTAAACCTTTCTACCCGCTTCGAGCTTAATGCCGGGGTATAAATTCCGAGGCGATTGCCTCCGTTTTCTTTCGTGTGATACATGGCTAAATCGGCAAACCTGATTAAGGAATCAACGTCCGTACCGTCGCAAGGATACATGCAGGCACCGATGCTGGCGGACAAGTAGAACTCTTGCCCCTCCAGTATGAACGGCTGTTTAAGCAGCCGGAGCATTCGGTCGGCTACCCGCCTGACGTCCTCTACCCCTTCGATCGGAGACAACAGAACTATGAATTCGTCCCCGCCTAACCTGGCGATAATATCGTTCTCTCCAACGCATTCTTTCAGCGCTCGCGCAGCATGCTGCAGGAGCAAATCCCCGGTCTGGTGACCGAGAGTATCGTTGACGATCTTGAAGCGATCCAGATCGATCATCATAACGGCAAGCTTCTTCCCGTCTCTTAAACGATCCTCCATCGCGTTCTTCAATTGATCCTTGAACAAGAGGCGATTCGGCAGCCCGGTGAGAGCATCTTGGTAAGCCAACTGCGTGATTCTGGCTTCGTTCGCCTTTTTCTCCGTAATATCCGTTAACGATCCGATAATCCGGGTCGCGTTCCCTTTGTCATCCCAAACGATATCTCCGGCGAGGAAAACCCAAATATATTGCTCGTCCAGCCCCCGAATCCGGAACTCCAGTTGAATCGGATGCTCCTTCCTCCGCGACTTGCCGAAAGCCGTCCGAACCGCTTGCCGATCCTCCCTGTGGACTAACTTCAAGAACGACCGCGGGGCATTCGATAGATCGGCGGTCGAGCCGCTTAATATTTTGTGCGCCCGAATGTTCCAGTCGATCTTGTTCGTCTCCAAGTCCCAGTCCCATATGCCGTCGTTCGTCGTTCTCGAGACGATCTCTAGCTTCTCCGCGATCGAGCGAATCTGATGAAAGAGCAACTCGCGTTCCAACGCGACCGCCAGTATCGTAAAGCTATGGCGGGATAGATCGTTGGCAACGAAATTGTTCAACGAATCCAAAGGACCTGCCAGAGCGATGTATCCCCAATTCTGAAGCTCGGATTTGACCGGATGCAAAATAACGACGTCCTTGCCTCCGGGCCTTGTTTCGGGAGGAAGAAAATCAATGGGCGGAAAATCGTGCAACTGGTACTTCTTCCCTTCGGGAGGCAGCGGATCCCCCTTCTTGCTGAACACCTGCCTGACGACCAAATGTCTGTGGCCTTCATCATCCGTTTCCCACAGAGCCAAGCAGCCCCAATGAGACAGGTTCCAGAACAAGTCGGAAATATGAATTTTCTCTTCTTTGGTCGCTATGATTAATCCCCGGGTCATCTGGTAGTTATTTATCGTAATATTATGTAGGGAAAGGCGAAGCTGGGACAGATTTTGCAAATAATGATCGAACTCTTCCGCCGAAGCGAATTGCGTTCTCTCCGCGCAGGCGCACGAGGACCTGACGATAAATTGAGCGGGAATGAGCACTTCCGTCTCGTTCAACCGCTTGCCATCCAGCAATTCGAATACTCTGCGAACGGCTTCTCTTCCCATGGCCTCGAAAGGCTGCCGCACCGTCGTTAACGAAGGATAATTCACCGCGGCTTGATGAATGTCGTCGAAGCCGATGACCGCATAATCCCCCGGAACGGAATAGCCTCTCGTCTGCAGACAGTCGATCACCCCGAGAGCGTTCAAGTCCGTCCCTGCGACAACGGCGGTAAAAGCCCCCCCGCTCTGAAGCAGTTTCTCCGCCCCGTATACTCCGCCTTCCAATAAGTTATCGTTCGTCAGGACGAGCAGGCGTTCATCGAAAGGCAGTCCGTTCTGCTCCAGCGCATCCCGGTATCCTAAATACCGTTGATGCAAGTCGTACTGTTCCGTATTCCCGACGAAGGCTATCGCCTTATGTCCGTGATCGACGAGATGGTTGACGGCGGCTTTCATGCTACCGCGATTCTCTACAAGGACGGAATGACCGTTCGGGTAAGGAGATTGAAATCCGACGCAGACGAAGGGCTTGTCGCTGTTTCCTAGCAACTCAAGAAACGAAGCGCTTGCAGAAGGCAAGATCAAAATCCATGCATCGACGAGTTCGAACGCGATCGGCTCTTCCAACGCCGTTATGCCGAGATACTCGTCCGCGACCTGTACCGCGAATAGCTGGGATTGCCTCTCTCTAACCGCATCGTGAATGAAGGGAAGCAGACGTCCGTAATATTCCCCATCCAGGTGCGGAGCGATCACACCGATTCGAGTACCTTGAGCCATGATTGCTCCCTGCCTTCTATATGTAGGTAACATTCAAATGTGTGTACTGTCATGTTTCAACATTTTTCCTCAAAATCCTTTAGAATCGCCGAAATTCCTACGAAGCACCTATATCGCGGACTCCATTCTCCTCCCTAATCCCCCCTTATGCACAAAAAAACATGAAACTCTTCTAATGAAGGTTTCATGTTTCGTCAGAACAAACGGCATTGTTATGCCATTAGATTTTATTTCGCAACGTTTGTTTGCGGTTGACTCGAGTAAAGCTTACGGAATTTAAGGAAAGATACGACCCTCCACGGGATCACGTACCCGATTAACAGCACCATGAATAGCGCAGCCACCGTCTCTGAATCTAGACCGTCCAAGTGATCTCTAATGACGAAGCGGACGACTATTACGCCTATGAAAGCGATGAAGAACCCCATATTTTTGACTGCATAGATTTGTTGGTCGTCCCTGCGCTCGAAGTTGGTCGTGAAAATCAACGGCAAGGAAAGCAGGCATCCCACCGCCAGTGCCGCCCCCCATTCCCATGCCGGAGCATGAGCCTTCGGATTGACGATCAGAAACAAACTAGGTACCAGGAACAATAACGGAAGCATCAGCCGGACTCCGTTTCCGCGAATCGGCCGATACATTCCACGCGCTCTCCGCCATATAATCAATGCCGCAACCAATAACGCTATAACATATACAGAAGAATCCATGACGTTCACCTCGTGCGTGTTTTTGATCCATTCTCCATTATCCGAAAAACCGAAAATGCTTAGCCTGCGTGATCCATCGATCGACCGCTTTTCTAGCCTTTCCCCTATGATCCGGCAACAAATCGATGTGCGCTAACGACGCGATAAGTTCGACATTGTCCGAAATCGTTAGGCCATCCGTATCGATGCGATGCTGCATCTTCGCCCCCGCCAACCCTTCGATGCATCTGTCTATTTGCCGCACGGCCCAAGAACCGTTTCCTTCCCCCCGTTTTCCGAGACGTTTCTTCAGGGTTTCCTTGGAAGCGCATAAGGCAAAGTGGTGGAGAACCACTCCTTCGTCGCGTAATCTCCCGACGATTTCATTGAAATATTGAGGGTTTACTAATGTCATAGGCGCAATAATCATTCCGTCATATTCGCGATCCAGACGCTTCAGCATGGAATAATTAAATTCACGCCATAACGGATCATCTTGAAAGTCATCGTGACGGAGATGCGGAGGGACATTCTTCCGGATAAAATAACCCGCATTCTCGGGATCGTAGACGAAGGAACGGTCCGTTCTTCTATGTAATTCCGCCGCCGTCTGGGTCTTTCCAGAGCCGAATGCGCCGTTGATCCATACGATCACCGGAATCCCCCTTCCGAATTTTCCTTTCTTGTCATTATAATCCGAACTCTTTAGGAAAGGGAGCCCCCGAGACAATTTATCCGGCGCTTGCTTGCGGAAACGGGGCTCGTCGTACACAGTCCCACCGGAAATTATGAAGGTCACCCTCCGCTGCTGTCGAGCGGACGACCGGGAGGAACGTTCGATGTCGCGATCATCGCCTCCAAGGCGTACGGTCTTCCGGAAGCGTTTGAACAACTTAGGCCCTATTTGCATTCCCGATCCGTCATCTTGCCCTTCCTTAACGGAATGAAGCATATGGAGCAAATAGAAGCGGCTTATCCCGGTCAGCCTTTGCTTGGCGGAGTAGCCCGCATCGAAGCAACCTTGGGAGAGGATGGCAGCATACGTCATCTGAGCCCGCACCATCTATTCACCTACGGGAAGTTTCGCAACTTCTCCGAAGATGAGTATGAAGCGGTAAGAGCTTTCTTGTCCTCTATTTCTTTGTTCGTAGAGAAACCGGACATCGAGCGGGACTTGTGGGAAAAGTACGCCTTTATCAACGTCTTATCCGGATTGACGACTTTGTTTCAAGCACCGGTCGGGGACATCCGCGAAGCCCCTGGGGGCATGGATACTTTTAGGCGCGTTTACACCGAGACGGTTAACGTAATTCTGCGCGCAGGGGGAACGTTAAGCGATGATTATATTGAAAAACAACTGCTGATAGTCGGTAAACTGTCCGCACAGAGCACAACTTCCATGTTGCGGGACCTCCAGCTAGGGCTCCCTACCGAGTCGGCGCATATTCAAGGTTACCTTGTAGAGTTAGCTCACCGCCACGATTGCGAGGTCCCTCTTCTGGAGGTCATTCACCAACGTCTCGCGATTTATGAGAAAACGAGGTCAGGCCTTACCCAAGAACCTTAAACCTCAGAATCAAAACGCATATCTTAATTATGTAATGTTAACTAACGCAAACCATTCATTCATGCCCTAATAAGAAATTCACATTGGAAAAACTCCTCATTTTATGTTAGTTTATATTACATGTAGACTAGGTGAATGGGAGAGATACTCATGATACGTATCAGACGTTATTCAACGGCGGATCACGACCACGTATGGAGAATTCATTTACTCGTTATTTCGGAAGCCGGGGTGGAACCGACTCATAAGCATTATCACGATATTTTTCATATCGAGGAGCAATACATTCAAGATGGCGGCGATTTTCTTGTCGGCACCAACTATAAAGGAAATATTCTCGCGATGGGCGGGCTCAAGAAACTGGACGATCAGACGGCCGAAATCAAGCGGCTTCGCGTTCATCCCACCTATCAGAAGAACGGATACGGCCAACTGCTTCTGAATAAGCTCGAGCAGCGCGCCAAAGATTTGGGATTCGCTCAAATTTACTTAGACGCTTTGAATAACCAGTATGGCGCCCATAAATTGTTCGAGAAAAACGGGTACGTTAAAAAAGGGCCGACGGTTATCGACGGATTTAACGTGATCGTGTTCGAGAAAACTTTGGCTTGAGGTTGATCAGGTTAAATGGCGACACCGTCGCGCATGTTGTCAACCCCCGTCATGCAACGGCACACCGCGCGCCGGGAGCAGCACGCCGTGCGAAAAAATTCGCCCCGCGACCTCCTTTTTTGACATTACTCATTAGACTAATCAGCGCTCGAACCACATTCGCAGTGGTGTATTTTCTAACGGCGGCCACGGACGCTATTTGGACGATATCAAGCGTTTTAAAATCCTAACGGAACTAAGCGCCGCTATTGCTGCCCAAATGGCCTGTTTTCACTGAAAAACACATAAATAAGAGCGCCTACTTCCGTTAGATTTTGAAAAGAGCCATTTTGAGCAAAATAGCGGCGGCTGCTTCCGTTAGATAGAAACTAGAATGCGTCAGCCCCTATTTCCAGACCTTATTTAATTTGAATTTTGTAAGGCTGGCGAATATAACTCGGATACTGATAAACTCGGAAAGCAAGCGGCTGCTCATAATCCTCATCATTCAAGTAGTAATAGCTTTCCTGCTCGTTTGGCGCCCCCCTCCCGCTCGACCCTGAAATGACGCCGCCCGGAATGTCAGCCATATCGTATTCTTTGCCGGAAGCATCCTTGAATTTTGACTCCAACATGCCGCCGTACATCATATTATCCGTCTCATGATCCACCAACATCGATAATGTCAGCTTCTTATATTTTCCGAATGGCGTTATGCTTCTAAGCTTGAGCAAGGAATCGGGCTTGTGAATGAGCTCCTGCCGATCCATATCGACCACGACGTCCATCTTATCCTTATCCAACGCGCGGAACCATTCTCCTTCGAGATATAGCTCCTTGGGCTTACGAAAAAAATTGCTCTCGAAACCAATGGTCGCGCCATCGTCAACATTCCCCATACTCCAGAACGATTTCCATTGTTCGCCGTTCTCGTCCGTCAACCGAATGTCGCCCGCACCGAACACTTCCTTACTATTCGCGGGATCGGACTTAACTTCTATCCTCACCTGCAACGGCGTGACGGTCGCTTTGACGAAGTTGATTCGTTGCCCCTCTACGGTAATGGTCTGATTCAGATGATACTCTCGCTTCATGCCCGCGAACTTCGACTGATCGATCGGAATGGTTACTTCGTAGAAGCGATCGTTCGGTCTTGCTGGCTCGACCGCTTCGGAAGGCTCGGTCGCATCTAAATCCGGACCTTCATACCTTGCCGCAGGATTGTCCGGATCCGCTAGTTTTAGTTGGGCTTTCAGAGTAACGGCATCCGGAACTCGCGAACCATTTTCCATCTGAATATCCACATAGCCTTTATTCAAACCTTTGAATGGCAACTCTTGCTCTATGCCTATGTCCCCGTAACTGCTCATAGCGCCCAACTCCTTTCCATCCGGAGCCTTTATTTGCAGTCGATCCAGCACCACGAGCTTTTGATCGGAACCGCTATTGATCGAGTAAAAAATAACCACCCTGTTCTCGTCGGCAATCATTCCTTCGACCGTAAAGGATATTCCTCCGTACTCATCCGAAATCGCAAGAGGCTGAACGAATTCGTTGTCGAGCGCCAATCCCAACCCACGGTCATTCGAGCTGCGGATAAAATTCACGAAAGTCTCCATACCCGGTATATCTCGCAACATTGAGGCGAAGGCGGGAGATAACCGAATGCCGAACACGCAGGTCATTAGCAATAGGCAAGCCGCTGCCGCCGACCAGAGCCTTCGCCTCAGTAGCCGCCTCGCTCTCAGTCGTTCCTTCTTGCCTTGCTCTATTCCTCGTGTTATGCGCATATCTAATTCGGCTGGCGGTAACGGAATCTCCGAATGGGCTTCCCCCGCCGATTGAAGCGCCCGCTCCAAGGATTCATAATTCGACAATTTCGCCGCCCCCTTCCCTTCCGACTTGGGCTCGCAGTTGCTCAAGAGCTTTGTGCAGCCATGTTTTCACGGTTCCTTCGGGCTTCTCCAACAATCGGGCGATCTCGGTCAACGTCATATCCTGATAATATTTCAAAATAATAACGTGCCGGTACCGAGGATCAAGCTTCTCGATCGCCTTCTCGAGCTCCATCCTATCGTCTACGGAGCTTTGATTCTGTTGAATCTGGTCGGGATGACGGATATCAGAAAATGTTTTCCGCTTCCGCTTCCGTTTCTGCTCATCGATGCAATAATGGATCAATATTCGAATAAGCCATGTCGCGAAATAACGCGGCTCTTTCAACGCACGCAACTTCCCATATGCCCGGCATGTCGTCTCTTGCAAGGCATCCAGCGCTTCCTCCTCGTTCCTCAGATAAGAATAGGCTATCTTATAGAGTCGCTCTTTCTCGGAGCTAATCAGGAAGAAAAAGGCTTCATCGTCGCCTTGCTGCGCCGCTCGGACTAGCTGATCTGTTTCCATGAAGCCCCTCCTTATACCCATTAGACTGAAAGCGGCGTAAAACGGTTTTCGTATGCGCGCGAAAAAGAGACCCGATTACTCGAGTCTCCATCTGATCACCCGGGCATCAAACCCAGATCGTCCAGCATCACTTTGCCCGGTCCCTCGTTGAAATGGAACGTAATCCGCGACCATTCCGACGGATCGAACTCGCGGTTAGCTTCCACGAAAGAGTCAAGCGGCAACTCATATACTTGATATACCGGTTCCTCGACGTCCTTAAACTTTCCTTCGCTCAATACGGATTCCATTCTAGGCAGCCACGTGAACTCGGTAGCCACTTGAGGCTCCGTCTCCCGGAATCGATCAAGCGGCAACCTCACCGAGTTGCCTTCCCGGTCCTCCACCTCAATATCGATCGACAAGTTGGATTCCATCGCTTCCTCAAGCGCCTCGAGCATCTCCGGCTCCTCGATCTCCTCTTCCAGCTCTTCCAGATCGCGCCCCATATTGGCCATGGAGAACATGAGGACATCCTCTTCATCGACCTCGCCAATCAAAGCCGGATTCAGATTGATCGTATAAGAACCTTCCGCATCCCATTCCAGTTCGACGCCGTTATCCCCTTTGCCCTTCCCTTGACGGTTCAAAGCATCCGTATGCCGCCAATCGGTCAGATCGGTCGCTTCCGCGGTTACTCCGGGAGAGAGAACTTCGCGAGCTTTTCCCTTGAAATCGGCGATCCGACGGAAACTGCCGCTTTCGTACTGATTGAAATATCGGGTCGGCGGGAGAAATCCAAGCCCTGTCCGATAATCCCGGAATAGGGAATCATATCGTTCGGAACCTTGAAAGACCGTCTCCAGAAAAGCGGAAACATACACTTGCGCAATCCGCCTCTGGTCTTCCGGCTCAAGCAATTCGGTTGGGCGAATAAACAGACCGGCCGGCATGGCGTTATCGGATTCGCCCCAATCCGTATTAAATTGACTGTGATTGGCATCCTCTATATAGAGCGAGGTTTTGAACGCATCGGACTCATCGGAGTACGTAGCTCGACCGTACTGTCTATCGCCGTAAAAGTTAACGAGATCCGCATCCTTCGCGCCCTGCAGCGTTAAATAAGAAACATCCCTAAGCTGGGTCCATTTGCCGTCCACTTCCGTATCCGTAGGCGCAAGCGCGATAACCGCGCGAATCGAGTAGCTATCCTCGTCGGGTAAGCTTAAGTCATTCGGAAACCACGAGTCTCGATCCGTTGCCATCGACGCCGCCTGTCCGCCGCGGGAATGCCCGAGCAATGCGATCCTCTGAAAATCGATCCGACCGTTAAACTGGGATTCGGTTTGTACGTTGAACTGTTGGATTTGCTGGATATGCTTCAATAGCAACCAAGCGCGCAGCTTCATGTCTTGCTTAGGGATTCCGGACCAAACCGAATAGTTCAAGAAGTTCTCGTCCACCGATACGGCGGCGATTCCTTGGCTAGCCAACAATTCCCCTAAGTAACCGTAGCCTCCATCGGAGAACTTCTCCATCAAGTGATTGCCATGTACCATGAGCACTAGAGGGAAAGGCCCTTCCCCCTCCGGCAGCCAAACCCTGCCGTTAAGCGGGAGATTCGTTTCATCGAAGCCCCAGAACTTGTCCCGTAACCACGGCCAGTTATCAATATAAGCCGAAGCATCTACGGGTAAAGATAACTCATCGGCTCCCTTGGCGAATTCGGAACGGTGCCGATCGCCCCCGCTTCCATAAGTGAAGGAATCGACGACATAATCACCCGGCTCCGAGGGATCGGAGAGGATCGCGGATAGGGAATGCACATCGTTTCCTACGTTCGGGGCCGCACCGTCTGCACTATCGGCATCCGAGTCCGACATCGTCGGAAGCAAACGCGGATAACCGGAAACGGCAAGAAAGAGAACGACGACGAGCGCCCCCAGCCCCAATACCATCCTTCGCGTTTTTGATTGCAATCGAAGTCGAAGTCGCACTATCCCCCAAACTAGAACACCTAAGCATGCAGCCAACAGCGTACTCGTAATCGAGAAAGCGGTAGCGCCCTTCCAACCGAATTCGGAGAAGTACAGGACGAAATAAACAAGCACGCCTACATATAGGAAGCTGCCCGCCGTGAATCGGGGCACTTTCACGCCGGCGATCGCTAACAAGGCACCGACAACCGCGGACGATATAGCTAAAGCAATCGTATTTAACGCTAACCCCGTAACGACATCGAACAACGTACCGAAGCCCGTCGGCATGCCAAGCGCGGATATCCCGACCGCCAAACAACTGAATAGCCACAAAGTTACGATAGCCGATTTCCATATCCCGTTGTCCCGCGCGTAAGCCCCCGACAATCGTCGCCTCAACCATACAGCGATTCTCTTGTTTCTGCTTAACTCTATAAATTCAAGGTTCATAGATTCCGCCTCTAATCCAAATAGACATTCTCTCTACCTTGATTATAAACCTTATCCTGTACGTTCACGTACTCCAAAGTCTAGAAATCGCTAAGAACGATTATGGTGACGGGACCTTTTAATGGAGATATCGCTATCTCATTAACAAATACAACCGCCTTTGGGACAGCTTGATTCTTCCCTAAAATAGAACTTATGGGATATCATCTTTAGAAAGCTTACTTATTATTGAGAGGATGGAGTAACCGCGGTGAAGGAACCTGAGCTGTTGAGAGAAGTCATGAATTGGGAGAAAACCGTTGACGAAGATCTGCCTGAATGGGAACGACCGTCAGGGTTGTATCTCGGTATTCTCGGCGATGGAAACGGCGGCTATAGTTGCTCGCCCGCGGATTCCGTGACGTTCGCGCGAACCGGAATGGACGGTATCCATTATGCTTTGCTTACCGATTTCGGAACGATGGAAAATGGGGAAGAAGCCCCGGTCATCTGCGTTTCGCCGATGGACTTCGGGAATTGCGCGAGGCTGGTCGCGTGCAATTTACGGGAATTTTTCTCTTTGACGTTTGCGGGTAACGAGTTGTTATTGCTGAATGATTTCTCTAGCAGAGAAGAGTACTTGGAAGCCGTTCGAAGGGAAAGGCAGTCAATCGCGGATGAAAACGGAGATCAGAGAGAAAGAAGGCTGCGAAAGGAATCGTTGTCCAAGTCGGCCATCGAACGATTCGGACTCACGACGTTCCCCGATCCCTACGAATATTTACAGCAAATCCGCGCACAACGAAAAGCCCGGATTGCGGTCCGGACGATGGACGGAATCGGAATCATGCCGACCCAACCTGAGCGGAATGGCATGAGATTCGAATCCCACCCTTGGTCCGCCAAGGGCGAGATTCCGTATCATCAATTGGACGAACTCCTCTCCTTCATCGGCTCTGCCGAGACGGAGACGTTATTGTCGTTCGTCCGCGATTACCAAGCCCAGGCGATTCGGGATGCGAACTCCCTCTTGCTATTACACGATGAGCTTGAAAAGCGAGGGCTGCACCCAGTAGCTAAGAGGCTGCTGCATTGCATGGATAATGACTGAAAGGAAACAATAGACCGCTACCAGCGGTTTGCAGCACACTTTCACCCGGTTTCCGACCAATTAGAACGCTACCAGCGACTTACAGCACACAGTTTCTCCACTCCCACCAATTACCAGCGGCGCTCAGCACCCTTATTCCACCGGAAACCCGCTCGCAGAGCGAAATAGCGGTGCTCAGCACCCTTATGCCGCCGAAAACACGCTCGCAGAGCGAAATAGCGGTGCTCAGCACCTGGAGTTGTCAAAAAAAGTGCAGTTTGAAAACACACTCATACGGAACCCCCGTTGCTACGCTGCCTTTGACAGCATTCTTTCACGATAGATAGCTGGCGGCCAGCCCCCTGGATTAGAGGTGTAGATCCGCCGCCTGTTGTAGTAGACCATGATGTACCTGAAGATGATTGATTTAATATAGGCCATCGGATAGTGCTCCGTTCGGATCTTGTACAGCTTCTCTTTCTTTAACGTAGCAAAAAAGCTTTCCATCCTTGCGTTATCATAGCAGCGCCCCGTGCCGCTCATGCTTTGAATGGCGCCGCAGTTAGCCAGACTCTCACGGAAAGCTTGGCTCGTAAACTGGCTGCCTCGATCGCTGTGATAAATCATTCCGCGGGCATTTCTTGCTTTACAGGCATTCTCAAAGGCTTGGATGCAGAGTTCCTTGCGCATGTTGTCGTCCATGGCGAGGCCCACGATCTCTCCGTTGAAACAATCCAGTACCGCGGATAGATATAGCTTGCCGTCCGAACAAGGGACTTCGGTGATATCCGACAGCCACTTTTGGTTGGGTGCTGTGGATTTAAAGTCTCTCTGGATCAGGTTCTCGCTCTTTTGAGCAGCGGCATCCTCGCGTGTAATGCCGTTTGGATGACGCTTGGCTTTCTTCAGCAGACCGTGCATCTTCATGATGCGATAGACGGTGCTGTAGCTCGTCGTGATCTCTATTTGTAACAGCGCCAGCAGTATACGCTGGACGCCGTAGTTACTGTTGTCGTCATGTTCTCCAATGATGTCTTTGATTTTGACCAGAAGACGTTGCTGCCGCTCCTGTTTGGGCGTAGGCTTCAAGCTACGGTAATAGCCCGATTCGCTGACAGCAAGTACTTCGCACATCTCCTTGACGGTCCATCGATCCCGTCGTTTACAGATGTAAAGATAGAGCTGGCATGCCTTTACCGCTTCCGGTCTTTTGCGAAAAAACCGAGTGCATCCTTGAGAATTTCATTCGCTCGGCGCAACTCGCCTATTTCTTTTTCTAATTCGATTTCTCGCGCAGTCTTATCGGCAGATGCATAAGCGCGTCCGCTCCCGATATGCGCTCCGTCGCCGTGCAGGGTTCTTTGCTTTCTCCATCCTTGCAAGGTGTGGTAGGCTACGCCCAACTGCTCGGCGGCTTTCTTTGGTCCAATTTCATCGCTCAATCTGACTGCTTCTTCTTTGAATGCTTTGTCGTACTGATTCATTGTCTCTCGTCCCCTCGTCAGCTTTCATTTTATTTCATACGAGGGTGTTTTTCGACTGCATTTTTATCGTAGCACTCCAACCCTTATTCCGCCGAAAACACACTCGCAGAGCGAAATAGCGGTGCCCAGCACCCTTATTCCGCCGAAAACACGCTCGCAGAGCGAAATAGCGGTGCTCAGCACCCTTATGCCGCCGAAAACACACTCGCAGAGCGAAATAGCGGTGCTCAGCACCCTTATGCCGCCGAAAACAGGTAGCGTCAAGTAGTCTGTGTAGTAGGTCTATCCATCGGGACGATGGATAGAAAAAATCAATTTGTTTAAGGTCGTGTGACTTGAGGCGCGTAGCTCATGCGAAGGCGCGGGAGCTACAGCTTTAAGTCTTTTGTCTTGAATATTTCTCAGTGTACATCTTCTCAAATGCTGCTTTGGTGTCTGGGTCTACAAAGCCTCGAATTGCTCTTCCGCACCATTTCTCATTGTAGTCTAGGGATTGGAGGTAGATGATTTTCTCTGCTGCTTCAATGTTAGTTAGACTATTCATTGGCTTCAGGCGCTTGCGTAACTCTTTGTTCGTCCGTTCAATGGGGTTCGAAGTGTAAATCGCAGGTCGTGTGAGTGCTGGGAACTTGTAGAAGGTCAGTAACGTCGGTAGTTGTTCCTCCCACGACTTCACTTCCTTCGGATATTGCTTGCTCCATTTGGCTTTGAACCCATCGAAGACCGCCAAAGCTACATCGCCATCAAATGCCGTGTATACACCCTTCAAATCTTCGAGAAACTCGGTTTTATCGTTGACTCGAATTTTTGGAAAGGTACTTCTCACTTTATGGACGATACAATGCTGCACATCGGCCTGAGGATACACTGCTCGAAAAGCTTCCTCAAGTCCAGGTAGCCCGTCAAAAACGCCAACTAGCACTTCGGTTGCTCCGCGGTTCTTTAAGTCAATTAAGACCTCTTTCCAAACGTTAGAACTCTCTTGGCCACCGACGTAAAATCCTAGAATTTGACGTATCCCTTTCTCGTCGATACCCATGACCAAGTAAACAGCCTCGCTACTGACTGTATTACGTTTGAGCTTAACATAGAGCCCGTCCAAATAGATAACGGAGTAGCGTTTCTCTAGCGGGCGCTTCTGCCACTGTTCGATGTCCTCCATAACCGTCTGAGTAATGTTACTGATGGTGGTCGGAGAATACTGAGTACCGAACATGCTCTCGATGAACTTGGCAACTTCGCGTGTGCTCATTCCGCCTTTGTACATATAAATGATGGCCTCTTCCAACCAGCCTTCTCTACGTTGGTAGGGTTGGAACAAACGCGTTTGAAAAGTGCCTTTACGGTCGCGAGGAACTTGGAGTTCGTTTATGGTTCCGTAACGGGTTTGGAACGTACGCTTGTAGTGACCATTACGACTGTTTCGCTGATCCTGTTGCTCGTTAAGCATGTAGTTCTTAATTTCTTCACGCATGAGCAGTTCTAGCTTCTCCTGCAACAGCTTTTTTACAGCATTTTCAAGTAGATTGTCGTACGCATTTTCGGATATAGTAGTCATCGAGTAGGGCTCCTTCTTGGTGATGTCGTAATCCCGAGGATACCCTACTTTTTTGTTGCCTGTTAAGGCTCCAAATGTTGGTACACAGACTACTTTACATCATCCGAAAACACACTCGCAGAGCGAAATAGCGGTGCTCAGCACCCTTATGCCGCCGAAAACACGCTCGCAGAGCGAAATAGCGGTGCTCAGCACCATTATTCCGCCGAAAACACGCTCGCAGAGCGAAATAGCGGTGCTCAGCACCCTTATCCCACCGGAAACCTGCTCGCAGAGCGAAATAGCGGTGCTCAGCACCATTATTCCGCCGAAAACACGCTCGCAGAGCGAAATAGCGGTGCTCAGCACCCTTATTCCACCGGAAACCCGCTCACAGAGCGAAATAGCGGTGCTCAGCACCCTTATTCCTATTAAGCCCCCTAAATGAATTGGAGAATGGCTAGGGAAATAAGGTAGTATTTCATTAGGGGGGCGAGCGGAAATGAGACAGCGAAATAATGCCTTTAAGGAAGTACGTTACAAAGCAGCACAAGAGGCTCTTGCGGGAATGAAAGCAGGCGTGCTGGCCAGAAAGTATGACGTGACTCCGAAAACAATTAGAGCATGGGTAGTGGAATATCAAGAGACGTTTGGGGCAGATTCATTGCCAACGATCGACGAACGAGTTATGGAGTCCAAGCGACTTGCAGATCTGGAAGAAAAGTACGAGCGTGCATTAAAGGCGTTAGGGCAAAAAGAGTTAGAGATCGAGGTGCTGCGCGAACTCGTAAAAAAGACGAACCCTGCCTCAATGACAAACTCGACGTTGCCCAGACGTTCATTGAGCAGGGACATACAGTAGCTAACATCTTAAGCATTGTGGGGGCCGCGTCTTCGACGTACTACGAACGAAAGAAAGCATCACGTGAGGATACAACTACAGAAACAAAAATGCCACTCCGAGGACGCCCTGTAACTAAGCATTCTCTAACGGTTTGCGGAAACGTAATAAGTAATGCACAGATTGAAGAGTGGTTAATGGAGCTGGTGTCTGGCGAAGAGCATAGCTACGGCTATCTGTTGTTAACAGAATGCTTACACGTACAGCGCCAACTCATCATCAATAAGAAAAAAGTGTACCGCCTCTGTAAGAAGCTCGGTATTCTTCATCCGCAACGACGTAAGAAGGTTCACTATCCAAGGCGCCTAGCACGCAATCACACGATAACAGGTTCCAACCAAGTCTGGCAGCTCGATATTAAGTATGGATACGTTGCGGGGTATGATCAGTTTTTCTACATCGCAGATATGATCGACGTTTACGATCGCAGTATCGTCGGCATCCATATCGGTACGAATTGCGAAGCCAAACACGTATGCGAAGCTGTGAAAAAGGCGTTACAGTCACGTCTAAAGCCCGAAGAGAGCAAGCCGATCATTCGCACCGATAACGGCCCCCAATTTATCAGCAAGGCGTTTGGAGAGTTATGCGAAGCAGAGGGAATTATGCATGAGCGCATTCCTCCAAAGACACCTAATATGAATGCATACATCGAGTCCTTTCATGCCACCCTTGAGCGAGATCTGCTTGGAAAAGAGAGCTTTGAATCTTTTCAGGAGGCACACGAAGCTGTACGGAATTACATTGATTTTTACAACAACCGCCGCATGCACAGAAGCCTGGGAAAACGGTCCCCAACGGCTTTCATGAAGTGGGTGGAGCAAACGACTGATTCTTTAGAAAAGTACACTCGAGCCGTTTAAGAATCGAAATCCTGAGGAAAACGCTAGTAAACCAAGTATTTTTACGACAGCAACGTATTTCATCAGTAATACTCCGGATTTAGGGGGTCTAACCGATTCCACCGGAAACCTGCTCGCAGAGCGAAATAGCGGTGCTCAGCACCCTTATCCCGCCCGATTCCCGCTCGCAGAGCGAAAATTAGCGGTTATCTCCTAACCCCCCGCAAGCGAGCCCCGCCCTACCACTCTCGCTTCCGCCGCAAGAGAAATATCCCTTTCCTCAATCCAAAGCCGGAGCTTCGCCGCTCGCCCTTCTGCGGGTACCGTTGCCGAGACGACGCAATACCTCTTGCATCTCTTCCGGGTGAAGCAGCTCGATCGGCGATACCCCCTTATCGAATTGAAAGTTATCCCCTTCGATCAGGACGACGTAACGACCGTTCATTCGCGCAATGTGGATGTTATTCCCGTAATCATCCATGTGCCCCTTGATCGTGACGTCGTCCAGCTTGAACTTGAGCTCCAGATCAGGCTGCAGATCAATGATCTGCTTGGTCGCTTCCACGACGCGCTCGTGAGGCCACTTCTCCTGAAGCTCGCGTTTTTCCCCGGCCGCCCACACGTCGAATTGCTGCTTTTCCTGCCTCATCGCTACGACCTCTTCGGTCTCCGGCGAAGCCCCGTCCGCTTCCGCATCCTCGACGTTATAAGGAATATCCGCGCCCTGCCACTTTTTCTCCATATATTGGTGAACCATCTCCATCACCTGGTCGGCGACGATCTCCGGCTTCGATTTCTCATAGCTGACGAACTTAAGAAAATCCTCGAAATACCTGGCATGGGACGCCTGATGAATTTTCAGCTCCCACTCCTCCAAAATGCCTTCTTCGGGCATATGGGGATATTGAATGGACTTAATATTTTTCGCGTTAATCGCCATCTCCACTTGGGAGATCAGGCTCTTCTCGTCGGACACGCGCGCGATCTTCGTTTCGAAATCGCATTTGAACAGGAAGAGGAACGGATCGTCGTACAGTTCGTTCAGCTTAGCCGTCGCGAGCACGAAAGCGCCGCCCCTGACCGAATTCGTATCCATATAGATCCGCAGCAGATCGTCCCCGCAATTGTGGAACTCCGCTTTGTCCGCCGCCGTCCTGAGACGTTGAAACAGGTTATAGTTAGGATTGCTGGTCAAATCGTGCCCGGGCTCCACGATGAACCGTCCGATCTTCGTCGGCACCTGCTCCGATACGGCATTGATCTCGGCTTTTCTTTTGGCGATTCGCTTAAACTCCCCGTCCAGGAACAATCTTAGCTCGCTATCCTGATACTCCTCGTGGGTCAGCGTTTGATAATGCTTGTATTTCTTAGGGCCATCCGGATCGGACCCTTCATTCTGAATAACGAAGAACGATAAATATTGAACGGCAAATTTCATAATCGGCTCCCATTCGGCTTACCCGTTATCGTAAATCCTAACCGAATATTATCAGGTTCGTTATCCAACGACAACCTCTAAGTCGGAATACGATCTCTAGCTTCCGCCTCCGTTTATTGTAATATGATATACTCTTTCTGAAAATAAAGCTGGGAGTTGAGCGCGTGCCGGATTGGTCTTATCAAACCTTGTTTAAGCCTCTGTTGTTTCGGTTGCCCTCCAGGGTCGCCCGCAGCTTGACGCTGAACGCGATGAGAAGAGTCAGCCGCCTCCCGGGCGGAACGCTTCTGATCAAAACGCTAGGCCACATGGAGCCTTCCCCTCTATTGGAAAGCCGTATCGCGGGAATCCCCGCGCCTACGCCGATTGGATTATCCGGAACCGTCGATCCGCAAGGAATCGCTCACAAAGCCGTCTCCCAATTCGGCTTCGGGTTTATTGAAATCGGTCCCGTCACGCTCCAACCGATCGTTAACTCCGCCCCCATTATTAATGAGACGCATCGGGAAACGATAGAGTACCCCTCCGAATACGAGAACGACGGATTGGAGAAAATGCGCCGGATAATCGAGGATCCGGACCACTCCCTCCCCCAATTCGTTCGCATTGCCCCTATGCCCGGCGCTGCCATCGATCAGGCTATCGACGAAATCGTCGAACTCCTTCAATCCCTGTCCAAGACGCCCGCCTCCGGTTTTTACATCGATTTTTTATCGAACGATCGAACGCTGGACGAGAATCTCCGGCTCTTGGAACATTTTAAACTTCGGGCCAAGCCCTTATTCGATAGGAACAAGAAGCCCTTATTCCTATATATCCCGCTTGATTATAACGACGATTGGCTCAGCCCGGGAGTAGCCGAAACCGATCTACCAATATGGTCCGGTTATGTTGTTGGCCACTCCCTCCATCATGATGAAAATAACCATGTCCATATAGGTCTTGCAGGCAAGCCTCTCGCTTTGTCCAAGGTCAGCCAGCTTAGAACCCTCGTCTCCAAGGATAGCATTATTAAAGTATCGTCCGGCATTCACGAGCCGCAAGACGCGCTCGATATGCTTCATGCCGGAGCTGACAACGTCCTCTTGAATAGCGGACTCGTATACTCGGGTCCGGGATTGCCGAAGCGTATTAATGAAGCGATTATCTATGATCGGTTAAAACATACCCCACCGCCGGAACCCCCTTCGTTCTGGAAACATTGGGGATGGATGTGCCTGCTCGGAATCGGAATGATCGTCGGCGGAATGATCGCTTGGTTGATCGCCGCCTCGTCGGTCGTATTGCCCTACGACGAAGATTTCCTCGGGATGTCTCGTCATGAGCTGCAGCAGATCAACGAACATCTCCTTCATTTCATGTCCCACGACCGGATTACATTGGCGGGGACGATGCTATCTATAGGCATCCTTTATTATCGCTTGGCGAAATACGGACTGAAATACAGCCAGCACTGGGCGCGAACGGCATTAATGACCTCGGGACTCGTCGGTTTTCCTAGCTTTTTTCTCTATTTGGGCTACGGCTTCTTCGATCCGATTCACGCGGCCGCAGCTGCCATCCTGCTCCCCATGTTCATACTCGCAATGCGCAGAAATCCCGATCAGCCCTCATATAAACCCGTGAATCTGCGGAATAGCCGCGAATGGAGACTCGCGATGTGGGGACAGCTGTGTTTCGTCGTCTTGGGGATCTCTCTTAGTATTGGCGGAATCGTCATCGCTACCGTCGGAGTAACGAACGTATTCGTTCCTCAGGACTTAGCTTTCATGGGAGTTACGCCCGAACAGTTGGACATCGCGAACCCCCGCCTCATCTCTCTAATCGCGCATGACCGGGCAGGTTTCGGCGGCGCTTTGTTCTCCAATGCCGTCATGCTCCTCATCCTCGCGTTGTGGGGGCTGCAACAAAACCACCGCTGGCTCTGGTGGACTTTGCTTGCCGGCGGTTCTCCCGCATTCATTGCGGGCTTAAGCGTGCATTATCATATCCGTTATACGGACTTCCTTCATTTGTTGCCTGCGTATTTCGCTTTCGCGCTTTATATTGCGGGGTTGATTCTGCTCTATCCCTATTTAATGGGAAGTCGCCAATCGACATTTTCCCCGAACGAACAAACCATGACTATTACATGACCAAAACAGTGACGACGGTAACTTACTGGCGTTACAACCGATGAAATATAATAACTCTCGACGGATCTGATAGAAGCCTTTGCAGTGCACGGCAAAGCTTCCTCAATCGAACGTATACAAAAAGGAGTTATTAATAGTCATGAAAAAATCTACTCGTTTTCTTACCGCATTCGCGCTGATTTGCGCACTGATGGCCCCCTCCCTCGCATACGCAGCCGAGGAAAGCAAAGAAACCGCTCCTCCGGAAGTTAAACCGATCGAAGCGACCCTAACCAAAGAAGGCGGCTTTGCCGCGCTTCAAATCGGCAAGCAAGTATTCGTCTACAACAAGGACGGTCAGCTGTTTCAAACGAAGGGAAAAGAGCGTATCGGCGAATTGAAGGATCTATTCGTCATTCCTTACGGCCCGGAGAAAATTCCGATGATCCTGATCAAGAACGACAAGAACGGTTATATGGTGTTCAGCGATCTATGGCCTAAAATCGTACCGGGCAAGGAAAAAGACACGACCGACGCCTACTACAGCGGCCGCATCCACACTTCGGCCCGCGATAAGGTCGTTACCAGAACAGGCCATCACTATGCCGAGAAAATCGGCGATGAAGTGGTCGCCTATACCGCCAACGATTTTGACGATCTCAAGAAAGGGTTCCATGAATCCATCCGCGTGAAAGGCGAGCTTAGAGGTCTGATTCTGTACGATTGCTGCCCTTACCTGGTCGTAGATGACGGCAAAGAAACTCTTTCCGTCTACCACGCCGGCGAGAATGGTCCTGAGTTGGCTAGCTCCATCGAATTCAAGTAATTTCAATTATTATTCGCCCGATTGGGAATAGTATGAAGGTGATCTCAACTTTCTAGGAGGGACCCTCTTTCTCATGGACGACACGAGCGAATTTGTAGCTAAACTGCACGATACGCAACGCAAGGATAAGATGAACCGACAACGGCAAGGACGCGGAGACTCCAGCGAGAAATCCGGCCAGAAGTTGCCGGGCAAGCAACATAGCACGAACAAGTAAGTCCTTATAGTTTCACGATAAAGCCCGGTCGCTCCTCAAGAGCGGCCGGGCTTTTCCATCTCCATTAACGCGGTAGATATCGGAGTCGTCCGAATTCGCCCTCAATAACTCCAATGCTCATAAACCAAGGCCGCCCGACGGGCGACCTTGGTTGTCATGATCAGCAATCAGCGATCACCAACCGGTAATCGGTCACCCTCCCGCATTGGGAGTAAAGGAGAAACTGGGTATTTCGCTGTCGCACTTCGATAACGTGAATCGTCCCTCTTCTTGTTCTAGGTTTTTGCAATAAGTTGTTAGCCTGTTGGGGGAACCGAAATGGTCCATCGTATTATCGTAAGTATACCGAATGGCCTGCCCGTCGAAGAACAGGTCCTGAAATATCGGATCCCCTTCAATGGTATAGGAAGTGATTTGAACATCGCTTGGCGTTCCTTGTTCCATCTTCTCGAGGAATCGAGTCCAATTGGCCGAATTAATAATTTTTCCGTGCACGTTCACGACATCGCCGTTACTCTCCGCCTGCTCCGAGGTGTAAGGCATCATCCCAATCAGCTCGCGAAGGTAATCCGTATCCTCTGCAGCCATCGTATATCCCGTGCCCGTGTCGGCTACATACGTGTACAAGCCCTTGGCGCCCTTACTTAGTCCGATCCATATATGAAAAGTTTCCTGACCGGCCTCTGTCGCGAATGTCAGATCATACTCCGGCCTCGCGATATCCAACTTGCCTTCGATCTTCACCGCCTTACGGAAAGCTTGAACAAATCGCGCGATATCGGCCTGTTTCGTAAAGGTGCCCAAGACGGAAGGGTTCACGCTTCCGAAGCGTTGAGAGCGACTTATCGTAACTTGTTTCACTTCGACTTTACCCCAGTTTACGAGCTTGATATCGGCCGGTTTCGGGATCGGGTCGTTCGACAGCGTGTGCGGCCGAGGGCCGGAATTCGAATTGGCCGAGCTACATCCAACCACGGAAATAATAAGTCCTAGCATTAATATTATTCTAATCATTCTCATGCACCCCCATTGGAACAGACGCCGCGGACTGGTAATTTGTTGCAAGCCCGCTTGTAAAAAACTGCCGAAACCGTTCCAAACTCGGAACGGTTTCGGCAGCCTTCCAATATTACGGAGTCAGTGTTTATATTGCGTCTGCGCAAGACGCACGAGCATATGCGCCAACATATGACGCTCTTCCGCGGTCCCGACTTTCCACAATTCCTGAAGAAGCAACTCCTCGTGATTACGAGGCTCTTCATGGCTTGCCAGGTAGTCGGCTACTTTCTGAGCGATGATCGCCATCTGCTCTTCTCCCATGCCGATGCTCTCCGCCATTTTAATCCGCTTGTTCAAATAGCCTTTGAATTGCTCGAAATCTCCCAAGATTCGCTCCCGCTCATCGGTGTCTATCTTCGAGATCGCATCGTCGACCTTGTTCGGATCGATCTCTCCGTCTTTGTTGACGACATGATTGTGCTCGGCCATTCCATCGCCTCCCAGAGTCAATTGATCATGCCTTAACATTGTAACCGTGCCGTCTTCGTTTGAACCGCGAACGGCAAAAAAGCCCAAAGCCGTTATCGCCTTGTAGCCCATGCCGGACATTGCGCCAATCTCGATCAGCCTCACGCCTTTAAATCGAACCTATAATCCCCTATTCGACTGTCTGACGACTTCCAGCAGACTGATTTTACGCTGCGTCTGATCTTCGTACAGCCACGGCTCTTGAACATGGTCAATAAACAAGACCCCGTTGAGATGGTCGATTTCATGCTGGATGCATCGGGCCAGAAAGCCTTCGCCCGCGAGCTCAACCCTCTCGCCTTGCCGATTAAGCGTCGTGATTCGGACGTGATTCGCCCTTTTCACGAAGCCGTGATAACCCAAGAAAGACAAGCAGGCTTCGGCGCCTTCCTGCTCCCCGCTCGCTTCGATGATCTCGGGATTAATCAGCTCTATTAACCCTTCCCCGCAATCCATCACGATTACCCTTCTCAGGATTCCGACTTGAGGCGCCGCCAACCCCGCGCGACCATCCGTTGCGTAAAGAGTCTCGGCCATGTCATCCAGCAGCTTGATGATTTTCGGCGTGATCTCCTCTACCGGTCTAGCCTTCTTGCGCAATATAGAGTCTCCGAAGGGTATAATATTCAATACGGACATCTCACGATATGCCCCTTTCATCCACAGTTTTCGCGATAACGCTTTTCCGCGCCTACTATATCACATATGCGAATGTTCCCTCAACGGTTATTTACTCCGGCTATATTACCCCGCTTAATATAGAATTTCCCGGGACCACTCGCCGGGTAGCGGCGTATCCGGGAGACCGGGAAGCTTCAAAGCTTCAGCCGCGTTTTGCAAATAATGTTTGCCGAGAGCGAACCCTTCTCCATGTCGAGACTCGCTTCGGGCAGGCAGCCGATCCGATTGAACTTCGCTTAAGCGATTCAAGGTTTGCAGATCTCGATTATACAAGGAAGCATCCCAACGAATCTGCGATAATACGCCCGCTACGATCGCAACCGGAAATCCGCTTGCATCGGAGATGATCTTCGCCGCCCGGGCGGGTTCGTTCCGAATGAAGTCGTGAGCCCGTAGATGCGCCTTCAAATAAGCGATAACGACGTCTTCGTTTCCTTGCGCCCAATTGCCGTCAGCCATCAATCCGGTCAAATAATCCCCGCCGATTCCTTCCGACAGTACGGGTATGCCGGCGCCTATCGATTGTATCCAACTAAGGTAGGGCTCCCAGAGAACGCTTGCCCCTACTTCTTCCGCCATAATCCCGTTTAAACATTCTCCCATCGTGCGATGCTCCACCGGCTCGGACGTAATCCCGAACGCTTCCGACCACTCTCTAAGCCGATAGGACGCGCTGGAGTTGCCCACGGTTGCGATGGCGACGCCGCTCAGTTCCTCCGGCCGATTAATCGCGCTGCGGGAAGGGACAACAAGCGATATGCCGCCCCCATTGCGCGTCTTGCCGTCGAACGCCAGGAAAAGCGGATTAAATCGCGATAAAATATGGCTAAGCGCACGGCTCGCGATGATCGGGTAGTCTCCAACGGAGGCGATCTGAACGTTACCCCCGATTAACTGTTCCACGAGTTCCATGCCGTTAGGGGCATTTAACCATCTTACTTTGTACTCGGTGGAGGGGCTTGATATCCGAAGTTCCTCATCGAAAGTTCCGAGGCTCTTAATCACTAAGGTGCTCCACAATAAAGCGGCTCCGCTTTGATAACCTACCGTAATCACTTGGGCAGAAGAAGATGCCGCCGATTCGTATTTCCGAGCCTCTTGATCTTCCGCCTGCGTTCGAGAGTGAAGATGTACCCAAGCTTGCAGCTTGTTTTTGTCGATCCAGATTTCTTTGCCTATCTTAATATGAGGCAGTTTTTTATCCTTGCGCCAACGGTCGATGGTTGCCCGGCTGACGCCCAGAATATCCATTGCTTCCTGCAAGCTTAATAGATCGAAACGCTCCTTTGGCATCTCCGCACCTCGTTGCCTGTTTTTTAATTCATACTATTATTATTGGAATAATAAGTTATTCTTATCTTAAAGGAAAACTACGCAAACTTCAATCCTCATGGAAGAAATTGGTTATCTCACTCATTATTCCTCATAGCTCCTCATCTCTTCTCATTGTATTGACACTGAAATATAGGGATGCTAATTTCATCTTAATAAAACTTAGTAATTACATTGGAATTATGAGTTTTTAAATGATACTTATTCTAGAGGAGTAGTGACGGTCATGAAAAGCACGAATCGGATAAGCAACAAAGGAGTACGCGGGGCGATCGCCCTTGCACTGGTAGTAGCGTTAATGTTGTTGACCGCTTGCGGCTCCAACAACAATTCGAACAACGAGGGCTCTTCCGGCTCGAGTACGATCACGAGCGCAAGCCCAAGCTCGGGCTCCGCTAGCCCAAGCGCAGAAGCAGCCCGCCCATCCGCGGCTGAAACTCCTTCCGCCGAAGTCAACAAAACCGTTCGCATCGGCTATCAGAAGTACGCTTCGATCAATATTTTGAAAGAAAAGGGCGGCTTGGAAGAGAAGCTCAAGGAAATCGGCTACAAGGTCGAGTGGACACAGTTTCCCGGAGGCCCTCAATTGCTGGAGGCCGTGAATGTAGGCAGCATCGATTTCGGGAACGTCGGCGAAGCGCCTCCGATATTCGCGCAAGCGGCCGGTACGCCCCTTATCTATTTGGGACACTCTCCCGCAAGCCCGAAGGCGGAAGCCATTCTCGTGCCGGAGAATTCCCCGATCAAGACGGGAGCCGATCTGAAGGGCAAGAAGGTCGCTCTGAACAAAGGCTCCAACGTTCATTACCTGCTCGTGAAGTACTTGGAGAAGGAAGGCTTGAAATACTCCGACATCGAGGTCGTATTCCTTCCTCCCGCGGACGCAAGAGCCGCATTCGAAAGCGGCAACGTCGATGCATGGGTCATCTGGGAGCCGTTCTACTCCGCCGCTCAATTGGCGACTAAAGCTCGCGTCTTGGCAGACGGCGAAGGCCTTGTCGATAACTACGAATATTATTTAACGACCCGTACGTTCGCGGAAAACGATAAAGCGGCGATCGACGTCCTGCTGCAGCAATTAAACGAGAGCGACGCTTGGGCCAAGGAGAATTTGCCGGATGTCGCCAAATTGCTCGCTCCCGCCCTCGGATTAGACATTCCATCCTTGGAGCAGGCACTGTCCCACCGCGGATTCGGCGTAGAACCGATCACCGAGGATATCATAGCGGCGCAACAAAAAATCGCCGATGCGTTCTTAGAACTTAAACTGATTCCAGCGGCGATCAACATCAACGATGCCATCTTGAAATAAGCACCCTGCTGCGTCACGTCCCACCCCACCTACCCTACCTAGGATTGAGGAGATCGTATATGGAATTATTCTGGTTTATCCCCCTGCATGGCGACGGCAGATATTTGGGAACGTCCGAAGGAGCGCGAGCGGTCGACTACGATTACATTCGGCAAATCGCGCAAGCTGCCGACCGGCTAGGTTATCACGGCGTTCTTGTCCCTACCGGCAAAGCTTGCGAGGATGCGTGGATCGCCGCATCCTCGTTGATCTCGTCCACAAGCCGACTGAAGTTTCTCGTTGCCGTTCGCCCGGGTCTCATGTCCCCTTCGGTCGCCGCCCGGATGGCATCCTCCTTCGATCGATTCTCAAACGGCAGGCTGTTAGTGAACATCGTCACGGGAGGGGATCCTCACGAGCTCGCCGGGGACGGGATTTTCCTATCGCATGGCGAGCGATACGAGCAAACCGACGAGTTCATGACGATCTGGCGGCGCCTCATGCAGGGCGAACAAGTGAGCTACAACGGCAAGCATCTGCGCGCAGAGGAAGGAGAGTTACTCTTCCCGCCTCTTCAGAAGCCTTATCCTCCCGTTTACTTCGGCGGCTCTTCGCCCGCGGCGCAGCAAATCGCCGCGGATCACGTCGACTTCTACCTGACTTGGGGCGAACCTCCGGAGGAAGTCGCCAAGAAGATCGCCGAAGTACGCAAGCTTGCGGAAGCAAGCGGAAGAACGGTCAAATTCGGCATCCGGCTTCACGTTATCGTTCGGGAAACGGATGAAGAAGCTTGGGCCGCGGCCGACCAACTAATCCGATACGTGGACGATGAGACGATCGAGGAGGCGCAACGCATTCTCGCCCGGTACGACTCCGTCGGTCAGAAACGGATGTCCAGCCTGCATAAGGGAGATCGGTCCGCGCTCGTCATCGCGCCTAATCTATGGGCCGGCATCGGACTCGTGCGCGGAGGAGCCGGAACCGCGCTCGTAGGCGACCCGCGGTCCGTCGCGGATCGGATGCTGGAATATTACGAGCTTGGCATAGAGACGTTCGTTTTCTCCGGGTATCCGCACTTGGAAGAAGCCTATAGAGCCGCGGAACTGCTATTTCCCCTGCTCCCCTTGAAGCTTCAAGATCAGCATGCGCATTCGTCGGCAATCGAACCTCTCGGCGAGCTCGTGGCTTACAACAAACGCCCGGGAAAAGTAACCGGCCCGCAAGGCGGAGGAGCGACTCATGAACTTGTTCAGCAAAATCGTAAATAACCGGTTCGCGCCGGCCTATGTCCCTATTCTCGTCATTGCGGTATGGCAGCTTCTAGGCCAGTTCGGATATATCTCAACCCGTACGTTGCCGACTCCGCTCAAAGTAGCGGAAGCCGGCTTTGCGCTTATCAAGTCGGGAGATATTTTTCGCTATATCGGCGACAGTACGCAAAGAGCATTCATCGGACTAGGCATTGGCGGAGGCATCGGGTTCGTATTGGGGCTGCTCAACGGAATGTCGTCCGTCGCCAACAGATTACTGGACAGCACGCTGCAGATGGTCCGCAACGTCCCCCATCTCGCCCTCATTCCGCTGGTCATCATTTGGTTCGGGATAGATGAGAGCGCCAAGATTTTCTTAGTTGCGCTCGGGGTTTTCTTCCCGATCTACATGAACACCTTACATGGCATCCGCTCTATCGACCCCGGGTTGATCGAGATGGCCAAAGTGTACGGACTTCGAGGTTTCGCGTTATATCGCGAAGTGGTTCTGCCCGGCGCGATCTCTTCGATTTTGGTCGGACTGCGCTATGCATTAGGTTTCATGTGGCTAACCCTCATCGTGGCCGAGACGATCTCGGCCGATTCCGGTATCGGATACATGGCCATGAACGCCCGGGAATTCATGCGGATCGACATCGTCGTGTTCGCGATCATCATTTACGCCGTTCTTGGAAAACTGTCGGACTCCGCGGCCAAATGGTTGGAGCATAGGTTGCTGCAATGGAATCCGAATTACGCCAAGCGCTAGCGGAAGTTAGGGAGAAGACGTGAACGAATGAGTCAAGAGGGAGCACAACGCATGGGAAATCAAATTTCGTCGGGGGCTCGTCTCCGCGTTCGAAACGCAACCAAGAAATTCGAGGATAAGAGCGTATTGCAGGGTGTCGACCTTGATATTCCGGCAGGTCAATTCGTCGCCATCATCGGGCGAAGCGGTTGCGGAAAAAGTACGTTGCTACGATTGATCGCAGGGTTGGATAGTCCGACCGAGGGCGAACTCGCGGTGGATGAAGACCCTATCCAGAGCATCCGCGAGGATACGCGAATGCTCTTCCAAGACGCGCGGTTGATGCCTTGGCGAAGAGCCGTCGAGAACGTGCAAGTCGGCGTCAAATCGAAGGATAAGGGCAAAGCTCTGGATGCCCTGGAGCAAGTCGGCCTTGCCGATCGCGCGCATGACTGGCCCGGCGTATTGTCCGGCGGACAGCGCCAACGCGTTGCCCTGGCAAGAGCGCTTGCCGGGTCGCCGCGATTGCTGCTGCTCGACGAGCCCTTGGGTGCGCTCGATGCCCTTACCCGCATCGACATGCAGGAGTTGATCGAGGGCTTGTGGAGCGATCAGCGCTTCACCGCCGTTCTGGTTACCCACGACGTCAGCGAAGCGGTTGCTTTAGCCGATCGCGTAATCCTAATCGAGAACGGGCGTATCGCTCTCGACCTAGACATCACGCTAGACCGGCCGCGCGAACGGGATAGCGGCTTCGCTCATTTCGAGAAGCTCATACTCGATCGGATTCTCGAGCGCAACGAAAGCGATTATAGCAGGAACAAGAAGCTAACGTATTCGATATAACCCGAGCGGTGGGGACGACGCGGACGGCGGCGCACTGCGACCACACGCCATTGTCGCATTTCGCGACATTGACCGCTGTATTCCCGCGCCCCAGCCCGCCATTGTCGCATTTCGCGACATTGAGCGCTGCTTACCCGCGACCCAGCCCGCCATTGTCGCATTTCGCGACATTGAGCGCTGCCTTCCCGCGCCCCAGCCCGCCATTGTCGCATTTCGCGACATTGAGCGCTGCTTTCCCGCGCCCCAGCCCGCCAATGTCGCACTTCGCGACAATAAGCTGAGGACTCACCCCCGCCACTCCTCCGGCAGCAACCGCGAATACTGCGGCTGCGTATACCGGTCGTCGATGAGCGCGAGCACTCCCCGATCTTTATCCGAACGGATCAGCCTTCCTCCTGCCTGCAGCACTTTGTTGATGCCGGGGTATACGTAGGCGTAATCGAAGCCGTTACGCCCTTCTTCGTCGAAATAGCCCTTAATCAGATTCCGCTCCAAGCCGATCTGCGGCATTCCGACTCCCACTACCGCCACTCCGCTCAACCGATCGCCCACCAGGTCGATCCCTTCGGAGAAAATACCTCCCATCACCGCGAACCCGATCAACGTCCGGTCGTTATCCGGGGAGAAAGCAGCGAGAAATCGCTCCCTTTCCTCCTCCGACATATCGGGCGTCTGCAGCAAAGTAGGCAGCGTTTCTTCATTCGCGGCGACAAATTCCCCGTAAACGCCGTTCATGTACTCGTAAGAGGGGAAGAAGATTAGATAATTGCCGCGCCGCTCCATCGTCAATCGCCGCAGCTCGTTCACTAGCCGAGCCTTCGTCCGCTCCCGATCCGCGTATCTCGTAGACAGAGGCACGATCGAAACCTCCCACTGTTCCTTAGCGAAGGGCGATCCAAGCGTCACGGAATAGTCCTCTTCCTCCGCTCCTAACATGTCCATGAAGTAGTTTAACGGGGACAGCGTCGCGGAGAAGAACACGTGCGAACGAAAGCCCTTCCCCATCTGTCTGAGCAGATAGGCCGGGTTCAGACAAAACATTTTCAACCGAACATCGTTTCGGGTCATCTCGGTATAGGTGATATAGCTATCATCATAAAGCTTGCCGATTCTAATGAAGCTCATAGCGTCGAAGTACGTTTCCAATAACGTCGCGTTTCCCATATCCGAACCGCTTCCCGCAAGCTCCCGCTCCGCCTGCACGGTAAACTCCTCGACCAACTCCAGCAACTCGTCCGGCTTCTCTTTCGTAACGATAACCTGCCCATTCCCCTGTTTCTTGCATGCGATAAACCACTTGTTGATCGCTTTGGCGGCGGCATGAATCTCTTTGCGAACCCCTTTGAACTCCCGCTCCAGCTCCATAAAATTTCTCTTATCCAACGCGGCGGAATACATCTCCCTTGCTCGGTCGATCAAGTTATGCGCCTCGTCCACCAATAGAACGGTCTGATGCTTATGCTCTCCCGTCATCCTTTTCAAGGAAACTCGCGGATCGAATACGTAGTTGTAGTCGCAAATAACCGCATCCGCCCCATATGCCGCATCCAGGGACATCTCGAATGGACAAACGGAGTGCTTACGAGCGTATTTCTCGATAACTTCCCGATTCATTAGCGTTTCGTTGCCCAGCAAATCCAGAATCGCGCCGTTAATCCGATCATAATAACCGTCGGCGTAAGGACACTTATCCGGTCGACAATCTACTTCGTCTTGAAAACAGATCTTGTCCTTAGCCGTAATCGTGACGGAACGCAGATGAAGCCCTTGAGCTTTCATGAGCGACAAGGCATCCTCCGCAGCCAATCTCGTTATCGTCCTGGCCGTTAAATAGAAGAGATGCTGAACCTTGCCCAGTCCGATCGCTTTAATCGTCGGATACAAAGTCGATATCGTTTTCCCGATGCCCGTCGGAGCTTTGGCGAACAATTTCCGCCCTTCGTCGATCGACTTGTACACAGAGCCGACAAGCTTCCTTTGTCCTTCGCGGTATTGAGGGAAAGGAAAAGGCAAGCCGGCGATGCTTATGTCTCTAGATTCCCGGTTACGTTCAAGCAACCGCGCGTAAGGAGCATAGCTTTGGACGATATCCGTGACGTAGCGCTCCAGTTCCTCCATTCCGACCTCTTGCTCGAATCTTCGTTGCTCCTCCGTATCCACTTGAACATAGGTCAGCCTAACTCGAATGCGATCCAAGCCTTTATCTTTGGCGAACATGTATGCGTAAAATTTAGCCTGCGCCCAATGAACGGGATACGAATCCTCCGCCGTCATCGCTCCCACGTCTCGCGCCGTCGATTTGATTTCGTCGATCGTTATGCCGCCATCCTCGCCGACAAGCAGCCCATCGCAGCGTCCGTCCACGACGAAAAGGAGTTCCTCGTAAGGAATCTCCGCGCTCACGTATACTTCCTTCCGATCCGACTCGCCGTACTGCTTTTGTATTTTCTGATGGGCTTTCGTACCTTCCGCAAGGGTACTCCATGTCCGAAATCCGGAATCGAGGCTGCCACCGCGAAAAACGTACTCGACTAAGCCCCTTACGGAAAGAGCTATCAAATCTGGCATTTCGCGATATCCCCTAACAACAAAAGAACGTTTGTTCCTCTATTGTATCATAATTCGCCCGGACCTTTCGGGAATACCGCCGCCTTCATTTTGCCAAACAATCCTTATCGTTCCTGATCCGATCTTCTGCATTCAATGGCTCCAAGGGCAAAGCAAAGAAAAAACGGCTTCCTCCGCCTTCTATGCTTTCCACTCCAATCTTCCCTCCATGCCGCTCGACGATTGCCTTCGCAATGGCTAGCCCTAAGCCGCTCCCGGTAGAAATCCCCGTTTGACCTCCCCGATTAGAACGGTTAAATACTTGATTGATATGCTCCGCGGCGATTCCTTCGCCGTTATCCTTTACGCTTATCCGTATTTCTTGCAAACCTAATACCGCTTCAAGCTTAACTACGCTACCGGAGGGCGAAAATTTGCAAGCGTTATGAACCAGGTTGGAAAGCACTCTGCGAATGCTATGCTGGTCAATCGTCAGCTCTCCCCGGCCTTCCGCGGATATGCTCGACTCGCATTGCCTGCCGGTCATTCGTATATCTTCAGCTTGAATGCCGAATTCACGTTCTATCCATTCCCGAACCTGGACGGTGTCGACCGTCGCATCGTTCTGATTTTGATCATATCGGCTAAGCTGGAACAGATCGTCTATAAACCGGGTAATGTAGAGAACCTTCTCGTAGATTTTCTCCAAGTACTTGTTCTTATCCCCCGGCTCGACTTCAATTCCGAGGATCATCGCGCGAATTCCCCCTTGCACGACGGTTAGCGGAGAGCGGATGTCATGGGAAATGTTCTGCAACAGCTCGTTACGCTCCTTCTGGGATTGTACGAGCTTCTCCGTGCGCTCTTCAACGGTGAACTCCAGTTCTTCGTTCCAACGCTCCAACGTCCGGACCAGCTTCTCTTGGTTGGCGATCATCTGCTGCTGCGCCTTCTCTTTTTCCATCTGGTTTTGTTTGGCTTGGTAAGACAGCGCGAATGCCAGTATGATAAATTCCGCAATGGAACCCATTTGATACCCGTAATGGGTAAGCGTGCTAAAATCCATTAAGCTAAACGTATAGAGTACGGAAGGCAAGGCCAAACCGATAATCGCAATGAGCCCGAGAACGGTATACCTCGCCGCACGATTCCCTTTATACACGCTCCTGAAAATAGCTATGGATAGCACGACGGTTACCAGCATTTCATAATAAATAGCAATAGAGGAGAAACCCGGCCAATGAAACAGTAATCCCGCGAGTATCATAGGCGAAATCACGTAAAGCATCCTGAATGCGGAGCGCATAAGCGGAGCATACGTTTCCAATTGCAGAATTTTATCCAGAAACAGAAGCACGAACCATAGGCAAAAGATAAAGAGAAACAAGAATACGCCTTCGTAGTTATTAAATAGATCAAGCAGAAGAGTAAGAAGCCAATGGTTCGGTCCGAGAATCTCTTGCAGCAGCCCGTTCCACACGAGTTGAGATAACGCGAAGAATCCGAGATATATCGAGTAATACAGATAAGTGATTATGCGCATGAATATAAACATGGCGAATATATATGCAGCCATAAGCAACACGAAACCATAGTACAAGCCGAACAAAATATATTCATTCCGCTGCTGATCCCTGAACGCGTTCTCCTCCAGTAATTGAACCGGCAAAATCATGGAACCGTCCGTAGTCGCCCTCATATAGAGCGTTATCGATTGATTGGAAGGCAGATGAATCTTTTGCGACCAGTAGTGATCCGGAATTCTGTTTTCGACTTCTTCCCTTATAAAAATATCAAACTCGTCCACCACCGGGTTCATTAAGCGCAATACCCACTGCTCGCGAGCGGATCGGTTCTCGAAAGTTACCCTCATCCAATAGGTTTTGGCGGATAAGCCGAAGGCCGATTGTCCCGACGCGGGCCGATAACGATCACTAAAGGACGGGGAAGCCGCTTCTTCGAATGTCCACTTTCCTTCTTCATCCGGAAGAACATCCATCTGCAGGTTAACCCAATACTCCTTCATGTCATCGGTCAACGTCATCCGATTTACGGGAGCAGGGACCGACTTTTCGGGCGCGAAATAGATCCATATCATCGCGACGCCCGCGAGAAAGGCCAATAGGGATAGAAGAAACAACAAGTTTTGCTCCGTGATTGTCTTTCTCATCTTACGACCCTCTAACGAGCAACAAATAAACTCCCCCTAAGAGAATCTTCCTATGAAAAAGGGTACATGCTCAAGGTAAAATTGAGGTAAACTAGAAATAATAATGTTTGATTTTCTCGTTTGTTGGCGAAAAATCGTGCCTATACGCGGCAAAAAACCGTCAGAGCGTCCTGACGGTTTCCTTTTGACCTCTATCGCCTTCCTTCACCGCGATACTTACTTGAAGAAGGCCGGAAGATAAGGCTTGTTCTGCTCCAACATCTCATCTAACATCGCTTTGGCAATCTTCACGGAAGGAACGAGAGGATGCGACGCCATCGCTTGGAGAGCAATTTCTCTGTCTCCCGTAATCGCTGCCTCGATCGTCAACCTTTCGTACGTTTTAACGGCATGGATGAGTCCTTTGGCTTGCTCCGGCACTTTCGTGACCGGTAGCGTAATCGGCCCCGTACCGGTGACGACGCAATTCACTTCGATAGCGGCATCCTCGGGCAGGAAGTCGAGAGTTTTCCCGTTCGCGACGTTCAGAGTCTGAATGTCCCGTCTGTCGTTATATAACGACACCATCAGGTTCACGGCAGCTTCGGAATAGTAAGCGCCGCCGCGCTGCTCCAATTGTTTCGGCTTCTCCTGAAGATCCGGATCCTTGTACAGCTCGAACAGTTCGTCTTCCACCCGTTTCACGACTTCCGCGCGCGTTCCTTTTGTTTTAAGCGACTCCAATTGTTCTTCCAGCATCACATCGGTCAGGTAGAAATATTTCAGGTAGTAAGAAGGAAATCCGCCTAGCCCGCGCAGAAAATCGAGATCCCACTCCGTCGCCGGAACGTTCTTGCCGGAATATTCCTCCCGCTTGTCGAGAAGTTCTGTCAGCTTGTCTTCTCCCTCGATCTCGACCCGCGTAACCCAATGCAAATGGTTCAGTCCGACGAACTCGGTGTAAATATGCTCGGGAGTCGTTTGATACTTATCGCTCAACCATTTATGAAGCCCGATCGGAGCGTTGCACAGCCCGATGCTTTTCACTTTGGAATGGCGCGTGATCGCTTCCGTAACCATCCCGGCCGGATTCGTGAAGTTAAGCAACCAAGCGTCCGGCGCAAGCTCCTCGATGTCTTTGCAAATATCCAGCAGCACCGGAATCGTTCGGAGAGCTTTCATCATGCCTCCGGGACCCGTCGTTTCCTGACCGATGACTCCGTACTTATTCGGGATATGCTCATCCCACTTGCGAGCCTCGAGCAGCCCCACCCGCATCTGAGTCGAGACGAAATCCGCTCCCGCGATCGCCTGACGACGATCCAGAGTCAAATGAACCTCGATCGGAAGCCCGGACTTTACGACCATCCTCTTGGCCAATTCCCCTACGATGTCCAGCTTGTGTTTTCCCGCTTCTATATCAACGAGCCATAGCTCTCTGATTGGCAATTGCTCGTAGTTCTTAATAAAGCCTTCCACGATTTCGGGCGTGTACGATGAACCCCCGCCAATGACGGCGATTTTCAAACCTGTTTTTTTAGTCATTTCTCATCCAACTCCTTGGTGATTTTTTCTATGTGATCGAAACAGAAACAGAAACGGAAACGAAAACGAAAACGGATCGTGAAATGAAGACCTAAGATTAGGCTGATTAAGCTAAGCTGTACTCTCTCACCATGCTCAACCGAGCATACATCGGTTCCGGCAAAGCGATGCCGCTCGCCTCTGCCGCGAGCCAAACCGCTCCAACGACCGGTTCTACTTGAAGCTTCGCGATCGTCGCCCCCGGAGCGGCTTCCTTAACGGCTTGCTCGATGTAAGCATGCACGAAATTGCCTTCCCCGCGGGTTACGATGCTTCCCGCAAGAACAACGTCGAAGCTGTCGCCCTCCATCTTCAGCCGATGGATGACCGCCTTAGCGGATTTGCCTAACTCTTCGCCTTGGTGGCGCAATACCGCGATCGCAACCTCATCCCCTTGGCCTGCCGCTTGGAAGAGCAGCTTAGCCACTCGAATCGGCGGCCTCATGCCCTGATCCAAGTAATCGTTAAACATCGTTTGCACATTGTCGTAACCAAGATCGTCAAGCAGCAACTGCGTTAAGAGGGTCGGTTGCTCCCGGCCATCCCACGCGCGGATGACCGACCTGAACGTTTCCACGCACAGCGAGCCCCCGCCGCCGAAATCCCCGAACATATAATTAAAGCCCCCGCACTGGTAGAACTCCCCTTGCGGATTAACGCCCGCGCTGTTCGTCCCCGTGCCGCAGATCAATACGACGCCGTAAGGACGATCCGTCCCGGCCCTGAGCGCAATGACCGTGTCGCAATTGATCTCGTGTCTCGGAAATCCAAGCTCCGCGATCATAGGACGCAAAATCTCGTAATCCGCTTCCCTGTCCGCGCCCGCTAAGCCGAAATAAGCGAACTCGATATCCTCGCGCTTCAACTCCGCTTGCGCCAAGGCCATCTCGACGGATTCTCGAATGTTCCGCTTCGCGGTCTCGTAGCCGGTTTGATGATTTCCGTTGCCGCTGTCCCCTTTGCCTACGATCGTTCCCTGTTCATCAACGATAAGCGTATAGGTTTTGCTTCCGCCCGCATCGACGCCCAAATAATATTTCACTTCGTTCACTCCCGCCTCTAGAAGCCGATCCGAAAAGCCGTTGTCGCCTTAAGCTCCGAATGCCTCGATAATGCCTAGCTTTTTGTTGCGCGTGCCGTTGTTTCTCTTATGATGAGTTCAGGCTCGATCTGAATCGTAACGCTCTTCCGAGCCGGTTCGTTAATCGCTTCTAACAGTTGCTCTACGCCGGTTGCGCCGATCTTGTCCGCAGGTTGCCTGACCGTGGTAAGCATCGGACGGAACTCGGACGCGAAGATTTGGTCGTCGAAGCCGACGAGCGACATATCTCGAGGGATGCGAATCCCTCTATTCAAACAAGCGTCTATTACGCCCAGCGCGATATAATCATCCGCCGCGAACACCGCGGGAGGCAGTTTGCCGGAGTCTATCCATTGCATCGCAATGTTATAACCCGAAGACATCTCGAAGGTGCCCCGCTCGATGCCAAACGGATTTAAACCGGCTTCCGACAACGCGGCCAAATAACCTCGTTCCCTCTCTCTGCTGCTTAAGTACATATCCGGGCCCGCGATATGCGCGATCTCGGTATGTCCAAGCTCGATCAGGTGTTTCGTCGCCACGTATCCGCCCTCGAAATTATCCACGACGATCGAAGTGACAGAAGGATTACTGCTCGAACTGTCGATCATGATAAACGGAATTTCTTTCTTGGTAAGCTCCGCAACATATTCGTCCTCATCCATCGGGGACAACAAAATAACGCCGTCCACGCGATCTTCTTGAAATAAGGAACGATGAAACGAGTCCTCGTAACTCGTCGAAATGGATAATGCCAGGAAATAACCGTGCGCGGCGAGCCTATCGTTAACTTCCTTCACCACCGCGTCGAAGAACGAATCGTGCAAGGTCGATAAAGTCAATCCGATAATCCCCGTCTTCCCTCTCGCTAAGCTGCGGGCCGAAGCATTCGGGTGATAATCGAGCTCTTTCATCGCTTGCAGCACTCTTTCCCTATTTTTAGGGCGAACCGATTCGGATTGATTTAATACCCGGGATACGGTCACTACGGAAAGCCCCGACTTCTTGGCAACATCGAAAATATTGACCTTCATAGCCTTACGCTCCTGTACGAAGAAAAATGGATTTGAGAATACCGTACCATAGTTGGAGCTATTTTTCATACGTTCAGTCGACCTGATACGCCAAACGATCTCCAAGCACCGAAAGACTAGAATGGCGGAGGAAGATGAGATGGCTAACGATCCCTCTTCCCCCGCATTAGCGGTTGTTACTTATTCACGCGGGCAAGCAGTTCCTTGAGCTTCTTTTCGATAACCGGGAGCGCATCCTCAACCTTCTGGTCCCCGTTCTCGACGCTCGCCAACTCGTTGATGAACAGCTCGTTGATCTGCGAATAGTTGGAGATGAGATGGTTATAGGACTCGTAACCATACTTATACGCCCCGTCGAACACTTGTTGGATCTGTTTCGGATCGATGCCTTCGAAGTTGTTGTAGTACTTCTCCGCCGCTTGCTGGTTGACCGGCGGATTGCCTCCGCTCAGTTCGATCGACTTTTCTTGAACTTCGGTCGTGATCAGATACTTAATCCACTCCAACGCTTCCTTCGGATGTTTGGAATCTTTCAGAACGAAGAGCGGATCGACGTACAGAACGCTTCTCACTTTCTCGTTCGGACCTTGCGGCACGGCGGCTACGCCGACTTTGAAGTTGAAATCGCTAGACGCGGCCAAGCTCCACGAGCCTACGACGGACATCGCGATCTTGCCGGACAAGAACGGATCGCCGAATTGTCCGGATACGGACTTCGAGAACGCCGGCGTCGGGGAAACTTTCTGATCCCAGATCAAGCCGTAAACCTTCTTGTAAGCTTCGATTACTTCCGGTTTGGTCAAGTTGATCTCGGACGGCTTGCCGCCGTTCGTCCAAGTGTCCTCGGAATACACGTTTCCATTGAAGTATTGCGGTCTTTGATCCCGCTCTCCGAAGCCGAAGTCGACGCCGTATTGCGCTTCCGCCAAATTCGTGGAGTCTACGGTCATCTTCTTCGCGTACTCGACCATTTTGTCGAACGTCCAGCTCTTGTCTTCGTAGTCCGTCGGCGGATATTCCAGACCGGCTTTATCGAACAGGTCTTTATTGTAGAGCATGACGGTAACGTAGCTGTTTAACGGAATTCCGTACGTTTTGCCATCGACTTTATAAATATTCATGACGTCTTCCGGAATATTGTAGTCGGAACCGCTGAATCCATCGAGATAAGGAGTCAAGTCGGCAAGCATGCCTTTGTTGTAATACTCCATAAATCCGCCGTAACCCCAATGGGACGTAACATCGGGTGCGTTCTTCGCCGCGATGGCCGACTGTAGCTTGGAATCGAATTGCTCGTATGGCGCTTTCGTTACTTTGATTTTGATGTTCGGATGTTTCGCTTCGAAATCCGGAATCAGCTTCTCGACGAACGTACGATCCGGAGAATCGATCGTATAGTGGGTAATCGTAACCGTTTCCCCTTCTTTACCGCCCTTACCGCCACCGCTTGAACAGGCCGTTGCGACTAAACTTACTGCCAGCGTTGCACCCAGAACCAACTTCCCTTTGTTGTTTACCATTTGTATCCCCCTCGATAATAGTAATAAAGGTCTATGTGAGTGTTACTTGATGCCGGTAAGAACGATTCCTTGGACGAACCGCCGTTGCGCGATCGCGAACAGGGCGATAATCGGTAGCACGGATAACAGCGAGGCCGCCATCATCAGGTTCCATGGAGCGATCCTGAACTTGGAGCTCAGCATGGCCGCCATCCCGATCGGAAGGGTGAAGTTTTCCTGCGAATCCAGATAGAGCACGGGTGCCAGCAAATCGTTCCAACTCCAGATGAAGGAGAAGATCGCGACCGTGGCGATGACAGGACCGGAGAGCGGCAGAGTCAGACTCCAGTACAGACGTACTTCCCTGCACCCGTCGATCCTCCCGGCGTCGTATAGCTCGTTCGGGATCGTCGTGAAAAACTGTTTTAATAGAAAGATCATATAAGCCGACGCGAAAAAGGAAGGCAGAATGAGCGGTAACAACGAGTCATGAAGGCCAAGCTTCGTGAACAGCAGAAATTGCGGAATCATGATGGCCGGGTAAGGCAGCATCAGCGTGCTCAGCACGAGAACGAATAAAAATTGGCTGCCCCGCGCCTTATATCTTGCAAAACCGAATGCAACGAAAGAAGAAGAAAACACCGTCCCGATGACCGTCGTGATCGCCACGATAAGACTGTTCATATACTGCCTGCCGAATTTAATCTCTTCGTTGACGAACAATTCCCGGAAATTCTCCCAAGCGAAATGCTTCGGAATGAACGAAGGCGGGAATACAAGCATCTCTTTCGTCGTCTTAAGCGAGGTAGACAACATGAATCCTAAAGGCATAATCATCGCTACCGTAACGATCAACAAGATCAAGAACCCGACGATCGAGATCAACTCGACCTTCGCTTTTTTCCGTTTGACGGGTTGTTGCTCTTTCGAAAGCGCCAATTGACTCATTTCGTCTGCCCCCCCTCGTAATACACGTAACGATTAGACAGTTTCATAATAACGAAAGTGATAATCGTAACCGCGATCAGGAGTATCCAGGACATCGCCGATGCATATCCGTAACGGAAATTCTTAAACGCGTTGATGTAAATGTTGTACACGTAGAACCACGTCGAATAGTTCGGACCGCCCTGCGTGATCGTATAGGCTTGCGTGAATACTTGGAAAGATTCGATCAAACCGATGATCAATTGGAACAGGAAAACCGGAGAGATCAGCGGAAACGTGACGTTCCAGAACGTACGAAGGCGACCCGCGCCGTCCAGCTTCGCCGCTTCCAGCAAATGCGACGGAACCCCTTGAAGTCCCGCGAGAAAGATCAGCATCCCTCCGCCTAGCCCCCAGAAGGACATAATGATAAGAGCCCACATCGCGTATTTCTCGTCAAGGAACCAATGAATGGGATCGATTCCGAATAACGAGAGTCCGTAGTTGAAAAGCCCCGCCTGCGGGTTAAACACCCAGAACCATAACAGCGCCATGGATACGCCCGAGATCATGCTCGGAAAATACATTGCCGTCCGGAAAAGTCCCCGAAGCGGGATCTTCTGATTGATCAGGATCGCGAAAATCAATGACAGGAACAACGTGAGCGGAACGCTGATGAACGTGTACTTCAGCGTGACGTTGATCGAGTTCCAGAACTGCTCGTCATGGAACAATTCGTTGTAGTTGCCGAATCCGATAAATTTGGGCGAGTTGATGATGTCATACTCCGTGAAGCTGTAATACAAGGAAGCAAGAACCGGTAATAAGGCAAATACAATAAAACCAATCAGCCACGGAGAAATGAAAAAATAGAACAATCTGCCCTCACGGCGGCTTTCCCTTGTCGACTTCACACCATGATCCCCCTTCGTTGACCGGTAGGAGCTTGATCTCTCCGCCCGCCTAAAAGTTAAAGCGGTTAAACTTTTGGTTCAAAAAAATATGGCCGAGCAACCTTTGCGTTTTCCGTCACGCTTTTCTGTGTGTTTATTCCCCTCTTCCGAAAGTTAAAGCGGTTAAACTTTCTTCATTATATTATGGATTGAGAGCGCTGACAAGAATAAATTCGCATTTATTTTCTCGCTGCGTTTATTGTCGTTTTCAGTCATTTCAACTAAAATGACAATAAACGAAGGGGAGGATTCCGCATGTTCGCGTCGCATAGAAGAGATCAGATCTTAGAACTGCTTCAACGGGACAAGCAAGTGCTCGTGAAGGATCTGGCGCACAGGTTCAACGTATCCGAAGGAACGCTTCGGATCGATTTGCGAATACTCGAAGACGAAAATCTGCTCGAGAGAACGCATGGCGGCGCGGTTCCCGTTAGAGCGCAAGGAGCGGTTCGGGATGCGCGGGATCCTTCCCGCAGCGAGGTCAACTACGAAGAAAAGCGGGCCATCGGACGTAAAGCCGCGAATCTCGTCGCTTCGGGACAATGCATCATCTTGGACGCCAGCTCTACCGTGCTGGAATTAACCAAGGCGTTAACCGATCATAACTATTTAACGATCGTTACGAACGGGTTGGAAGCGGCGATGATCCTTAACCAGAATCCGCGCAACAACGTCATTCTAATCGGCGGCGTTCTCCGGGTCGGATCGAAAACCGTTGAAGGCGTCCTGGGCAAAGACATTCTGGCGGGAATCCATGCGGATTTGTTCTTCACCTCCGCGGAAGGGATCAGCCCGCAGGAAGGCATGACGGATTTCAGCTTGTACGAGGCGGAACTCAAGAAGCTGATGGCCGCGAACGCCCACAGAACGGTAGCGTTGGCGGATTATACGAAGCTCGGACGAAGATCGATCGCGACATCCGTCCTATTCAGAGACATCCACACCCTTATTACCGATAAGAAAGCCGATAAAGAGTTTATCCGGCACATCAAAGGGACCGAAGTACTTATCGCCGATTGAAATCCCCAACAAACGAACGTTCATATGCAAACGAATGCGAACGCAAGCAAACGCACTCAATTGTTGACAAATAAACGCAAACAACCGGACAATAAAGCTATACATTCGATGCTTTATTGCTCTGGAGGCATACACGCATGCAATTAGATACGATAGACGGCTTCATAATCGATTTGGACGGCACCGTTTACCGGGGAGCGACGGCCATCGAAGGCGCCCGGGATACGCTAGCGCTTATCCGGTCTCTCGGCAAGAGGGTCGTATTCCTTACCAACAGGGGAAACTATTCGAGGAAAATGTGCCAAGAAAAACTCAAAGCCATGGGAATTCAAGCAGCGGAAGAGGAAGTCATTCTGACTTCGACCGTCACGGCCGCATACTTGCGGAATGCCGATCCGGACAGCAAATGCTGGCTGCTCGGCGACGAAGGTCTTCGTGAAGAAATGATCGACCAAGGCATCCGCTTGGCTACGAAACCGGAAGAAGCGGATTGGCTGGTCATCACGCTGCACGAGAAGCTGACTTACGCGGAGCTCAATTCGGCCTTTCGCGCGGTACGCTCCGGCGCGAAGATCATCGCCACGAACGAGGACAAGACTTTCCCGGGAGACGACGGAGAATCCATCGACGTCGGCGGCTTGATCAGCGCGATAACGAGCACGACGGGGCAAGAAGTGTCCGTCGTCATCGGCAAACCTTCCGCCTATATGTCGGATGCGGCGTTGCGGTCCTTAGGACTCCCTCCCGAGCGGTGTCTCGTGATCGGGGACAGCTTGAACTCGGATATCCGGCTTGGCAAACAAGCCGGCATTCGAACCGCCCTCGTACTCACCGGTTCGATCTCTCGCGCGGAAGCGGAAGCTTCCGAACTCCAGCCCGATTTTATTTGGGAATCGATTGCGGACTTGATCGCTTTATCGGCTTTATCGCCTTATTCAGGGAGGAATGAACATGTCGTTTAACGGGACGGTACGGATCGAATCGGACGCGCTCCAAGGCGTCGTACCTTATTTGAAAGAAAACGGGTATCGTCAAGTTTCCATCGTGGCGGATGAGCGGACTTATGAAGTCGCGGGCAAGTCCCTCTACAGAGATGCCACTTCAGCCGGAATTCATGTTGTTGCCACTCTCATACAGCCCGATCGTCAAGGCGACGTGATCGCGGATGAAGCATCCTTGATTCAATTGATTCTCGATCTTCGCCAAGCAGCGGCCCAGGTCGTCATTGCCGTAGGTTCCGGAACTCTGCATGATATTGCCCGTTTCTCCGCCTACGCGGTCGGCATTCCTTTCGTTTCCGTGCCAACCGCTCCTTCCGTGGACGGATTCAACTCCGTCGGCGCCCCCTTAATCATTCGCGGCGAGAAGAAAACCATTCCCGCGATCGGACCTTCCGCGATTTTCGCGGATTTGGACATTCTAACGAAAGCCCCTAGCGACATGATCGCCGCAGGGTTTGGCGATATGCTCGGCAAATACACTTCGCTGTTCGACTGGAAGTTCGGCAGTCTCGTGGGCGGGGAGCCTTATTCCGAGGAAGTCGCCGACCGTACGAAACGCGCCTTGCAGCAATGCGTCGACCATTGCGAAGAGATCGGCAGAAGAACCCCGCAAGGCGTCGAAATCTTGACGCGCGCCTTGATCGAATCCGGCTTCGCCATGCTGCAATTCGGGCAATCTCATTCCGCTTCCGGGTCGGAACATCATCTCTCCCATTACTGGGAGATGGAATTGCTGCGAACCGGAAGAAGGCAAATTCTTCACGGCGCCAAAGTAGGCATCGCTTGCGCGGTCATCTCGGATCTCTATCATAAGCTCGCCGCGGAGGAGTCGTCCTTGTTCCCGGAAGAACATCGCGATGCCATCATGGCTGAACTTCGGGCGATCCCTAGCGGCAACGCGCTTCGCGAACTGTTAACGAAGGTTGGCGGTCCGACTTCCCCCGAAGATCTGGGCATCGATCAAGAGCTGCTTCAGCGGAGCTTGCGGGAAGCGCATCATATTCGACCGAACCGCTACACCTTGCTTAGAGTTTATAACGAACGGCAATAACCCCCTTGATCCTGGAGGCGACATATCGAGTAGGCCCATGCGCAATGCGCATGGGCCTTTCATTTTGATTTTCAAAAAAACTTAGTGAATATCATTTTATACCATGTTAGCATTCCAAATGTATTCAACTCTAATAAAGAAAGGAAATAAAAACATGAATATCAATATCGAAACTCTGCCCGATTATCGCATTGCCTACGTGCGACAAGTCGGCCCTTATGGTCTTGCCAATGCTCAAGCCATGGAAAAGTTAAAACAGTGGGCAAAAGGAAAAAATTTGCTTAACGAATCGGCGATCCTGCTCGGAATTCCTCAAGACAACCCGGAAACAACGCTTCCGGAAAACTGCAGATACGATGCATGTATCGTCATTTCAAACGAATATCGATTGGATGATTCCTTTCGCGAAAGCGAGCTTGCCGGCGGAAAGTATGCGGTATGCCAAATCAAACATACAGCGGAAGACGTTCAAAAAGCATGGAACGAAATATTGCCATACTTGCAACGCAGCGGATACCAAATGGATAACAAACCGATCTTAGAACGCTATACGGGTAAAATGATTAGCAACGACTTATGCGAACTATGCGTTCCTATTAAACCTGTGTAGAAGTAAAAGACGCAATCCTCATCATGATCGGATTCTCAACATTTATTATTGCTCTTTTATCTTACATCGCAAACAACTACAAGAGAAAGTAAAAACCCACCCCAAGGTTTACCGCCACAGGTGGGTTTTTGTGCCATTCATTAACTTGAAGGGGACATCCCATCCAAGCCAATTGTATAGGCCGAGTGTTAACCGCACTCGGTTTTTCTATTGCTATCTTAACATATGCACTCCGTGTAAGACAATAACTTGATTCAGCTCGTAATATAGCTTAGAAAACAACCCTTGATGAACCCTAGATTACATAGCCTGCAAGCGACGAATGCGCTCTTCCAGATCCGGGTGAGTCGAGAACAGCGCGCTGCGTTTCTTGCCGCTGATCTGCAAAGTCGAGATCGAGGTTTGCTGGCTGTCTCTCATTCTGTCCTGATAGGCTTGCAACCCGCGCAACGCGTGGATCATTTTATCCTTACCGGCCAGATGGGCTCCGCCTGCATCCGCGTGGAACTCGCGGTACCTGGAGAACGCAAGGACGACCATGCTCCCGAGAATCGAGAAAACGATTTGAAACACGATAACGGCGATAATATGAACGATAGGAGCGATTTCTTCCTTCACGAAACGGGATACCGCCCAAGCGGCCAGACGCGACAGGAACACGACGAACGTGTTCACGACGCCTTGGAGCAGCGTCATCGTGACCATGTCTCCGTTGGCGATATGGGCAACCTCATGGCCGATAATCGCCTCGACCGCCGCCTCGTCCAGCTCATCCAACAGCCCGGTGGATACGGCAACGAGCGAACGTTTCTTCGAAGGACCCGTCGCGAACGCGTTCACTTCGTGCGATTCGTAGATCCCGACTTCGGGCATATGAGTTAGACCCGCCGCACGGGAAAGCCTATGCACCATCTCTACGATTTGCCGTTCTCCATGAGAGAGATTTGCTTCCGGTTTAAGAACTTGGACTCTCATCATCCATTTGGCCATCATGCGGGACATCGCAAGCGAGATAAAAGCTCCAGTAAATCCGACGATTACGCTAAAGATCAGCAACGACATCATATCGACTCCGCCGGATTCGTTCAAATACGAGCCTACGCCGAATACGGAAAGAATAATGCCGATCGTCACCATGACCAATAAGTTGGTTAAGATAAACAACAATATACGTTTCATAGTTTCCTCCTAAGGATGGATAGAGTAAACTTCCTTGTCCTGCCACATTACATTCTATTTTAACTTGGTCCTTATTTAGAATCTACGTGGGAGACCCTCTATCCGTTTCAAGAAGTTAATGGTTATAAGACGCAGGCAACGAACAATTTCTTCGAACCGCCCCGCATCTTACAGCCTGTTGAAGCCCTCTTCCCTTAGATACTCCCTGGCTTCTTCGTACGTCTCGAACGCCATTTCGAGATTCAGCCCCGAGAAGATGTGCCACATGTCATCCTCGAACTTCAACACAAGCAAATTCCGGTCCGAATCGAACCATTTTTCCTCTTGTCCTTCTTCCCAAGAATCATCGCCGGTTAACGATTGGATGGACTCTTCCACGAGAGCGCGAAGTTGTTCCTCGGTATATTCCCTAATATTGACGAAGCCTTTCTCGTCCGTCTCGACCCCATCGATCTCTCCCGCGAAAATATATCCGTTCCCGTTAGGGTGAAAGTGGAAGCCGACGTTCTTCTTCTCGATAACGCTGCGCTCATAATGGAAATTCACGCGGCCAAGGGATACGTCCCTGCGCTCTAATTGGGGAAACGACTGCATGATCGCTAACTTTTCTTGAAAACTTAACATAGTTTCATCCGCCTCACGGTTTAGTGTTGCTTGTGATTATAACATAAATGGACTTTCCATGAAGGCCCGCGGCCTTCCTTACTCCCAGGGATAGCTTAATAAATCGCGCGGAATTTCACTAGACCAGGCTTCCACTTAACGGAACCAGCAGCCTTTATTTTGCTCAAAAAGCTACTTTTCAAAATCTAACGGAAGCGTGCGCTCTTATTTGGTTGTTTTCCAGTGAAAGCATGCCATTTGGCATAAATAGAGGCGTCTAGCTCCGTTAGATTTTTAAAACACTTGTTTTCGACTAAATAGCGGCTGTGGTAGCCGTAAGAAAATATCTTCGACGAACTGTAGGCGATCATCTGTTCAACAGGAGCCCGCCGATCAGATCTCCTTGTTAGCGGACGGCGTTGGCGGTTGTTGCCTGGAGTCGCGCGTGAACCTCGCTTCGATCTTCTTGCTGATCCAGAGCGACGCGCCTACGAACAGAACGACGTAAACGAGCTCGGCCGGACGTTCGATGAACCGCCCGAAATCATGTCCGATGATCGATACCGACATCACCATAATGGCTTTGCCGAACATGATCGCGATAATGAACGAGCGTACCCTCATCTGCGCGACCGCCGCCGCCATATTAATAACGACGAAAGGCCCCACCGGGAAAATACTAAGCAGGAACACATAACTGAAAGCGTTGCGTCGCACCCAAATCAAGCTTTTCTGCACCTTAGGCTTTTGCGCCCAGCGCACGAAGTACGGTTGCCCGGCAATTCTTCGCACGACCAGGAACGTAACGAGACAGCCGCTCACGATGCCTAACCAAGAGTACAGGAATCCTAACCATAAACCGTACACCGCCGCATTCACTCCGACGATCAGAATCGTGGGCAATGGCGGAATAAACGACTTCATGAACGTCAGCGCAATTCCGGGAAACGGCCCGAAATCGCGGTATTGTTCCAATAAACTTTTCAAATTATCCTCTGTCACGTTGGACAGAATGTCCGCTATACTCATATTCTTCGCATGCACCTATTCCCGCTGGTCTTATATGTACATCATTATAGCATTTGTTTGCACCCGGTTCTCGCATACGCCGAAACGACTCGTCGAAAATATCCCATTCCCGAATCCCCTCCAAGCAAAAAAGCTATCCAATCGATCTTTCTAGATCGATTGGATAGCCCCAGCACACCTTCTATCGCGAAGAAACCTCACTCTTCTTGCTCCCTATCGGGAAGCTGCTTGACGTAGCTGTCGGATAAGTTCAGCAGCTCGAGAGCCTGTTCGTACTGCTCTTTCGTTGCTCCGCCCCCATGCTCGTCGAGAGGGTCGAGCGGATAGTTCGTTCCGTCCTCGTACGCGATTCCGGGAACGAACACTTCGGAATTCGTAATGATGGAGCCGGAAGGCAAGAAGTGCCTCATCGGCAGTACGTTCTCGCCCTGATTCAATAAATCCTGTCCGAAGTGGATTTGGTCGGCGATCGAAATCCCGGTTAAGTTCGCTACCGTCGGCAGAATGTCGATCTGGCCGCCGGTTTGCTCGATCACCGCAGGGAAAGTCACTCCCGGTGCATGCATGACGAGCGGAATATTGAACATATCGGCATATCCGTAATCATGGCCGAGAAGATCCTTCATTAGTTCCAACTCTTTGTTATCCAACGAATAGACCGGAAGGCCTTGATGATCCCCGTACAACAAGACGATACTATCGTCCCATATTCCGCTTCGCTTCAGATCATCGATGAACGTTCCAAGAGCCTTATCGGAATAATTCTGGGATTGGATATACCGGCCGATTAACGTATCGTCCAACTTCTCCGGGAGCTCCAAGGTAACTTTAGACTCCGGAATGTTATACGGATGATGCGAGCTCATGCTTATGATCTGGGCATAGAAAGGACGGCCGCTCTCGTTCATTTTCTCCAGCTCGCCGATCGTCTTCGCGTAAAGCACTTCATCCGAAGCGCCGAAAGCGACATGATCGCCGTCGCCGAAGAAACTCTTGTCATAGTAACGATCAAATCCGATCGCATCGTAAAGTTCTCTGCGGTTCCAGAAATCTACCTCGTTCGTATGGAAGGTTGCGCTCGTATAGCCCGCTTCTCCTAGCAGCTTCGGCAAGCTCGGAAGAATCTTTTTCACGTTGTCCTTCGTGGCCGCTTCATGCTTCGGTACGTAAAGAGACGTGTTCACCAAGTATTCGGCATCCGACGTCGTCCCTTGCCCAACCATCGTGTAGAAGTTGTTATAGTGGAAGTTTTCCTTGGCTAGCTTATTCATATTCGGAGTGACTTCGACTCCGTCGACCTCAAGCCCGATCAGAAAGTTCTGGAATGATTCCATCTGAATAATAATGACGTTCTTGCCCTTATCTGCTCCGAAAAACTCCGCGTTCGCAGACGGTTCGATGCCTTTGATTTCATTGATGGCAGGCTGAGTAATATCTTCCATCTCCACCATTTCCGCGTCTTCCGTACTGTCCGCGAATATGGTGAACACCTCGTAATTCAAGATTCCCATCTCTTCGGCTTGTTTGTTCTCGTTCATGCTGGCCCGATTCGGCCAGATGCTGAAGAAACACAAAGCTACCGAAACCGCGAACAACACGGACAAGGCTGTTCTGCTGATCGGCCTCAGGCTTAACTGTATCCGCTTGGATTTCTTGCTTAACCATAACGGGATAGCAATCAGGACGATAACATCCACAAAAATAAGCAAGTAATAAGGATCCATAAGCGAATACGTGCTATTTCCGACCTTGGTCACTTTATCCGCTTGACTCAGCGCATGGTACGTAACGATAATCCCGTAATATTTGTAATACATAAGAACCGTGAAATAAAGTAACGTGAATAGTAAGTTAGCAATCGTATAATAGAGTAGTTTCCTCTTGGTTGCGAACCATTCGATTAGGCAGAAGACAAGCCAGAAAAACGGAACCTCCGTTAACATCGTCTCCCATGACGGACCGTCTTCGAATACGACAAACCAAGCCAAAGAGCATTTGAACAACAGCAGCAAGGTAAACAGCAGGAAGCGCCGATTTCCCAGCTTAATCAATAACCCCATTTCGCTCCATCCCTTTCCATCTCTCTCTACTCTATAATCTACTAAAAAGATATGCCGAAGTTTCTAAAGATTTTCTTAAAATCAGCAAAAATCCGCGTTTTACTCGCGGAAAAATGAAATGATCTCTCGTCATTCGCTTATTAGTTATATAATTATAACAATTATAAGTCAATAGCTATTATTGAATTGACCATGTTATACTTACCTCATATCAGACCTGACAAAGGGTGAACGCATGAGAACGGAATTGCTCGATTCGGTATCCGAAAGCTTTGTAACGGCTGTTCCATTGATAAAGAAAAATCTGCTCCGCTCCTTCTCCATCGATCATATCCCTTTTCAATTGTCCCGATCGAACTTGGAGGCGTTGTTTTCATTAAATGAATTACGAAGCGCAAGCGTGTCCCAGCTATGTAATCATTTAGGGATTTCTCCCCCCAATATGACTCCGTTGATCGATAAGCTCGTGATTAACGGCTTGGCGAATCGGACAACGAGCACGGAAGACCGCAGGGTCGTTCAGATCGAGATCACGGAGGACGGCGAACAATTGTGTATCGATTTGCAGCGGAGACTCGCGGAACAAATCAGAAGCAAACTCGATTCCCTGAGCGACGAGGATTTAATCGAATTACGACAATGTATGCGGAGTTTACGAAATATTGCCTCGAAAATAATAGGGTAGCTACCGTAGCGAATATAAAGAAGCGAAGAACCTTCGGTAAACCAGGCTCTTCGCTTCTCTGTTATTCTCTTCTGGATAACTTCTCCTGGGCAAGCCGAATCATCTCCCGCACCATCGCGCCCCCGATCGCTCCGCCCACTTGACCGGCTTCTTCGGTCGTCAGTTGTCCGTTACCGCCCCGCTGTAACGGTACTCCGAGTTCCTCCGCCACCTCATACTTGACGTCGTCGGGCCTTGCCGGATCGACCGAATAGCCTTCCTTGGTCATGACCTCCGCCTTGAAGGCGGTCACCCCCGCTTCAGCGCCGGGTACCGCCAGTTTCCTTCTTCTCGCCATAGCCTTTCCTCCTCTTCCGTAAGAAGCTTTCGCGATTAAATCTTCTCGCTTCGACCCTAATCTACCCGGAAAATGACGAAATATTCGGCGATGATTTTCGCATCCAGCACCTTAACCCCCGAACTCGGACATCCATTTCTCGTACAGATCGTTAAGCTTGGCCTGAACAGCTTCCCGATCCGCCCACATTCGCGCCAACTCGTCAGGTTCCCGGCTTTCCGCAATCTCATTCATCCGCGTTTCGGATTCCATCAAGCTTTGTTCCAAACCGGCAATCTCCGCTTCAAGCTTCGCTTGGCCGAGCTCCGCGATATCTTGGTTGCGCGGCTTCTTCCTCTCGGGTAACGTTTCCTTGGACGGTGATCGCTCCTTCGTTAGGGAACCCGGCTCCGGCTCCGACTCCGGCTTTCGTTTGCTTTTCGTTTTATAATCGTCGAAGTCGCCCAAATGGACATTGATCCGACCCCGGTCAAGCTCCCAGATTTTGCGGGATAACCGGTTGATTAAATATCTATCGTGCGTCACCGCCAGCAAGGTGCCGGGGTATTCCTCGAGCGCTTCCTCCAGCGCTTCTCTGGACGCGATATCCATATGATTGGTCGGTTCGTCCAAGATCAACAGATTCGGTTTGCGGAGCACGAGCAAGGCCAAACGAAGACGCGTCCACTCTCCTCCGGACAGCAAGCTTACCGGCTTGAACACATCCGCCCCAAAGAACAAATAAGCTGCAAGCCGCGATCTGGCTTCCCCTTCCTCCATCGCGGCCTCCTGACGGAAATAAGCAAGCACCGATTGCTTCGGATCTTTCGGATATTGCTGCTGAGCCAAATAACCGATTTCAACCCGCGAACCTAACGCGATCTTCCCTTCATCCGCTCGCTCTTCTTCCAAAATGATTTTGAGCAGCGTCGATTTACCCGAACCGTTGCGCCCGATCAGCATCACACGTTCCCCGTATTCCAGCATGCCGGAAGCTCTATCTAAAATAACGGTATCGCCGAACCGTTTGCTTACCCCTTCGAAGCCGATCACTCGCTTGCCGGATCGTTCCAACGGCTTCAGCTCGAACTCGGCCTCCTTGCGATCGATTGCGGGACGCTTCAGTTTCTCGATCCGATCCAACGCCTTCTGCATGGAAGCCGCCCTGCGGAAAAACTTCTCGTTCCCGCCGACCTTCCCCCACTCCATCAGTTGCTTGATCGTCTCCCTCATCTTTTTGAGCTTCTTCTGCTGCTCCTGATAATCCGCGAATTCCTGCAGCAGCCGTTCTTCCTTCTCTTTCACGTACTGCGTGTAATTCGTATGATAGTTCGAGGATTCCCCATCTTCGAGCTCGATAATTCTCGTGACGACCCGATCCAGAAAATAACGATCGTGGGATACGATCAAGCAAGCGCCTTCGTACTTGATTAAATACTCCTCGAGCCATTCGACTCCGTCCAGATCCAGGTGGTTCGTCGGTTCGTCGAGCAGGAGCAGATCGGGTTTGCGAAGCAGTTGCGAGGCTAAGCCGACCTTCGTCTTCTCTCCTCCGGATAAAGAGGAATACGCTCTAGCGTACCATCCGCGCTCGATTCGCAAGCCATTGGCCACTTGATCGATGCGGGCATCGAGCTCGTAGCCATCTTCTCGCTCGAAGCGTTCCTGCAGCTCCGAGTACTCTCTCAGCAACCGCTCCAACAGCTCCGGTTGAGCCGCCGCTTCCGGTCCCGACATTTGAACCTCCAATTCGGCCATCGCAGAACGGCAATCCAGCAAATCGCGATAGCCTAGAGCGAGCACGTCGTAGACGGATCGATTCGCAACTTCCGCGGGAATTTGCTCCAAGTAACCGATCTTGGCGTCTTTGCGAATCGTCAGCAAACCCTCGTCCGGCGAGTCCAGCTTGGAAACCATCCGCAGCAAAGTCGATTTACCGCTTCCGTTGCGGCCGACGAGCCCGGCTTTCTCCCCGTGATGAAGCTCGAACGTTACGTTTTCTAGTACTAGCTGTGCGCCGTTATATTTTTTAACATTTTGACAATTTATCGTTAACATGATGGATCCTCCTGTTTGGAAAGGTCCACCTACCGTTTTAGTCGGAGGTACATACCTGATGCTTTCAGGGATGCGCAAAAAGGACGTAGGGAAAATTCCCTACGCCCGTTCGGATAGATCCGCTTAGGTTAAGGTAGGAGACTTTTCTCGAGTTGTGAAATCGTATGGTTGGCAACAGACAGACTTCTCCCGTCTTTACGCAAACCATGAACGATGCCAGCCATCGCGATGGGCAGCCGGCTAACTTGGTTATTCACGAGCTCTCGATTCATCCTACCTTCACCTCCTTAAATTCATTACAACGAGGATAACACGATTCGGGCATAACCCGCAAGGTTGGCGCCTCGCCGACCCAACACATCACTATATCATTATGCAATTATGCAATTATATTTTGCGATTGTTATCATCCGTTTCCACATACCGCTTGAGCACTTCCATTTTGTTCTCCCAATAGCGTTCGTAATAAGCTAACCAACTTTTCAGTTCGCGCAGCGGGTCGGCGTCCAGCCGATATCTCGTTTCCCTGCCGACTTTCCTTTCCTTCACGAGACCTGCGTCCGACAAGATGCGCAGATGTTTGGATACGGCGGTTCGTGTCATTGGAAAATGGCTGCTGATAACCGTCACGGGCAGCTCCTGATCGCCAAGCAGTCGCAACAGCCCGCGCCTTGTCGGATCGGCTATCGCTTGGAAAACGTCGTGCTTCTGCGATAGCTGCTCCGCATTAAGCTTGGACATAAACGCCAAGTTTCCCCACCATTCCGATCCAGCCCTGATTCATCCGGTCGCGCACGATTTCATGCGGTTCGCCGAATTCCGTCGCGCCTTCCGCTGCCCAGCCGCCGTGAATCAGCGTAAACTCGGTTTGATCGCCTTGCTCGACCAACTCGAACGTTAACGTCCAATCTTTGCCCCAATTAAAGGACAGACGGTTCGGGGGATCGATCACGGTGACTTTGCAGGGAGATTTGCCGTACGGCCCGGCATCCAGATGAAACTCATAACCGACTTCCGGTTCGAAATCGTTCGGCATAAACCACGCCGCTATTCCTTGGGCTGTAGAGACCGCCGCCCATACCTTCTGGATGGGAGCGTTAAACACTTGAGTTTGGCGAATATCGGGCAATTGATTTTTCGCGAGTTCAGACATGCGGTTGATTACCTCCAAATAAAGAAAATGCGAAACCTTTTGGTTTCATTTATCTATTATACGACACCTTTTGGTTTCACGTCAACTTTCGTTTGCCCTTCTCTCGATACGAGGAGGTTCCTCATGAACAACCAACCGAGCAACGGCGAGCTTCCGATAACGAGAAGCAATACGTTCATAACCATCGGCGCCCGGCTAATGGAGATTGTCGCCATGAAGATCGCCATCCCCACGATTCTGCCTATATTCAGCGCAAGCTCCCGAACGACGACGTATTCGACCCTTCGCTTGACGCTATCGTCGTCTTGACCGATTAAATCGAATACCGCCGACGTCATTGGAAGCATATAGAGCGGAAAGAACAATGCGGCGCCTACGCCGAAGACCATCAAAGTCGTGAAGCTTACCCCAAGAAAGAAAGGAAAAATGAATGCGATCATCGCGATCACCCCGACTCCCATCCCTCTATTGCGCCAAGCGGGTTTTAACCATCTTCCGGCAGCGTAGAAGCTAACGAACCCTACGGCCGACGTGACCAGAGCGAAGTTGCCTAGTTTCATTTCGCTCCCGGTTTGCACGTAGACGAGCACGCCGACGATAACGCCAAAGACGCTTTCCCGCATTCCTTGCGCCGTAAGCGCGCCTAGTACCGGACGCCATGCGGTATGCCGATCGCTCAACAGACGATAAGGCCATTTCCATTCGTATTGCCCTTCGGGCGTTCTATTGCGCAGAAAGAAGCTAACCCCGATACCTGCGACAAATATCCCGAAGGAGATCATGAATATCGCCCGATACCCGTTCTCTCCCCCCATGATCGAGATCAAATACCCGGAACACCACGGTACGATCATTCCGACCAGGGATCCGATAACGCCCGCGGATCCATTATAACGATCCCGGTTATCGGCATCGGTTACCTCGAAGTAAACGACATTATGGGCTAGCCAGAACAGTCCGGTCGCCATGCCTTGTACGATGCCCAGAAGCCAGATATAACCGATGGCGCTCTCGCCCAACATTAGAACGAGAGCATAGAAAGCGGCGGACAGCCCGATTCCAAGCCTCATGGCGATCATTTTGTTGCCTTCCTTAACTCCATTGCCCGCAATCCAGAACGAGATTCCCATGAATAAATGAGTTAACAGCGTAAACCAGCCAAGCTGTATATAGTCGTGGCTGGCTTTCCATATGTATACTCCGAAGAAAGTCCCGGATAGCGCGCTAGCGGTAATAAAAAGTCCGTTAACGGCTAGCAACAGCTTAGTCTGGCGGTCTAATTGTCCGGAATGGCGAATCGACGGTTTGCTCTTAGGCATGAACATCTCCTTGGAACGACAAGATCGAAATACCGTTATAACCTACCCCAAAGAGACGTAAAGAAATCCTGCAAATTGAAAAAAACGCAAGTAACGTAGTGTTTGTCCAGTCATCTTATCCTCATTTTCATATGATATAGAAACCATCGTAAAGAGAGGTGATAAAACAATGCCGCATTTACTAGACTTCAACGCTTCCGTCGTTACCCCGATTTCGGGCGGCGTCGCCATTCCCGTACCGCTTACGCCCGCTAAAGTAACGCTGGCATCGGTTATCGTAACCATTCCTGCTGTCGTTCCTAGGTTTGTGCAAATCAACGCAACCGTAGGAGTAAGCGGAGATGTAGGTACCGGAACTTATTTGTACCGCATCAACCGCGGCGGAACGGAAATCTACTATTCCTTGGTCGGAATCGAATCCGGATACGAGAAATTCGAACTCAACACGTTGCTTGCCATTGATGGCAACGCCACGCCCGGACCTCAAGCCTATACGTTAACGATCGAAACGGTTTCCCCCGGTCTAACCGCCACCGTAATCGGGCCGATCGAGATCAGCGCTTCGGTATACGGTTAAAGTGGACTAGCCAACTAAGTTGCTTCATAACCGTAACAAAACCGGCAGGGAGAAGTCTCCCTGCCGGTTTGTAAATTGCCATTTTAATCCGATACCCTGACCAGACTGCTTATTTCCGCCAATAAAGCCTCGCGATGAACATGGCCTTTCTGGACGATATTCGCCACGTAACCGTTTAGCCGCAACCGATCCTCAGAGGTTATATCTTTAGCCGTTATGACAACGATGGGAATCGTTCTCCATTCCTCTCGCTTACGCAGCTCGGTTACAAAGTCGAAGCCATCCATTTCAGGCATCATCAGATCGAGTAAAATTAATCCCGGAACCGTTTGAGCGATGCGATCCAAGGCTATCCGGCCATCTCCGGCTTGAGCGACGCGATACCCTTCCTTCCGCAGCATATTCGCGAGCATCTGGCTCGCCGCGGAATCGTCCTCGATTACCAATATGGAGTGGGTATGACGCTCGACAACGTATTTCTCCAGAACCGATACGATTTTATCCCGATTTACCGGTTTGATTAGAAATTCCGAAGCCCCTAACGCATAGCCTAAATTCCGATCATCGTTCATCGAGATCATAATAATCGGAATATCGGACAGCTCCGGATCGGATTTAAGCGTAGTCAATACGCTCCATCCGTCTACGCCGGGCATTAACACGTCCAAGGAAATAATCGAAGGTCGCCTTTCCCTCGCTAGTCGAATCCCTTCTTCCCCGCTCTGGGCTACGATGACTTTGTACCCTTCTTTACTAAGGTAGCGCCGCATCAATTGCAACATGGCCGGATCATCGTCGATGACTAACACCGTGCTACGACGATCTTCTAGCGGATCAAGACTTTCATTTAATGGGAGGGACTCGCTTCCCGAAGCTTCATCCGCTTTAGATACCGGCAACCACACGGTAAAGGTCGTCCCCTCGCCGTACGTACTTTCGACGGCAATATGCCCTCCCATCACTTGGCACAACCGCTGGCTGATCGCAAGTCCTAACCCGGTTCCCCCGTATTTCCGGGTCGTCGATGAATCCGCTTGTTTGAACGCTTGGAACAAATCGCCAAGTTGCTCGGAAGTCATGCCGATTCCGGTATCTTGAATGCGGAAACAAACCCCGGCTTGACCTGAATAGGGTTCGAGACTAATCTTTAAGGAAACCTTGCCTTCTTTAGTAAACTTGCCGGCATTGCCGAGCAGATTAAACAGAATCTGTCTAAGCTTGGTAATATCCGTCCTCATCGTCCCTTGCGGAACAATGGATTCAAGCCGGTTTCCGTTCGATTCCACGAGAGGGGAAACGGTCGTCAGCACGTCTTGGACCATCGTCGGGATATCGAAGGTTTCCAAATAAATTTCCATCTTGCCGGCTTCGATCTTGGAGAGATCCAGAATATCGTTAATGAGGTTCAGGAGATGTTTCCCCGCATGGTGAATTCTGCCCAGATCTTCGGTAAAGCCCGCATTCCCCTCTTCGTCGGCCTCTTCCTTCAACATTTCGCTATAGCCGATGATCGCATTCAGAGGGGTTCTTAACTCATGGCTCATATTCGCTAGAAATTGGCTCTTGATCCGGTTCGCTTCAATCGCTTCGTCGCGGGCTTTGGAAAGCTCCAGTGTACGTTCCTTCACCAATTCCTCTAGTTGGTCGTTCAACTTCAGCAGCTCTTGATTCACATAATAGATTTCGCGCGTTTTCTGCTCCGCGATTTGTTCGGCTTCCTTACGCGCCTTCTTCTCCCGTTCGACCTGCCGACGTAGGACTTCGATCTCCTGGATCTGCGTCATTTCCGTTCCTTCAATACAAAACGGGTAGCCGTCCCTTCGGCCAAATCTTCTCGCTTAATCTCGATATGCTCTCCGTAATGTTGAACGCAGCCTAAGATAAGACCTTCAGCCAAATCCGCGAAAGGCCGCGAAGAGCGGTAGATCATGACCAACGTACCCGGCTCGGATGTTTCGTATTCGAATGCCGGCAACTCCGCATCGGGATACAGCTTGCGCACTTCGACATGAATATAATTGTCCACCTTCTGCAGGAAGCTGAAAGCCGTAGCGTGTTCTTGAACGAACTGAGGATACATCCCGATCAACTGCGTAAATAAATATTCGCCGAAAGTTCTAATCAAATCAGGCAAAGGAATGCCCGTCCGCTCACCCAACTGTACGACCAACTCGATCATTTCATTGTGGTGGTATGTACCAACCGATGTGTAACTACCGCCCGAAGGCAAATGCGATGCTTCGATGATTTGATCGACAAGATCCAACGAGAACTTATTTTCTACCATTTCCAAAAAAGAAGTAAACACCATTCCTTTCATAGATAACACGCTCCTATGTTCAACTACCAATAATTGTACAAGATTCGACAATCATTATCTATATAAAGAACCCCCTTAATCCCTGCTACGGTCAGCGGAATTGAGGAGGTTCTCCCTAATCAATCATGAAGGACGTTCGATGGAGAAAATTTCTCCGAGCTTCGCATAGGAACTGCCGGCCAACCTACTGACCGGGTTAAGCGCGATAGGATCAATGTGTCCGTTCTCGAGCAGCGACTCTTCCACGTGAAAACAAACGACACGACCGATGAGCAAGTCGCACGAGGGGGAATCTTCCGTTCCCCCAAGCGGAATCGCTCGGTCCAGGATACATTCCATGCGGATTTTCGCCTCGGCAACTCCCGGGACCGCGATCTTCAAGCTGCTTGCCGGAGTCAAGCCGGCAAGATCAACCTCGCTCTCCTCCGGCGGCAGGTTGGCTGCCGTTACGTTCAACTGCGTAATGTAATTCTCATCCGAAATATGAACGACGAAGGCACCTGTCTCGATGGCGTTTCTTGAAGTATCTTTAAGTTGTCCGTTCTTCCTTTGCACGGATATCGAGACCATCGGGGGATTGGCGGTTACGATATTAAAGTAACTGAAAGGCGCCGCGTTAAGCACTCCCGTACTGGATAAGGTCGTGACGAACGCGATGGGCCGCGGGATTATGCTGCCGATCATGAGCTTGTAGTTATCCCGTTCGCTTCGTTCGGCCGGATCGAGCGCGATCATGATTTTCCCTCTCCCGCGAATCGCTTCCGAAACCAAGCTGCCGCCGCATCCACTTCCGTAGAGGTCAACCGATGGCCGAACCGCTCCCAGTGGACGATGACATCGGCTCCCGCTCCCGTAAGTATCGCGTTCAGATCCTCGGTCTCTTGAGGCGTGCATATCGGATCGTTCTCGCCGGCCCCGATGAAGATCGGAATTCCGGCAAGCCGCGGCGGTTCTACGCCCCGTTGCGGCACCATCGGATGATGCAGAATCGCCCCCTTCAACGAGCCTTCATAGCGGAAAAGGAGATTGGCCGCGATATTCGCGCCGTTGGAATACCCGACCGCGACGAGATTGCGACGGTCGAAGCCGTATTCCGCCGAAGCTTGATCCAAATAATCGTTAAGCTCCTTCGTCCGGAATAGAAGATCCTCGATATCGAACACTCCTTCGGCTAGCCTCCTGAAGTACCGCGGCATGCCATTCTCGAGAACGTTGCCTCTGACACTCAGTACGGATGATCCGGGAGATATCGCGTCCGCTAACGGGAGCAAGTCGTTTTCCGTGCCGCCCGTTCCATGAAGAAGGACGAGTACGGGCGCATTCGCATCCGTACCTTGCTTATAAATGTGTCTCATTGTTGATCAGCCTCCAATACGCGTACTTGAATAGGCGGTAGTCCATCTTCGATCTGCGCGCGGTGCGCTTCGAACCATTCCGGAAGCATTAGTTTCTCGCCCATCGTCTCCGCGGGTTCATCCCTCGCGAACCCCGGAGGATCCGTGGCGATCTCGAACAATATTCCTCCTTCTTCCCGGAAATAGATCGCGTTGAAATATTGCCGGTCGATAAAAGGCGTAGGATGGAAGCCGCTCTCGTCCACGAGCGTTCTCCATCTCGCATGATCCTCGTCGTCCAGAGCGCGCCAAGCGATATGGTGAACCGTCCCCGCTCCGCCGACCCCATGCTCCATCGGTTCGACGTTCACGTCGATTAGGTTGCCCAGATTCCCCGTCGCTTTGAATCGGGCGAAGCCACTTTCTTCGGCGATTTTCTCCAGCCCCATTACCTGTTCAAGCACTGAAGCCGTCCGGTCCGGAGCCGTACTGAACAATACCGCGCCGCCGAAACCTTTAATCGCTTTATCCGCGGGCACTCCCCGAAAGCCCACTGGCTAGCCGGACCATCATCGCGCTCGACGAGCTCAAGCCGTAATCCGTCCGGGTCCGATAATTGCACCAGGGATTCACCGAACCTGTTCGCCAACGTCGTCGAAATATTCAATTTCGCGAAACGCTCTTTCCAGAACGGCAAGCTTCCCGACGGTACGACGTATGTGGTGATTCCGACTTGCCCGCCTCCGATGCGTCCTTGCCGCGATGTTGCCCACGGGAAGAAAGTGATGACCGTTCCCGGGCTTCCCGCTTCATTCCCGAAGTACAGATGGTACACCTCGGGTGCGTCGAAGTTAATCGTTTTTTTCACCATCCGAAGTCCTAGCGCGCCCGAGTAAAAATCTACGGTTGCTTGGGCGTTTCTAACGAAAGCCGTTACATGGTGGATACCAGCCGTTTGTTGTCTCATTAGGGTCATCTCCTTCGATCTTATCGAATTTATATTTAAGAATCTTTAATCTAAGATATATGGCCGAAAAAAGCTGCTTCCCTACCCGAGATGGCTTCAAGTAGCTCTTGAGCTACTTAAAGCCTTCTTCCGCATATTTGCCCAGCTTCTTAAGCAATTGGCTTGCTACCTTCTTCTCTTCGTCCGTAATCCCGTCCATCGCTTGATGGATAACCGCCGCATGCTTGGGGAAAACTTCATCGAGCAATTGCTTGCCCGCATCGGTAATTTCCGCATAGATGAGACGCCGATCTTCCGATGATGCCTTGCGCCGCACGAATTGCTTCTGTTCCAACTTATCGACGACATAAGTAATGTTGCCGCTGCTCATCAGCACCTTGCCGCCGATCTGCTGAAGCGGTTGCGAGCCTTTATGATACAACAGCTCAAGGACGCCGAACTCGGTTCGGTTAAGTCCGTAACTCTTAATATCTCGATCCGTATGCGCGTTGGCCCATTGTACCGCTCTGTTTAATGCAATGAAGAGGTCTAGCGAGAGATCTCGATCTTCCGTCATGAGTATCTCACCTCTTTCCTTAGTTTTATGATCGTTATTTGTCTTGAATTAAAGATAATACAATTTGAGATAAATGTCAACACCTCTTTATCCTTTTATCCGATATCCCCTTGGCTCAGGAAAAATAATCAGAAGAAAGGCATCCCGATGATCGAGATGCCCGAGATGCCCAAGAGTTAGAAACCCGGAAAATCCGCCAGTTCAGACAGTTGGATGAAAAAGACGATAAGCGGCAAAATGAACAAAATAATGGCGGGAAATGTTTTTTGAATCGGATCCTTCACCCGAATGTGCACCAGAATTCCTCCGAACATCGTTACGCCGAGCCACAACCCCGCCGCTGCCGCCCAACTCGGTTCCCAGAAACCGATAACGAGCGCAATGACGCCAACGACTTGGACTAACCCGGTAACGACCCTGAACCATTGCGGGAGTCTCCATGAGTTAAAATTATCCACGTGCATTTTCGCGCCGGCGATCTTCGATAACCCCGATCCCAGAAAAGCCAAAATAAGCAAAGATTGCAGTACGATAGATACGACTTCCACTGTAAGTTCCTCCTCTTGTTTACTGTACTCAATTCAAGCACAGTATGGCCAAAAATAAAGCACAGTCAACTCAGAGTTAACTGCACCTGATCTAATCACATATTATGATCTGGGAAGCCATAAGTCAATCCCTTATAACAAACTAGCGATCGTATGCCCTCTAAGGTACTCCAGCGTTTGCCGATCGACGGTATTCATAATTTCGATCAGAGCATGCTCCAACCGCTCATTTCGCTCGCGCGGATCGACTTCATCGCAAGGTCCCTTAGGCGCGCTGCCGTTACATTCGTTATTGTCAGCCGCATCCGTTCCATCGCATTTGATCGCCGCATATACGTCCGCGAGCGTAATCTTCTCGGCGGGAATCTTCAAACTGTATCCCCCGTCCCGCCCTTCGCGGGTTTCTACCAATCCGGACTGCGCAAGCGTCGCGAGAACTCTCCGCATAAAAGTCGCATGGGAATTAACTTGATCGGCAATGGTCGCGCTGGAAAGAAAACTTCCGCTTCGCGCAAGCCATACCAAGATATGAACGGCAACCGCGAACCGCGGAGGGCCAATCTGACTATTCCGACCTGAAGTGCTTATGACGCTCACCTCCTATCGGTCTATTGTACCCCCGCCGGTTAGCGTTTCGCAACCGAGGTTACCGGCCGGCGAATGCGTTCAACATCCATACGTGTTTCTCAAGGCCGGACTTAATACCGAGCAATAAATCCGCCGTATCTTCATCGTCGTTGGATTCCGCGATCTTGATGCCTTGATGAAGCTCTCCGACCAATTGGGAGAAATCATCGGCAATCGCGGACGCCATCTGTTCCGCAGTCTCCGCGCCCTCGGCCTCTTTGACCGTAGCCAATCGAAGAGTTTCCGCGTGCGTCGCCACCGGTTTTCCTTCCACCGCTAGCAACCTCTCCGCCAAGACGTCGATATGAGCCGCCGCTTCGGTATAGAATTCCTCGAATTTCACATGCAGGGTGAAAAATTGAGGACCTTTTACGTACCAATGGAAATTATGCAACTTCATGTGCAAGATATTCCAGTTCGCGATCTGTTGATTGAGGACGGCGCTTACCGTGTTCGTTTTTGTTTGGGTACTGGTTGCCATATGAATCGCCTCCGTTTTGATTTAGTTAATTTATACTTAATCTAAATATAAATTAATTCTACCACCGCAGCTTGTTTCCATCATGAACTTGGCATGAAGGTTTGATGAAGATTGGATGAAGGTTCACGAGAGAGCGGAACCTCTGCTCTGCGCAAATATTTCTGACCCTTCCACCGACGAAGAACGACGATTCCCCGAACCACTTCATCCGTAATCATGCAGCAATAAATACCGATCAACCCCCAGCCCGCATGTATGCCCAGCCAGTAGGAGCAGCCGGTAGCGATTACCGACATGGATACGAGTGCCGTAACCATCGTATACCGGGTGTCGCCCACCGCATTAAGCGCGTTGTTGATCGCCATATTGAGCATTTTGGCAGGCTGTAGAATCAGATTAAGTACGAGTAAAGAATGGCCCAGCGCGAGAATTTCCGGATCCGTCGTGAATAGGCTTAACAAATACTTACCCACTAGAAGCAAAAGCAAAGCATTCGCCGTCACGACCGCAAGACCGATATAGAGGGCCCGGAAGGCTCCTTGGTAGGCTTCCCGGGTTTTCGCGGCCCCATACAGATGCGCGACTTGAATCTGAATCGCCAACGCGAAAGCATATCCGAGCATGAAACAGAACGATTCTAGCGTATTCAAATAAGTTCGGGTCGCCAGCTCCATGGCCCCTAGTATGGCGAGGAACGCGTAGATCGCAAGCTGGGAGAGCACCCAACCCGACATGTTTAAGCCTAGCGGCCACCCGATCCGGATAATCTCCTTGAACAGCTTGAGATTGAAAATCCTTAAATCCGCGAAGCGTATCTTACGTTCGAAAGAATGAATGAAAACATAGAACAAGAACATGACCGCGAGCAACCGGCTGACGTTGCCGGACACCGAAACCCCGAAGAGTCCCCATTCGGGAAATCCGAACATCCCGAATATCAGCACGTAGTTCATGCCGATATGAATCACGTTCATGGCGATTCCAATGAACATAGGCGCCTTCGTATTGCCGGTATTGCGAATGGCCGTGCTAAGCGCGGCAGTCATCGCCGCCAGGAACATCCCTCCGCCGAAATAGGATACATATACGTCCCAGAGAGGAAGAAGGTCATCGGAGAGATGGAGCATATGCGCCAATGCCCGCGGTTGCGTGTATAGCAGGATGCTAATCCCGAATCCGATCACGGAACTGACGGTTAAACCCATAATCGCGATTGTCCGGGCATCCTCTCCGCGCTTGGCGCCGATTTTCTGAGCGATGAGTATACCCGCGCCGCCGGCAATCGTCATGAATAAGGTTGTCAACGCCCCGAACAGCTGCCCCGCCAATCCGACAACCGCTACCGCGTCATCCGATATTCTGCTGACCATAATGGTATCTACAGTACCGAGCAGCGTTTGCAAAAATACTTCAATGAAGATCGGCCAGGTCAATGTCCATAAGCCGAACTTATTATCTACTGCTTTCATTATTCCAACTCCCTGCTATTCATGCCGTGATGGAAATCACTCTCAGTTCGACTTCGTACACAAAACACATTATAGTGGGATTAGGGCAGTGCGTGTGTTAGATTTCAAACCGATAGTTTCATTTTTCAAACCTGAATCATGGGGTGAGCCGCCTTGGAATGGTTAGAGTTCACAGTGCCGCCGCTTCTTCAATACATCGCCAGCGGCCATACGGAATTCAGCGTCGGAGATAGACATATGAGCAGACGCAATATTCGCGTTTTCGACTTATTGGTCGTTACGCAGGGCTGCCTCTATATGGGGGAGGAAGAACGGCAATACGAGGTGTCTGCCGGCAACGCGCTTATTCTCCGTCCGGATTGCCATCATTACGCGACCGACGGTTGCAAAGAACGAACCGATTACTACTGGCTCCATTTCCAACCCAGCGGTTCTTGGCATGCCACGGAAACCATTCCGCCTTTACAAGCTCCGATTCCTTACGATACCTGGTCGGAATCCCAGAAATTCGATACAAGCGCGTTCCCTTTAGTTCTGCCTCAATATACGAAACTCGCGCAGCCAGGCAAGCTGGAGGAAATACTCGATCGGATTATCGCCCTCGGTCCGGAGGCTCATCTGAACGCCTCCCGATTCCGTCAGCAGATCTTGCTGCAAGAGGCGTTGAATTTGCTGTCCGCCAGCATCGAGTCCCAGCTTTCCACGCCGGCCTCGGCTTGCGCCGAACAAGCGGCCGCCTTCCTGCGCTGCCACTATCGGGAAGAAATAACGGCGCAGGCACTGGGCGAGAGCTTGAATTTCCATCCCGTCTATGTGGCCCGTTGCATGAAAAGGGAATACGGCCAATCGCCGATGGACTACTTGCTCCGTTACCGAATCGAGCAAAGCAAGCTGCTCCTCATGCAGACCGATTACCCCATCGCCCGAATCGCCGAGGAAGTCGGCTTTAATCAAGCCCCCTACTTCAGCTCCTGCTTCCTGAAAACGGAAGGCATTTCGCCGCGGCAGTACCGCCAGCGTTTTTCCCAGGGATGACGATGAGGGCATTGCCATAGAGACCGCCGATGCCACTTTTTGAAAGTTTCAACGCGTTGTCTTCGACGTTTGGCGAGCAACTCGACTCGAACCTTATCTTCGATGTTTGGCGGGTGATTCGACTTGTAGAGCACTGAGTATCTTATCTTGGACGTTTGGCGGGTGGCTTGACTCGTAGAGCACCGAGAGTATCTTATCTTGGACGTTTGGCGGGTGATTCGACCCGCCCCAAGAACAAAATCACCCTAACGAGTGACTTCTTTTGCTAAACTTTTTTATATTTACGCTATTTCTGACCACCTGAGTAAACTGCACATACCTGCGTAACCCAATAACGGATTGAATGCAAGGCAATCGCATTGGAAATGCAGGGCAATCGCTTACGCAACTGAAATTTGAGCGACAGATATACCCTTGTGCGTTATTGCTAAAACCCCGCTGACAACGACTATCCATTTATTGCTTACCCTATAATGCATTGGCACAACCGGGGAGGGGTAGGTCCCTCTCTATCGGGCCGAAAAAGTGTAACGGAACTCACAGCCCTTATTTTGCTAAAAAAGGGGCAATTCAAAATCTAACGGAAGTGATCGCCCTTATTTGCCGATAATCCAGTGAAAATGGACCATTTAGACACAAATAACGGCGTGTAGCTCCGTTAGAATCTCAAAACCTCTGTTTTCTTCAAAATAGCGGCGTACAGATCCGTTAGAACTCCAAATGCTCGTTTTCTTCAACATTTCGGAACCCCGCTTCGTTCAGAAAATATTTCCAATCTTTGAGAATGGTGATCTGCGAACATTCGAAGAACTGCAATCGGCCGTAGGGTCATGGCTTTTCAAAATCTAACGGATGTGGGCGCTCTTATTCGTGTATTTTTCAATGAAATCATGCCTACTGCGTGTAAATAAAGGCGTTCATCTCCGTTTAGAAATTTCTTGCTGGATTCTACCGTTGACACCAAAGGTGGCGCCGTGCGTCAGGACTCAGCAGGATGGCGATCGCACATCATCTGCCTGCGCGCACTCGTTCGAAGCAAGCCTGCGATAGCCCTGGATTGGTTATGTGTATATTGCTCAGGAACTTTTTCCAGTAGAATCAAGCAAAAAAGTTCAAGTTATCCACAATTTTTTATTGATCATAATTTCCTATCCAATAAAAAAGCCGCTCACCCTGCCACGAAAGAGAGACTCCTCTTCCGCGGCGGATAAGCGGCTTGCGCTGCCGATATGATGTAAATTAGAATTCCAGTTCGTGAATCGTACCGATCGGACCGCACAGAATTTCGCAACCGTTCGGACGGATGACGGCGCCTTTCTCCCAACGAATGCCGAAAGTGTCGGTCGTAACGAAAGTGTCGATCTGGAACGTCATGTTCGGCTCCAGCAAGTAGTTGGACGAAGTCTCCATCCACGGCGCTTCGACCTCGATCATCCCGGTTCCGTGACAAGGCCCATACAGATAGTTTTTCTCGTAGCCATTGTCCTTGTAGAATTGATAGAAGCCTTTCGCCACATCGCTCGCAAGAACGCCCGCTTTCAGGTTGGCTTGCGTCCATTCGTGCGCCTTCAAGCCGAACTCGATGACCGCGCGACGCTCCGGCGTCAATTTGCCCAAGCTGATCGGCATGCCGATGCTCGGCGAGTAACCGTCAACCTTGGCCGACAAGTTCAATTGCACGATATCCCCTTTGTTAATGACGCGATGCGAGGAACGGGAGATCGCATGGCGCGTCGACTTCTCGCTGAAAATATACATAGGAAGACCCTCGTACTCCGCGCCGTTCTCGTAGATGACGCGTTGTGCGACGCCTACCATTTGCGTTTCGGTCACGCCCGGACGGATCGTCCGAATGACTTCCTGCGTCGCAAGTTCGGTAATGCGGAAGCCTTCGCGCATGCAAGCGATTTCGTTCTCCGACTTGATTCTACGCAGCGATACCATGATCTCGTCGGCGCTGGAAATTTCCGCTTCCGGGAAGTTGCTCTTCAGCCCCTCCATCATGACTACGCTCGTATCGAGCATGCTCGCGACGCCGATCTTCAGCTTCGAACCCGTCACGCCCAGCGCCTTGAATACGTCGCGATAGGAATCGGGCTTCAGCTCGGGGTAACTCGGATTCGCGGACTCGCGATATTCCATCAAAGTAAAGATCTTATCGATCTTACCGAAGTCAGATGCGTAAATCGTGCTTTCCGGGCCTACGAGCAAAGCCGCGTCGCCCGCCGCCGTAATCGCAACGCCGGCTCTCTCGAACAGCGGCCAGAATCCGCTGAAATACCGAACGTTCGCGTAATCCGCCTCGTTGGAATTCACGATCATGACGTCTAATCCGCGTTGCCCGACGAGCTTGGCCGCCCGTTGGATTCTTTCTTTATACTCATGATCCGGAATAAATACTCGTGCTGTCATTTGGCACAACTCCCTAGTCTTTTTTGGTTTTGGCGTCGATCAATACGACGATCGCCAAGATAAGCCCTTTAATAATCCATTGCCAGTAAGATCCGATACCCAGCAACACCATCGCGTTGTCGATAATGCCCAGAATTAAAGCCGCGATCACGACGCCGATGACTTTACCGCGTCCGCCCGACAAGGAGGTTCCGCCGAGCACGACGACGGTAATGACGTCGAACAGCATGTTCTCCCCGATGGTCGGCTGTCCGGCCATCGTTCTCGACGTGATCAGGATAGCTCCGATCGCCGTCAGGAAACTTCCGATGATGAAAGCGATCATCTTGATCTTGTTCGTGTTGATTCCCGATAAGCGGCTAGCTTCCTCGTTGCCGCCCACGGCATAGATGCTTCTTCCCGTTTCCGTGTGCATCGTGAAGATGTAACAAACGATAGCGATGAAAACCAGAATCAAGATCGGCACCGGAATCGGGCCGACGTAACCCGCGCCAAGGTTCTTGAACCCTGCCGGCAAACCGGAAATCGGAATGCTGTTGCTATACAGATAGTTCACGCCTTTGAGCACGATCATCGTGACCAAAGTTGCGATAAACGCCGGAATTTTCCCGTACACCGCCATCAATCCGTTCACGAATCCGACGGCTACCGAGGCGAACAACACGATAACGATCGCTAGCACGACCGGAACGTTCTCCCAATGCACTAAACCGGCTAGCAGAACGCTGGTGAATCCGATCGACGAGGAAGCCGACATATCGATGCCGCCGATCAAGATGACGAAAAATTGCCCAAGCGCGATAATGGCCAAAAACGAGATTTGCCGAACGATATTCACGATGTTGTTCGCATCGAAGAATCCGTCTACGAATATGGAGCATGCCGCGAACAATCCTACGAAGATGAATAGAATGGCCCATTCTTTGAAAAAGAGGGAAAATGCCCCTCCCGGAACGAGACTTTTTTGACGATGATTTACCGCTTCCACGCTCACACCCCCAGCAACTTGCTAATGATATTGCTTTGCGTTTTCTGTTCGCCCGACACGCAGGCGTGGAATTCGCCTTCGAACATGACATAGATCTTATGACATAACCCGATGAGCTCCTCTAACTCGGGCGATACGATAATGACCGATTTCCCCTTGGCCGTCAGATCGTTGATCAGCTTGTAAATTTCCGCCTTCGCGCCTACGTCGATGCCCCGGGTCGGCTCGTCGAACAGGAACAGCTCGGAATCCGCCAATACCCACTTAGAGATGACGATCTTCTGCTGGTTACCCCCGCTGAGCTTCACGACGGATTGCTGCGGTGTCGCCTTGACCCGCATCAGCTGCGCGACCCGGTTCGCGTCCTCCCGTTCCCTCTTATGCTGCATCGTCACCTTCTTGAAATTCTTCAAGGAAGGCAGCGTAATGTTATGCACGACGTTGAAGTTCATCACCAAGCCCAACTGCTTGCGCTCGTCGGGCACGAGACCGATTCCCCGGCGGATGGCTGCGGAAGGTTTCTTAAACTTCACCTTCTCGCCTTTCCAATAGATATCGCCGCCGACCGTCTTGAAGTTGCCGAAGATCGCGTTGAGCAGCTCCGTCTTGCCGGCGCCGACCAGACCCGCGATACCGACGACCTCGCCGGATCGAACGGACAAATCAATGTTGCGAAACGCTTTGTCTGAGGATAAACCTTTCAGTTCCAGCATCGGCTCGCCGATCTTCTCGTTCAACGGCGGGAAAATCTGCGTCATCTCCCGGCCGATAATCATCTCGATAAGCTGATCCTTGTTCACGTCGGCAACATCCCCGGAGTGGATCAGGCGACCGTCGCATAGCACCGTGTACGTGTCGCAAACCTCGAAGATCTCGTCCAATCTGTGGGAGATGTAGATAATGCCCATGCCCCTGTCTTTCAGAATCCGGATGATCCGATAGATATTCTCGATCTCCTTCTCCTGCAACACGGCCGTCAATTCGTCCATAATGATCATCTTCGCCTGCATGGAAACCGCCTTGGCGAGCTGAATGATCTGCTTCTCGGCCATCCGAAGCTCCTTGATCGGAACGTTCAAATCCACGTCCGTTCCGAGAAACGACAGAATTTCTTTCGCCTTGCGAACCATCGCTTTGCGATCGACGAAACCGAACTTCTTCTCGTAGCCGCCGATAAAAAGATTCTCAAGCCCGCTAAGCTCGGGAATCAGCTGCAGCTCCTGATGCACGACCGCGATTCCCATCGCCTGAGAGCTTCTTACGTGGTAACCGCCCTTATCGCTAACGTTCGTACCGTTCACGTACAACGCGCCTTCGGAAGGGGTGTAATGTCCGATGATGATTTTGGCTAACGTCGATTTGCCCGCGCCGTTCTCGCCCACCAGCGCCCGGCACTCCCCGGGCCTCAAACTGAACGAAACATGGTCGAGCGCGCGAACGCCCGGAAAAGATTTGGAAACGTCCCTCAGTTCAATGATGGGTTCTCCCATCGCTTGGCTCATCGGCTTCCCGCCTTCCCGGCCTGGCTCCACAAGGCGGCGAAATCGTCCGCGCGATGGAACTTCGACCCCACGCCCTTCAGTCGATCGATCAAGATCGAGAACTCGCTCATCGCCTTCTCCCCGCAGCCTAGCGTCAAGAAGCGGTCCGGCGTCACCGTCGCTTCGCCGTAATGGTAGCTTTCCTGGATCGGAATGAACTCCCATGGGTGGAAATAGAAACACAGCACGACGGGCAAATTCCGTTCCCTCAGAAATTTAACGAAACCTTCAATGCGTATCATCAGCTCGTCCGCGCTTTTCGTGCGGAACAGGGGCCATTGGTCGCGATCCCGTTCGAGTCCCGGATCGTTGCTCTGCATGACCATATCCGCGAAGTTCGGAATCTCGACGATGTTCATCCGGCCTTCCTTCGTCCAATCTTCATGATGAGGATGGTACGGGACGAATCTTTCCCGGTAGAAATACATCGGATAAGAAGCGTCCGAAACGTAATTCAGCTTTTCCAACGAATTAAGCAAGGCGGTGGATCCCCAAAGGCGGGGAGCGCGGAACGAGATCGGCTGATACCCCAGCACTTGCTGTACCCACTCGGTCGCTTTCTCGATGCGGAAGGGAACTTCCTCCGGCAGCAGCGGAACGACGCCCGGAATCGGGAACAACTCGTCGCCCACGGTCTCGTGAAACAGGGAATGACAGCCTACTTCGTTGCCGCTATCCCGAACGAGCTCGACGCTCTCCGGATTTCTGCGCGCCGCGTCTCCCGTATAATAGAAGGTTCCTTTAATGCCTTTCTTATCGAACAATTCAACGAGCGGTCCGGTCGCGTTCTTGACGCCGTCGTAATACGGCGTGAAGCTGCCTACGTCCGTCTCCATATCGAATCCGAATATGACGTGAATATCGTCTTTCATTCTAATTCCCCCTCCTTATAGCCATAACCATCCGAGCGCCTCGACGCCCAAGAAAATCTGCCGCTCGTCCCGATGATCGGGATCCAATTCGTTGTGAATGACTCTCTTAAGCTCATGGTAGGGATACATGCAAGACGGCGTTCCCGTCTCCGATACCGGATTGACGTCGAAATACATCCTCTTCACGAGATCGAAATCCCGTTCGTTCAGCGCGTCCATCTCCAGCAGCAGACTCCTCTTCGCTTCCGGGGCGTCCGCATTGTCGTATGCAATCGAGGCTAGAGCCAGATCGTAGATAATCCGGTTGCGCTCGTGGGAATTCTCGATTTTGTCGAAGTGTTTGACATACACGCCGAGCCGCTCGTCTCCGCGGATCGCTTCCTTGATCGCGCGAATTCGGGCGCCGATCTCCGGCCAGTCTTGGATTGCCGCCTGAATGACGGGGATATCCTCGGCCTTTACTTTATTGCGCAGGAAAGGGAATTCCGTCGGGAAAAGGTTGAACTGGCTTTCGTGGATCGTCAGCATGTTCTGCAGCACGTAAAGCACGTCGTCCGCAAGCTCGGAACCGAATACCGCTTCCACCGAGTAACGATAGAACGTTTCGTGATCCTTGTTCGATCCCCAGCCATAGTAGGCATGAGAGTATAAGTTAAGGAAGTAGCCGTACCACTCGAACATATAGCCGTTAATGCCTTTGACGCCGTGCTTAACGGAATCGATATGCATGTCGATGTCTTTCTCGATATACTGATGATTCGTCTCCTCGTCGGCGCGAATGACGTTCGATTTGAAAATCCGCATAAGGCGCCCCATCGTGGAAGCAACGGCATTGGCTTCCGTATCCCTGGCCCAGATGCGATCCTTGCCGAATACGTCGACCCATTTCGGGAACTCCTCGTCGGACACGTACAGGCCCGGAGCCCAGAACAATACGACGTCTTCCGGAATGTTCCGCTTGCAATCCTCCAGATAGGCCAAGCTTTTCTCCAACGGAGGCTCCCGCCAAGCCCGCACGCCCACGACGCATTCCGGGTTCTCGTCTTTGATTTCCTTATATAACGTGTTCAGCAGCCAGAAGTTCGCTTTGTGCTTCGCTTCGGCCGGCGTTCGATCCTTCATGAAAGTGTCGGCGCAAGCCTCGCAGTTACAGAACCAATAAGACTCCTCGCTCTCCTCGAAATCGATGCCGTCGAAGCCCAGTTGAACGACTCGCCTCATGGCCGCTTTCAGGTACGCGATATTTTCCGGCTTGCTAAGGCACAATGTATCGAAATCGTTTACGAATTTTCCGTCTTTGGGTAAAACCATTCTTCTGTCCTTATAAATGCTCGGGTAACCGCCGTTATAGCTGTTAAGACCGACATAGGCGAAGAAATCGATACCGAGCTTATGCCCGTATTCGAACAATCGGGACAGGAACTCGTCTGAAATATTAGGGTGCGTATAGGCAATCTCGATCCAATTGCGGCTTTCCTCGTTCCAAACGTTCATTTTATAACCTTGAAGCATCGTTTCCGGATATTCATCGAACCGGAAAGGCCAGTAACCGTACATACACATGTTAAATTGGTTGATCTTCAGATCGGAGCACATGTTCAAGTACTCGATCCATTCGTCGTAGCCCCATAGCTGCATATCGAATCCGATTCTGCCGTAACCCGCGTACCAGGCGAACGTATTGGATACGGAACGTTTCTCGATGGACGGCCAATCCATGACATCGATGGTATCGAGAACGTAACCTCCCTCATCGTGACTCCGCAGCAATTGCTTAAGAGTAGACCATGCATTCACGTAGCCGTCGCGATGTCCGAAACCGATGTGTACGGAATTTTGGTCGATCAGAAGGCTAAAGCCTTGAAGAGCGAATAGGTCCGGACGATCGATCTTGTCGTCGTCAGGAAGACGATCGTGAAGATGAACGTTTACAAATAGAGACCCGGCTTCGTTTACCCGCACCGACAGGTCCGAATAATTCCACAATTTCATTTCCACGATTTCTTTAGGGTCGAACGACAAGTCGGTCACGTCGGACGTCACCAAGTTAAAACCGAGTAGACGTTCCGTCGAACCCTCTCCGTAACGATAGCTCTTCGGTTCGGGAAGTAATGCTCGCATCTGATTTCCTCCTCTTAGTTGTCTTATCTAACCGGCTTAGGGAAGGAGCGAAGGAGCCGCGGAAGCAGCTCCTCCGCCTTGGATTACTTACCTAACCAAGACCAGTTTTTCCAGTCGTAATTATTGATGTTCTCCGGAGTAATCGTTTCCGGCTTAGGCAATGGAGTCGTCTCCCCTAATTCCTTGCCATCCAAGGAAGCCATCAACGCTTCCAAGGCGACTTCGCCAAGCACGACCGGATCTTGAAGAACTTCACCGATCCAGGAAGGGTTGCCGTCTTGGATGAATTGAAGCACTTCTTTGTCGCCGGCTAACCCGATGAATTTCAAATCCTTATCGCGGTTCGTGCTTACCGCCGCGTTGTACGCTCCCAATACGAGCGCATCGTTATGACCGCTGACGACGTCGATCGATTTATTCCGTTGCAGAACGTTCTCCATCAATGTTTGCGAGGAGTTACGATCGCCCTTCGGATCTCCCTCTTCGATAACGTTAGCGTTAGGGAATGCCGCTTTAATGACGCTTGAAAATCCTTCGTAACGATCGACGGAAGCTTGTCCGGATGCCGGAACGGACAAATAGACGACGGTCGGATTGTCCTTATTCAGAGTTTTCAAATAATTAACGGCGATCTCTCCCGCGGCTTTGCCCATTTCCTTAAAGTCGTGCCCGACGAACGTTTCCCATACCGCGTCTTCCGGATTATCCGGGGATTGCGGGTAATCGCCGACGACGATCTTCACGCCTTGCTCATGCAGCTTAACCATTGTAGGAATAATCGCTTTGCCGTCGACCGGGAACACGACGATCCCTTTAGCTCCCAGTTGAGCCATATTCTCAAGCTGGGTGATTTGCGTATTGATATCGAATTTCCCGTCTTCGAATTGCAACTTCAGGTTCTTGCCCGATTCCTTGGCGTAATTGTTCATCCCGTCTATCGCGCCTTGATACCATGGCCATCCGAGGTTCATGATCGCTCCGCCGATGACGATCTGATCGCCGCTTACCGCCGCGGGACTTCCGCTAGCTCCCCCGCTGCTCGACGCAGGCTCCTTATCGGAATTCGAACAACCTGCCAAGACAACCGATAATGCAAGCGCGGCAACGGAAAACTTAACCCAACCTTTTTTCATAGATGATGCCTCCCTATTATGTTGTGAGCCACTCGGATAAATCCGAATACTCTTGAACCCTGAGCTGCCAAGCCGAAGACCGCTTACTCCTAGTCGCTTAATCCCATCGTCGTATAGAAAGCCATGTTGGTCTGCCTAGTATCCAATCTTCCGTACTGCACGACGACCGGCAAGTCGCTAACCAATTTGACGGCGTATTGCGTTTCGCGAGGAACGATATAACCTTCCAAATCCTCGGGATGATCCAAGCGGAAACATCGAACCCTGTTCCCTTGCACCCTAGCCGATATCGAGCTGATCGGCTCTCGATCGGCGAAGTACAACGTAAATTCAAGCGTCGCCTCCGCCTCGTTCATGTTCAGCACGATTATCGATTCATGCCCTTCCATCAACGAATCGCCCGCTGGCGGCAACTCGCAATCCGGAAATACCCATTGCAGCTTTCCCTTGTTGTCGTTCATGATGTTCATCTCCCGGTTTGAATTTGGCTTGATTCGTTAATGATCAGCTTCGGCTCGAGCACGACCTTCTCGAACACTTTCAGATTCTTGTTCTTCTCCTTGCGCATGATGATCTCCCCGGCGATAGCCCCGATCATATGCGCCGGTTGAATAATCGACGTGATCTGAGGCCTGACTAATCCGGTCTCGTCGTTGGCATCGAAGCATACGGCGGCGATATCTTGCGGAATGCTTAGTCCCTTCTCCAGAATCGCCCTTATCGCCCCATAGAGAAGGAAATCGTTAGCGGCGAAAATCGCGGTCGGCAATTCCTCTTGCTTAAGCCACTCGTTCATGATGTCATAACCGCTTTCACGCCTAAACTCGCCGACCCCGATCCATTTTTCGCGGATATCGATTCCGTTGTCCTCCAGGCATTTCCGAAATCCGAGCAAGCGCTCCGCCGCCGTCGATTGATTCTGCGGTCCGGTAATGATCGCGAGCTTCTCATGGCCTTGCTCGACCAAATGCTTCGCAAGGTCGTATCCCGCCTTAACGTTGTCGATCGTTACGACGTCGAAATTCTCTTGCGTGTTAGGTAAGTTGTCTATGAAGACGAACGGAATGCCCGATCGCTTGTATTGTTCGAACAACTCCGGGTTCCCGCCTACGGTCGCAATAACAAGACCAGTTACTTGCTTCTGAAGAAGAAGCTGCACGTATTCCTCTTCCTTCAGAATATCCTCGTCGCTATTGCACACGATGACGGAATGCTCGTTCTCCCGGGCAACCTTCTCTACGCCCTTGATCACGCTCGCATAGAAGCTGTTCGAGAGATCCGGAACGATTACGCCGAGCGTATTCGCGCTCTTGCGCTTCAGACTCCGGGCAACCTCGTTCGGCTGATACCCCATTTCTTTGATCGTCTTGAGAATCAAATCGCGGGTATCCTTGTTCACTCTCCCAGTGTCGTTAATGACTCTGGATACGGTGGAAATCGAAATGTTCAAACGTTTGGCAATATCCTTTAATTGAACGACCAAAAGATTATCCTCCCCCGATTTTGCGAGAACGTTCTCGCAAATGAGATAAAAAAATATCGGCTGACCGATAGGCGTTAATTTTACTCTGGTTCAACGTAAAACAGTTGTTTACTCGCATGATTGCGTTTACATTGGTCATCTTACATCAAAAAATCGCTCTTTACAAGATGAGATTCAAAAAATATTTTTCTAAGTAAATCGAAAAAAACCTTAAACTGTAAAAAATACGGCTTAATTGAGCAAACGTTCTCTCAAATACATCATAAACTAATCCCAGCCATTACGTCAACAAATCTAACATATAAAATGAAGGTAATCGATATTTTTATGACATGTCCCTTAAATGTGAGGTAACAGCACATGCGGGTTATGTAACTATCTGCTCAAGCTATAGGAATGATCGCGAAATATGCGCAAAGAAGCTATCCCGTCGAATCGGGACAGCTTCTTTTATCTTTGACGTATCCAATACCGCCTTCTCCTGTTGCTAGCTCCTGCACCAATAAGCGATTTCGCTGCGATAACCAAGCGGAATAATCTCGGATAAATATTTGCGAATAAGCTCTCTCTCGATTTCCGTCACGACGGATGTCGTATGCACGTTGAAATGCAAAATGCCGGTGTTGATATCATAGCGACTGAACGCCATTCCGCCGCTGGCGAGCATCGAATTAATGGCCGCAACGATGCCGTTCTGATTCAAGTCCCTTTTCATTGCGGTACTCACGATAGGGTCCGGAAGTTCGTCTACTTGCGGGACTCCATCCTCCTGAATCTTGGAGTACGCTTTGATCTGATAGCACACGTAAGGAGGCAAATAGCCGGTAGCAAACCGCTTCAGCATCGCGGCATCTTCATCCGGCAGCTCCAGGTTATCGTTCCATGCATACAACGTCGCTTCGTTCTTCCCGCTGGTGAAGGCTCGTACATATCTTAAGCGCGGGTTGTGCTTCTTGATCAAATACTCGGACAACAAACGCGTTCCCATCGTCATCCCCTCCTAGTCGTGAACCCTTCAGGAGCTATCAAGTCGTGGTTGCGCTTACATTTTGACTGTTACCCTCATATTCTATTCGTAGATGCCCACTTTAAGACAACGCGCCTCCTCCCTTTCGATATTGATTTTGCAATACTTTCATTATACACCCTCCAATGCGCCAAAATCGCGTCCCTTGCTAGAAATTCCATTTCCTATTTTTTCATCCTCACATATCCATACCGATGTCGTGCAATATTTGTTATCATCTAGTAAGCGCTTACGACTTAGCCCCATATTCCGGAGGTACGATATGAAAATAGAAGGTCAAAGAAGCGTGAAGGTTTGGATACATTTTTTCGTCCCCTACGCCATTTTGCTGACGGGTTTTCTAGCCGTCGGTCTATATGCTTACGATAAAACTTCTTCGTTGGTAGAGAATCATTCGAAGGAAACGGCCTACGCGGTCATGGAACAGACGAAGGAAATCATGGATCGGCGCTTCGAGGAATTGGAGACGATCACGGAGCAAGTCGCCAGCAGCACCAAGGTTCTGTCGTTTCAATACGTGGACAAGCCCTTCTACGGGACGAATCCGGTTCGGATTATCGAATTGAAGAAGGATCTCTTCGACTATTCGTTATTCAACCATTTCATATTGGATTATTACGTCGTATATCCCAATAGTCAAACGATTATCTCTCCCAGGAGCTCCTATTCTCTGCGGCAATATTACGACCTGGAATTCCGTTACGATAACCAAACCTACGAAGAGTGGTTAACCGATCTTACGTCCCAGTCCGGCGCGAAGACGTTCATACCCGGGCAATCCGCCACCTATAAAGGGAAAAATCATTCCGTCGTGACTTATATGCAAGCATTCGGAACGCAGGAACGGTCAGGAATCGTTCTCATGCTCATCGACAACACTCAAATTCAGAGCCTGCTTCATAAGCTCGACTCGAGTAACGGCGGCTTCGCCTTCATTACCGACGGTAACGGCGAGATTATCAGCCGGACCGGTACCAAAACGGATATCGAATGGGCCGCCGAGTTGAAGGACGGTTTCACTCCCATCAACATCGACGGCAAAAACATGCTCGTTACGAAGACGACATCCCGCTACAACGGTTGGACGTATTTGGCCGCTCAACCCGAGGCTTACGTCCTCGAGCAGGTTGACTACTTCAAGCAGTTAATCCTAACCATTATTTTGCTAAGCCTCGTCATCGGTTTAGTCGCGGCCATGCTGTTCTCCTACCGCAACAGCCGTCCGCTATGGATGCTTCTTCGCGTGTTGCCGTCCCAGCGTACGGGCGCGGAAACCTCGCCTAACCGCAATGCTTGGGATTACGTGAGGTCGTCCGTAACGAACCTGATCCATAATAACGATTTTCTGTCGGAGAAAATGGAGCAACAAGTTCCCCTCATACGAAGCGGATTCTACGATCGATTGCTGAGAGGCCATTATTTGTCCAACAAAGATATCGCGGTCGCCATGGAGCATTCCCGCCAAACGTGGGAAGGCGACTATTACGCGGTCGGGATTCTCGTAATCGCGGGATACGACGGAACGTATAACGAGGAAATGCTAACCGAACTCGATTTCCGCAAAATCGCGATCCGGGACATCATTGCCAAGGCTTACGACCGAACCGTCTCCACCCACGACATGGGCGAGAACCAGCTCGGACTGCTCGTCAACGGGGATTCCGAATCGACCTCCGCCTTCTTGGAAGACATCCGACGGATGCTTAAGGAGCTCCACGGCCGACTGACCCACTCGCTCAACGTTCAAACGTACATGCCCGTCGGAGGCTGTTATTTGCAAATGACGGAAATCAGCCGCTCTTACGAGGAAGCCCGTTTGCTGTTGCATCGGGAAAGCTGGTCCGAGGATCGGCCGATTATTTTCCACGACGACGAAAGTTCCGCGCTCCCGACTTATTATTACCCGCCGGACGTAGAGCTGCGTCTGATCAATCTGGTCAAATCGGGAAGCTTGCCGGAAACCGAGGCGCTCTTAAGGCAAATTCGTGAGAATAATCTCGACCAACGAAATCTCCCGAACGCCGTGTGCAAAATTCTCGTTAACGAAATAACCGGCACGCTGCTAAAGTGCTGCGAGCAATCCGCGGGAGAGAACGACAGAGATAGACACGGCGAAGAAGTCGAATCGGCCTTGCTCGCATCCGAATCCGGACGTTCTCCTAAGGCCGCTTTCGAACAACTCGCCGTCGCTTTCCTGCACCTCTGCCGCAAGCAACACGACCGTAAGAAGAGTCATAACAAACAATTAAAAGACGATCTCATTCGTCATCTAGAAGAACAATACATGCAGACTGAATTGAGCCTAACGACGCTTGCCGATCGATTCAATACTTCGGAGGCGTATATTTCCTATTTTTTCAAAGAACAGACCGGCGTGAACTTCTCCGATTACCTGGAATCCATTCGAATGACGCATGCCAAACGAATGCTGACCGAGAGCGAAATGCCGGTAAACGAAATTTCCGCATGGGTCGGTTATTATTCCCTAAACTCGTTCAGCCGCGCCTTCAAAAGAGCCAACGGCCTTAGCGCCACGGAGTTTCGCAAAAATTCGCGAGGTTGATTCTAAACAATTGAATAGTCTATGAATACGGAATAAAAGCGCTTACAAGCCGTTTCTAAAATCGTGCATAGTCCTTGAATCTGTCTGATTTACGCAAACGCTTTCACCCCCTATACTTCGAATCACCGGCCGGATACACCAAGTCATACGCCGAGGGGGATCGCAGCTGAAAACGTTAATCGATGTACGGAAAGGTTGGCAGTTGTACGCGTTATTCGCGTTGCCGCTTCTGTATATCATCGTGTTCAAGTACGTACCGATGTTCGGAAGCGTTATCGCGTTTAAGCAGTTCACTGTTACGAAAGGCATGTTCGGAAGCCCGTGGGTCGGATTCGCGCACTTCGAGCGTTTCTTCAATTCCTATGAGTTCTGGCGCTTGCTCAGAAACACGTTGTCCATCAGCTTCTACACGCTGGTCGCCAGCTTCCCGTTTCCGATCTTGCTGGCTCTAGGTTTGAATTACGTGAAGAACGAGAGATTCAAGAAAACGGTCCAGATGATCACCTACGCGCCTTATTTCATCTCTCTCGTCGTCGTGGTCGGGTTGCTGTTCCAGTTTCTTGACCCTCGGACGGGTATCGTGAACGCGATACTCGGATGGTTCGGAGTAGACGCGATCAATTTCATGGGAAAAGCGTCGATGTTTCAATCCATCTACGTCTGGTCCCACGTCTGGCAAAATGTCGGCTTCGCGTGCATTATCTATTTGGCGGCGCTTGCCGGAATCGATCCATCGCTTCACGAAGCCGCCGTCATGGACGGCGCGAACAAAATTCAACGGATGCGACATATCGATATCCCGGGCATCATGCCTATCGCCGTCATTCTGTTGATCCTGAATACGGGTCAGATCATGGAGACGGGTTTCGAGAAAATCTTGATCATGCAGAACGCTCTTAACCTAAGGTCATCCGAAGTTATAGACACCTATGTCTACAAAGTCGGTCTCGTTTCCCAAGCCCTTAACTTCTCTTACGCAACTGCTATCGGCCTATTCAAAGCCGCTATCGGATTCATTCTGCTCATCGCGGTGAACCAGACGGCCAAGAAGGTGGGGCAGGAAAGCCTATGGTAGGGGGAACGAAAACCATGAACAAATCCGTGATCCGGGAATCGGGCAGCGACCGCGCGTTCACGATCGTGAATTACGTCGTGCTTTCGATCGTGCTTATCGCCGTTCTGTATCCGCTCGTCTATGTCGTCAGCGCTTCGTTCAGTTCCAGCTATGCCGTGCTTTCGGGCAAGGTGTGGCTGTGGCCGGTAGATCCGTCCCTAGACGGCTACAAGGCCGTATTCAAGAACAAAAACATTTTAACCGGATTTCAGAACACCGTCCTCTATACGCTGGCGGGTACGCTACTTAACGTCATCATGACGATACTCGCAGCCTATCCGATGTCTCGGGGCGATTTCCGGGGACGCCATGGTTTCATGCTGATCTTCGTCTTCACGATGATGTTCAGCGGAGGACTGATTCCGACTTACTTCGTCGTCAAGGATTTGCATATGATCGACACCGTCTGGGCGATGCTCGTTCCGACGGCGCTCTCCGTATGGAACGTCATTATTATGCGAACCTATTTCCAGACGACCATCCCGCACGAGTTGTTGGAAGCTTCGCAGCTCGACGGCTGCAACGATTTCCGCTTCCTGCTCCGGATCGTCATCCCGTTATCGGGACCGATCATCGCCGTAATCGCGCTGTTCTACGCGGTCGGCCATTGGAACCAATATTTCAACGCGATGATTTACTTGAAAGACCCGCATCTGTATCCTTTGCAATTAATTCTTAGAGACATCCTTGTCCAGAACGAAGTGAAGATCGACATGCTCGGAGACGTGAAATCGGCCGCTGCCCGTCAAGGGCTTCGCGAGCTGCTGAAATACTCCCTCATCGTCGTATCGTCCGTGCCTTTGCTTCTGATTTACCCGTTCGTTCAGAAGTTTTTTGTTAAAGGCGTCATGATTGGATCCATTAAAGGCTAAGGTTTAACCCACTTCGCAATTACTATTGGAGGGTCTATATGAAAAAATCATGGTTTACCCTGATCGCGACAGTCCTTATGCTCTCGGCTGTTCTATCCGCCTGCTCGAGTTCCAACAACGAGAAGAATGCCGCATCCAGCGCGCCGGCGGGAAGCGCGAGCGCCGAGAACAGCTTACTGACGGCACCGGGCACCTACCCGATCACTAACGAAAAAGTAACGCTTAAAGTTATGGTACGCGGCAATCCGCTCGTCGAGGATTTCTCTACGAACGAATTCACCAAATGGTACGAAGAGAAAACGAACGTGCATATCGAATGGGAAGTCGTTCCCGAGCAAAGCATGCAGGAGAAGCTGAACCTCGTGCTGGCGAGCGAAGATTATCCGGACGTCATTTTCGGAATGAACGTATCCCCCGCGCAAGAGATGATCTATGGTTCCCAGGGCGTGTTCCTTCCGCTGAACGACTTGATCGAGAGCCAAGGAACGCAGACGAAGAAGCTGTTCGCCGATCGTCCGGAAATCAAGGACGCGATCACGGCGCCGGGCGGCAACATCTATTCCCTTCCCGAAATCAACGAGTGTTACCACTGTTCCCAGAGCCAGAAAATGTGGATTTACGAGCCTTGGCTGGAGAAACTAGGTTTGAAAATGCCTACGACTACAGAAGAGCTCTACAACGTGTTGAAAGCTTTCAAAACGCAAGATCCTAACGGCAACGGCAAAGCGGACGAAATTCCTTTGTCCATCTCTCCTAAATCTTGGCGGTCTTCCATCGATGCTTTCTTAATGAACTCGTTTATTTATAATCCGATTTACGGTACGACCAAACACCTGTACGTCCAAGACGGCAAGCTGGACGTTTCGTTCACGAAGCCGGAGTGGAAAGAAGGCTTGAAGTATCTGAACAAAATGTACTCGGAAGGCCTGATCGCGCCGGAATCGTTCACGCAAGACGACAACCAGCTCATTCAAATCGGGGAAAATCCGGATACCGTCCTTCTCGGCGCTTCCACCGGCGGACATCAAGGCGTCTTCACGCAATTGCTCGGAGAAAGCGGCCGTTGGAGCGAGTATAAGACCGTTCCCGTATTGAAAGGCCCTGCAGGCGTTCAGTATGCGCCGACTGACGCGACTAGCTTGACGACAGGCTCCTTCCTCATCACGAACAAAGCCAAAAATCCGGAAGTCGCGCTTCGTTGGGCGGACGGACTATACGAATACGAGCACACTTTGCGCAGCAACTACGGTCGTCCGGGCGAAGAATGGCGCGATGCGACCGAAGGAGAGATCGGCATCAACGGCCAACCGGCGAAATGGTCCGAGCTGAAGTCCTTCGGAGAAGTACAGAACGTAAACTGGGCGCAAACCGGCCCTGCCCTTCGCTCCAACGAATTCCGCTTAAGCGCGGTCAGCAAAGGCGAAGACGATCTCGAGGTTATTCTGTATAACGAAACGAAAAACAACTACGAGCCCTACAAAGCGGCGAACATCGCAACCGTTCCTCCGTTGTTCATGACGAACGAGCAAGCGACGGAAGTGGCCGATCTCTCGAAAACCGTTAACGATTACGTGGACGAAATGCTCGCTCGTTTCGTCATCGGCGACGCGGATATCGAGAAGGAATGGGATACTTACGTAAAGACGCTCGATAATATGAATCTTAAGCATCTGCTCGAGGTTTACCAAGAAGCTTACAACGCGCAAACCAAATAAAAAAGTTCTCGGGGGATCCGTTCCGGTATCGGGCGGGTCCTTCCGATTCATCATGGAGACAATGATCAGACAAAACCGGGATGAAGATTTCTAACGACTATTACGAGGATCAATGGGAGGCTATCAGTAATGAGCACAAGAGAAGAGAGGACGAAGTTATTCCTGCAAGATCGGTTCGGCATGTTCATCCATTGGGGCTTGTATTCGATTCCCGCTAGGGGAGAATGGCTACGGGGAAACGAGAAAATGACGTTCGAGCAATACAAAGTCTATTTCGACGAATTCGACGCGGCCCGGTACGATCCTCGGGCTTGGGCTCGGGCGGCGAAAGCGGCCGGGCAGAAATATGCCGTCTTGACGACGAAGCACCACGACGGTTTCTGCTTATTCGATAGCCGACTGACGGATTTCAAAGCGACGAACACGCCGGCCGGACGCGATCTCATTCGCGAATACGTCGATGCCTTCCGCGAAGAAGGGATTTCCGTCGGTCTCTACTATTCGATCATCGACTGGAATCACCCCGATTATCCGGGTTACGGCGACCGGATTCATCCGGATCGCGACAACGAGGCGTCCAAAGACAAACCGATCGACTTCGATCGTTACTTGACCTATATGCACGGGCAGGTTCGCGAATTGCTGACCGACTACGGCAAGATCGACATCATGTGGTTCGACTTCTCCTATGACAACATGACCGGCGAGAAATGGAAAGCGACGGAGCTCATCCGCATGATCCGCTCCATTCAACCGGATATCATCATCGATAATCGTTTGGGCGGCGACATCCGGGCGGCGGAGCCGGAAGAATACGCCGGGGACTTCTACTCGCCGGAGCAGATCATTCCGCCGGGCGGCATCGTGGACGCGAACGGCGTTTCCATTCCATGGGAAGCCTGTATTACGCTGAACGACAACTGGGGTTATCATTCGACGGACCGCGAATACAAATCATCGGCGCAGGTCATTCGTACGCTGGTCGAGTGCGTCAGCAAGAACGGCAACCTGCTGCTTAACGTCGGACCGGACGCGAAAGGCGAAATGACCCGCGATTCTCTGAACGTATTGGAGGAAGTGGGAGAATGGCTGCGATTGAACGGCGAAAGCATATACGGATGCGGAATTTCCGAGCTCGCGAAGCCGGAATGGGGACGTTATACTCAAAGAGGCAACAAACTGTACGCGCACGTATTCGATCGCGGAATCGGGCCGATTTATTTCGCCGGCTTGAAGGGCAAGATCAAGCGCGCAAGGTTATTGCGCGACGGGTCGGAGCTTAAAGTCGAGCTGCCTTGGATGGCGGAGCAATATTCGGACATCGACAGCGGCGCTTTCATTAACTTGAAGGGCGCGAAACTTCCCGATGAGCGGGATACCGTTATTGAATTGGAATTGTTGCCATAATCGAGGAGGGAATTGAGATAATGAACGAACTAACGGGCGGGGCGGAGCCTCTAGTCGAGGAATATCGGGGCGGGTATTTGGAAAATATCCACTACGGACACGTATGCGGCGTAGACGATACCGGAAGCATCGCTTATCGCTCCGGAGATCCGGAGTGGATAACGTTCATGCGCTCCGCGGCTAAACCGATTCAGGCGATCCCTTTTTTCCTGGAAGGCTTCGATAAGAAATTCGGGTTCACGGACGAAGAGCAAGCGATCATGATGGCCTCTCACCGCGCTCTCCCCTATCACGTCGAAGCGCTTGAAGGGATGCTAAGTAAGCTAGGCTTGGACGAGGAAGCGCTCGTCTGTAAACCTACTTATCCTCTGGACGCGAATGCCAGAGATACTTTAGTCGCGGAGAAGAAACCGCAACGAAGGATCTACCACAATTGCTCGGGTAAACACCTCGGGGTGCTATCCTATTGCATCGGAATGGGTCATTCGCTGGAGGACTATTATTCCGCGGACCATCCGGCTCAGAAGCGAATCGCCGCCATTGCGGCCGAGCTCTCCGAATGCCCCATCGAGGATATCCGCATCGGCACGGACGGCTGCGGATTCCCGGTGTTCGGCATGCCGCTTCGGAACATGGCGCTTGCTTTCTTGAAGCTCGCTTGTCCGGATTTGATCGAGGATGGAGCTTTGCGGGAGGCTGTCAAAAAAGTAACGAGGTTGATGAACGCTTATCCGACGTTGATATCGGCCGACTATTTGATCTGCCCGAACCTGCTCATGGACGACAATATCGTCGCGAAGGGCGGCGCCAAAGGCATTTACTGCTTCGCGCTCAAGAAAGAGCGCTTGGCATTCGCCTTAAAAGTGGTCGACGGATCGGAGGACGAGTGGCCGATCGCGGTTGCCTCCATTCTCGAGCAGATCGGGTATGCAAACCAAGATACGATCGCCCGAATGTACAAGATCGGTTCTCCCGATATTCGGAACGATAACGGTCTGATCATCGGCGAGAATCGCAGCGTGTTTACTCTGCGACGGGGGAAAGAAGCATGAACGGCATCGATTGGACATCGGAAGTAAAGCGACGGCAAGAAGCGCTCCTGCGCGACTTGTCGTCGCTTCTTGCCATCCCGAGCGTGAAGGACGAAGCATCGGCTGCCCCCGGCATGCCGCTAGGAATCGAATCCGCCAAAGCGCTGGCATATATGTTGGAGCTGGCCGATCGAGAAGGGCTTCGGACCGCTAACCTGGAGGGAATCGTCGGTTATGCGGAATACGGCGGCGACGGCTCGGGCGATAGCGAGAGCGGAAATCCTGGCAAGGGAGAGTATGCGAATAAGGGCAACGGAGAGAAAGGTCACAACGATTATATCGCGGTGCTTAGCCACGTGGACGTCGTCCCCGCCAGCGGGGAGTGGACTTCCCCTCCTTACGAACCCGCGATACGCGATGGAAGGCTTTACGCGCGCGGCGCCCTGGACGACAAGGGTCCAGCCATCGCAGCTTTGTATGGTTTGCTCATCGTGAAAGAGCTCGGGTTACCGCTTCGTCATCGTATCCGGATCATTATCGGGACGGACGAGGAAACGGGTATGAACTGCATGGAAACCTATAATCGTCTGGAGAGGCCTCCGCTAGCGGGATTCACGCCGGATGCCGACTTCCCGATCGTCCATGCGGAGAAGGGGCAGGTCAATTCCCGGATGACTTTACGGTTTGCCGATGATTCGCCCCCGTCTGCCGAGTCTGAGGCCGAGCTGGAGTCCAAGCTGGAGTCCAAGTCTGTGTCCGATCAGGAACGAATCTATCGGCTAATGAGCTTTACTTCGGGAACGGCGGCCAACATGGTACCGGATTTCGCTGAAGCCGTTATTCAAGGTTCCCCGACTCGGTTAGAGGCGCTCATCTCGGATTACCGGTTCTTTTCCGCCACTCATGAGCTCGAAAGCGAGAGCATGTCCGATTTAGCGTCATCTTCGGCTCATCGCGTCGCGATCCTCCGCATGCACGGAACATCCGCGCACGGCATGGCTCCGGAGACGGGCAATAACGCGGGAATGCGCTTGTTGACCTTTCTATACGGGCAATCGTTCGAAGGAGACGACCAACGGTTTATTAAGGGAGCGGTTGAATTGCTAGCAGGCGACACTTCGGGAGAAGCGCTCGGGATCGCATGCCGAGACGAAGCGACCGGGCCGTTAACCGTTAATGTCGGCTTGCTTCGATACGACCCGCTTGTCCGAGAAGCTTATTTTCACTTGAATATACGCTTCCCGGCCTGTACGAACGGCGAGACTATCGTATCGATGATCGAATCGAAGATCGGGGAGTACGGATTCGTAATAACTCCCCCGATCATTAAACCGCCGCATCAAGTGGCTGCCGACCATCCGATGATTAAAGCGTTGCAAGCCATTTATCGGGATCATACCGGTCAAGAAGCAACTCTTCTTTCGACTGGAGGCGGTACTTACGCTTGCAAGCTGGTGAACTGCGTCGCGTTCGGCCCTCTGTTCCCCGGAGAGTTTGACACTGCCCACCAGCAGGATGAATCCATCTCCATCGATAGTCTCCTGAAGGCGACGGCTATGTACGCCCAAGCCATCTTCGAAATGGCGAATTTAGAATATCCGGCGCACGAGGAAGGGGACGAACTCACGTGGAAATCAAAGTCGTCGAAAGACTAGATAGCGGTCACTGCTCGGCGGACTTAGCGGTCTATCTCGTTCTTGAAGGTGAGGCTTCGCTTACCGAGCTAGATTCCGAGCTAGATTTCGAGTTTGAGATCAAGCCATCCATGGCTACCGCCGGAAAAGTGACCTTGCTGTACGGGGCTCACGGCTCGCGTCACGCGGCGCTCGTCGGACTCGGCTCCGCCGATCGCCTCGATGCCGAGGTCATCCGGCGCGTGGCAGGCAGCGCTTCCCGGGCGATTGTCCGGGAAGGCTACCGAACGGTTGCCGTATTTTTGGATAAGCCGTCGGTAGAGCAGATGCCGGAAGCAACCGTCCAGGCATGGGCGGAAGGATGGCTGCTTGGCGGATATACGTTCGATAAATATAAAATGAACCCTCGGCAACCGACATTGGAACATCTTCTGCTAGTCTGCGGCTCGGGAAATGCTGAAGAGTTGGCGCATAGCGTGTCTAGGTCGGTGCTCCGCGCGGAAAGCGCTATGCTGGCGAGAGATTGGTGCAACGAGCCCGCTAACGTGATGACGCCGGAACGGCTAGTCGAGCAAACCGAGTTGTTATTCGCCGGACGGCCGAACGTCGGCTTGAAAATCTACCGAGGCGACGAGTTACGTCAGCACGAAATGAACGGCCTCTTGGCTGTTGGGCAAGGCAGTCGCCATCAACCTGCGCTAGTCGAGGTGACGTACTCTTCGAATCCCGCGTTGCCGATGATCGCGTTGATCGGTAAAGGCATGACGTTCGATATGGGCGGTATGAACGTCAAAACGGGACGGGATCTCAGCGAAGCCCGTTTCGATATGGGCGGCGCTTGCGCGGTCATCGGCGCGATGGATTACTTGATCCGCAGCGAAGCTTCCGTTAACGTCGTCTTATTGATCGCCGTCGCGGATAACGTACCGGGAGCAGGAGCTTTGCTCCCCTCCTCGATCATTCGCTATCCGAACGGCATGACCGTTCAGGTCGGCAACACCGATGCGGAAGGCAGGCTCATTCTCGCCGACGCCCTATTGCATGCTCGGCGTCTCGGAGCGAGCGAGATGATCGACATCGCTACGTTAACAGGGAGCGTCGGACATGCGCTCGGGTTACGCGTTGCCGGAGTATGGGGAGACGCGCGATGCACGGAGGCGCTTCGTTCAATCGGCGAGCATAACGGGGAACGGGTATGGCCGATGCCCCTCGTCGACGAAGATGAAGAATTGCTTCGCAGCGAATATGCCGATGTTAACAACATTAGCTCCAGCGCTTATGGCGGTGCCGTGGCAGCGGCTCTTTTCTTGCGGAAGTTCGCGGGGAACTCCGCCCGTTGGGCCCATATCGACATGGCGAACACCGTCCAAGCTTCAGCCGATAGAGGATACGAAATGGCCGGAGCAACGGGGTTCGGGGTACGTTTGCTAGTCGACTATGTCTTGCAGACGCAGGCGAGTCAGGATAATGCAAACCTCCGCTAGGAAAGCGCTTAGGATAGTTCTCGAAATCAATGCCATCCGCGCGCGTATCGAGCGTTAAAGCCGCGATATGCTTCGGAGCCGACCGAATCGAGCTCTTGACCGGCGTCTCCGGAAAATGGTCGATTCTTTCTCGGGCTCCTGAAGCATTTTCGCGCCCCTTTTACGCTATCCCATTCGCTCAGGAGTGCTCCCGTAGTCGCAAAAAGCGACTATAGAGCTCCACCCTCGGAGGAATCCCTCCTCATTGTCGCAAAAAGCGACTATAGAGCTCCACCCTCGGAGGAATCCCTCCTCATTGTCGCAAAAAGCGACTATAGAGCTCCACCCTCGGGGGAATCCCTCCTCATTGTCGCAAAAAGTGACTATAGAGCTCCACCCTCTGGAAAATCCCTCCTCATTGTCGCAAAAAGTGACTATAGAGCTCCACCCACTGGAAAATCCCTCCTCATTGTCGCAAAAAGCGACCATGAGACTCTCCTTCCAAAACAACCTCCACCTTGGCGCTTTCCTTTCTCTCGCATCAACAAATAACAGCGCTCCTTCATGCCCCATACCTGTGCCGCCTATGCTACTGAGCGAAAGGGATAACGGCAAAAGCCTCCTCGCATTATCCTCCGACATCGCATCTTCCGCATCTAATAGCATCGCTTTTTCCATGCCCATAAGCCGTACCATACGCCACTGAGCGAAAGGGATAACGGCAAAAGCCTCCTCACACTATCCTATGACATCGCGCCTCCCGCATCTAATAGCATCGCTTTTTCCATGCCCATAAGCCGTACCACATATGCCACTGAGCGAAAGGGATAACGGCGAAAGCCTTCTCGTTATTCTCGTTGTATCCTTGCCGCGTTTAACTCATTGCCCCCTCATTTCATCCTCGTTCAGAACTCTGGTACAATAACATCATTAGTATCAAGGAGCTGAACCCACATGAAAACAGAGATCATAACGAGATTCGCGAGATACGTGCAAGTGGATACTCAGTCTAACGAAAGCAGCCAGAATTGTCCGACTACCGAAGGCCAATTAACGCTTGGAAGAATGTTAGTAGAGGAACTGAAGGAAATCGGCATGGAGGAAGTCACGATCGATGCCAACGGCTACGTCATGGCAACCCTACCCGCCAATACCGATCAAGAAATCCCGACGATCGGCTTCCTCGCCCATATAGATACGGCGACCGATTTTACGGGAAAAGGGGTTAATCCTCAGCTTGTCGAGAACTACGATGGAATGGATATTGTCCTGAACGAAGCTCTAAATATCGTTCTATCTCCGAGGGATTTCCCGGAACTCTCCGGCTACAAAGGACAAACCCTGATCACGACGGACGGAACGACGCTTCTAGGGGCGGACGACAAAGCCGGCATGACCGAGATTATGACCGCGATGGCCTACTTGCTCAAACATCCGGAAATCAAGCACGGCCGTATTAGAGTCGCTTTCACCCCGGACGAGGAAATCGGGAGAGGCCCTCACCGGTTCGACGTCGCCGCATTCGACGCCAAATATGCCTACACGATGGATGGCGGTCCTCTAGGCGAGCTTCAGTACGAGAGCTTCAACGCCGCCGTCGCCCGAATTACGTGCACGGGAAAGATCGTTCATCCCGGTACGGCTAAAGGCAAGATGGTAAACTCGGCGAAGATCGCGATGGAAATCAACAACAGATTGCCCGCGGAAGAAGCCCCTGAGTATACGGAGGACTACGAAGGTTTCTTTCATCTGATCTCGATACAAGGGGACGTAGAGGAAACGAAGCTTCACTACATTATTCGGGACTTCGACCGGGAACGGTTCGAAGGAAGAAAAACCGAACTTATCGGCATCGTCGAGGAGCTAAAGGAGACTTACGGGGAAGATCGCATCTTGCTGGAGATCAAAGACCAATACTTCAATATGCGCGAGAAAATCGAGCCCGTCAAACATATCGTCGATATCGCCCACCAAGCGATGGTGAACCTCGGCATCGAGCCGATCGTACGTCCTATTCGCGGCGGAACCGACGGCTCCCAGCTATCTTACATGGGCTTGCCGACGCCGAACATCTTCACGGGCGGCGAAAATTACCATGGCCGATACGAGTATGTATCCGTTGATACGATGATCAAAGCGACTAACGTGATCATCGAGATCGTTAAGCTTTTTGAACAGGCAGGTCAGACGCGGTCGGCGGGTTAAATCGATAAACTTCAAGATCGATTAGTCCGTTCAAGCCGAACTCGACGCCTTCGTTTTCCAAATAGTGCTGCTGCATATACTTGGATTCCCCGTCCTGAATCGCGATTTCTCCTTTCACGTTCACGACTCTATGCCAAGGCAGGTCATGCTTCGCGCTCAGCGAATGCAGGATTCGAACGACCTGCCTGGCCCCTCTCGGGCTCCCCGCGGTTTCGGCGATTTGCCCGTACGTCATGACGTACCCTTCCGGTATTCCCTTGATAATCTCGACAACCCGTTTCGTAAATGGCTGCATGCGTCTATCCTCTCTCTACGATAAATAAGCTCCCGTAGCGGTCTGTTGAGCCGTATCCTGGCGTCTGCTCTTCCATCGAACGGTCGAATCTCCCATGAACGTTAGGGTAACCGCGATCATCGCGATCAAATAAACTCCAGCGAAAAGGTAAACCGTCAGTCGGAAATCGGATGCCGATTGGAACCACAGGAAGGTCATCAATCCCGCGCAGACGATCCACATCGCCCATAACAAGAAGTTTCTATGGAATCCGGATCGTGCCGTTTTATGCCCGTAGGCGTGCCATTCGCGAGTCGGGTCAATCTGGTGCAGCTTCGCTAACGCGGGTTCGATCACGTCTCTCAAATATCGGGCCAGCGTCTCGTGCTTGCGGTAACTGTACAATATCTGGGTCGTGAAAAACACCGATAGAAAAGGCGCGACGAGAAGCACATGCCGATATCCGTCATCCGCGAAAGCGACGGCGCACAGAAGCGCCAACAACGTGACCATATACGTTGCGAACCTTCCCCTCATGCGAATGCGCAGCTTGATTTCTCCCCTGATATCTTCCCTGACTTTTTCGTAGTGGCTTATTTTTTTGTCGTCTTCGCTCTGCAAGATCGCATGATGTTCGGTTTCCGTAACGGAGTATTCACTCATCGCGTTCTCCTCCAATGGACAGACATCGTAAGCCCATTCTAGCACATATCTTCGTTTCGATAACGTTTCATCGCAATCTCTCCGCGGGGGGATATTTTGTACCCTGTTCCTAAGCTGATCGTGAGACCGAGCTCCTTCAGTTTACGAACGTATATTTTGAACTTGTCCGGCTCCCATCCGATGTGATCGGCAAGCTCAGTCGCCCTCAGTCCCGGGTACTTTCCAATGATCCAGAGCATTTCGAAAGTCCAAGGTCCTCGGCGGCTTAGCTTGTCCATCTTCTCCAACTTGTTCCGCAGCTCCGCAAGCTCGGAATCCGTTAATTCATCCTGTTCCCTGAGCGTCTCCCTTGGATCCGACCCGGCATACCGAAGCGCGATCCGGTACATCGTCGTTCCTCCGAATTTGCCTAATTCCTTCCGCATCTCTTGACGGGAGGCGTACCCGGCGCGCGCGATCTCTTCATCCGCGATGTCACCCTCGGATACGGCTTCAATAGCCATTATCTCTACGACGCCAATCGGCGTGCGAAGTTGCGTACCCGCGTGTACCCGAGGTTTGTTCCACAAGCGGAAAGCAACGTCGATGCTTCCGGTTCTTATTCCCTCTAGTATCGGATCCCTAAATAACAAAACGATCTCCTCCTCCTAGTAACGTCCAAGCATTCGTTCCGCTTCGGTGCGGACTCGTTGCCTAAGCGCTTCCGGTTCCAGCACCTCGGCTTCCGATCCCCAACCCAGCACCCATTGCAGCACATCCTCGGGAGTCCTTACGCGCAGAACGACTAACAGACCATCGTGAACATCCTCCTTAGATACGATATAAAAATATTTGGCCTCCCTCACCCGATCCGCGATCCGCGGACTGGCAAGAACTCGTACTTCTATCGGACGGTCGTCCGCGGGAACGTATTTGCTCATGCGAAAATCTGGAGGAAACGCGAACGTTTCATCCAGATCCTGTAACCCCGTCATGCGGGATAGCCGAAAATGTCGAATCTCTTGGCGAAGCTCGCAAAAGCCTACCAATACCCATGAGCCATATACGAAAGATAACCCGTATGGACGAGCGGTACGTATGCTGTGACGGTGAGCCACCAATCCCGATTTTGCTTTCGTATAATCGAAGCTGACTTTACGCCGCATCAATATCGCCTCGCGAAGTTTAGCTACTCTCGCTCTCTCCGCTTCGTCGATGGCTTCCTCCAGGGTCGATGGCAGCTTGATCGTTTCACGCACTTCGTTTGCCGCCCTGCGGACGCTCTCGGGAAGCACGGCTTCGATTTTGCCGCGGGATGCCCTCGCCCGCTCCCCGTATTCCCGATCGAATCTTTGCTCGATGAAGTCGGCTCCGATCAGCAAAGCCACGGCTTCGTCCACCGAGAAACTTATCGGCGGCAGGAAGTATCCCTCCATTAAAGAATACCCCGTACCCGGCGCTCCGATAATCGGAACCCCCGCCTCGCTTAACGCTTGCACGTCGCGATAGATCGTCCGCACGCTCGTCTCGAACGTGCTCGCGAGATCCTCCGCCCTCCGCATGCCCTTACGCTGGAGTTCCAATATAATGGCAAGCATACGATCCGTCTTGTTCATGAAGCTCCAGCGCCTATGAACTGCTGTAGACGACGCAGTTGCTTCAGATGGTGTCCGAAATGGATTTCCACCATTTTAAACCACTCCTCTGCGTTTAACGCTCCCAATCGGGGGTGCAGCACCGTGTGCTCCGGCGGAATTTCTTGGAGCTTCGGCTCGATCTCCTTCATACTCAACACGAGCGCGCGCATCCCTTCGTTCAACTCCGCTTTGCCGTCCGGTTGCTTCGGCGTATACTGCGGGGAAGGCGGGACATGGATTTTCACGTCGGAGAAGCCGCTATTGCGAAAAACCTCAAACCCCGCTTCGTTCTTGACGCCCCCTACGACAATCGCTGGATCGTTGCCTTCTTGGCATAGCCCGATATGGCGTAAGTTCATAAACCTCGACGATTGAATCAAGTGGACGTACAATTGTCCGATCGACCATTCTTCCTCGCTGGGCTTGCGACTAAGCGGCTCTTCCGCAATGCCCTCCAGTTGCTCCAAATAATAATCGACCGTCTCTTCCAAACGCTTCAAGCTTTCCCGTGTATCCATCAACCGTTCACCTTGCTTTCCTTAGATTTAATTAAACTATAAGAAAACACTACTGACAACAGCGTGTCAGTAGCGTTTCAGGAAAACAAAATTATTTATGCCTACTTCATCTTAGCGGCTTCCTTCCAAGCTTTATCCATATTCTCGAGCATGCCCGCCGGCGTAATCGCCTTGAGATATACGCCTTGAGCGGAAGTCATCATTTCCGTAGTGGCCGCGCCGCCGTAGAGCCATCCTTGATCCAAGAACGGGTAACTGTTGCCGCTTGCGACAACGTCGGCGATTTCCTTGAAGGCTTCGTCGATGTCGCCGGTTTCGCCATTGATCGTCATGAACCCTTGCTGGCTCTTCGTCCATACCTTCTGATTCTCGGCTTGGCTCCAGAATGCCAGATACTTCTTAGCCGCATCGGCTACTTTCGTGTCCTTGTTAATCGCGAAAGTCGTGCCTACCGCAGCCGATGCCACGACCTCTTGCCCCGCAGCGTTGGACGGCATCGCGAACATGCCTAATTTCAAGTCCGGATTCGACTTCATGATTCCGGCTAACGACCAACTGCCGTCGATGTACATTGCAGCTTTGCCCGTCGCGAAAGCTTTCTGCGCCTGGTCAAGGTTGACGCCCGTGCTCTTCTCGGTAAGGTAGCCTTTCTCGTTCAAGGAGAACCACTTGTTAACCGTATCGTCCCATGCTCCCGCGAACGTTGCCGTGCCTTCGTTCAGCTTGGCATCGAAGTCGGGCGTCGTACCGTAGACGAGCGCCGGAGCGACGGTGTAGAGCGCCGCGAGCGTCATCCAACCGTCATTGTTACCGATTGCGATCGGCAACACGCCGGATTGCTTGATCGCTTCCGCGGCGGCTACGAATTCATCCCAGTTCTTAGGAGTAGCCAAACCCAGCTTCTCGAAAATTTCTTTGTTGTAATACACGCCCATGACGTTCATATCGTTAGGAATCGCATACACTTTACCCTCCAATGAAGTCGCTTTCAAAGACGCTTCCGAGAAGTTGGAGATAAACGGTTCGCCCGCAAGATCCATCAGGTATCCCGCTTTGCCGTAAGAGAGAACGTCCGACAAGCCCGGGTGCATAAGGATAACGTCGGAAGCATCTCCGGCGGCGAAACGGGTCTTGATGAATTCCTTGAACTGCCCGCCCGGCATGCCTTCGTATTTCACTTTGATTCCCGGGTTTTCTTTCATGAACTTCTCGTTCAATTCCGGAATCGCTCCGAGCTCCGTACCGGATTTATACCCCGACACCTTCAATTCGACTTCCGCTGCGGGAGCCGACGGTTCCGCCGATTGCGGCGCCGATTCCGAAGCTGGAGTCGTTCCGCTAGCGGACGGACTTGCGCCGTTTTCTTTATTGTTGCCGCCGCAAGCGCTTAGCACCAGAACCAACATCATTGTCAATGCCAACAAACCTAGCCCTTTTCTTCTCATCGTATAGCCTCCAATGGATTACTTACTTCTTCTTCATCCTAAGAAAAAGAGGCGTTCATGAAAATCACTTAAAATTCTTGTTTCTTCTCTTATTTTCGGAACCTGCAATCTATAGGGCAAAGTCGCTCGGACTTCCCTAAAAAAACGAACGCAATCCCAAAAAAACGCCCCGAGGTTTACATGAACCGCCTCACCGATACTTTACCTCAGTCCGTCTCAAGGACGGGACCGTCCCTGTACATCGTCGGAGTCACGTCGAATTTTTTCCTGAATAAGGTGCTAAAATATTTCGAGCTCGTATAACCGACGGATGAACACACCTCATACATTCTCATATCCGTTTCCAGCAACAACCGCCTAGCTTCATCGAGCCGAATATCGGTCAGGTAATCAATGAATTTGCGACCCGTCGTCTCCTTGAACAGCTCGCTCAGATAAGTGGGATTTAGATGCACGCGCAACGCCGCTTGCTCAAGAGAAAAGTCCGGATTCCCGTATTCTCTCCGCATCATTTCCTTTACTTTGCCGATAATTTTCCGCTCGTCGAAGCTATCCGGCTTAATCTGGGCAACTTTCTCGATAAATTGATCGATCGTGGACAACAAGGTAACGGGATCTCCGTTGAACAGCAATTGACCCGAAAGCCGGGTGATATCCGCGTTCATCTCCGTAAGTAACGCCGATGGCATTCTTGTGGCTTGAAGACCGACGAAGAAGGCGACAAAGCGGATGAGCCGCCCGAACATCCATACGGGATGACGCTCGCTCGACTGCCCTAGATCCCGTCGCCATAAATTCAGCAAATCATTCACTGCTTTCAGATCGTTCATTTCGATTGCAACGGCAAGTCGATTAATACGCACGGTCTCTTCGTCCGGATTAGACTCGTCCAAGGGCTGTATGCTTCGGTACAACATCTCCTGCGCTTGACGGAACGCCGAAGGAAGCTGCCGCAAATCCTCCGTCGGCTCTCCGTATCCGAAGGGCGCCCAGCGAGGAGTTTTTCCGTCCGGGGCTTGTTCTGTGCATTCCAACCAATCTTTAAGCTCGGACAACTCCCGCCCTGCCACGAATGTCATCTCGCAAACGTTAGACAAGACCACGTCTACGGTTTTGAGCAGGCCCCGATGCGACTTCTCATAATCCGCCATCCAATAAGCCTCAGGCGATTCTACCCGCCTGCTATCCGCTTCCGGATCATTACGATATTGAAACCTAAGAATAATCCCATATCGAACATCCTCGTCCAGCAGTCCTTCTCCGTCCAGCAACCGTTCCAGCAATATTAAACTTTCGTCCTTCTTGGTCATCGTCCATTCCAGTACCGTTTTCTCCAACAGCAGCTTCGACTGCCGATTGCGTTCGATCAGAAGCTCTTCGACCTTCGCGAAAGCGTTCACCAGTTCGTCCCGTTGGACGGGCTTAAGCAGGTAATCGGTCGCTCCGGCACGCAAAGCCGTCTGAATGTAGGCGAATTTATCGTATCCCGTCAGCATGATCTTGTTGATCTCCGGCCGCTCCTTGTTTAACCTCAGAGCCAATTCCAGACCGCTCATCCCCGTCATTCCGATATCGATGATCGCCAAATCCGGGGCACAAGATTTCACTTGCTCCCATGCCTGTTCCGCATCCTCGCAGCTTCCGACGACTTCCCATTGCGGGAGAAGCCTGTTCACCATACTCGTCAATCCGACACGGATCGTTTCCTCGTCGTCCACGATCAATAGCTTAGGCATCCTCTTCCGCCTCCTTCATCGTCCGTAGCCGAATTTCGGCCGTTGTCCCGCCTTCCGGACGGTTTTCTATTCGCAGTCCGTAACCATGACCGTAATAGTGTTGAATTCTCCTATGGACGTTGTTGACCCCGATGTGGTCGCCCGTCTCCTCGGATTCCTGTTCCTGCAGAGCTTTCATCAACCAGTCCAGCCTGCCGTCGCTAATACCGATACCGTTGTCAGCGACTTCGATGACCAGATCGTCTTCCATCGTCCTGGCCGATATCTGGATCCACCCTTCCCCCTTCTTCGGGGTTAACCCGTGGATAATCGCGTTCTCGACGAGCGGCTGTACGATCCACGGCAATATGTCCGTTCGCATCAGATCGGGAGGGACATCGACGATATATTCCATCTTGGGAAACCTCACGCTCTGAAGACCCATAAATACGTTCACGTACTCCAGTTCCTTGAAGAGCGGGATGCGTTCCGCCGTCTGTCTAAGGGACAACCGGAATAACTTGCCTAGGGAAGCTACCATGTCCGCGACTTCGTAATCGCTATTGATCTCCGCCTTCATATGAATCGATTCCAACGTATTATAGAGAAAATGAGGATTGATCTGGCTGCGCAGAACCTGCACCTCCGCTTGCTGCCGATAGATTTTCATCTTCAGCACCTTGTTGATCAATTCCCGGATTTGGAAGACCATCACGTTAAAGCTGTGCCCGAGACGGTTGACCTCATCGCCGGATCGCACCTGGAACTGAACCTCGTAATCTCCGACCTCTACTCGACGCATTAGTCTTTTCATTTCCTTAAGCGGTTTAATGATCGTAAACGATAGCAAAGCGAACAGAACGGTAGAGACGAGCAGCATGACTCCCGTATAGGAGAATAGCAGATTCCGCAATAGGCTAAGCTCATCCGAAAGCTGCTGAACCTCGATCGCGTTCACGACCGTCCATCCCGTGACGGAAGAACGAACGTAATGAATCATCGTCTCCTTGCCGTCGATATCGTCCGTATAATATCCATAAGGTTGGGTCGTTTTAAGCGGAAAAGAGCTGCGTATCAACGACTCGTCCGGATGGTAGACCACTTTATTCTCGTTATCGAGAATAATCATCGTCCCAGCGGATTTGCTCTTCATCTTGCCGACTAAGTCGCGCAGTCCGTCCATGGAAATGTCAAAAAGCAGCACCCCGTAGGACTGCCGATTTTGGACGTTTACGATGCTTCTAGCGTAAGTGAGAATGTATTGTTCATTGTTCTTGGAAGGATAAGGAGATACGAGCACGCCTTTCCCGTCTCTTTTCAACGCCTCCCGGTACCAGTCTTGTTGCTCGAAATCGCTATGGTCGATCCATTCTCCGTTGCCGTACTGCGAATAGAACACTTCCCCGCCGTTAATCCAGTAAGCTCCGAGAACGTCGGAGAAAGGAATGACGACCATAATACTCCGCAGAGCGCGATCTATCGATACCTTCTCCATGAGCACTTCCTTCGGATTGCTGCGATCAGGATTCAGGCTAAGGTTCTCCCACACGTCGAGATAGAAGGTCAGGGACAAACGATCGATCTGCTGGATATACGTGTCTAGGTTTTTGCTCACCTGATCCGTCAGATTGAGGCCGTATTCCCCGACTTTCAGTTTCAAATTATCGTTATAGCGATCAAAGCCTAATAACGTCACGATAATGACGGGAATGAATATCGTCAACGAATATACCGAGATCAGCTTCGAATTCAGATTCCAATCGCGAAACGGGACTATCCGCAGCTTCATAACAACGGCTCCCTATCTAGTTGTTGGGCGTTATCCTTTAACCGATCCGGCGGCGATGCCTTTAATAATGTACTTTTGCAAAAAAAGATACGCGATCAGCAGCGGCACTACGGACAAAACCATGCCGGGAAACAGCAGCGACCAATTCGTAACGTGCTCCCCCACGAACATATACAGTTGAATCGTAATCGTCCGTCTTTCCTCTCCTTGCAGGAACAACATCGGAATAATGAAGTCATTCCAAGTGCTAAGGGAAGTGAGTACGGCCACCGTAGCCGTAGCCGGTTTAATAATCGGAAACACCGCCACCCAATAGGCGCGAATTTTCGAGCAGCCGTCGATCCAGGCCGCTTCCTCCAATTCCTTGGGCGTCGACTTTAAGAAACCGGTGAACAAGAATATCGCGAAGGGCAAATTGATCGCCGTATAGATAAGCACCGCGCCATGGTAAGTGTTGACCAAGTGGAGCGTATTTACGAATTTGTAGAGCGGAACCATCGCCAACTGAAAGGGCACCATAATTCCCGCTATGAAGTAAATATAAACCAAATAATATACGCTGCCCGTTTTTCTAGCAAGCGGATATGAAGCGAGAGAACCAAACACGATAAGCACGAATACGGTTAAAGCCGTGATCAGCAGCGTGTTTCCGAGCACCTGCGTAAATCGCATAAGCTCCCAGGTTTCCGCGTAATTCCCGAAATGCAACGAGGACGGAAGGGACAACGGAAATCCGGTCATTTCCTCCGGCGTCTTGAACGTCATCGACAAAATAAAATAGAACGGGATAAAGAATACGATAGCTGCGGCAATCGTGACCGCCTCGACAACGAAGAGGCTTGCGGATTTCGTTCTCATGAATCTCCCACCTCTCTCTTTCTAAGCAGCAGGATCTGAACAACGGATATGAGGAAAATAATCAGGAACATAATAACGCCCATCGCCGTCCCGTAACCGAAGTTGTCCTTCTTGAACGCCGTCGTGAAGAGCAACGTCGTGATGGTCTCCGTAGCTTGGAAGGGCCCGCCTTTCGTCGTCACGTAGATGATATCGAATGCTTTTAACGATCCGATGCTGGCCAGAACGACGTTAATCGTCATCGAGGGGGCTAACAACGGGAACGTAATGTACCGGAATTTCCGGAAACCGCCGGCCCCGTCGATATCCGCCGCTTCGTACAAGTCCCCCGGAATCGTCTGAAGATTGGCCAGAAAAATAATCATGGAGTAGCCCACGTATTGCCACAAAACCATCACCACGATGGCGTACAAGGCGAATTTCGGATCTCCGAGCCATGTTTGCTCCCAACCCCCAAGCCCTATGGCTCGAAGAAGCATATTCAACATGCCTTCCGGCTCGTAGATGTATAACCACGTATAGCCGACAACCAGCGGGCTAAGAATAGCCGGCGCGAAGAAAACCACCTTAAGCAGCGACTTTGTCTTGATCTTGGAATCGAGGGCCAACGCCAGCGGAATGGCCAAGCCGTTCTGGAAAATAACGATGAGCCCCGCGAAGACGAACGTATTGCGCATCGCCTTCATGAAGGTCGGATCGCCGAACATATACGCGTAGTTGCTAAATCCGATGAAATCCATCGTTTTCGTGAAGCCGTTCCAGTTCGTCATGCTGTAATAGAAGCTTGAGATAACGGGACCCAGAAAAATGACCGTATAGATTAGAAAGGCAGGCGCGATAAAAGCAACCCACCACAAGTGCTCCCTGGTTCGAAGCGACAAAGTCCTCAAAGCTACCCTCTCCTTATCCCGATGCGTGACCAAGATGCATCCGTCTTTCATCATAGATATAAGGTTACTAGGGAACGCCTTCGTTAGAAATGATGTAAAATTCATTTCTTTTCTCTTTTTTTCGGGTCATTTCCTGCATGCGAAAAATCCCCGAGTCATGCTCGGCGAGCATGCATTCGGGGATCTACGGCTACTCTTATTCCAGACTCTACTTCCACCAAGCCAGCGAAGGGACAACCGGCGACCCGACTCGGACGATCTCTCCGATTCTTGGCGTCGCAAGGACGGCATTGCGCTCTCTCGCCGCTCTGGCCGCTCGTTCGACGGGATCCGTCCAATCGTGCAGCGCAAGCGTAAAAGCGCCCCAGTGAATCGGGATCATCACTTTCCCTTTGACGTCGATATGCGCTTGGACGGTTTCTTCGGGAAGCATGTGGATCGCCGACCAACGCTCGTCGTATTGACCGCACTCCATCAACGTCAGATCGAACGGGCCGTACTTGTCGCCGATTTCTTTGAAGTGAGGACCGTAACCGCTATCCCCGCTAAAAAAGATTTTGTCCTTCGCGCCTTCGATAATCCAAGAGCACCACAGGGTCGAGTTGCGATCCCCGATGCTCCTGCCCGAGAAATGACGCGCCGGCGCCGTAGCTAGCTTAAGGCCCTCGAATTCGATTTCCTCCCACCAATCGTGCTCTGTGATTCTCCCCGGCTCCACGCCCCACCTTTCCAGATGGGCGGCAACGCCGAGCGGCACGAAGAAGCGGTTGACTTTATGCATCAATTTACGGATCGTTCCGTAATCCAAATGGTCGTAATGATCATGGGATAGGATTACCGCGTCAATGGCGGGTAATTCCTCGACTTCGATAGGCAATTTATTGCTGTATCGGCGTCCTCCGAAGAGCGTGAACGGAGACGGGGACTTGCCGAGCATCGGGTCTATGAATAGGGTTTTGCCGTCTAACTGCAGAAGAATGGCGGAATGGCCGAACCAAGTAACCTTTGCGCGGTGCGCGTCCGCATCGGATTGGAGCTGTTGAGGCGTCAAGGGTACGGCTTGTATCGGCGATTGCGGCTTCCCTTTCGGATTGCCTCTGACCATTTCGATTAATACCTTAGCCATCGAGCCTGCGTTCATATTCATGCTCGTTGGAATTTGATTGACGAAGATACCGCGAGAGCGATTGGGCGACCCGTCGATCCTCCGCTTGCTCTCTTTGGACACGCGTCCCCCGAGCGCTGGATAGTATTTGACGACCAGATAGACGATAACGACGATTCCAACGATGATCCCGAGTGCTATCCGCATGTTGATCTTCCTCTCCGACGATACGTGATTTCAATATGAATAATCGTATACTGATTTCGCGCAGAAATCCAATAAGCTTAGGTCGTCGATGTTTCATAGCATCGAAACTCTGGTTGGACGCATACCCGAACCAAAACTAAACTGCCGAATCCTAAGTCTATACTCTCTGCGAGTGGTCGAACAAGAGTTACAGTGCCAAATTCTAACACTGTACCCACCATGCGTGTTCGAGCCAGCGCTTTAGTGCCAGATTCTAACACTATACTCTCCGTGAGTGGTCGAACCAGAGCTATAGTACCAAATTCTAACACTATACTCTCCGTGAGTGGTCGAACCAGAGCTATAGTACCAAATTTTAACACTATATCCGCCGCGCCGGAACGCTCGTCCATCAAGGCACATTTTGTGCCTACTTCGGCGGATAGGGTTGGGGCGGTCGGGCATAACGAAACGAACGCCCCGTCCCCGAAGAGACGAAGCGTTCGATCTAAAACTTAGTTTCCGTAGCCGGTCCCCGAGGAAGGTGCCGGATTAGCCGAAGGCGGCTGGTTTCCACCAATACCTTGGTTTCCGCCAATGCCCTGATTTCCTCCAATGCCTTGGTTTCCGCCAATGCCTTGATTTCCTCCAATGCCTTCGTTTCCTCCAATGCCTTGATTCCCGCCCTTGCCTTTTTCTTCTTTGACTTTGCCGTGTTCTTCTTCCTTCATCTTGCCATGCTCTTCTTCCTTCATTTTACCATGCTCTTCTTTCATCTTGCCGTGCTCTTCGTGCTGTTCTTCTTCGATCCCTTGTCCTTGACCGCCGCCGTGACCATGACCTTGGCCTCCGCCAATCCCTTGACCCCTGCCACCGCCACCGCCATAGCCGCCTGCTCCGCCACCGCCTTGGCCTCCGCCTGCTCCGCCACCGCCGTAGCCTCCGCCTGCTCCGCCACCGCCGTAGCCGCCGCCTTGGCCGCCTCCGATTCCCGCTCCGCCTCCGCCGCCTTGGCCGCCACCGATTCCTGCTCCTCCACCAGCTCCGCCTCCGCCGCCTTGGCCGCCGCCGATTCCTGCTCCGCCTCTGCCGCCGCCTTGGCCGCCGCCGATTCCCGCTCCGCCGCCGTAGCCTCTACTTTGGCTTTTTCCGCGCCATCCTTGTTCGCCTCCGCCTACTTTTTTGGTGTTGTAAGCATACACGAGCGACTTGAATGTGTTTTTATCTACGTTACCCGTAACCGGCATTCCATGCTTTTTCTGAAAATATTTAACTCCTCGGGCCGTCGCATTATCGTAGTAACCGTTAATCGGACCCGAGTAACTTCCCAGCGACTTCAACATCCCTTGGATCACATATACATCCGGACCGCGAGCGCCCTTGCCCACGGCCGAGCTAACCTGCGGAATGCTTACCATCAGAGCGATAGCGAGTATCGCCGCTCCGAACCATTTGGCAGTTAACGATACGAGCCTAGTTGTCGGGCTATGCGAGCCGATGCGCCCATTTTCTTGTTCCATATACGTGTACATCCTCCTTAGGGGGGTTCAGTTGAATTTTCCTCAGCCCTTACTATTCCCAAATTCTCAACTCTATCCAAGATCATCCCGCAAATTTCTACCATTATCCCATCTCGCCCGCCTGGCCACCTACGACGAATAAAAGCTCAGCACATCGCTCCATTTCCACTGCTCGTAGAAATTGGCTCCCGCATCCACATTTTTGATCCAGATCAAGGGATGTTTCCCGCCGCTGCCGGCGATTAAGACGTCAGCCTTGCTGCGATCGGATCGTACCCATCCGATCTGCTTAACGCTCGGAAGATATTGCGGATTGAAATCGCCATAGTTTCTAGGGGCTTGAGTTAACGGCTTATAGCGCGGACCCTGCAGCTTAATCTCAACAAGATTAGGAAGCGGTTTGGTTGCCGGTCCACCCGTCACGGCTCCTTTCCATTCCTTCGCCCTTGAAACTACGATGTGCTGCACGCCTTCCCATGAGAAGCTCTGATCGACGTAACCGGCAGGGGTGTATGCGACAGGCTTACCGCTAGGAGCCTCTACGACTTTAAGCTCCTTGTTATTCGTGGCCTCTCTTCCCGCCCCGCCGATGTATGCCAGCTTGTCTCCCCGGTCCGCCCAACTAAACCACTCGCTGTTATTCGCCATTTGATCGACCTTCCTGAAGAAAGCGCCATTCTCGGATAAAATGCATAACGTATTCGCGTCAGCCGACAGCGAGGCCGTTGGCGTAGCGAGGAACGCCATCCATTTGCCGGTGTCCGAGAACTTGAATACGCTCGTTCCTATGGCAAAAAAATCGTCCGACTGCTTAGGCAGCACATATAAGGTTTTAACAGCGGCACCCGTGTCTCCCTGAGGCGCAGGGATCCCGTTCCCCGTCAATGGGATTTTCAAAATACGAACAGGCGTCCAACCGTCGGGCAATAGCTCGGCCGTCGTTGACGCGACGAACCCGCTTCCGTCAGGCAGCCAGGAGAAATTATTGATCGCCTGCGCGACTTCCGCCGGACGGTTAGGCTTCTCGGCCGATATCCACGACAGCTTCTGCCCCTCTAGGAACGCGAGACGGTTACGGGCGGGCGACCATTGATAATTACCTCCTCCGGTAGCCGACACCGCCTGGCTTTGGGCGGTGGGAATATGCCACAGCCTTAGCTCCTGACGATCCTCGCCTTTCGTGTACGCAAGCCATTCTCCATCGTAAGACCATTTCGGATCGCGAATATACTCTCCTCTAGTCAATTGCCGCTCTGCGCCTCCGGATTTCATCCAGAGATCCCCTTCGCGAATGAACGCTGCTTTCAGCGAATCGGCGGGTTTCGCCGAAACGGTATCCAGCTTTCCCAGGAACAGAATGATGGCCACGACCACTAGCACCCGGTTTATTTTGTGAAACGTACGCATCCTCGGTCACCTCATGGGGATCTGATTTGGGTATTATGCTTATCCAACCGTTCTACGTTGTCCCCGCGATGGAAAATTTATGCGATTGTTTCACGCAAAAAAAACCCGAGATTCCGCCTATGACCGGCAGTTTCTCGGGAGTTTCCCTATTATCGTCGATTCTGAGAGCGCTTCCTCAGATCACGATTTCTTGAATATGGATATGTCTTTCTTGGCTCAGGTCAAGGAATACGTCTTCGACTCGGATCAAAGGGTTCGTATCGTCATGCGGGTTAATGTACACGACTTCACCCCACCGCCCGTCCGTCAGCTTCACCTTGCTCCCGAGAAGATTCCGAATCATCATCTTCAGGAACACGGATACAACCTCCGGATCCAATTCGCCGAACGCGCCGTTTCGCATTTCCATAACGACCTTATGGAACGGAAGAGGATCGTGGTAAGGCCGCTTGGAAGACATGGCATGGAATACGTCGGCGACGGCGACGATTCGACTTAAAGGATCGATCTCTTGAGCCCCTAACCGGTTCGGGTATCCTCTCGCGTCCAACCGCTCATGGTGCTGCAAGGCAACGAGAGCAACGCGAGGGCTTATTCCTTCTACTTCTCTCAGAATATCGTAGCCATATTCCGTATGCCGCTTAATTTCCTCGAACTCGTCCGCCGTCAGCTTGCCCGGTTTCAGCAGAATCTTGTCGGAAATCAGAATTTTTCCGATATCGTGCAAGGTTGCAGCCATCGTTAAGATGGACAGTTCCTGCTCGCTCAGCTTCATCCATTTGCCGATCAGGGTAGATAACACGCCCACTCCGATGTTGTGTTGATGGGTGTACTCGTCCTTGGCTTTCACCGATTCGAACAGTTGGAACACATCGGGGTGGGATGACACTTGCGCGACCAAGGGGAGTAGCTCGTTATTGATTTGGTCTACCGGCAGCTTCTTCGTCGTTCTAGCTTGCTCGAAGAGCTCCTTGGAATAGCTGGCAGCCTGTTTCACAAGCGCAGCCGGATCTACAAAGTCTTGGGGCGATTCATCTAAGAGCAAAATTTCGGAGGCATGGATATGATGCTGATCCAGCAATCGAATATAGCCTTCGTCAATGGTGACTCGAGCAGGAACAAGTAACAATCCAATTGAATTTAAGACGTCGTGCTTTGCTTTTCTGCCCAATAGCTTCTCTAAGCTCAAGTTAGTGTCATCCCCGCTCTATCCGTCTGCCGGAAAATAATGTTTAACGTCATATATAAGATAAAGCGACATCATTCTTCAAATATATCCATTATACACCAATCTTCGACTTCCTCAACAGTTCCCGAGCAAGCGTGAAAGCGGATCCGACTCTCGAAGCTCTGCCATTTACGCGAATATAGTCGTAATTGGTCAGAATAACGCCTGCGTCTTTAATCGCGTAAGCGAAATCGTCGTCCAGCATCAGCTTGAATTCCCACACGCGCTTCTCCCAATGAGGTACTTGCTCAAGCATGCGCGCATCCTCTACCGCCGGGTGAATGTAAGTTTCGCTTATTCCCTCGGGCAAGTCGTACATTTTCGCGATCATGGACTGCTTAAATCGCTCATAAGATTCGCCTTCCACGATGTGAAAAGGATGCGACAACAGGTAATCGGGGATCGCTACCCCAAGCACGCCAGCGAGGGCCGAAGCCTTGGCAACGGTCCGCTCTACTCCCGGAATGGAGGCGAGCAGCGGGTCGGTCGGATGCACTTTACGGAATAACCGGAACGGCAGCTTCCACTTCGCGCATTGCTTCAGGACATGAGGAATATGGCTTCTTCCGGTAGCCATCCCGTACAAACTACCCATATGATTGTCGGCATGAGAGAGAGGAATCCGGAAACGCTTTGCTGCTTCATACTGGGCAACGAGCTCTTTCATTACCGCTCGGGTATCCGCCCGGAGCTCGAACTCCTCGACCGTCTTGTGCATATGCCCGCTTTCGTCGTGAAGCGAGGGATCGCCGGTTAAGCTGCGCCACCGGATGGCATCGAATTCGCTCGTCAGCGTCAGATGCAATCCGATATTCGTTTGGCCCCTTCGCTTGCACCAATCGGCAGCCTCTTCGAAGCCCGGGGCCGGGGCCATGATCGTCGCCGAAGAAACCTTGCGCTCCTCCAGCAGATGCATGATCGCTTCGTTCATCGGCGGGCTTTGCCCGAAATCGTCGCAATTAATAATAAGATGTTTAGGACTCATCCGCGGGTTTCCTCTCTATTTTCACGAAGAACGAGATCGCGATGGATATGGCCAGTAGAATAAGCGGAACTACGCTGATCAAGTAACGGAAAGTCGATTCGGGATCGGGCCCCGGATTATCGCCGCTCTCATATCCGAATATAACGCCTACGACCAAGAAAGCTAGAGCCGAGATCAGTCCGCTGGAACGAACGATGAACCCGCTGACCGCCGTATATACGCCCTCGCGCTTGCTTCCGGTCTTAGCGAAATCTTGATCGATAATGATGCTGTTCACGACCGGAGGCGTTACGAGGAATCCGGCCAACCCGAATCCGACTAATATGCCCGCGAGAATCCCGCTTACTAGGCTTGTTCCGAACCATAGAGGAATAACGGACAGCGCATATGCGACGAATGACCATCTCCAAGCTTTGACCGGATCCACCTTGCGAATTAACCAGAACCAGACGCCGACAAGCGGGATGACGGAGACGAAGATGGACGCTAGCAGAATCGTATTCTGGTCCTCTGGGATCTTAAGCACGTACTTCGCGTAAAAGGGAATCATCGAGCTGAGCAAGCCGTTAACGGTTTGGCCGAACGAATTCGCGATATTGACCAACCAGAACGTCTTGTTGCTCAGCGTTTCCCGGAAAGCTTCTTTGAAGGGAAGCTGCGGTAACTTCCTGGCTTCCTCGTCTTCTTTGACGTTGCGTAGAAATAAGATCATAAGAGCGGCAAAGACTAACGCATAGATGATGGACATGTTGCCGAAGCCCAAGGCATCGAACAAGATTGGCGTAACCGCCGTTCCGATAAGGATGGCGACGATCTGGTAGCCTTGTTGAACCGCCGAAGCTTTGGCGCGCAGTCGATCTCCCTTGAACAGCTCAGGGAACAACGCTCCGTAATTGACCCAGATCACGGTAGCGACCGCCTCGTAGAAAACGAGCCCGATGAGAAACCATGTGAAGAGACCCATCTCGGACAAGTTGCCCGGGGGCGAGAATACCATGATGAACGAGAGCATGAACAACGGGATCGCGCCGAAAAGCCACGGGCGCCTGCGGCCATACTTGGTCTTCGTTCGGTCCGACCAATACCCGAACAAAGGTTGGTTTACGGCGTCCCAGATCAGGAAGATCGTTCGGGCTAGCGTTGCAAGGCCGATTCCGAGCCCGAGTTTGTCTACGTAATAGTAACTGTAGAACGTGCTGAACGCTTGGCTGGGAATCATCATGGCCAACATTCCGAAGGCATACATCATCGGGGAATTCAAATACCGCTGTTTCATGGAAAGCAACACCCTCCGCCATTGCATAATGTAAACGCATTCATAAATTAAATTTACGTCAAGCCGGGTGCCGATATTCGATATTGAAGATTCGACTAGATTCGACTTCCAAGCCTGCAAGCTTTACTATTCGCTTTGGCAATGTCCCTTTCCTTCCTATATATTCGCAAACGGCCAACTTATCCCAGAAATGATGGCCGGACGACGAGAAAACTTCCGCCCGGCCAGTCGTTCTATAGTCCATCCACTTAATTCTCCCGGTCATTGCGTGATCCCCGTATTTACGATTTGCACGGAAACATTCGTATTGAACATGATCCGAGGATACGCTTCCTCCCAATCTAATTTCTTCCATATTTTGGGATGGTAAGACATGAGCCTGCGCGCGATGCCTAGTCCGTCGTGCTCGGACCTCTGCATCGTTCGCACGACCGTTCTCGCTTCTTCCGTCAATTGTCCGGATAGGAACTTCTCCAATTCGTGCATCACTCTCATCTTGTACAGATGATTGCTCGGATCTTCGACGACCGCGACCCTTAATTTAAGATTGAGATTTACGCTGATATCGCCTTCGCCCGATACCGATACTTTAAGTTTACGCTTTAACTTTTTGACATCTATCGTGACGTAGTTATAACTATTCGTTTTCTCCCGGTCAACCGACTTCAACGTTAATCTTAAGTTTTTGTTCTTCAAACCGGTCAGCAGCAAGTAGATTCTGGACTCGTCCAGATCTAACGTCTCGGTCATCTTTATTCCGCTAAATAGAGCGATGCCGTCAACGGTCGGCATCCCTTCTCTAATTAAGAGATAAGGCAACGAAAAGTCATATCCTCGATCTAACGGATGCAGTGTCTGGATATTCACTTTCGGAATGGCCGTACCTTCCTCCTGGCTATTGAGAAGATCATCGATATATAGGCCGATCGTCTTCGTCGCGATCTTCTTAAGCTGGACCATCTCTTGCGCCGTTCCTTTGGTTACGGCAATTCTCGCATTCAAAGGACTTTTCGAATCGCGGTAATACACGTCGAGGTAAGGCATAATGTCATGGTTTCTAACCAATTCTTCCCCGAATAGCAGGACGCGCATTTTCGCGGGAGAATAACCCCCGGATACCTCTTCGTCAATGAGCTCCCTAGCATGCTGAGTGCTTCTTGCCACTACGGTATGTACTTCGCTGGAATCCTTGCTCCCCGCTTCCGTGACCGTGATATCCCGTATCGATACCGTTGCCTTAAGCATTCCGTTCGGGCCTTGATCCATGCCTCCTATGCTTACGTTCCGTTCGTTCTTCAAGAGCTGTTGGTCCCAACATCCGGATAACATGAGGACAACGATCCCGATCGTTGCCCGAACCAGGATTTTTTTCATCCTCTCGCCTTTTCCTTTCCTTTGATTTTAAATAAATAAGAGATGCACAACAGAACGATCGGTAGAACGACGAGCGTGGCGGTAGTCAGAATATTCACGATCAAACGCATCTTGTTAATCATGGCTTGATCATGCGGGATAAGCGCTATGATTAAAATAAGCAAGGCGGCGAACGGCACGGTTCCCGCGTGCCGCGTCTTGCCGAACAGGCTAGAAATCGCTTTGGCCGACATATAGAGGTACGCCATGACCGTCGAGATGACCACGATGGTCCAGATCGTCAAGAAATAGAGATCGGCGCGCTCGATTACCGTGAAGGTTAGCGATTTGACCATATAGAGAACGGGCTGAGGAATAATCCTAAGTTCCTCGGGGCTAAAGACGATCAAGCAGGTAAATACCATAAACCCATATACGATAGTAGAGAAAACATTCGCGTATAGAGATGCCTTCAGAATCCCCTTGCTTCCTCCCTGTACGAAGGGGTAACACAACAGGATGATTTCGAAACCGTAGAACGAGTTCATCGATTCCGCCGTTCCGCGGGCAATGTTAGGTATTCCGGCATTATTAATCGGCAAAATATACATCAGATCGGCGTCCTGGTAGGCATACGTGGATATGAGAATCAGAATGAAAATCAATCCGAACGTAAGGACGAAAAATCGGGCGATCGCGCGTAAATTTTCCTGAACCATATAGAGAGAAGTTCCGAGCATTAATACCAGGACGACCCAGCTGGGCGTGTTGGAGAATACCCAATCCCTTATTACATCCGCGAATAAGACCAGAATCAAGCTGCATTCGGCAATAAACATCGACAAATACACCAAGTGCACGATCTTACCCGCTACTTTCCCCAGCAGCAGCGGAAGAAACTCGAATACGTTCATCGTCGGAAATCTTCGACTTAACCCCCACATGATCGTAATAAGTCCGAACGCCCCGATTCCGGCAGTAAGGACCGAGATCCAAGCATCGTTGCCCGCGATGGACTCCACTATGGAGGGCAGGAACAGGATACTTACCCCGATCTGCGATTGAATCACGAGAACCATGAACTGCCCCTGCGTAATCTGGTCCTTAGCCGCGACCATCCTTGTCTCCTCCTTCGGGCAGTTCTTCCACCAGCTTCTGCGAATGCGCATCGATAGGCCGTTCGTTTAATTTCCAGAAAGGGAACCGGAAGACGGCATCCTTCCAATCCTTAAACCTCAAGGGAGCGACGGGTGCAAAATAAGGCGTGCCGAAAGATTCCAGTTTGCAGAGATGGACGAAAATCAGCGTTATACTGAAGACGATCCCCATAAACCCGAGCAACGCGGCCGAGATCATGACCGGAAAACGTAATAATCGAACCGAATTGCTCATTTCGTGCGAAGGCACGACGAAAGAAGCAATGGCCGTTAATGCCACGACGATGATCATCGGGTAGGATACGAGCCCGACCCGAACGACCGCGTCGCCGATGACCAATCCGCCTACGATTCCGATGGACTGGCCGATCGGGGCCGGCAACCGCATCCCCGCTTCCCTCAGCAGCTCGATCGTCAGTTCCATGAATAATGCTTCCAGAATAGGCGGATACGGAATTTTCTCCACGCTGCCTTTAATCTGATAGAACAATTCCATCGGAATAACTTCGTAATGGAACGATACGACCGCAATATAGTAAGCGGGGAGAGTTATCGCTATGAAAAAGCTGAACAGTCGCAACAGCCTAATGAACGTACCCGCCAAGGAGCGGCTATTGTAATCATCGGGCGACTGATAGAACACGAAGAAGGTCGAAGGTACGATTAACACGGCCGGAGTCCCATCCATCAAGAGGGCAACGCGGCCTTCCAGCAGATTTCCGGCCACCCTATCCGGCCGTTCCGTCTGCAAGATTTGAGGAAAAGGCGAATAGGACTCGTTCTCTATGTATTCGAGCATGAGGTAACCGTTCATCACGTTGTCCGCGTTAATGGTCTTGATTCGACGTTCGATCTCCTCCACGACATCCGCGCTGGCTAGATCGTTCATATACACGATCGATATGTCCGTCTTCGTCATCTTGCCTATCGTATATTTGCGGACAACCAAATTGCGGCTATTGATTTGCTTCCGAACGAGTTGAAGGTTAACGAGCATGCTCTCGATAAAGCCGTCATGCGCCCCTTGGACGGCTTTCTCGTTCTGGGGCTCGTCCACGGATCTATTGTTGATCACATTGACTTTAATGGCACGGCAAACGGGATACCCTTCAAGAAAGAGAATCGCGTATCCCTGCATCATGTAGTCGATCGCGTTCTCAAGATTCGTCAGTTTCTCCACGCTGACTGAAGTCAGGTCGCGGTCGAGATTCACCTCGCGCGCCCGCTGCATCGGCTCTAGAATAAATTCATGTATTTTATTCGGGTCAGTAACGGAATTCAGATAGAGGAGTCGGCCTTGTTCCGAAAGATAGCTAATCGGCCGGCTTACCAGATCGGCAGTTTGGAAGAGTGCCCGATTGACGTACGAAAGGTTATCTTTAACCGTAGCGGAAACGTTCTCGCTCGCCTGCACGGTACGGGAAGACTTTCTCGCCCCTTTGCTCGTACGCCGATTGTTGGAAAAGATCCGACTGAAGAAACCCATACTCGCACCCCATGACTTTTACCATTTTCAGGGTATTGTTTCCCGAGCCTATCCATCTTATTCCGCCATGACTTATGGACGATCGATTGAATTTGCTATAATAAACAGATACCCAGCAGAAAAGGCGGCAACGACATGAACGATACGGACGCGGTTGTCCTTAAACTCCGGCTAGTCAAAAATACTCTTTCCTCCTACTTCATGAAGACGCTCCCCCAATATGGGATTACTCCTATTATGATGTACGTAATGGAATATTTACGCAGCCATGCCGAGGCGATCGCCGTGGATATCGCGAATGAATTCGGAATGACGAGGGGAGCCGTCTCGCAACTGCTCGACAAGCTTGAGGAGCATCAGCTCGTCGTGCGCAAGCCTCACCCGACTAGCCGTAGAAGCCTGCAGATCGAGATCACTCCCAAAGGAAACGAAATCATCGATCAAATGCTACGCGCCTACAATACGGAGATCGAGCAGCTCGTTACTTCTTATTCTCCCGAAGAGCGGAAAGCGTTAAGGCTGCTTCTGGATAAACTTCCTTTATAAATCCCCGCCTACGAGGCGGGATTTTTCTTTTCGGGGTTGATTTTTTTGTTTAGAAGTAATACTGTTTAATTACTAAACAATTAGGAGGCGGAAGCGACAATGGGGAAATCGATCGCAATTACAGGGGCATCTACCGGAATCGGGCTGTCGACGGCCCTTCTGTTCGCGAGAAACGGTTGGACCGTATACGCGGGCACGCGGAACTTGGAACGGGATCGCGGATTGTACGGGGGCGAGGCGAATTTGAACTTCGTGGAAATGGAAGTGACCAGCCCCGATTCTTTGCAACGGGCTTTCGGGCAGATCGGACAATCGCAAGACCGGTTGGACGTTCTCTTCTGCAATGCCGGATTCGGTTATTTGCGGGCATTGGGTCAAGCCCCCATGGAAGAAATACAACGCGTCTTCGATACTAACGTCTACGGCGTCATTAACACGATCCAAGCAGCGCTTCCTCTTCTGCGCCAATCCGAAGCAGGACATATCATCGCGACTTCGAGCGTTGGCGGGTTGGTCGGCCAGCCCTTCAACGAAATATATTGCGCCAGCAAATTCGCCGTAGAAGGACTGCTTGAAAGTATGGCCACTTATTATAAACCGTTATTCAACATCGATATTACGTTGCTTGAGCCCGGCGCCATCGCTACCGCGTTCACCCAAACGGTCTTTAATCACCTCGGCAGTACGGGAGGCCTTCTGGAAGACGAATACAGACCGCTTATCGATGCTTATATCGAACAGTTCTCCAAACGAAATTCAATTCCGCAAACTTCCGAATCCGTCGCCGAGCTCGTGTTGGATTTAGTAAACAGGGAGGTCAAACCGCTTAGGCTGCGCACGTCGGATGCCGCGGAGAGGTTTGCCGCCCATAAGACGGAAACGGATCCTACCGGCATCGAGGGAGTAGCCAAAGTCCGGAAGCTTCAGCTAGGCTTGCCCAACTAAGTAACGGTTCGGCCAAGGAAACGGAAAGAGGTCTACCCTGAACCGATGGGCGGACCTCTTTCCGTTAGCGCGTATATCGTCTGGATCGCGCGCTTATTACAAACTCGCGGTCAGGATGCTGACGACATCGTCCTTCGTCAGTTGCTTAAAGGAACCGATCGGACCGAATTGCGTGGCCTCCTCGGCCATCCGATCCAGGTGCTCGTCGTTAATGCCCAGTTCCCTTAGAGTGGCAGGCGCGCCGATCCGCGTGAAGTACGCGCGAGTCGCTTCGATGCCTTCCAGCGCGATTTCTTCGTCGTTCTTTCCTTGCGGATCGACATGCCACACGCGCAAGGCATATTGGACGAACTTGCCTACTCGTTCCTTATAGACATGTTTCATCCAATTCGGGAATAGAATCGCCAATCCCGCACCGTGAGCGATATCATAGATCGCGCTCACTTCATGCTCGATCCCGTGCGTTGCCCAGTCGGTTGTAACTCCCGTAGGCAAAGTGCCGTTCAAGGCGTAAGTCCCCGCGAGCAGCAGATTAGCGCGCGCGTCGTAATCCGTGCCGTCCGCGATCGCCTTCTCTCCGTTCTCGATAACCGTAAGCAGGATAGATTCGGCAAACCGCTCTTGCAAGGGAATATCCGTCGTTAAGCTGAAATATTGCTCGAACACGTGCGACATGATATCAACGATGCCGTTGACCGTTTGATCAACCGGCACGGTATAGGTAAGCTTCGGATCAAGGATAGAAAATTTCGGATAGATGAGCTTGCTGCCCATCCCCCGCTTCTGCTTCGTCTCCCAGTTGGAGATGACGGCATTCCCGTTCATTTCGGACCCGGTCGCCGCCAGTGTCAGCACGGTACCGATCGGCAACGCGTCTTGAATGGTCGCGCGATGAATCGTGAAGTCCCAGACGTCTCCTCCATGCTTGGCGCCTGCGGCGATGGCTTTCGCCGCATCGAGCACGCTGCCGCCTCCGACCGCTAGAACGAACTCGATATTCTCCGTACGGCAAATGTCGATCCCCTTGTTAACCGTAGTTAGGCGCGGATTCGGCTCGATTCCCGGGAGCTCGTGAACGGTTGCTCCGATTTCGTTCAGCCGGAACAGGACGTCGTCGTAAAGACCCGATTTCTTAATGCTTCCTCCGCCGTATACGAGCAAGATCCGCGTGCCGTACGGTTTAACTAATTCGCCAAGCTGCTTAACCTTATCCGCTCCGAAGATCAGCTTAGTCGGATTATACAACTCGAATGCGTTCATGCTCTGTATTCCCTCCTAGACCCAATGAGATATGTTGCCTATTACATAGTGTACCACTATCCGGGAAAACAAGCATGCCATAGCATGTTCGATGTCGAATCGATTTTTTAAATAACATCTATACGGCTTGCTTCCGCGGACTTTCGGTTTCGTTCCATCGTCCCTGCTTCAAGCGTTGCTCGTAGATAGAATAAATGACCAAGAACGCGATGAAGAAAACGCTGGAGGTCAAATACATCGTTGCGTAATTCGTCCAGGCGACCACGAAGCCGAGTACGATCGCCCCGAAGCCGATGCCTAGATCGAACGCGTTGTAGAAGGTCGCGGTCGCTACGCCCCTGCGATGCGGCTCCACCCTGTCGATGACCCAAGCCTGCAATGCCGGGAACATCGCCCCTAGACCTGCGCCATAGAATACGCCCGATACCATCAGCATGGCCGTAGTATCGGTAAAATACAGCAGAATACATCCGATGATGCATAAAACCGCCGATGGAAACAACACCCAGAAGCGACCTTTCGTATCGAAGATCCTGCCGCTAACGAACCGAATCAAGAACTCGCTCAAAGCGACCACCAGGAAGAAGTAGCCGATGTTCTGCACGCCTGTTTCCTTGCCGAACAAGGTAATGAAGCTGAGTATTCCTCCGAAGGACAGCCCCATTAACAAACCGAGCAAGGAGGGCATAAGCGCCTTCGGCTCTATGAACCGGTGCCACCATGGCATAGGCTCCGCCGTTATCCTCCGAGCAGCACTGTCCCCGGGCACACTCGAATCGCTCTTTACGAATGCGGTCAATATTCCCGCTAACGCTAAAATAACCGCTCCTACGATGAACATCGTTGGAAATCCGAACGATTCCATTAGCCAAATGCCAAGGAAAGGTCCGATCGATATCGCGACCGCGTTTCCCGTTCCGAAAATCCCGAGACCCTCGCCCCGCCGCGAAGCGGGGATGATGTCGGAAGCAACGGTACCGTACAGCGTCGTGGAAATTCCGAATCCGACCCCGTGCACGATACGCAGCGCGAGCATGACCGCGATCGTGGCGGCCGCAAGATAACTCGCCGTCCCGATCAGACAAATCGCCACTCCGGCGATCAGCAGCCCTTTCTTGCCGAACTTATCCGAAGCAACTCCGACGAATAGACGCAGGAATACCGCCGAGAACGTAAACAGCCCGATGATGAGCCCTACTTCCGTATCTGTGCCTCCCTTATCCTTGGCGAATATCGGAAGCGTAGGCAGCAACATCTCTAAGGCAAGAAATAAAAATAAGTTCGATAAGATCAGCAAAATAAAATTTCTGGACCAAAGCGATTCCTTCAATATTCAGGTTCCTTTCTTACAATCAATTGTCGAACAGCGGAGGGGTATGGTATTGTTTTCCTATCTATATTCATTAGCGGAAGGCGGATTACCTTGGTTTTCAATGAAACGTTGCATCGCAGAAATACGCTTCTCGTGAAAGTAATATGGGGAATGCTCGTTCTCGGAATAGTCGTCGACGTGCTGACCGATGCTCCTACCAGTTCCATAATCGTGCTTGCGATCGTGGGCACCCTAGCTTGCGGACTGGCCACGTTGCTTACTTACAAGCGTTGGCTTTCCGAATACGTCATGTATTTTATATCCGGGATCATTACGGTTCTCACCGTATTGTTGATTATCACGGGACCTGTCATTACGACTTACTCCCTCGTCTATATCAATCTCGCGATCATGACCTTGTACAGTAATTCCAAGTCGATCGCTTTCTCGGGATTGTCGGGCGCTGCGGTTACGATTTGCTTCTTCCTAAGCTCCTATAAAGATGAATTGTTCGGAGATTCGGATCCGTTCACGATGCTCATGTATTTAGTGCTCATCGCCGTTCCTCTTTACGCTTCGGCCAAATTCAGCGAAAGATTGCAATCCGAAGCTTCCTCTCAGCGGGAACAAGCCGTCATCGAACGCAATCGGGCTCAGGGAATCGTCGACAACGTCTCGGCTTCCCTCTCCACCCTGAATGAATTCAGCTCGAATCTGAAAGCGAACATGACCTCGACCAGTACGATATCCAAAGACGTGACCGCAGCTTTCTCCGAGGTCACATCCGGCCTTGAGACGCAAACTTCAAGCATAACGGACATTAGCGAAGCCATTCGTTTCATCGGACAAGAGGTCGCCTCTCTGGCCGACCGTTCAACCGGAATGAAAGAACTTGCGGATCTTTCCGTCTCTCTCGCGAACGTCGGCAGTCAAGATGCGGCAGCGCTCGAATTGCATATGAGCCACGTGAACGAAACGATCGGTACGTCCGCTATGCTGATGAACGAATTGAACGAGCACAATAAGAAGATCGGGGATATCGTCTCGGCAATCAAAGCCATTTCGTACCAGACGAATCTGCTCGCCCTTAACGCAGCCATAGAAGCAGCGCGCGCCGGGGAGCACGGTAAGGGATTCGCGGTCGTTTCCCAAGAAATCCGTAAGCTCGCCGAATCTTCCAAACAATCTACCGAGCAGATCGAGTCGATTCTCGATCGCATTAGCTCGAAGACGACCGAAGCCGTAGACCAGGTTTTACAAGGTCAACAAAATGTAGAGGAAAGCAGCGCCGCCGTCCGGAAGGTCGCGGAAATCATGCGTTCGCTGTCCGACGGTTCGAATAACGTCGAGCGGCAATCCGGCGAGGTCAACCGTTCCGCTGACGATCTGCTTCGGCAATACAATAAGATTACCGATCAAATCGTCACGATCGCAGGAACGACGGCTCAGAACATGGCGTCGATTCAAGAGATGTCCGCTAGCATGATTACGCAGGATACGCGACTCGGCGACATCGCGGAGAGTTTCCTGCAATTAGACAAGCTGGCCTCCGACTTAACCAAAATGACTGAACGTTAAGCAGTACAAACAAGCCAACCATTAAAGCCCCGGTGTCCGCCGTTATCGCGGAACCGGGGCCTTTTTTCTTGTTACTCGACTTCGCGAAGAAGCTTCTCTACCGCCGATAACCTCGCGCGAATTTCCTTCAGCTCCTGAAGCACTTGGTTTTGCCCGTCTTTCATCTGCTGTTGAACGTACAAGGACGACTCGGCAAGCTGGCGGTAATGCTCTTCTCTTGCAATATCTCCGGCATTCATTAACTCCATATGCTTCGTTTTGAATTTCTGTTGAATGCTCACGATCGCAATCGTAGCCCCGGACAGTAGAAACATAAACCCGAACCCCATACCTAAGTAGCCATACAGATTATCCATTATTGTTCTTCCTCCTTTGATATTTGACCATCCGCTAGGGATGAGGATGCTCGATCGTTCAACTTGCGCGCCGCATCCGTTATGGACTCCGGCGTGATGCGATAGTCGAATTCGGTTAATTCGTAATACTTCATCGCTTTACCGTCTTCCGACAACTCCAGATTCCCGGCCACTAGTCCCGCCGTCTCCAATCTCTGCAAGTGCATATACAGGAGAGGTCTGCTCATATTAATTTCCCTGGCAAGCTCGCTGACGTATTTGCGCTTCTCCCTCAAGGAAGCTACGATGCGCAACCGGTGGGGATTGGCCAACGCTTCGAACACCTGCAACAACCCGTTCTCCGTTGTATCCATGGCAATGACTCCAATTCGTGTTATTCATTCATTTATAACACCTGTAATAATAATATTACATGTGTATCATTTTGTAAACTGCAATATGAAAAAGCCGGCTAACCTCCTTCTAGGGAGCGTTAAACCGGCTTAGTATATCGATATCGAATACGAGGTAGCCGCTCGACTGATCCTAAGCGGATACGGAAGCTTTCTCGCCTTTTTGCAGCTGATACATTTTATAATAGCGTCCTTCAAGGGCCATCAACTGATTATGCGTTCCCCGTTCGACGATCTCGCCGCGATGAAGCACGAGGATCTGGTCCGCGTCTCGAATCGTAGATAACCTGTGGGCGATGATCAGCGTCGTCCGGCCTTCGCTCACGACTTTAAGCGCTCGTTGAATCAATCCTTCCGTCTCGCTATCAATGCTGGCCGTCGCTTCGTCGAGAATGAGGATCGACGGATCGAATGCCAATGCCCGCGCGAAGGAGATGAGCTGGCGTTGGCCGGAAGACAGCGTGCTTCCCCGCTCCACCACCTGCTCGTCATAGCCGTGCGGAAGCTGCTCGATGAAGGCGGACGCGCCCACGTCGGCTAACGCCTTCTTCACCTGGTCTAACGAAATCCGATCGTTGTAGAGGCTGACGTTAAACTTAATATCCCCGGCGAATAAGTAAGGATCCTGCAGCACGATGCCCATATGTTGACGCAGCTCTTGCTTGGATAACGTCGTGATGTCGGTACCGTCAACGGTGATCTTGCCCGCGCCCGGTTCATAGAAGCCTAGCAGCAGATTGATGATAGAGCTTTTGCCGGAGCCCGTATGTCCGACAAGCGCCACCGTTTCGCCCTTGCGCGCCTCGAAGGATATGCCCTTCAATACGTTGTCGTCGCCATTATATGCGAACGTGACGTCATCGAATTTCACCGCGCCCTCCGGACGCCGATCTTCCTTAGCCTCCTCGACCTCCTTCCCCTCCATATCCATGATCGCGAACACCTTCTCCGCGGACACGAACGCTCGCTGGGCATTCGTAAGCTGGTCGAAGATTCCGATGATCGGATTGAAAACGCGGCCCAAGTAATCGATGAAGGCATAGAATACGCCGAATTCAAGCAACTCGTTCTGAAGCGACCCGCGCCCGAAATACCATATGACGGATGCGGTCACGAGACTCCCGATCGTGCCCACGATATTCCGCGACGACAGGGAAAACACGCGAAACTGCTTAACTTGGTTCACGTAACGGTCCTCGTTCAGCTTCTCGAATTCCTCCAGCGTCACTTTCTCCCGGCGGAAAGCCTGAATGATCGGCATAACGGCGATCGATTCATTGATCATGGCATTCATATCGCTCAGCCTTGCGCGCATGACGGCTATGTACTTCTTCGAGTATTTCAGGTGGATGTACATGATCAGCGCGAATAGCGGCGGCAGCGCTAACGTATACAAGGCTAGACGGGCGTCTAGCAGGAACAACGCCACGAATATGCCGGTCAGTTGAACGAAGCTGACGACGAACGTGGCCATGAAGCTCATGAATAAATCGCGAATCGCTTCGGTATCGTTGGCGATGCGCGATACGACCTGTCCGATCGGCGTGTTGTCGAAGTACCGAAGCGGAATTCTTTGGACGTGCCTCATGAGATCCATTCGCATGTTCTTAATGATTCTGAGCGCGGTCGACTGCAATAGATAGGATTGCGTAAAATTGCTAAAGCCGGCAACAATGAGAAGTCCGATGTAAAGGGCAAGCAGCACGAGTACGGGGGCCATCTCGTCCGTGCGTACCGCTAAGTGCTTATCAATAATCGTCTTGATAATAAAGGGGCCGCCTAATTCTGCTCCGACCGCGGAGCAAAGAATGATCAGGGCTCCTAAAATTCGGTATTTGTAGACGAGGGCATAGGAAAGCAACCTTCTCGCCGTTGATCTCTGGGGACTCATAAAGGCCTCCTTCTATAGGTGGGCTCGCGAAGCCTATCGTTCTATTCCTCCAAGCTTGCTTCCATCTGCTGGCGCTCCCACTGCTCCTTATACCAGCCGCCAAGCAGCATTAATTGCTCGTGTGTGCCTTCTTCCCGGATACGTCCTTCGTCGAGCACGAGAATCCAATTGGCGTGGCTGACGGCGGACAGGCGGTGCGTCGTGATCAAAGTCGTCTTGCCGGCGCGCTCCCTGCGGATGTGTCCGATAATCCGACTCTCCGTCCGGGCATCGACCGCGGACAACGAATCGTCCAACAACAAAATTTCCGAATCGATCAGCAAGGCGCGGGCGATGGCGAGCCGTTGCTTCTGTCCGCCGGATAGCATCACCCCGTTCTCGCCGACGATCGTCTCCAATCCCTCGGGCATCTGGGCGATATCTTGCGTGAAGGATGCCATCTCGATCGCTCGCGCGATCTCTTCCGATGTTGCATCCGGCTTACCCAACGCGATATTCTCTCTGATTGTCTTGGATAACAGAAGATGCTCCTGAGGAACGTAAGCGATCCATTGTTTCATCTGGTCCAGCGCGATATTCTCGACGGGGACGTGGGATACGAAAAGCTTCTCCTTATCGATCGGATACTGCCGCAGCAATTGCTTGAGCAGCGTGCTCTTCCCGCTTCCGGTTTTGCCGACGACTCCTAACGTCTCTCCTCGTTGAAGCCGGAACGATACCTTATCCAGACTCGGGTGATTGGCGGTCGGATATGTGAAGGTGAGCGACTTCATCTCGATCGCGGTAGGAACGTCCATCCGAACCGGATCAGGGGCATCTTGCATGTCCGCCTTTTCCTCCAATACGGTTCCCAACCGACCCGCGGATGCGCTCCCCCGCTGCAAGACGTTAATGAATTCGCCGAAAGAGATCATCGGCCAGATCAGCATTCCTAAATAAATATTGAACGAAACCAACTGCCCTAGCGTTATCTCATCATGAAAGACCAAATAAGAGCCGTAAGCGATCCCGATCGTATAGCTCGTTCCGACGATTATCGAGATAAGCGGCTGGAATAGCGCATTAAGGATCGATACCCGTTTGTTCTTGTTCATAACGTCCGTCGTCATTTTGTCGAAGGCGCCCAGATCGTGATTTTCCTGCACGTAGGAGCGAATGACCCGGATGCCCGAGATCGATTCCAGCACATGATCGTTCATGCGCCCGAAAGATTCCTGCGCCGCCATAAATCGTCCTCTCACCTTGGAGCCCAGCTTGCTAATGACGAGTACGAGAAGAGGCAACGGAATAAGCGCGGCAATCATCAGCTTCGCGCTAATGAAGCTTAGCATCATGACGATGACGACCGATGCGCCCACGAGCGTATTGACGAGCGTCATGACGCCGTAACCGGCCGTTTGGCCGATCGCCAGAATATCGTTCGTCGCAAGAGCCATCAGCTGTCCCGTGCTATTGCGCTGGAAGAACGACGGGGTCATTTTCGACAGATGCTTCAGCAATCTGGACCTTAGCTTCTTCTCTATTATTATGGAATTGCCGAACAAGGTCGTTATCCATATGTAGACCATAACGTACAGCAGAAGCGAAAGACCCAGCAGTAGAAGAACGGATTCGTTAAGCTCAGCCGACGTTAGCGTCCCTAGCTTGATCGCATCTATCGTATTCCCTATCAATCTCGGCGGGATCATGGATAACATGCTGACAATGGTCATTAAACCAATCGCGACCGCGTAGCTGGCCCATCTTTCCTTGAAAAACCATTTCAAGCGAATAACGAAAGACAACGTTCTCCCTCCTCATTTCCATTTTTTATGCGCATGTCTCGATATTACCGTTTCAACCAGATGAAGTCTACGCGAACAGTTAAAATAAGCGGCGGATATTTTCCGTCTCCCCAAGTCGCCTATTTCCTGCCAACTACATACTTTATATTTATTGATTCGCCTACGAAGGCAGGGGTAGCCTATGGACCGTCCAAGAGCAACGATAACGATTCCGAAAGACGCCGCTGCCCACCCGGAGTCCAATCTGGAGTGGTGGTACTGTTATGCGTTCGTTAACGGAAGCGGCGGAAAACGATATGCGTTGATGATTTCCTTCTTTCGCGTCGGGGAGCTTCCTCGGCTTAAAGGGCATTATTTGATCTACTCCCTCATTCGACTGGACGACCCGAGGTTCATCGCCCGTTCGATGTTAGATCGATCGTTAACGGTTCAGATGACCGGGCTGTACCTTCCGTCGTATTTTTTGTTCAAGCCGGGCGACGCGCATACCTGGGAGCAATACGGGACGCTGCTTCAAGGAAAGCTGCCTCCCCCGCATGCTTGGACCCAAGACGTATCCGTCCGCTCCCGCCCGACATCCCTTCGCTACGGGCGTGCGGCCGAGCTTATTTTCAAAGACGATAAGAGCCAAGAGTTCACGCTCCGAATACACGATCGCGAAGCTCGCATCGAGCTTGATTTCTCGCCCTGCAAGCCTCTGACCGTCGTGGACGAGATCGGCACGTTAAACGGTCTCTATTATTACTCCTCCACCCGAAATACCGTTAAGGGACGTATTCATCATGAGGAAGGTTCCGAGCAATTATCGGGGGAAGGGTGGTTCGACCATCAGTGGGGCAGAAATTACGAACTGCTCAAGGGCGAAGGTTGGAATTGGTTCGGGCTTCAACTGGACGACGGACGAGAGCTGCTCATCAGTCAAATGCACGTAGCCAAAACCGATTCGCCTCCTGCGCCTCCCACCGCACTGTTAATCCTTAAAGATCGGGCGATGATCACCGTAAATAACATCAAAATGCAACCGCTCAGATATTGGAATAGCGACAAGTCGGGCATGACATACCCGATAGAATGGCATGTGACTATCCCCCATTACCGAATCGAATTGCATGTTTGCCCCGTCATCGACAATCAGGAAATGCCCATCGTCGGCCCGATTCGGGCCATATGGGAAGGAGCCTGCACCGTAACCGGTATCGACCATGGAAACCATGCTCGAATCAAAGGCAGAGGATTCGTCGAACTGGCCGGATACGCCAAATACGTCAAATACGCCAAGCCTTAAGTACCCGACTCTCCTCGGACAATATGATTCGTTACCCGTTCCCCGGGGTAACAATCAGTAACGAAGCTTGGATTCCCGCGAGTCCAAGGAAAAGGGGTGGGGAAAATGACCGTTCATCAACGCAATATGGAGATCGAAGAAGTCCACGTCGAGAAGAGAACCGACTCCAGCTTAGTCGCTTCCACTTTCATTAAATACGCCGCATACGTGATCATTACTTTAGGAATTCTGTACTTCTTGGCCGTATACGTCATTCCTGAACTGTAAAATCGTAAAAACCCTCCGAAATCGCGATATACAGCGATTTCGGAGGGTTTTGTCGTGTTTGCTATTATTCGCCTTCCGAGTAATGCTCTTTGCAGAAGGCCGCCAACGCTTCTTCCTCTTCGGTCTCCAGATCGAAGTCCAGAAGGCGATCCGTCGACTTCTCGATGAGATCGTAATTCACGATGCTTCCTTGTTCCCCGTCCACCTTGTAAACGGCCTTCACGTATATCCCTTTCTCGGAGTAGAGGTCGTCGTCCTCATCAAGATCGAGATCGATCAAAAACTCGTAACGTTTGCCCGTCAATATCTTGAAAGGATCCTTGACCAGTTCCACGCTGTATTCGCTAATCGTAAGCATTTCCTCATCCTTCCCGTCTCTATGCCCCCATTATACACGGATCGAGGCACTTGGACGAGAAGGCCTCCCTAGAGAACAGCAGGACGGAACGATTCTAATCTTCCAGAAGCTTGCGCTTCAAACCTTCGACTTGCTCCTTCGCCAGACCGATGGCGAGCAAATATTGCCCCGCGCCGCCGTAGCGCGTATGAAGGTGGTCCAGCATCATGACCATGTTTTCCCCATCGCATCCAAGAAACCGCTCGTATATTTCTTCCGGTACCGCCTCCGGTTTCCCTTGGCGCAATTCGTCCATAATCGGGGCGATGCATTCCGCCGTCAGCTTGTAATCGTTAACGATCGTCTCCGCGGACACTCCGGCCAAGTCGAGGAGAATTCCCGACACGACGCCCGTCCGGTCTTTCCCCGCCGCGCAGTGATATACCGCGGCATCCTCCGTCTCCAGCGCCAACAGCTCGAACACCTGACGAAGGGATGCTTGGGAATCGTCCAGCATGCCTACGTACATATCCCCTAAGCTTCTGATCAACGGACGGGAAACCGCCGCCGGATTGATCAGATCGACGTTGTGATAGGCAACCTCTCCGGAGCCCGCGAATACGTTCGGGGAACGCTCAAGCTCTTGAGCATGACGCAAATCCACGACCGTACGGACTTCGCGCTCCGCGAAACGTTGTTTGTCGTCATGCGTCAGCTTGTGAAGGCCGTCGGCCCTAAAGAATCGCCCCCAACGAGTCGTCCTTCCGTTTTCCGCGGAGTATCCGCCCAAGTCCCGCATATTAAACGCGCCGTCCAACTTTACGATCCGTTGTTGCCTTTGTTCCGCAGTAAGTATGCTCATATTATTTCAGCCCGCCTTTTACGAAAGATTCAATGATGTGCCGTTGCAAGAGTAAATAAATAACGAGTACGGGAAAGCTCGCGATAGTCGTCGCCGCCATGAGCGGACCCCATAGGTTGGAGTCCGAAGACATGAACATTTGCAAGCCGATCTGAAGCGTGGAATTTTCCAGCTTATTCGAGACTAGCAGCGGCCAGAAGTAGTCATTCCAGCCCGTAATGAACAGCAGCACCGCAATGGAAGCGATCGGCGCCTTCAGGTTAGGCAATATCGTGCGCCATAGCACTCCCCAGTCGGACGCTCCGTCCAGGCGCGCCGCTTCGATCAACGCTTTCGGGAACGACTTGAACGTATTGTACAATTGAAGCACCGCGAACGCGGAAGCGATATTCGGCACGATCAGCCCCGCCAAGGAATTCCGCCAGCCCAGCTCGCTGATCACAATGTAATTCGGAATCATGATCACTTGGAACGGAACGAGCCACGTCAACGCAATGAGCGTATAAATAAGGCCGCTACCGCGAAAATCCCACCGGGTAAAGGCATAGGCGGCCAATATGCTCGTCAGAACTTGCATGATAGTCTGGATAACGGCCACGGCAAGCGAGTTCGTCATCATTCGGGCCATCGGAATGGAGTTCCATGCTTTGACGTAGTTATCGAACGTCCAATGGCTAGGCAGCAGGCTGGAAGTAAACACTTCCGTCTCCGGCTTGAAGGAAGTCACTATCATCCAATATAGCGGAAATGCGGCTAATAAGCTTAGGACGACGAGTATCGCGTGTTTGCCGATCGTAGAGGCATTCATCGTTTTATACATAGACAAGCTCCTTCCCTAATCATCGAAAAACGACAGTTTCTTGGATAGCCGCATGAATCCCCAAGCGATTAAGCCGAATCCGATGAAAAGAACGACCGCTGCCGCGGAGCTCCAACCGACGGAGAACGTCTGAAAGCCGTAAGTCCATAGCAGATAATAAATGTTCGTCGTGGAATTCATCGGTCCGCCTTGCGTCAGCACGTTAATATAAGAGAAGCTCCATTCGGACGCGAATAACACGCTGAGCATCGCCATGAACAGAATGCTAGGCGACAGCAGCGGCAACAGAACGTGCCGGATAATTTGCCACTTGTTTGCCCGGTCGATCCTCGCCGCTTCGATATACTCCTTGTTGATCCCGGTCATCGCCGCGGAGAAGATCAACGTGCTGAAGCCGATCAGCTTCCAGCCCGTAATGAACGTGATCGACCAGATCGCCAGCCGCTCGTCCGTGAAATAACGGATAGGCTCTTCGATCCCGAACAGCGAGTTCAGCGTCACGTTAAGAATTCCGTTCGTCGGATGCAAGATCCAGCGCCACACCGAGGATACGGCGACTGGGGCCATGATCATCGGCAAGAAGATCAGCGCTCGGTAGACGTTCTTGTAACGTTTGCCCACGTTATCGGTAAAGATAGCGATAGCCAGAGGGATGATGAGCGAAAACGGTATGACCCCGATCGTGTAGATCAACGTATTCGTCAGCGCTTTGCCTACCTCCGGAAGCGTCAGAAGGTTCCGGAAGTTGTCCCAGCCTACGTAGGTTTTCGGAGAGGTCGGCAACAGATTCCACTGATAGAAACTCAGCTTAAACGTCTTAATCAGAGGTAGGTAAATCCAGTAGCCGATCGTCAACAGAGCGGGCAGTAAATACAAGTACGGCTTGACGGCGTCCATCCGGAACGAAGGCCGCTTGCGCGCTTGGGCCTTGGGCCGCGGCGAAGCCGCGGCTTTCGGCAAAGGCGACGTTGTCGCTTCGTAGCTCAAGATTCCATCCTCCTTCTGAGATTACTGTACGAGCGCTTGCGCCCGTTTCTGAGCGTCTTGCATGATCGGAGCGATATCCCCGTCGCTCAGGATCGATTTCTGCACGGCTTCCAGCAGAATCGTCTCGATCTGCTTCCAGTTCGGGCCCGGATAAGACACCCACGGTTGCAAGGATTCAAGCTGTTTCAAGTTCGGCTTGATCAACGGATTCTGCTCGACCCATTCCTTCAAATATTTCGGGTCTTCCACGATGCTCGGACGAAGCGGCAAATATCCGATTTTGGAAGTGATGATCGTATAGCCGCGTTCGCTAGTCGCGAACTTGAGAAATTCCCAAGCCGCTTGCTGTTTGGCTTTGTCATCGGTCAAGATGAACAACGCGCTGCCCGAGTTCACGGGGGTTGTCGGCTTTCCGTCATAGGTCGGCATCGAAGCCGCCTTCAATTCCCAACCTCCGGCTTGCGAGGCGGTTACCAGCATATTCTGCAAAGCGCTGGTGAAAAGAAGCATGCCCACTTTGCCTTGAGTCATCGCTTCGACCACTTCGCCGTCGTTCAGCTTGTCGTTAGCGCCGCTTGCGATAAGATCCTGCCACATTTGGATCGCTTCAACGGCAGCGGGCTCTCCGAATTGAATCGTCTTGCGATCGTCGGACAGCACCTTGCCGCCGTTGCTTCCGATCAGAGCCTGAACGATCCAGTCCGCGCCGACCGCTCCGCCGACGTGAACGCCGGAAGCTTTCGTTTTCTCCGCGATCTTAAGCGCGTATTCTTTGACTTCCGCCCAAGTGGTCGGCGGTTTCTCGGGATCGAGGCCCGCGTCCTTGAACAGCTTGGCGTTGTAGAATAATACCGGCGTGCTGAAAGTAAACGGAAGTCCGTACGTCTTGCCATTCAATTGGCCCAGCTTCAGGCCGTTCGGCGAGAAGCCTTCGAAGTTGGTTTTCATTTCTTCCGCGGACACGATATCTTCGAGCGGTTTGGCGCCGTAATTATGGACGGCATAATCTAGACCGTCGAACACGAGCTGCGCGACGTCGGGCGGAGAACCGGCGGCAATGTCCGCCTGTACCTTGGAGTTGATATCCGTGGACGCTACGGGGATGCCTTCGATCGTGATGTTCGGGTGGGCTGCTTGAAATTCGTCGATGAGCAGCTGCGTACCTTCCTTCTGACCTGCCGTGGCCAAGTTATAGCTGTAAAATTTGATCGTGATTTTCTCATTCGTCGCGGCGGATGCCTCACCTGGCGTCACGGATGCCGTTTCTTCGCTTGAAGGGTTCGAGCTAGCTCCCGCGTTCGCATTCTTATTGCCCGATTGCCCGCATGCCGCGGTCGTCAGCACCATTGCCGATAACGCTAGAGTTGCCCATGTTTTTACCCGTGCCATATTCCATCTCCTCTTTTCGGATATCCGAATGTGTTGTTTTCGTTATTCAGCGTGCGCGGGCTGCTTGTCCTTATCGATCTTCCACTCGTAGAGCATCCGATTCTCGCCCGGCATTGCCATCGGATGTACGAGCATTTGCCCGCCCTTCGCAAGCACGAGATTATAACCGCTGTTGTCGATGAATTTCATGCTGTCCGTCGACGTCGGATCCAGCCCGAACGCCACTCCCGTACCTGCCGCGCTAGGAATGCCGTGAAACAGACCGATGCTGTTAAAATGGATGTGCCCCGATAACAAACCGATGACATCCGTGTCGGCAATCGCTTCGGCTAAGTCATTCGGATTGGCCAGAAGGTGGGAATCCATGAGCGCCGACGGCGTCGGAACGACGGGATGATGCAGCACCACGATCGTTCCCGCCGGAGCTGGAACCGTCAACTCCTGGGCCAGCCATGCGAGCTGCTCTTCGTCCAATCGACCGGCGTGCTCGCCCGGGATTTGCGTATTCAACACGGCCACCCGGAGCCCTTGCTCCATGAACGTATAGTAATAAGACTCCTCCGACGGCTCATCGCCCAGATATCCTTCTCTGAAAAAAGGCCTAGAATCATGATTGCCTAGCGCGACGTGAACCGGAACGTCTAGCGCCGCTTGTTCTTCGGCAATGATCTGACGCAAATATTTGTAATCCTCCACGTCTCCGTCTTGCGTCAAATCGCCGCTGATGATCACGAAAGCGGGTTTCTGGCTTAGGTTGCCGATCTCCGCGAACATGGCGCGCAGCTTGGCTCCCGCATCGATTGCAAACAAAGGGTTCTTGCCCGGAACGTTAATGTGGGTGTCGGTAAGGTGAACGAACATGATCGGTTCCATTTTTATCATCCTTTGGCGTGAGCGTGCTGTTGCGGAGAGTAATTGCCGATTTCCGTTACGCCGTCCAAATGAATGACCCGGTAAGCGGGAACGCCGCTCTTCATCGTCACCCATAAAATCAAATTCTCGTCGCACGGGTTCGTTCCATGCGGGCTTCCGCCCGTACGGCCTAACTGGATTTGCTGATGGCGGCCTTCCTCTTGCTCCGAATATTCCAGCGCGTGAAAGTGGCCCGCGAATATCGTGTGAGGTCGTCCATGCAGCATTTGCTCCAGGCGGGCGAACTCCGGATTGTCCGATTTCCAGCCCGGCTTGTGCATGCAGGCGAACGTACGCTTAACATCCGAATTGTTTTCGAGCACCTGCTTGAAGAACGCCAACTGTTCTTCTCCGATTCCCATTTCGACTTTAGACATACCTTGCAGTTGCTCCGGAGACAAGTTACCTACAAGCTCGACGTAGAACTCTTGAAGATGCTCCATCGCCTTATCCGGTTCTTTCTTCACCTTCGCCGTCGCCTTCTTGATGAGATCGATCAGCTCGTCCGAAAATTCACTAGGAGGCTCTTCGGTGTTCACGACCAGGAAAAGCACGTCATTCATCCGGAAAGCATAATACTCGAATCCTTTACGCGCTCTCCATACCCCTTGCATCATCTCGTTGCTGTAGTCGTGATTGCCTACGACTTGGAAGAACGGTACCCCTGTCGCTTCTATTTTTGCGTCGATTTCGTCCCATTCTTCATGCACAGGTTTCGGATCGCGCCAGTATCCTTCGATTAAGTCCCCCACGGAGATGATGAAGCTCGGCTTCAAATCCGCCAACAGGCCAAGCGCTTTCTCGAACACGCCCTCGATCGCCATCCCGCAACGATCTCCGACTACCGCGAACGAAAAGTCGTCTTGCTCCGTCTTCGGCAGCTGTCCGAACCACGGCCGTTTGTCGGTCGCAAACCGGGATTCGTCGAACCATATTTCGTTTGCTTTTCTGTTCAATTGAATCGACATCCTTCTATCTCTCCTCTGGATAAAGTATGGTTTAACGTCTCTCTGTAGGTAGTATGCAGGTTGTATGTAAGCTGAGTGTCATCGCTGCTTAGATGATCTGTAAACATTTAAAAAACAAAAACCGTCAAGCATCCGTTGACGGTTCTTCGATTACCATTAACTATCTATGCGATAAAACTCCAGATCTTGTTTACACGGAATAATGCGACTGCGACAAGGATAAAGGCCGGAGTGGTCCGTCGCCCCTTTTCCTAATGGCCATATCGGCCGGTCTGTTTAGGTTGATCATCATCATTTGATCGCACATGTACTCGGAAGAATATTTAAGCCGGGAATCGATCCAATATTTAATAATGCCCAGCAGAGAGTGGATTTGCGCGCTTAGCAAGATCGAGTAGTCGATATCAGGATACGAACGGTTGTCGAGAACGAAAAAGTCGTCAGAGAACAACGTGCGATAGAGCTTTTCAAGTCGTTCGTAAAGAGTCGGAGTCGTTCCAATATCATGCAATGCCATGAAAAGGTTTCTGTTCTTTTCGATATGGTCGAACAACAGTCGCGTCGACGGAAGGATATCGTCGTTCAGACGAATTTGTTTCTCGTGACGGAACGGAGCGACCAAAGCTTCCCGAAACCCGTTCAGCGCATCGTAAAATAAATCTTCCATAATTTCGTTCTTATCCTTGTAGTGAAAATAGAAAGTACTGCGATTGAAATCGGCACGGTCCGCGATCTCCGATACGGTAATGGCCGCGGCTTCCTTGCTTTCCAGAATAAGTTGGACGAACGCTTCTTTTAGGGCATGGAGAGATTGCGTTTTTTTCCGTTCCTGACGCAGAGAAAGGGTCAACAACTTCCACCTCCGGTGTTAGATTATCCAAGGATAATCCATCAGATCGACTAACGATGTCGGATCTCCGACAAATTCAAACCCCGTGTTTATTGTAAGGCGTTCCTATGAGTTCTATTATAGTCCTATCGCGATGGGATAGACAGGTTATTCCGGTGACATTCCAGGCACGCACCGATATGGCCTAGGTTCGCCAGTCCCTAGTGTAAGCGTTACCATATTATTCTATGAGGAGTTGTTCGCATGGCTAGATTACATGAAAAAGTCGTTGTTATTACAGGCGGCGCCCGAGGCATGGGCGCGGCTCACGTGCGCAGGTTGTCGGCCGAAGGAGCGATGGTCGTATTCACCGATATTCTGGAGGAAGACGGATTGAACCTACAGAAAGAGCTCGGCGACAAAGTTCTGTTCCTCAAGCACGACGTCACCAACGCGTCCGAATGGGAAGCGGTCATTCGCAAGGCGGAACAGTCGTTCGGACCGGTTAACGTGCTCGTGAATAACGCGGGAATCGACTTGCCGGCGGCGGATCTGCAGGACGTTCCGGAAGAAACGTACCGCAAAGTAATCGACGTTAACCAAGTGTCCGTGTTTCTCGGCATGAAATACGCGGTTCCATCCATGCGCAAAGCGGGCGGAGGATCGATCGTGAACATTTCGTCGCTTGCCGGAATTATCGGAGCCAATAAAAAGATCGCTTATACCGCTTCGAAATTCGCGGTCCGCGGCATGACGAAAGCGGCGGCGCTCGAGCTCGGAGAGTACGGCATCCGCGTCAATTCCGTCCACCCGGGCTTCATCGTCACGCCGATGACGGAAGCCCTGATTAACCCCGAACTGGAGAATAGCTTCCCGCTCAAGAGAGCCGGCCGACCGGAAGAAGTCTCCGATCTCGTGCTGTTCCTCGCTTCCGACGAATCCAGCTACTCGACCGGATCGGAATTCGTGATCGACGGAGGTTTGGGCGCGCAATAACGGTATTGCAATAAAAACGAGCAACGCCTGGTACAACCAGAAGCTGCTCGTTTTTATTCGCAACAAACTTATATTGCTGACGATGGCGGACATCCACATGACGTCTCGTTTCCAACGTACCCTTGCGTTATCTAATAATTCCGTCCAACATGAGCTGCTCATGCGTTGTCGAGTATTGCTCGATAATCGCCGCTTTTGCTCCCGCCACATCCCCTAACGCTAGAGCCTTGTACACCCTTTCGTTCGTGAGCGCGGAATAGCTCGGTTTGTATTGCGGATATTTTTTCCTATAGGAGACCATGCGAAATACATACTTGCCTCTATACAGTTCCACGATCCGCAGCATGTTTTCATTGCGCGTCGTCCGCAGAATCGACTCCGTAAATAATAAGGAATGGACATAGTAGCCATAATAATCGTCCCGTTCCAGCGCTTCCTTCTGCTTATCGAGCAGTTGCTTCATCGTCTCGAGATCGAATCCGATCTTGCGCTTAAGCGCGGCGTCGAATACGAACAGTTGCATCGAGATCAGCACTTCGTACATTTCGCTGAAATCATGAAAAGAAATATCCTTGACCATAACGCCTCGGCCTTTGAACGATTCGACGAGGCCTTCTCGTTCCAGCAGGGATATGGCCGCGCGGACCGGCGTACGGCTCATGCCCAACGTGCCCGCTAATTCGTTCTCCGAAAGCATTGTTCCGGGCATATACTGCGCTTGCATAATACGTTCCCGAATTTCCCGGTAAGCTGTCGTTTCCAATGAAGAAGAGGACATCGATGCACGGTTCCTTTTCATTTTTACCTTAATGGTAACAAAATCTCCGACCGTTGAAAAGAACGGATTGGTTACACCGGTACATGCATTCCCTCGTTCCCTCGAGCATCCCCTCGCACCATTACCTGAGCAATCTGCATATATCGTGCCAGACGGAGGTACGTGCAAATTGGCTTAGATGTGTGTAGTTTGCTCAGGTTGCTCCAGTTCAAGCATTGGCTCAATTACAAGCCTCGTTCCCACGAGCATCCCCTCGCCCCCACTCCTGAGCAATCTGCCTATATCGTGCCAGATGGAGGTACGTGCATATTGGCTTTAATGTGTGTAGTTTGCTTAGGTATGTGTAGTTTGCTCAGGTTGTGCGAAATCAGCAACTGTGGCGACACGGGAGCGACGAGGCCCCCTCCCAGCCCGTCGTTATAGCCTGTCGAAAGGGTACCATTTCGAGAGGTATCCCGTTTTCTTTAACACATGCTCGGTAAAGGGATTGAGTCCCGGTATAGGTTCATACAACGAAAAGTAACGAAGCTCCAGTCCTTCATCGTCATTCACTCTGGGCGTGCCTTCGACGTTCATCGCCTCGTATACGGCCATCACATTGTAGATGTAGATCTCATCCCCGTGAGGATACTTGTAATACATGTCTTTCCCGGAGAGCAGGTCGATAAACCGGAATTCCTCCGCCCTTAATCCCGCTTCCTCGTAGAGTTCCCTGCCGGCGGCCTCTTCCAACGATTCCCCCAACTCTAACGCGCCCCCGATCGTTCCCCAATCCTGGCTATCGGAACGCTTTTGCAGCAACAGATGTCCAGCTTCGTTAAACACGAGCACGCAAGCTCCAGGCATGAGCAGCGGTTGCGAGCCGACCCTCTGCCTCAAATCCATAATGTATCCCATTACTCTCTCCCCTTAATGCGGCATGCCCGCAATTTCGTTTAACGCCTTCTCGGCACGGAAAATCGAAACGTTGAACGACGGCCACCGGCGATCCTCGACCTTGATCGTCTCCCATTTGTTAACCAATAAAGTTTTCATGCCCGGGCCCGGGTATTCTTGCTCGCTGAAGTTAACTAACGTCGGAATGGCATCCGCGGACAAGCCGCTTAAGTATTGCAAATCGATCTTCCCGGTTTCTTGGTACCGTTCGATGTTGTTCTCCGCGATCAACCGATCCATTCCGACGTAGTTGATGAATACATACGCCGCCAGACTGATGACGATGTAACATTTCGCCAGCGGGAGGATGCGCATTCTGACTCTGACTGCCGCAATAACCAGCATAACGGCCAAATAGATCATGAAGGCGTGCACCAAAAATCGAATATAGGTGTATCCGTAAGCCTCTTCATATAGAACGAGTCGCATGTACGCGGAATAGAGCATGACCCCGGAGCATCCGATTAGAATGTAGAGCAGAGCCGCGATTCGTCTTCGCGTCATGTCTCCTCTAACAAGCGTAATCATAAGTAGGGCAAAATTAATGACGGTTACGATCACGAGCTCGACGAATCCGCTCCTCGCGTATTCCGCGTACGTTTTCCCGTCCGGTAATCCCCCGTCCCATGCGCCGAACAAATAGGAGAACTGAACCGCCACGAACAACACGTACACCGCGTTCACCGAGAGAAGCAACGTGGTCAGGATGATCGGATCGATCTTGGCAGTACCGCGATTCGCGCTTTCCTCGAGCTTTCCGGAAATTCCGGCCATTCCGGTCTTCGCGCGTTTCGGCTTAACGAACCCCCAGAGATAGCAGAAGAATAACACCCCGCACACGATAATCCATATCCCTCGCGACAAGCCCTCCCCTATCGAAAGGCTGTTCATCCACTCCGGAGCTCCGTTCACGAATCGGTTAAAAACGCCGTCCGCGGAAGCCAGCAAGGAAATGACGATGATGAGCAGAGGAACGGCGATGAGCAGTCCGATGAACACTTTGCCTAACGTACTCTTCTGCTCCGCTCCCATTTTCCTCGCCACCGAGATCTTGAATATGCGGAACACCGTCGGAAGATGACGCAAGCTTTGCGAGAGCAGATGGTCTAGAGCGTCGTTGACGATTCCGAACTTCCACCAAGCGGACTGATTTACCCCCCGCAAGTAAGCCGTATGAATGAAAATCAGAATCGGGACGACGACCAAATTCAAGGCATATAAAATCGGATTCGAGAACAGCCCATACGTTACCGAGAGCAACAGGACGACCACGAAAAGGAACCATCCGAATCCCGAGATCTCACGCAGCCGATCTCTCCAATCATGGAAAAGATACGTATACAACAGGATGACGAACAAGGGATAAGAAACGCCGGGGACGTTATCGTAAAACAAATATTGATGGGCGATAGCGAGAACGAACGCGCCGATCAATGCCGCCGTAGATCGCCCCAAGGGCTTGCGAATCGTATTCAAGTAGATCACTCCGTTTCCTCACGTCTATCTACCGCCTATTTTAGATGTTAAAATAGGAAAATAAATAGAAATGTACGGGTGATTAATTTCCTATTTTATATAAGTCAAAGGGATTCAATCCCGCGGAAGGAGGTCCCCGCATGAAACTGCATCAACATTTCCTGCAGCTTCACTCCCGGTTCGGGAGCGTCGATAGCGTCGAAACGACATTGGAGGAAATCGGCAAATTGCTCGATTGCACCCCGCGCAACGCGACCAATATCATCCGTTCGATGAGCGGGGACGGATGGATATCCTGGGAAGCCTCCCGCGGACGCGGGCGCCGGTCTAAGCTGAGTTTCATCGCGCAGCCCGAGGAAATCGCCGTGCAATCCATGCTGCAAGCGATTAACCGCAAAGACATTACGCGAGCCATCGACCAGATTCGCATTCACAAGCAATCGTCCACGCTGCAGGAACATCTGCAAGGATGGCTGCTCTCTTATTTCGGTCACCACGCCGAAACGAGCAGCGACCGGCAGATCGACACTTTACGCCTTCCCATTCGGCAGCCGTTGCACACGATCGACCCGCTGTACATGAATTTATTGGCGGAATCGTTCGTAGCCAGCCACGTATTCGACGGTCTGGTGCGCCGAACGGACGAGAGCGACGAGATTCTGCCGAGTATCGCCCACGCCTGGGAGACGGATGATACCCGCACGCAGTGGACTTTTTTTCTCCGTAAAGAGGTTCTGTTCCACCACGGCAAGGTGTTAACCGCCGAAGATGTCGTCTACACGTTCGAGAGACTGATCCGTTCTTCGCGCAGGACGCTGTACAGCTTGATATACAAGCAGATCAAAGCGGTACGCGCCCTCAATCCGACGACGGTAACCTTCGAGCTGGAGGAGCCCAACGAGCTGTTCCTCCCTTTCCTATGTACGAGCCGTGCGGCGATCGTTCCTAAAGACTTGAATCAAATGGGGAGCTTGCGATTCGGAACGGCCCCGCTGGGAACGGGACCTTTCAAGATTTCCGAGATGAATGAGGGCATATGCGTTTTGGAGGTTTTCGCCCCTTATTTCCAAGGGCGAGCGCATCTCGATCGGGTCGAGATCGTTCATGTGCCGTGGGCAACGGAAGAGACCGGAGCAAACGCGAACGCCGATCAACTCTCTCCCTTCCACGTCATCCATAACCCATCCGCCGCCGACGGAACCCGGAGCCACATCCATTCGGATACGACCGTCCGTAAATTTTTCACGTGCAACACGCAGAAGGCCGGACCGTTATCCGATCCGACCGTTCGCGCGCATTTATTCGGTTGTCTGCAAGGGGATAGGGAGACGATAAAGACCGACATTCCGGCTTCCGGCCATACGGGGGCGATTCCGATTCAAATCGCGACGATCCCGCCCTACAAGCCGGATGCGGACGCCCTTGCCCGGAGACTGGAAGAACACGGATATTCGTGTACGGTCGTCTCCGTATCCCCGGAAGAATTCAAGGGGGACGTGCGGTTGGCTTCGGATCTGATCTTATTCTCGTTGTTCCGGGATCAGGACAGGCAGCTCCGCTTATTCGACCTCTACCTGACGATCGCCGAACACGTAGATTCCCATATGCGGATCGACATCGAGCAAACGTTGCAGCGCGTCGCCCGGGAATCCGATCCCGCCGCTCGGGCCGGCCATCTCGATAAGATCGAGAGGCTGCTCGTTCGCGAGCATCAGCTATACATCCTGTCGGAGAAGCCGCTGCCGACCGCCTATTTGCCCTCCGTCCGTGGAGTTACCTTCAACTCGCAAGGCTGGGTCAATCTTCGCACGATCTGGTTTCCGCCCATCGCGATTAAGCGGTCGGGGGACTCTTAGCTCCGCGCGCTTTCACTCGACCATCGTCTTACTGTGCTCATGCTCGTAAAGATCCGGCCTACGATCGTAAAACGGGGCGACCGCGCCTTGGGCGCGATTCTCGCGCAGCATACGGAAATCAGCCTCCGCCAGTACCGTCATATCTAGGTTGAGCTCACCGGCTTGGATGATCCCGTCCGCGGAGAACGGCAAGTCGCATGGCGTGAACAAGCCGGCTTGGCAATACCCCGAATCCACTTGCGGACGATCTTCGGCCAATGCCCCCACAAGCCCGCTTAATACGACGAACAGCTGATTCTCCACCGCTCTGGCTTGGCAACAATAACGTACCCGATGATAGCCGTACGCGTTATCGGTATAAGACGGACACAGAATCATCTCCACGCCTCTCAGCGCCGCGACTCTTGCCAACTCCGGAAACTCGATGTCGTAGCAAGTCAAGATCGCCATCTTGCCCCAGTCGGTCTCGAATACGTTCAAGTCGCCGCCAGCGACGAGGGGCCAGCGGATCTGCTCCTCGGGAGTCAGATGCAGCTTGCTCTGCGTCTCGACCCGACCGTCCGGGAAGAAGAGGAACGACTTGTTGACGTACTCTCCCTCTTCCCCGTCTTCCGCTTGGCAAATATGGGTCCCGGCCAAGATGGCGATTCCCTCCTCCCGGCTCAATTGCCGGAAAAACCGAACATACTCTTCGGTGTGCCGATTCAAATGATAACAAGCTTCTTCATGCAGCATCGACGGCTCAAGACTGAGCAGATGCGCGGTCAAATATTCGGGAAATAAAATCATTGCGGCTCCTTGGCCCGCGGCATCGCGAACCTTCTCCGCGATCCCCGCCCAGAACTGCTCCGCGGAGCGAATATCCGTTAGTCCGTATTGCGTTGTGGCAATCGTTAGTTTCTTCATAAGCACCTCGGCCAGTTATGTACGAATTTGCAAAGAGTAAATATCCGTCCGGCGATCCTGGAACGATAAGGCATCCTTTGATTTGCGATAACGCTCCAGCGTCTCCATGTCTACCTCCGCCATGATGACCGTTTCCGTGTTTTCGCTGCATTCCCCGGCGATTCCGTCGCGCGGAAATGAGAAATCGGCCGGCGTGTAAATGCCGGATTGGGCGTACTGCACGTCTACGTTATCGACATGGGTCAAATTACCGACCGTCCCCGAGGTAACGATATACACTTGGTTCTCGATCGCCCGGGCTTGAGCGCAATATTTGACTCTCAGGAAAGTCTGGCGGTCCTCCGTGCAGTAAGGCACGAAAATGATCTTCGCCCCTTCTTCGGCCACGATCCGGGACAACTCCGGATACTCGATATCGCCGCTGAGCTGTATCGAGATTTTGCCGCAATCGGTATCGAACACGCCTAGCTCCGAACCGCCGTTAATGCCCCACCACTTGCGCTCGTTAGGGGAAATATGGAGCTTATACTGCTGCTCGATCGTGCCGTCCCGGCGGAACAGATGCGCCACGTTGTAGATGCGGTTATTGTTCTCGATAAAATGCGAACCGCCGACGATATTGACGTTGTATTTTACCGCGAGTTCGGAGAACAGCTCCATGTATTGGCTCGTAAACGTACTGAGCTTCCTCACGGCCAAACTCGGCGATCGCTCGTCCAGGAAAGAGAGCAGCTGCATCGTGAAATTTTCCGGGAAAACGGCGAAATCCGATTTGTAATCCGAGGCGACGTCGACGTAATGCTCGCACTGCGTGGCGAACTCGTCGAAAGAGTCGATCTTCTTCATCATATATTGGATCACGCAGATGCGCACGGGAAAAGACATTTTGTAATGCGTCTTGTTGATGCTCGGTTTGTATTCGATGTTATTCCACTCTAGCAGGGCCGCGTAATTCTCGGAATCCGCATCGTCGGACAAATAGTTGTTGAGGATTCGTTTCAGCGTAAAGCCGTTCATCATCTGAAAAGTGAGCACAGGATCGTAGATATTTTGCTGCAGCACCTCCTCCGCGTATTCCCTTGGCGTCATCTTGTCGCTGTAATGGTGATAGCCCGGTATTCGTCCCCCGACGATGATACTCTTCAGATTCAGTTGCTCCGCGAGCCGTTTCCGGGCTTCGTAGAGCCGTCTGCCGATTTTCATGCGGCGGAATTCCGGATGCACCATAACTTCCATTCCGTACAAATTGCCGCCTCGCGGATTATGATTGCGAATATATCCCTTGTCCGTAATTTCCGAATACGTATGCTGCTCCAAGTAATCGTCGAAGTTTACGATCAGACTGGAACAAGAGCCAATAATCTCTCCATCCAGCTCGACGCAGATTTGACCATCGGGGAACGTGCGAACGTGGCTCTCCAACTGGTCTTTCTTCCACGGGCCCATATTCGGAAAACAAATGTTTTGCAGCGCGATGATCTGGTCGAAGTCCGATCGCTCGATATTTCGTATAATGACTTTCTTCTCGAACTGCGAGATTTGATCGGTTGCCATAGGGAAGAGACTCCTTTTTTTAGATATCTTTATGAGTAACTTATCTTTATAGTATATCTCTATTGTTACTACTTACGTCTCCCTGAAACTGGGGAGATTTTTTTCTGTTTTAAAGGATTTTCAGTGGGCGATGTAGAAGTATTCTCTTATCAGATTTTGTGGAAGGAGCGCGTACAGTGAAGCTAACATCGAAACAGGTACTACACGTTAGCAAAGGAGATACCGAGATTGCTGGCTTTATTTCCGCGCTCCTAGCCCAAAACGAAAAGTTAACCGAGATCGTGGAAACGCAAACCCGGCAAATCAAGAAGCTCGAAAATCGCGTACAGGAGCTAGAACGCCAGATCGGTCAAAATAGCAACAACAGCAGCAAACCACCCTCGAGTGATGGACTGCGCAAAAAGAACAACTTACGCGAGCCCGGAGGCAAGAAAGGCGCTCCTAAAGGGCATGAAGGGCATACCCTTCGTTTTCATCTGGAGCCGGACGAAGTTGTCGTCCATCCCCTTACCACCTGCAAAAACTGCAATCATTCCATGGCTGAACTACCTGCGCAGGATTGGATCAAAAGGCAGGTGCTTGACCTACCCCTAGCTCCGCTCATCACCACCGAGCATCGCGCCGAAGAGAAGCGCTGTCCTTGTTGTCGCACCCTGCAAAGAGCCGAGTTTCCCAGCGCAGTTAAAGCACCTGTTCAATACGGGGAAAGCTTTGCTGCTTGGACGACGTATCTGAGCGTCTATCAGTTGCTCCCCTTGAAGCGCATTGCTCAGTTCTTTTTCGATTTGACCAGGTATCGCCCGAGCGAACGCACTTTGCTTGAGCAACTGAATACGATGGCATCCCGTGTAGCGGAGCATGAACCGGTAATCAAAGCGCAACTGCGCAAAGAACCCTTCATTTGCTGCGATGAAACGCCCATGCGTTTGAACGGGAAACAACAACATCTTCATACGCACTCGAGCGCCGAATGGACGTTACTGCATATGAACGAAAAACGATGCGGGCCGGCGTTCACCGAAATGGATGTGCTGCCTGCCTATAAGGGGATCGTCGTGCATGACTGCTTTTCCTCGTATTTCAAATCAGACGTAACGTTCTCCCATGCGCTCTGTAATGCGCATCTCCTGCGTGACTGCCAGGGCATCGTAGATCACAATCGACATCAATGGGCAGCCCAAATGAAAGAATTGCTTCGCCGAAGTTGGAAAATGGCCAAAGCGGCTAGAGCCTCCGGCACGCGAATGTCAGATGCACTCCTCGCTGAGATTGACCGTCAGTACGACGACATTCTGGTGCTTGGAGCAAACGAATGGTCAACAGATAAGGTTCCCGAGAAAACGGGGCCACGAGGGCGGAAATGCAAAAGTATTGCAGCGAACCTTGGAGACCGACTTACGCGCCACAAGGCGTCGGTACTCCGCTTTCTTTACGATGACCAAATCCCATTTGATAACAATCTGGCTGAACGAGACATTCGCATGTCCAAGGTGAAACAAAAGATCTCGGGTTGCTTTCGGACAGCTATCGGCGGACAGCAGTTTGCCAGCATTCGCGGGTTTATTTCCACACTTCTGAAACAATCCCTCCCTTTGCACCAATCACTCGTTTCCGTTCTTCGCGGTCAGTTTCAGTTTAGTGCTACGTAAGTAGTAACATCTCTATTGTACTCTAAAATTTCATTACCCTGTTATCGGGCTGTTGACGTTGTGTAAAAGTAACTGCGCGGCGCGCCTCGAATAATCAAAAATCGGCACTGCCCTAAGGCACTGCCGATTCGTAATATAACGTTCATCCAGCCCGTTCATCTTGACCGGAATCGCCCCATACCTCTTCCTTACTCTGCCGTCGCGACATCGATGACGACCATCTGATGGCATTCCAGCCTAGGAACGACGTACTCGATCCGATCTCCGGATTGCTCGAACGCGATCGGACTCATCTGCGGAGCCAAGTAGACATGCTTCGCTTTCCGCCCTTTAAGCAGCAACGATACCGATACGTCGTACACGGGCAGGATGTCCTCGATAATCTCGACGTCCTCGCCCCGCTTAACCGGCGAAGCATAGAGCAGATGGTTGACGATTCGGCCTTCCGACTGCTGATCTTGCAACGTGACGATTCCCTGCGCGGGCAAATTCGTCGTAAGCGTCTTGTTCGGCAGAAGCCGATTCAGCGCATAGAGCACCGACTCCTTGTGCGCCAAGCTCCCTTTCACGGCGTAGTCCTCGAACACGTTCCACGCCATGTAGATTCCCTTGTCGCTCTCGACCATGCCCGGTCCGCCGTCCTTCGTGCTATTCGGCGTATGCTGATGCGAGCAGAAAGTAAACACGTCGCGGTTGAAGTAAGGATCCTCGCGGCGTCCGAGCTCCGTCCCGCCGCTCAGCTCCACTTTCTGGCCTTTGGCGTACATGATGAACGCCGCGTCGCCCAAGCTTGCGAGCGGAAATCCCGGACGGAAGTAATCCGGCTGGTACGGGTTTTCCATGATCCATTCGACGCCAAGGTCGATGACGAATTCTTTGCCTGCCGGGTCCAATCCGGATTTTCCCGTCGCGAGTACTTTTCCCCCATGCTTGAAGAAATCGTCCAGCTTGATCTTCAGCTTGCCGTCGACGACGATTTGATCCGGGAGGATCAATACTTTATATGCCTTGAAATCAACGTCCAAATCCACCACGTCGAACAAAAATTTACCTTCCAGCAGCATCCGAACGGCACCCGCGTCGGCGCGTCCCGTAAACATGGAACTGTCGTTGCTGATGCCCACTCCGGCCGCCTCCGACGTCAGCAAGGCGACGTCGGCGATATTCGCCGTATTCGCGATCCAAGCTTCCTTCCGCTCGACTTCCGAATAGGCCGCGCCGATCAGCTCGTAAGTACCCCGATCCATCAAGCCGCCCGGGTGCAGTTGATCCCCGATAGAGCAACGCGCGCCGTTCGCGAGGCTAAGAGCCGTCTCGTAACGCAAAGCGTTCGGATGTTTGTATCCGCCGAACTCTCCCCAGAACGTATGGAATTTCCCTGTCATCCCCAGAAAATCCATGCCGAGCAATTGAGCATAACGGGCGGACAGCGGGAAGTGGTCGTACCCCCATCCGCCAGTCGGCAAAGACTCCAACTCCAGATGGGAATTCATCGCGGCCAGATCCCTTCGTCCTTGGGAAATGTGGCCCGCGTTATGGAAAATTCCCATTCCCGGCTTAATCGCATGGACGGCTTCCTTGATCCGGCGCGTATAGTTGGCGTAAACCTTCTCGCCCAATGCGACGATGTCGCTTTTATTGCGTGGATCTTTGCCTTCCGCCCTCAGATCGGCGACGCAATTATGGCAATAACAGGTACGAACGCCTACGATGTCTAAGAAGACCCCGTCTCCGTCATACTTGCGAACGACTTCTTCCACTTGGCTGACAAGCAAATCCAGGTAAGGGGAATTCAGACAGAACTGATGCCATCCGGCCGTCATGAAACCCTTCACCCAGTTCGTTTGGTCGTTCTCGTCCCGCATCAGCCACTCCGGATGGCGACGCGCCAGCTTCTCGTCGAATCCCGCGGACACGTAAATCGGCGCTTTAACTCCGATCTCGTGGGCCGCTTCAAGCTGGGCTCCAAGCAAATCGAAGCTCAAATGGGGATGCATCTCGTTCGTTTCCGAAGGAAAGTACGCCCAACCATGATGGCATTTCGCGAATATCGTAATCGAATCGACATGCCCCAACCGGAGCATTTCTTGAAATTGCTCTTTGGAAAATTGCTTGCCGATATCCGGAATCATCTCGGACGTGTGAAAGTCCAGATGGATTTGTCTGAATCGCATGCGCGTTCTCTCCCCTCGGTTCTACAACCTTTATGCTTTCACGGCGCCCGAGCTTAGGCCGCCCTCGACTTTCTCTTGGAACATTAAATAAACGATAACGGTCGGAATGATCGTAAGCGTGATGCTGGCGAACGTAGGTCCCATCTGAGCCGATCCCCGTTCCCCGACGAACGACATCAACGCCATCGAGATATTGTACATATCGCGTTCCGTAATTAATATGACGTTCCACAGAAGGTCGTTATAGATGCTGAAGAAAGCCAAAATGCCGGCCGTGGAAATCGCGGGCATCGCCAGCGGGGCCAAGATTTGAAACAGGAACCGGAACGGACCGCATCCGTCCATGACCGCGGATTCGTCGATTTCCTTATGAATGCCCTTCATGTATCCGGTAATCAGGAAGATCGTCATCGGCAGCTCGAATACGCCGTACAGCACCATCATGACGAAATAGTTGTTAAAGCCGTCGATGCTTCCGATCATTCTCGAGATCGGGATAACCAAGGAGAACACCGGGATCATCAGGCCGAGGATAAAATAAATATATACGAAGCCAGTTATTTTCATATTGAATCTCGATAATACATACGATGCCATCGTCCCCAAGAAAAGCGTAACGGCCGTGCCGGCAATCGCATATAGGAACGAGTTAAGAACGGCGTAATGGATGTGGGCATCCGTAAACGCCATCTTGAAGTTGCTCCAAAGCCATACTTTGGGCAATTCGAATATTTTACTGCTGTAGATCCCCGAATTGTCCTTGAAGGAAGACAGCAGGGAGAACACGAGCGGATAGATCAAGATCACGGAACAAATCGCCGAAAAGCTATAGACGCTAAGCTTTCTAAGGCCTGTCATATTTCTCACCTGCCGATCTGGATTATCTTGCGTTACGGGTACTCATCAACTGATTCAAGATGACGGTCGATATCAATGCCGCAACGATAATGAACGTTCCAATACTGTTCCCTACGCCGAAATTGTTGTATTTGAAAGATTCGTAATACAGCAAAGTCGTCGGAACGTCCGTTGCGCCGTTCGGACCGCCGTTCGTCATGACGAAGATTTGCCCGAACACCCTTAGCGATTGCGTAACCGCCAAGATCGAGAAGATTTTGATCGTTTCCTGCATCAACGGCACCGTAATGTACCGCAATTTCTTGAAGCCGGTCGCTCCGTCCAACGCCGCCGCCTCGTACAGATCCTCGGGAATGGCGACCAGTCCGCTAGCGAAAATAATCATGTTCAAACCGCAATAGATCCATGCGTTAACGATAACGACTACGTAGATGGCAATGGCCGGCTCCCCGAGCCAATCCCTCGTCCACGCGCTCATGCCGAGCACCGACATGACGGTGTTCACGAGCCCTCCGTCGCCCTTGAGCAGAAACTGCCACATTAACCCTACCGCGGTAAGCGGAAGAATGGACGGCATGAAGAAAGCGACTTTGAAAAACCGCGTGCCCTTTAACTTACTCGTAATGATAAGCGCAAAAGTAAACGCGATCGGTAAAATCAGAACGAACGAAGACACGATGAACACGCCGATATTTTTCAAGGAGCGATAAAACTCCGGCTTCTGGAACATCTCATCGTAATTGGCCCAACCCACGAATTCCAGCGGAACGCTCTTGATCCCGTTCCAGCTGAAGAAAGACATGTAGGCGGTTTGGAACATCGGAACGACGTACACGAGCGTGTATAACACGAATGCGGGCAGCAAGAAGGCTGCCGCAATCATATAAGGTCTTCTCTTCACCACTTGAATCCCTCCATGAGAACCCGAATCCGACCCTTAATAGATCATACCGCCCGAGAGACAGGCGGTATGATGGGTTTATAACATTCGATTATTTCGTATTGGAGTCCACGAAATTCTGGATCGCGTCCCCGGTTTTTTGCGGGCTGTTGCCTGCGAACATCCCTTGGATTTCATTGCGTGTTTTGTCCAACAGCTGCGTGATCGGGCTGTATTCCGTAATTTCGCCTTTGAAGTCTTTAGCCGTGTCGAGAGCAGCCATATATTGAACCGTGATCGGATCTATCGAAGCCGGATCTACGTCCATCTTCACCGGATAGACTCCGCCGCCGGTTTCTTTCATATACGCTTGGAACGCTTCTACCGAAGTCAAATATTTAAGCAATTTGATCGTCGCTTCTTGCTTGGCGCCCGTAGCCGCTTTGGATACCGAATATCCGCCCGCTCCGCCGAACCAGTTGTCTTTTAATTCCGGTTTGTCTTTGTAACCGGGGAAAGCGATAACGCCGATTTTGTCTTTGATCGGGGAAGCGGCCATTTGGGATAGAGCCCATACGCCTTCGAAGATCATCGCGCTTTTGCCTTCCAGGAACATCGTCGTTGCCGTATTGCCGTCCATCGTTACGATGTTTTTGCCGAATACGCCGGCATCTTGCCATTCCTTCATCGTTTGCAGCAAGGAAACCGTATCGGCATCGTTCCACTTAGCCGCGCCGCTGTTCAGATCCTGCGTTTTTTGGAATCCGTATTTCTTAAGAGACAGATTCGTGATCAAATGGCCTCCGCGGAAGTTTTCTTTCTCTCCCATGGCCATCGGCACTGCGCCCACGGCTTTGAACTTCTCGACGAGCGCCGGGAAATCTTCTACCGATTTAGGCACTTCCGCGCCCGCTTTCTCGAACAGTTCTTTGTTATAGTAAATGGCTACGCTGTAAAATTCGGTCGGAACGCCGAACGTTCCCGGGATGTCTTTGTATTTCCACGTGTCGAGCAACGGCAAGAAATCCCCTGCCCATTTTTTATCCGCGTCCAAGTACGGTTGCAGGTCCAACGCGACGTTCTTCGCGTATTCCTTAAACGTCTCGCCGCCGTAGTTCATCCAGATTTCCGGTAAGTTCCCGGTAGCCAAGCCCGTTTTGAACTTATTATTGAAAGCCGCTTCGTCGTTCAACGATTCGTCGACGACGGTAATGTTCGGGTTATCCGCCATGAACTTCTTAAGCAAATTTTGATAGGCGGTAACGGTAGGGCTCGTCCCCGCCGAACGGGTCATAATACGTATGGTTACTTTCTCGTCTTTGGCGCCTCCGCTTGCCGCAGGCTCCGACGAGTTGGAATTGTCGTTCGAGTTGCCGCATGCGGCCAGTACCGTCGACATGGCTAGAACGGATACGAGCGCGAATGAAATCATTTTCTTGTTCATGTTGAATTGCCTCCCCTTTGTTGTATGCGTATACAGTCGATGAAGACGTGTGTGTGTCGGCCTGACATAACGTAATTATAGGGAGGGTGACGCTCGCCGGAAATGTAATATCTTTACCGCAAGGGGAATATTTTTAACATCCGTTAATCGGGCGCGATAAATTTAGACGGGGAAACGCTGAAATGCTTCTTGAAGCATTTGCTGAAATAGTGAGTATCCTTGTACCCCACCGATTCCGCGATAAAGTAAAGGTTTTTGAAGCCTTGCTCGATTAATTCCTTAGCTTTCACCATTCTGCGCCGGGTTAAATATTCGACGACGGAATACCCCAGCTCGTTCTTGAATATCCGGCTAAGATAGCTGGGATTGACGAAGACGCTTCCGGCGATATCCGCCAAATCCATCTCCGAGTCGGCGTAATTGTCGTCGATGTATTGCTTGGCTTTGCCGACTATCTTGGCGGGCGTCGATTGCTTTACGCTGCTGGCCCGGGCGAGAACGTTCGCATATTCGCCCCGCACCCATTTCTCGATTTCATCTATCGTTTCCAATTCGTCCGCAAGCCGCATCGGATTAAACGGATCGTTATTGTCGGCGTCGGCGTAAACCTTGTTCTCGGCGGCGAATATATTTAATGTCGCCATCAACTCGTAGATCATCGAGTATAGCATTTCCACGGGTTGCCGATTGGCCGTCAACGTTTCGAACCCTTTATGCAATTGCTCTTGAATCGCCGCGGCGTCGCCCAATCTTAATTGGATGATCATATTATCCCGAATATGGGACAGGTCGTCGGATATTTTCTTATTCGGGAGTTCATTCCACAGAATGACTCTGTCGCGCCCATAGATCGTTTTGTGCCTAATCGCCCTTACCGCTTCTTTGTACGATACGGCAATGCCCGCGATATCCTCGACGCCCGGCCCGATGCCCGCCGTCACCGTAAACTTCAGGAACTTTCTTATCGCCTGAACGGCTTCCGCGCTTGCTTTCGACAAGATATCAAGTCTTTCATCCGCGGAATAGCCCTCCGGCATTCCGACGATCAGAACGACTCGGTCTTCCTCGTCGTAAGTCGATTCGAAATGCATGAAGCGGTTCTCCGCGAATATCTCGTTGCTTATATTCGCCGCCGCGAACCTTTTCCATAAGGGATTGCGCTCCGCGCCTATTCTGTCGATGCTGAAGACGACGACGAACAGCGAATCTCCGGTCAGATTCGGGCAGTACGCGCGAAATTTGTCCCGATCGCGCTCGGCGACTTCGCCCTCCATGCAAGCCTGAAGAAAGTTCCGCTTCAGAATGCTGTCGCTCTCCACCATGCTCATCTTCATGTGAGCGTTCTGATGCTTCTGCATCGTATCCGATTCGATGCGGTTTCTTAGACGAAGCAGCACTTGCAACAGCTCTTCCATATTGATCGGCTTAAGCAAATAATCGGATACGCCTGCTTGAATAGCGGTTTTCGCGTATTCAAAGCTGCTATAGCCCGTGAGAATAACGATCTTCAAGTCCGGATGGCTGATCTGCGCCGCTTGCGCGAATGCCAAGCCGTCGATGATCGGCATGTTGATGTCGACGATCGCCAGTTGCGCCGGGATATGCTCGAGGATCATCAGCGCGTCTTCCCCGTTGGCCGCTTCCCCTGCGATTTCATACCCGAGCTCGCCCCAATCCACGCATATTTTCAATCGTTCCCTGACCAAATATTCGTCGTCGACGATAAGCACCTTAATCATTCCGCGTTTCCTCCCTTGTCGATCGTCGGCAACGCAATCGTAACCGTCATGCCTTCCCCGTATACGCTGCGGATTTCGAGTCCGTATTCCTGGCCGAAATACAGCTTGATCCGCTCGTCCGTTACCTTTAACCCGAACCCGCCCGTATTTTTGTTTTTATCCTGATTCGTATCTTGCGGGTTAAAGATGGTTTCTAGCTTTTCCTTCGGAATACCGACCCCGTTATCGCTGACGGAGAGGATCAAACGATCTTCCACGATCCTGCCCGCAATGTCGATATGGCCTTTGCCCCGTTTATTCTTCAGGCCGTGATAGATGGAATTTTCCACGATCGGTTGAAGCAATAGCTTGATCGTATTGTAATGAAATACGACCGGATCGATGTCCATCGCGTACGTCATTTGATCTCCGTAACGGATTTTCAGAATTTCCAAATACGTTTGCGTGATGACGATCTCGTCCTCCACCGTAATGATCGCGCTGCCCTTGCTAAGTACCCCGCGATAGAACTGGGCCAGTTGATTAACGATTTTAACGACGTCCGCGTTCCGTTTCAAGTCGGCAAGGCCGCATATGCTCTCCAGCGTGTTGTATAAGAAGTGCGGGTTGATCTGCGATTGCATGACGGCAAGCTCGTATTCTCTCTTCTGCCGCTGCTCCTCGATGATATTATTCATCAACAGCTTCGTGTTGCCGACCATTTTGTTGAATTCCTTAGCCAAGGCGCCGATCTCGTCCCTCGACTTGATGTTCAGCTTAACGTCGAGATTGCCTTCCTGCACGTCGCGCACCGTTTCCTTGATGACGTTCAGCGGTCTCGTAATCGATTTGGAGATCAGGATGGTAAGGATCACCGCGGCCAGCACGAACAAAGCGCCGATTCCGATGAATTTCTCGGTCAGAACTTGGTTGTCTTTCGTTATTTCGTAGATCGGAACGGTTCCGATGATGACCCAATCGAATCTCGGGTAACTTCGGGAGACGACCAAATAATCTTGTCCGTCCATACGGAACACTTTCCCGCCTTCGTTGTCGAGCGCCCACGGGAAATAATCGTAATTGCTGATCGAGGTATAGAGCTTGTCCTTGCGGGTATCGGAGGCCACGATTCCGTTCTTGTTCACGATGAAAATATTCCCGCTCGTCCCGATGTCGATATTGGAAAACTGGTTGGCGATATATCTTTCGTCGATGGATAACTGGAGGAGACCGAGGGGGACCCCCGTTTTGGAGGAATTAAACTTCTGAAACAAGGAAATGACGTTACGGCTGTCGTTTCCTTTCAAATAATTGCTCTCGTGGGTATTCTGCCATTCTACTCCGTACATGCTGTTCGCGAACTTCTTGAAATAGATGTCGCTGACATTGCGAATGTTACCCAAATTTCCCGAATCGTAAATGTTGTCATGTAGATCATATAAGATCAAGGAATCGACGAAGGTTTTGGAGTCCACGATATTCCGCAACGATTCCTGCGTCGCGTAATATTTATTGTAATTTTCAAGCTCGTTCGTCGACTGGGGCGCGCCGATCACGTCTTGGATCGTATTGTTCGTGATCGCGATTTTGGAGTAGTTTTCGGCGTTATCGAAAATGATTTCCAGCTTCTCCGATACCAGCTTCAGATTTTGCGCCGTATTTTCGATCGCTTTGCCGATCAAGATGCCCGAAGAGATTCGGAACGCGATCACCGCGAGCAGAATGATCAGAACGGATAACGCCAGCATGAACGACAGCGTTATTTTCTTATTAATGGACAAGGAGTAGTAATAATCCGTAAGCTTCTTTCCGATGGACAAGGGCAATTCTCCGCCTTCCTCTTCTAAGATGTCGGATACGCAAAAAGAAGGTGACGGCTCACCTTCTTTTTTTGCGTATTTCATAACCCCGCCGCCGAACGTCAGCTTGTTAGTCCGGCTTTACTCCGGGGAATGCTCATTCCTATTGTGCAACCAATCTTCCAATGTCGCAACCCTGTCCGGATATTCATAGCTGCGGGCCAAGAATCCCGCGCCATGATTCGCCATCGGATCTTGGTCGGTCGGCTGGTATCTCAGGTCTACGCTCCAACGGATGCCGTCCGATTGATTCGGCGTGGACATATGAAGCAAGCGGTCATTAAACAAGATGGCGGTTCCCGCCTTGACGGGAAGAGCTACCGTGGGCGCTTTGCCGATCTGCTCATCCTTTAAGGCCGTATAGCCCGTTCCCGTCGTCGACTCCTCGTGCCACTTCAACAGCTTTTTCCGATGCGTACCCGGCTTCAGATGCAAACAGCCGTTCTCAAGCGTAGCGTCCACGAACGAAATCCACACGGTGATGACCGGATTCGAATTGGCGTCCGGCCAGTACGACTTGTCCTGATGCCACGGAACGGCTCCCGCCGCGACTCCGGGTACTTTGGGACGAACGTTATAGACAGGATTGCTGAAAATCTCTCCGCCTATGAGCGACTCGACCGCGTCGAGAATCTTCGGATTGCTCATCAGTCGATAATAGCCGGGAATCCGGTCGCGCCAGCTTCTGCCGTATTTCAGAAACTCTTTGTCCGTCATTCCCTTGAATAACTCCGATAAGCGATATTCGAACGGTAGGTTCTCCAATTTATCGGTAATCATTCCATCCCCGTAAAGCTCGTCGGCGATCCAAGATACTTTCTCCATCATCGCTTGCTTCGGCGCCTGCATATCTTCATCCGACAATAAATCCGTCAGCACGACGTAGCCGTTCGTATGATAATGCTCCAGTTGGTCTTTGTTAAGATTTCCTCCGGAACGTTGCCTATTATCCATATCGATAACCTCCATAAAGTTTATCTTCTAACTGGATTCATTGTATCATTAGGGTTAGCTATTGGATTTGAACGACATTCCAATCATTTGTACGAATTTCCGCTAAATTATCGCAAGATGAGATGGGGAGTCCGATAAATTGAAGACACTGGCAGAAATCGCTCCGTTTGTCCGCTTAGCGCTTCCGTGGTCCTATATCGGAGAGGCTGCCGAAGGCACGCGCGTCGGATACGCTTATGCTTTTCATCTTTTCACCGAGGGCAGAGGGCATGTCCTCGTCGAGGGTACGACCTACGCCGTAGAGAAAGGCGCGCTCCTGTTCATTCGGCCGGGACAAGTCCACTCCTTCCATCATCAACCTGGATTTGCGATGGAATCTTACAACGCTTATTGCGACTTCTGGGAGAAACCGACCGCGTTGAACCCGCGTTTCGCTTTTCACCCCGCGCCCCCCGAGCCGTCGCTCATGACCCGAATCGAGGGATGCCCGGAGTTGGATTCGTTACCTACCAAATGCTCGCTCACTCCCTACCCCTATCTCGTAGAACTGTTCATGCAAGTCTCCAAATCGTTCGAATCCGCGCATTATGCCCAACAAATTACCGGCAGCTTAATGCAGGCTTTCTTATTACGTTGGTATAACAGCTTCACAAGCCCGAACCCCAGCGATTATCGTATTTTGAGAATCACGGAGGAAATGGAACGGCATCCCGAACGACAGACGAGTTACGAGCAATGGTGCGAAAAATGCAATTTGGAGAAATCGCATTTCTATAAGCTGTTCAAGAAGGAAACCGGAATGACGCCGAAGGAGTATTTGCTCAAGATGAAAATGAAAAAGGCGATCGTTCTGCTGCAAGAGAGCAGGCAGTCGATCACCTCTATCGCGGATCAGCTCGGTTACGACTCGATCCATTATTTTTCCAAACAATTTTCCGCCTTCTACGGGATTAGCCCCTCCCGATTTCGTTCCGAGACTACGATATAGCCGTTTCGAAATAGCGATCGTCGCGAAATACCACTTTGTTTGACGAACGCGCACTACCTTTGTCGCAGGTGCAGGGAGCAGGCAACGAGTCTCGAATTTAGGTAAAACAATGCCTGCGAAATGGAGTGGTTAACCTGAATACGATGAAAACGAAGGACGCGGCTATACTGCTGGACGTCAGCCAAACGACAGTCAAAAGATGGGCCTCCCAATACCCTGCCAGCTTCCACAAGGATCGGTTAGGTCACTATATCTTCACCGGCCACCAAATTAACATGCTTCTATATATCAAAGAACAGATCGAGCAAGGCGGAACCTTGGATCAAATCGCGTTGCCCGTTAGTCTCCCTCTCTCTTCCCCTGAGAAAGCGGAGACGGATCCTATGCCGAAGGACAATAGCGAGCTTCTCTCCCGCATCCGCGAAATCGAACGCTCCGTAGGGCAGAAGGCCGACGAAGTCGTCTCCGCGCAAGTTCTTCAGCATCGGGCGGAGCTCGACGAGTTGCGTCAAATGGTTGCCCAGCTCGCTGCTACCATTGAAACGCTGAACGGCAAAGGGACTAAGCCGCCCGTTCAACACGGTGAATTTCGTCTGCCGATCGTTAAAGAAACCCCAACTCCGGCCAAAAAAAGAAGGTTTTTCCGCTCTTTTTTCTGAAAAGGGACAACCTATCGATTTTTTGACAAAACATTTAAAAATCCGATATTTTCCTCTAACTTTTTCTGTTCTGTTACGTCTAATAAGATAACCAAAAAGAACAGATAGCGATATCGGTCAGCGCAGGCGGGGATGGGGATCTCTCCTGCGCGGATCATCCCCGAACGCCTCTCGTTTCTGAATGGAAAGAGCAATAGTGGAGGAACGGGCAATGCGGGGAAAACTAACAAAAAGAAGGCATACTTTGCTAGGTATGCTGGTATTCATCATGCTTGCGGCTTGTTTAAGCGGCTGCTCGCTGCTGCAAGCCGAGGCGGCTTCTCCGGAAGCAGCGCCAGGCGAGACGAGCTCGACGGAAACTGCTCCTCCAACGAACGCGGAAGCTCAGCCACCGACGGATCATGTACTGCCGCCTACGCCCTCCCCGACGGACAAGGAGAATAACGAGCACCGAAAACTTATCGCTTTGACTTTCGATGACGGCCCGGACAGCAAGTACACGACGCAAATTTTGGATATTCTAGCGGAAAACGACGTGAAAGCCACTTTCTTCGTTGTGGGCACTCAGGTAGGCAAATACCCGGAGGTCGCGAAACGAATCGTCGAGGAAGGCCATTCCATCGGCAACCACTCTTGGTCGCATAGCGACTTAACTAAGTTGTCCGAGAAAGCACGCAATAAAGAGATCGACAGAACCCAGCAAGCCATTATCGAAGCTACCGGCAATACTCCTCATCTTCTTCGGGCTCCGTACGGAGCCATATCGAAAACGGTGTTGAATTCGATTCACGGCTACGACATGAAACATGTGTACTGGACCGTAGATACGCGGGATTGGGCGGGTACCCCCGTCGATGAGATGCACCGGAACGTAATGACCAATGCCGGCAAAGGCGGGATCGTGCTTATGCATTCCTTCGGTGGCCGCAAGCACGCCATCGAGCATACCGTGAAGCTTCTGCCGTCTATTATCAAAGACTTGAAAGCTAAGGGTTACGAGTTGGTTACGGTCGACGAATTGATCGCATCGGGGCAATACTCTCAATCCGTTATTAAATAGTATAAGCATAAAAGGTTTCCAAAGGCCGAACGTCTATCCCGCGAAAGGATGGAAGTTCGGCCTTTTATGTTCGTTACGATGAGAGTCGCGTTTCCTCTAGCGGCTTCTTATACACGTAAATGCGGGTCCGGTAGATATCCTTGCAAATAATCGTCTTCTCCGGCTTCCAACCCGGAAGGGCGAAGCAGACGCTAACGATGCTCGCTCCGGGCGCCAATTGCTCCGCCAGCAGCGGGCCAAGCCGTCTCATCGCTCCAGGGTACAGGTAGAAGACGACCGCTTGGGCTTCCCGATAGGAGATGCGATAAATATCATCCCTGAGGAAGGTTACGAGAGGAACAGCGTCACCTGCGGTGCCCGCAACCGGTCGAACTCCGAACGTCAGCCACGCCGCGATTCGGGAGAACGCGAGCGGCAACGGCGAGTTCTCCACGCCCCGTACGCGCCATCCTTCGCAATGTTTGGCAAGATAGACGCCCAGCGTCCCCCACCCCGATCCCGCTTCCACGAGCAGACCGCCGTCGCCGATTCCGTTCACTTCCTCGGCTACGGCTCGCCTGACCCGCAGAGACGAAGGCATCGGGGTAATCCCGTTCCTCCAGCTCATCCAGACGATGGAGAGCGCGGCGGTAAGAACCGTAATCACGATTACGAGAGAGATAGTTTCATATAATCCGATCACCCTATAAACCTCGCATTTCCGCATAGATGCCTGATCCAAGCATAAACGGCTATCGCCGTCCTTCGGGATGGCGGGTGAACGGTTATGTCGGAGGAGATTCGGATATGGATAACGAATTATCCATTCTGAATCTCTTAGTAATCAGATTACATTCCTCTAGGATGGAACGCAAGGATCGTATTGCTTATTCACGATTATCATCCGGCGAACGTGATCGGTGAACGGTTCGGTTCCTCTATTCCTCTACCAATCCAGTTTTCCGTTATCGTTGTAGAACCCCCCGAACGCACGTCATCCGGCAGGGTAGCTAGCTTAACCGCCGTATACGCGCCTTCGATGGGCGTTCTCGATCCGGCGAAATTGGTCAAGCTCGTCGCGCAATAACCGGGATCCGCGGAGCTCACTTTAATCCCCGTATCCCTTAGTTCATTCGCGAAAAATACGGTAAGCGCGTTGACCGCGGTTTTCGAGGAATTGTAACCGAGCATCAGGAATGAGGCGAGCTCGAAATTCGGATCGCTGTTCAAGCTTAACGAGCCCAGCGAGCTGGACATGTTCACGATCCGTCCGCCCGTGGAATTGCGAAGCAACGGGAGCATCGCCTTCGTGACCCGGAATACGCCGAATACGTTCGTCTCGTAAACCTGTTTCATCGTCTCGATATCCAAGCCGCTCGGAGGATCTTCAGGCAGAAAAATCCCCGCGTTATTGACCAGGATGTCCAATTTTCCGAAGGCGTACGTAATCATAGAGTAAGCTTGATCAATGGAGCGCTGATCGGTGACGTCTATCTTGACGAAATGAGCATCCACGCCTTGCGCAACGAGTTTTCCCGCCGCTTCCTTGCCCCTTCCCTCGTCCCTTGCCCCGACCAGAACGGTTATGCCTCTCTCTCCCAGTTGCCGGCAAATCTCGAAACCTATTCCTTTATTTGCCCCTGTTACGAGCGCGACTTTGACAAGATCCCTCATTTCGACTCCGTTCCTCCCATTTCGATCTATTATTTTCCGACCCTTCCAGTATATTTTTCCGTTAAACTCGCTCCAAGTGAGCGCCGTCACCACTTTGGTCATTAATTAAATGACAGATATGCATGACTTGTCTTGCTGCTATGGAGATAAAATCAAATCGTACCCTAGCCCCCTTTACATTGACGCAAGGTCAACGTTTACAATGAGAATATAGGGGTGATCGATATGAAGATCAAGGAAGTGGCGGTTAAGCTGAACCTCACTCCGAGAGCGGTCCGTCTGTACGAGAAGAAAGGTCTGCTGTCTCCCTCCAAGCAACCGGACAACCGTTACAGGACCTTCACGGAGCAAGACGTATGGAGATTGCAGACGATAGTGTCCCTGCGGGAAGCCGGGATGTCGTTGACGGATATTAAGACGGCTTTGGAAAAATGGGACGAGAACGACACGGAGGAGCTTCAATACTATCTCGAGCTGCAACGGTCGGCCATGGTTTCGGAGTGGCTGCGGATCAAGCAAGCGATCGAGACGACCGAGCGAATGATCGGACTGCTTAAGACCGATCGCTCCCTGCCTCTCGGCCATATTTTTCGATTGGCGGAAGCTTCCAAGCAACGGAGAGAGCAACGCGGCAACTGGATAGATAAGTGGGATTACAACCGGTTGGCGCCGACCCACGACGAACGGGTTTCCGTGAATTCCGGGTACTACGCGGATTATGAGCAAACGCTGGAATTCATCTTACGGAAGATACATCCGGCAGCCGGGGAAGAAGGATTGGATATCGGTACGGGAACCGGCAATTTGGCGGCGAAATTCATCGAGCGGGGAGCTGTCATGTCGGGCGTCGATCAGTCCAAAGAGATGCTCCGTCTTTGCCAGAAGAAACACCCTTCGTTGGAAACCAGAATCGGTAACTTCCTAGCCCTTCCCTATTTAGAGGAACAATTCGATTTCGTCGTATCCAGCTTTGCTTTTCATCATCTCGGACCCGAGCAGCAGTTGCTCGCATTGGAAGAAATGCGCAGAGTGATTAAACCCCGCGGAAGAATCTGCATCGCCGATCTTATGGAAGCGGCGGAAACGGAAGCTAGCCAACGTCGGACCGAATCCGACTATCCCGAAGTCCACGTGCTCGTGGATTGGTTCGCGGCTAACGGGTACCGAACGGAAGTACATCGGATGAATGAACTACTTCATATTCTTTACGCATTTAAGGAGGATTGAACAGATGCCTAACCACGAGAAGATCTATGATCAGGAAGCATCGCAATACCATGAATTAATCGCAAGGCAGCCTGAGTTGCGCGGAATCATCGAGGAAATCCGACCGTTGGACGGCGGACTCGATATCGTAGACATGGGTGCGGGCACGGGCAGATTAACGACCGTTCTCGCCCCGGGAGCCAAGTCCATCGTCGCTCTAGACGCCGCGGAGGCTATGTTGAAGATTACAGCCGAACGCCTGCAAGAGAGAGGACTAACCAACTGGACGACGCAAGCGGCCGACAATCGCAAGCTTCCGCTTCCCGATCGGAGCGCCGATCTTATCGTCTCCGGCTGGAGCATCTGTTACTTAACGAACTCGAACGTGCCGGAGTGGGAGCACAATCTAGAGGGAATCATCGGAGAAATCAAACGCGTACTAAGGCCGGGCGGAACGGTTGTTATTCTCGAAACGTTAGGCACGGGCCACGAGACCCCTTCCGCTCCGGACTTCCTGCAGCCTTACTATGCCCGATTGGTGAATACGTACGGCTTCTCTCACCGTTGGATACGCATGGATTATTCGTTCGACGATCTGTCTCAGGCCGAGCGGTTAGCCCGCTTCTTCTTCGGAGACGAATTGGCGGATGAAGTTATCCGGCAACAGCTCGTAACGTTGCCCGAGTGCGCCGGCGTTTGGTGGCTTCAGGTGTAACTGGGGATGCGAAAGCACCAACTTCCTCACATCTTAGAAACTGAATACGGTTCACGCCGAAGCGACTGTTCTTAAATTAGCGCGCGGTCACTGGTTTAACCCGTGTTACATTCCACACTGATACTGAAAATCTAAGTGTAAAATGTACAATTAGATTGACTTGAATTCCTCATTCCCACCTTCTAAATGTAAAACATACACTTAGATAGATTGAATTTGCGTCCAATCGAAATATTCGCTTGAACTAGTTGTATGTTTTACACTTAGTTGCTTAGAGAGAGTAAAGCTTCCTAAACTAGTTGTATGTTTTACACTTAGTTACTTCACCCGAAGCTCGAACAATCTCGCGGTCTTAGCCGACGGCAGACGAACCGTCAGTTCCCCGCGCTCGTCGTTCCAACTCCAGTCGGTGTCCACGCCTTGCGGGTAAGCACAACGGATACCCGCCGTCGCCCTCAACCCGACAACCTGCCCGAGCGGCAACTGAATCTCCGCCGCGTCTCCGCCGACTCTCCATACCGCCAAGTAAACGCGATCCTGATGGCGGAGACCGAAGCTAACCCAATCGTCCTGCTGCGTTGGCAGTCCCAGCGGCCAGAAAGGAAGAGCCTCGCGGATATCCTGCCGGATCGTCTTGTAGTAATCGAGCGCTTCCTTGACCAAATCTCTCCGACGCGGACTTAATTCCGCCAAGTGGCCGCTCTGATGCACGCGAAGCAGCAACGCGTTCACCATGTTGAAGATGACTTCCTCGTCATCTCCCTCGCGCAACGGGTAAGACCATATCGCCGATTGCTCCGGCGTCAATGCAGCCGGGGAGCTGGCCGCGATGGCCGCGTAGTTGGCGTAGTTTTCTTGATCGCTCGTAGACTGTATGCTGTGTCGACTTAACATGGCGTAGTCCATTCTCATGCCGCCGCTCGAGCAATTCTCGATGACCAGCTCGGGATACCGCTCGAAGATGCCGTCCAGCCAAGCCAGATAAGCCCGGTTATGCTGAAGCAATCCGTCTCCGACGCTATCGGCCGCAGCTTCGGTTCCGATGCCGGCATTGATGTTGTAATCCATCTTAATATAGCCGACTCCGTAATCCTCGACCAACCTGCGAATGACTTCCGTCGAGTGGGCGATAACGGCCGGATTGCGGTAATCGAGCTGATAGCGACTGCGATCTTTCACCCGAACGCCGTGCCGCATGAAGAACCAATCGTCATCCGCATCCGCCAACTTCGGACTGTTAATGCCCATGACTTCAAGCTCCAGCCACAACCCCGGAATCATGCCTTTGCCGCGAATATAGTCGAGCACGTACTTAATGCCTTCCGGGAATCGTTCCGACGATGGGAGCCATTCCCCGACTCCGTCCCACCATTCACCCGGAGCGTACCATCCTGCGTCGATACAGAAATATTCGCAGCCTACCTCTGCCGCGGCATCGATCAACGGCAGCAGCTTAGCCGTCGTTGGCGATCCCCACAAACAGTTCATGTAGTCGTTGAAAATAACCCGAAGCTCGCGGTTATCGTCGTTCTCCCGGCGAATTCGGCGTCTATAAGTCGTTAATTCCGCGATCGCTTGCTCGAAACCGCCGTTTACGGCGCCGACCGCCACCGGCACGGAGACGAACTCCTCGCCCGGCTGAAGCCTTTTCCACCAATGATTATCATGCTCGGTAGGACCGCTGATCAACAAAGTCAAGAGATCGACTTGATCGATGATTTCCCAATGCCAAGAGCCGTTATGCTCGATCTGCCAGAATAAGCTCGTTCCCGCTTCCTTGTTCTCCAGCACCGCCATCGGAATATGCTCCGACGCGGACCATGAGCCCGTATTGCTGCACGACACCCGCTTCGACCCGCGGTCGATAACATGCGACAGTCCCAGCTCGGGAAGCGTGTACGTTCTCCATTGCAGTTCGCTTTGCCAACCGTTATGCGCAAGGGAGATTTTCATTTTCTCGTCGCGATCCGCGGCTCCTTCCTTGTCCAAGCCGGTAAGCGCAAACGAAGAAACATACTCTATTCCGACCGTGTCCGCGCCTTCGTTCTTAAGGACCGTCCAACTGCGTAAAGCCTGGGCGCCATCGTAAAACTGAAAATGCTGTACCGCCAGCAAACCCGTTACCGGATCCGAAAGTCTCATTTCGAGCTTCCTGCCGATCTCGTTACGCGTATCGGAATGCCCTGCATAAGTCATGCGCAATCCCGGATAGGTCGCCCGATGCGTCCGGCCATGATACTCCGCACGATCTTCCCCGGTTAGTTGGAGCTCCATTAATCGAAAGCCGACTTTCTGCGCCTCTTCGACGATTCCCGGTTCCTTCGGATTCGCTCCGAAATGCAACAATCTGACGTCTCCCGCTTCCGTAATCTCGAAATCCAAATGCAGCCCGTTTTCCGTAATCCCCAAAGCTTTGCTCATATCGCCCACTCCCATCTTCTTCATCACGGTTTAATAATAAAAGCCTCCAACCCCACGGCTAAGTGGTATTGGAGGCCGGATCGTGCCGCTTATTGCGCTGAACCGAATTGGATCCACGCTTTCTGGATTTCGTCGACCGCTTGATCCTTCGTTTTGCTGCCGCCAATATAGGCTTGCATCAATTCGCCGAATTTCTGATGGAAAGTATCGAGCGAGTAGTTAACCGACAGATCTCCGGATTTCTCCGTTTTGAGGATTTCTTCCATTTGCTTAGGCATATCCAGATCCGGCATCGGAGCATCCTTGATCGGAGGAATTACCTTCGCTACGTTAGAGAACCACGCTTTGCCGTAGTCCGAAGTGTACAACCAGTTGAAAAATTCGACCGTTTCTTTCGCTACTTTGGAATCTTTGTTGATCCGAAGAGCTTGGTCGGCGCCCGTGATGATCTGGGATTGCTCGGCTTTGTCGCTGACCGGGTAACCCATGATGCCCAGTTCGAAATCAGGGTTGATCTTCTTGATCGCTTCTTCGTCCCATGCGCCTTTACCCGTCATGAATGCCGCTTTACCGGAAGCAAAATCGCTTACTTCGGCATTGCTATCGCGCTCAAGCGGTTTATCCGTTCCGTGCTTAACCGTTAGGTCGATAAAATCGAAGAAGTTAGTGTAAAGAACCGGATGGTCTTTGAACGTTGTTTTGCCCGCAATGAACTGATCGACAAGCTCTTTCGGCGCGATGTTCGCATCTTGAGCAGCCGCGTCTACAAAGTGTTGCGCGATATGTTTCCATACCCACCACTCTTTATAAGCGTTCGCGAATGGCGTGATGCCTTTGGCTTCCAGCTTCGCGATCGCGTCGGCTAGCTCGGCAGTCGTCTTAGGCGGATTCGCGATACCCGCATCGGTTAGCAATTTCTTGTTGTACATGAGTACGAACAAGTTACCCTTGACAGGAAGACCAAGCACCTTGCCGTCGGTAGAGCTCATATTCGAACGGACCGCATCGGTCATAGCCGCCGCTAGAGGCTCGTTCGTCAGATCCGCGCTGTATTCCGCGAAGGTGTCGATATCTCCGCCCGCCGTCGTCTGGAACACGTCCGGCGTCGTGCCGGCCGCGATTCTCGATTTCAACACCGTGTTGTAATCGGCTTGCATGATTTCCAGGTTGATCGTTACGTTAGGTTTAACTTTCTTATATTCCGCGATATAGGCATTAAAGGCTTCCGTGTATTCGGGAGAGGCTGTGAACATGTTGATCGTGACCGGCTTGGACGAATCGCCGCCGGCAGTCCCCGTTGCGGTTGCGCCGCCTTCGTTCGCCGCGTTGTTGTTACCTCCGCAAGCAGAAAGTATTCCCGCCATCAGCGCTAAACTGACGGACAGAGCTCCAAATCTTTTTAACATCGTATTGCCCCCGTTTCGTGTTTGAATATTCGACTACGATGCTTATTCTAAAGAAAAAGCCCGAGGATAAGAATGCAGATAAGTGAAGAGTTAAGGGTAAAAAAGCGGTCGGATCGCCAAGTTCGCTTTTTAACTATTCGTTTGTCCATCCCGATACTCCGTCGGCGATACCGAATAATAATTACGGAATGCCTTGCTAAAATAATTCTTATCCTTGTAGCCGAGCATTGCGGAAATATCTTGGATTTTCAAGGACGGATCGTCCAGCAGTTGCTTGGCCTTGTCCATTCTGACCTTCTGCACGTACTCGTGAATGCCGACTCCGAATTGCTGCTTGAAGAGCTTCATCAAGTATTCCCGGCTCAGATAATATTTTTCCGCGAAAAGCGAAATTTTAATATCCTCGAAGTAATGGTTGTCGATGTACGTCTTGATATCCGCTACGTCAAACTGTTTGTTAGAAGTCAAGGCGCCTCGGATTTCATTCCCGTAATATTCAAGCAAACGCATAAGCATAGCCTCGTATTGGTCGAACGTGGCGAAATCCGTTCCGATGCCGAGATCGCGCAACGTATTCCGTCCGTTGATGGGCAACCGTTCTGGGGGAACCTTGAAATCCATGGCTAAGTCGTTCATCAGAACGAGGAATTCCTGCAAAGCCCGATCCGCTTCCCCGATGCCGAACATCTCTTCGTCTCTCCACTTCCCGGCATAATCAAGAAGTATCCCTTTCGCATGGGATAGGCTTCCGTTCTCCAGCGCCCCCCGGATGAGAGGAACCCTCCCGACAAGCGAGTGATTGTCCGGAGGAAGGGAGGCCTCGGGAGCGCCATGAACGACGGTCGTCTTATTCATCTTGAACAGATCGATTCCGTCGATGAAAGATCTCGCGGAATCGTAAGAAGCCGAGAGCTTCTTTACGTCGTCGCAGATCTCGCCGATTCCTACGCATACGAGCGTACCGAAGATCTCGTCCAATGTGGACGCAACCTTCTTCATCTGATGAATCGCGCGATATACCATATCCTCCCGGTATCCTCCATTCATCGTAAGAATGGTGATGATCTCCCGTTCCCGTTTTGGATTGGCGAAACTAAAGCATCGGTACTGATCTTCGGCGAATTCGTTAATGACGTTCGCAATAGCGAAATGCAATAAATCCACGTCCCGCTGAAACCGGCTGTTGCCGACCTCTTCCAAATTCATGACGCGAATGACGACGGCGATAAACCGATTAGCCGTTTTGTCCGCCCCGATCAAGGGGAGCATCGCATCGCTTAAAGGACTGTTATGGCTCCGTTCAATGATAGAGAGGTAGATCTTCTCCTTAAGCTTAGGCAAGGACATATTCAGCGTGATGTTCTTGCTGATGGACTCGCTCGTCATCTTCCGCTTTGCTTCAAGCACGTTAACCGCTTTAGCTAACGCTTGATTCAATTCCGACCGATTGACCGGCTTAAGTAAATAATCTACGACTTTGGAGCGAATCGCCTGCCTTGTATATTCGAAATCGTTGTATCCGCTAATGACGATCGTCAGCAGGTCCGGATAATCCCGTTCGATAATCCGAAGCAATTCCATTCCGTTAAGCACCGGCATCTTCATGTCCACGATAGCCAGATCAATGTCATGCTCCGCAAGCATCGCAAGGCCCTTCTGCCCATCCGTTGCTTCGAGCACTTGCCCGATGCCCAAACCTTCCCAATCGCCTAATATGCGAATGGCTTCGCGCAACGGTTCTTCGTCGTCGATGATCAGTACGTTAACCATTTTGGCCACTCCCCCGCGGTATCCGCATATCCATTTGAGTTCCCGACGCCGCCGTCCGTATATGCAATCCGGCTGACTCGCCGTAAAGCAGCTTCAGGCGCGTGTTCAGATTGACCAGTCCGATGCTTTCGTTATCCGGATTGCGGTCTTCCCAATCGCTGTGAAACGAATCCATCACCTGCTCGAGTTTCCCCTTCGCGAAACCCGGACCGTCGTCCTGTACCGTGATGATGGAGTAATCAGGCTCTACGCTAGCCGCAATCGTAATCGTGATCGGGTTCGATACCTTCTCCAGCGCATGTTTGATCGAATTCTCGACAAGCGTCTGAATCGATAACTTAGGCAACTGGATTTCCATGAGCGTTTCGTCCCAATCGTACTCGACCTGCAATCTATCGCCGAATCTCGCCTTCTGCAACGCAAGATAGCGTTTAATATGCTTCAACTCTTCTTTCGCGTATACGATATCCTTGCCGCTAATGCTATACCTGAGCGTCATCGCCAGCGCATCGACCATGTCCGCGATATCGTAACGTTCACTCTTTAAAGCTTTGGTCGAAATCGCTTGGAGAGCGTTATATAGAAAATGGGGATTAATCTCGGCCTCCAACGCCTTGAGTATCGCATTCTTCTCGACGAGCTTCATCTTGTACCGCTCGTTGATCAAGTCGTTCGTCCGCTTCACCATTTGATTGAAATGACGGGATAAATAAGCGATTTCGTCTCGCCCCTTCACCTTCGCTTCCGCATCGAAATCCCCGGAGCTGAACCGGCTCATCTGATGGGAAAGTTTCTTGAGAGGTCTCGTGATGGCATTGGAAGTAAGGGTCACGAGTATGACGGATAACAATAGAAACAGGAACCCGATTAAGAAGCTTAAATTCCGGGTTGTCGTCGCGGCCTCGTAAATTTGCTTGTACGGAATCGGTTTGATCAGTTGCCATCCTCTCGATTCGCCTACATCGTAGACGACAAGATCTTTCCCGCTCCCTTTCTCCCAAGTGATTCGGCTCGGCGGGCTCATTGGTAACCGATCGATGAATCCGGCTTTTTTCATTTCCGCGTAATAATCCAGATCATCCGCGTAGAAAACCTCGCCTTCCGGATCCAAGAACAAGAGATGTTGGCCTTCGGCAAACGGCACATCCTTCAAGATATCGTTCATCGTCGATTTATTGAAATAAAACGACAGAACCGCTTGCGGCGCCCGGGTCGAGATCGTTCGCAATACCCGGTGATACGCCATGAAGCTTTGGCTAGTATCGATGGCGTAACCGGTCGCGGACGCGGAGCCGACGAACGACTGAAATACGCTGTTGGAGGGGCTGATCAGCGCTTGTTTGTACCAAGGCATGTCCGCGATTACGGGATTCGTGCCCGTGCGTACCGTGATGTTATAATTCTCCTTCGTAATGGAATAATACTTCTGCCGATCGACCAGATAGAGGGAGATCGATTCCAAATCGTTGCGGGAATAATAAAGCCCTCGCAAGTAATCCTCCAAGTACATCCGGGAAGCGTAGTCCCTGTCTTCATGAATCAGAGCGTTGTTCAGCTCGTCGTAACGGATCTGCGGCAACGATAATTGCTCGATTCCATCCAAATAACTTTCGAGGTTCCGGTTGACCAAAAGCAAATTATTCGTCGTGCTGGAGATGCTATTGTCGACGGACTCCTTCTGCAGAATCTGATACGAGATGATCGTAAGCGATGCCACGACAAGAATGATGATCGAAGTGAATAGCAGAATGAGCTTATTCACTAGCCTGCGTCCAACGTGCTCGTACAGCGATGAAGCCGATCTGAATAGTCTTTTGATGAAATTGAACATAGGCCCCCGTCACCCCATTCCGTTCACCTTTTTACCCTCAAATGGTTTCTTAAATCCATTTTTGCGCCAAAAGGGCTGTTTTATAATACGCAGTATAGTAGAAACCATACCGTCTTGTCCTCATGAGGGCAAGTAAGCAATTCTTGAATCGTCGAATTCGGACAAAGTGAGGTGCCAATATGTTTAAGTCGTTAGGAAGGAAATGGAGCGAGAAGCTTGAGTTCGGAATATTTACGCTCCCGGTACTGATCTGTATCGCGATAGCCTTCTATATTCCGTTCGCCATGACGATCCGGTATTCATTATTGAAATGGAACGGCATATCCAAAAATCCGCAATTCATCGGACTGGACAACTTCAAGCAAATTTTCATGGGAGATGCCAATTTTACCAGTGCGGCTTGGTTTACGGTGAAATACGCCATTGTTTATATCGTGCTCGTCAACGTGCTCGCGATCGGGCTTGCCGTTATTTTGGACATGAAGCTCAAGAGCACGACTTGGTTAAGAACCGCTTTCTTCATTCCTTACATTCTTAGTCTCGTGATCGTCGGCTTCATCTGGAAATTTATTTTCATGCAAGGTTTCGAGTCGCTCGGAGCCAGTACGGGATGGGGAATCTTTAAGCTCAGCTGGCTAGGGGAGCCCGGACTCGCTTTCGTCTCCATCGTAGCCGTCTCCGTCTGGCAGTCCATCGGTTTCTACTTAGTGATCTATATTGCCGGCTTGCAATCCGTGCCGGAAGATCTCAAGGAAGCGGCTACCGTCGACGGTGCCGGTCCATTCCGCAGGTTCATCAGCATCACGTTGCCGTTGCTCGCGCCGTCGATTACGATTTCCGTATTCATGGCGTTGACGAACTCCATCAAGGTATTCGACGTGATCCTTTCCCTAACGGGCGGCGGCCCCGGCGGAACGACTTACAGTATCGCTTACGATATTTACAGGGACACTTTCCAGAACAATATGTTCGGATACGGTACGGCCAAAGCGCTTATCCTGTTCGTTGCCGTTCTGATCGTTACCTTGATCCAACTGTCGCTCTTCAAGAGAAGGGAGATTGACGCCTAATGAAAACGATTAGCGCAGGACGCAAAAGAACCGGGCGCAATAGAGCGGGGCGCATCGCACTGGAAATCTTCATGGTGCTTCTCTCTTTAGTGTTCCTATATCCTTTGTTCTTGGCGATTAACAACTCGCTCAAGAGCTTCGGCGAAGTGATGAGCGACGTGGTCGCTCTTCCGAAACAGCTGGCGTTCGAAAATTACTCTTACGTCTGGTCGTTCATTAACTATCCGCGGCTATTCCTTAACAATACGGTCATTACGGTCGTCGGACTGGTCGGGATCATCCTGGTTTCTTCAATCGCAGCTTACAAGCTGTCCAGAACGAAAAGCCGCTTTAGCGCCGTGTTGTACGTCGTCTGCATCATGCCGATGTTGATTCCTTTCCAATCGATCATGTTAACCGTGCTTCGACTGGCCCAAGACATTCATCTCAATAACAGCACTTGGGGTCTTGGCTTACTGTACTGGGGCTTCGGCGCTCCGCTGGCCGTATTTATCTATCATGGCTTCGTGAAGGGCATTCCGAAGGAGATCGACGAGAGCGCAACGATCGACGGAGCATCGGGCTTCCGCTTGTTCTTTAGCGTCATCTTCCCGTTGCTGAAGCCCGTTACGACGACGATCATCATTATCGACGTCATGTGGATCTGGAACGACTTCCTGCTCCCGCTCCTCATGGTCAACGGCTCGCCGTCCACGAAGACGCTGACGCTTGCCGCTTATACGTTCGTCGGCCAATATACGTCCGATTGGCAATATGCGATGACCGCGATGGTCATGGCCGTGCTGCCATCCATCATCGTGTTCATCTTCCTGCAGAAGTTCATCGTGAAAGGCGTCGTTGCCGGCGCGGTAAAAGGTTAATTGGCAGGAAAACGAAAACAGGTCGCGTCCAAAGGGAGAACTTACTCCCTGACGCGACCTGTTTGTTTACCTTCAATCCCCGGGATCTCCGAGGTATTCAGAAAACGATCTTATCCAAATTCAAATCCTGACGCTTGCTGAGATCGATGTATTCGCCTGCAACCTCCACGATCGGGCGGACGGGGTCTTGGGCGCTTACCATGACGATTTTCCCTTCTCTCCCGTCCGACAACTCCACCGCGTTGCCGATCAACATGTCCATGATTCTCTTGAGGAAGCTTAAGGTGCTGGCCGGCTCAAGCGTCCCGTAAACGTTGTCCGACAATTCCATCAACACCCGATAGAGCGGCAACGGATCTTTGTATACCCGCTTCGACACCATGGCATGGAACACGTCGGCTACGGCGACGATCTTGCTGTACGGGTCAATCTGATCCGCCTTGAGACCGAACGGATAACCGCTCCCGTCTTCGCGCTCATGATGCTGAAGCGCCACGTAAGCGTGGCGCTCGGGCAACCCCGTCGAATTTTTCAAAATCTCGAACCCGTGCAGCGTATGCTCCTTCACGATAGCGAACTCTTCCTCCGTCAGTCTCCCCGGCTTGTTCAGAATCGCCCCGGGAATTCGGGATTTTCCGATGTCGTGGAGGAAACCCGCCGTCATCAGCTCCAGCGCTTGTTCGTCGTTAAAGCCTCGTGCCTTGCCGATCAGCTTAGACAGCAAGGCCACCGCGATGCTATGGCGGTATACATACTCGTCGTGAACCTCCAGATAGAATAGAATCTGATTCAGATTCGGATGATTGCTCATGAACAGGATGATGGGAATGATCTTGTCCTGTATATCCTCGTAGGGAATCCGGTCCGCCCGATTGGCGAAAGCAAACAGTTCCCGCACTTCCCGAATCGTGGATTCAATGAGATGAACAAGCGGTGCAGGCTCGACATCCTGTTCGGACAACGTAACCCCTTGCCGAATCAGCAATTCAATCTCCTTATCCGTCAAAACCCGCATGATCGGGACGATCAGAGTGCCCTGGTTGTTATAAATGTTTTTGTTAACTCGCATTCCTACGTACACTCTCTGTTCCTCAAGCGGCATGTTCACCCCACCAAACGCTTTTCGTTATACGAGATTTTGTTTTCTAAGTCCGCTATCCATCCTTCTTCAGCGTTTGAATATCGAAAGTAACCTGATCGATGGGCTCGAAAATATCCTTGCAGTACTTTCCGATACACACTCTGCCCGAGTACATTTTCTGAACCTGAACTTTACGCTTGGCCTTCAGGATAGAGATCGCCCCGGTCTGACCGCCGATGATCTTCGCCAGAATGCTGTCTCCGGCTTCGAGCCGAGAGCCTCGGCAGATGGAGTGATTCGAATGGAACACGATGTTCCTGGCGGAGAACAACTCGCACAGTAACACGCCGTCTCGATGAATCACGATATCCCCGTTCGACTTCAACTCGCTGTTCTGGCTTTGGCTAATGCTGATTTCCACGTTCTCTTCCTGCATTCTCGCCACTTCGTTATGAGTATCCTGCAGCAAGGCGAGAAAGCTTTGCACGTATTCGTAAGTGGCCGATTCGATCAGCTTGATAGGTTCCGAGAAAATAGCCGACAATTCCTTTAACTTCCCGTACTCCGCCTGCTTGATGTGCTGAATGTTGGAGATAACCACGTTGAGTTCTCTAATTAACGGAACGACCTCTTTCATTTTCGTTTCCAGGAGAAGTTGAACGATCTGGCCGTAACGCACGCTCTCCCTCTTGGCTTCCAACGCTTGCTCTAGCATCTTGGAAGCAGTCAGCAGCTTCTCGATATAGTCGCATAGCAGCTTCGACGTTTGATAGAGACGGTTGAACAGCACTCCGAAATAACCCGAGTAAAGCTTGCTGGCAATGACGTTACCCCTGACGTTGATGCTCCCGGTAGCGGTAATCGTTGAATTATAAACGTTGCCGTACACATAAACATTGCCGAGCGATTCGATAATCATATTGTCCGTCACGTCGCCGGAGACGACAACGTCGCCGGAGAAAACGATATTCCCGGTCGCGATGTCTACGTTGCCGGAAATGACGTAGGCGGTCGATACGTCGAAGGTTTTGATTTTGCCTCCGGTAACTCTCGGCCTTCCTTGAGCTTGGGCGATGACGACTCCGTCGGGCGATACTTCTACGTTCGCCTTCCCCATAATAAAGATGTCCTTCGGCGGAGTAGGCAGCGTCAGATTACCAAGCACGTCGTAACCGGCCGAACCTTCCTTCATCGGAATTTTCCGCGCCATGACTTCGCCGTTCTGAACGGTCGGAATCCGCAGATGATTGCGATAATCGATCGAGCCCTCGACTTCGAAGAACTCGCTCGTCACCTGTTGGGGGAAGTAGATTTCGAGTTTCGCATCCTGGCCCTCCACCGGCTTCTTGCCGGCGGCTACGACGATCGGTTGATACGTCGGTTCCAGCAACTCCTGCTGAATAGCGGCGAATTCGATTCTGGCTTTAACCGACATCGCTTCGAGCTTGGACACGACGTCCGCCAGTTGTAGCGTTTTCAGGACGAGATTGTTGTCATCCTGCGCCCGCACGATAACCCGCCGAGCGGGAGCCTCGTCCACGAGCGTGGTCGCATACCGCTCTCTTGCATGCACTTGCAAATAAGCAAATAACTTATCTTCGCTTATCGTAATCTCAAACAAAGATCGTTCCTCGACCTTCCAGGTAATCCGATCGGTGGCCTTCACCGGAGATTCCCCGTGCACTTCCTCCTCGTTGACGTAGAGCTTGACCGGACTCATCGGATAGATGACGGCGTATTCGCCGCCCCCCGTCGGGTTCTGAACCGAAATCTGCTGATTGCGAATTCGAATCGAACCGTCCTGCTTATGAGGCGGGTCGGCGGGTTCCCCCTCCGGCAAATCTTCGTCGCGATCGATGTTCAGTTGATGAATCAGTGTGCGCAATTCTGATTCAGTAATTTGCTTCTTCAAAATCTACACCTCTCGAAGTGCAAGCTTCTGGGACCCATAAAAAAAGACACCCTCCGAATGGAAGATGCCTAACGCCCCATTCGGTAGCTTGGCGACCCTAGAACTTCGGTTCCTTAGGCCCATAGCTTTGCGTCCCTTTCTTTCAAAAGGTTTGCCTTTTCGTGTATGCGTCTCTTTGATGTCTAACAAAATCGATTATTTATGTGAGAACCGTGGCTTTATACGTAGTCGCTCCGACTTAATTATAAGACTATAGACTCACCGATATCAAGAAGTTTATCGATAAATGTCATTTTACCGCCATTACCCGCGAATAAACGGGACTACAGCTTCACGATCCAGCCGAACGGATCTTCGATCGTTCCCCTCTGCATGCCGGTCATAAAGTCGTACACTCTCGAAGAGAGGGGCCCGGTTCGACCTCCGTTTAACGTCAGCTTATCGCCCTGCCAATTCAGCTCTCCGATCGGCGAAATGACGGCAGCCGTGCCGGTTCCGAAAGCTTCCTCCAACGTGCCGTTCCGATAAGCTTCGACCAACTCGTCAATGGAGATCGTTTTCTCCTCGACTTCAATGTTCCAGTGCTTGAGTACTTGAATGACCGAATCCCGGGTTACGCCATCCAATATACTCCCGTTGAGAGCCGGCGTAATCACCTTGCCCCCGACTTTAAAGAATACGTTCATACTGCCGACTTCCTCGATGTATTTCCGATGAACGCCGTCCAGCCACAGCACTTGCGAATACCCTTTCTCGGTAGCCTCTTGCTGCGCCTTAAGCCCTGCCGCGTAATTCCCGCCGGTCTTGGCATTGCCAACGCCGCCGGTAACGGCGCGGACGTATTCCGACTCCACGTATATGCTGACCGGATTGATTCCTTCTTCGTAATAAGAACCGACCGGCGACAAAATGATCATAAAATAATATTTCTCGGACGGCGCTACGCCCAGGGTCGCTTGCGTCGAGATGACGAAAGGACGAATATACAGCGATGTTCCTTGCTCGGAAGGAATCCAATCCTCGTCCGCTTTGATCAGTTGCTTCAACGCCTCCATCACCAAATCTTCGTCGAGAGAAGGCATGCTCAGACGGGCATTGGAGCGATTAAGCCGTTGCAGGTTCTTGAAGGGACGGAACATCAGAACCGGTCCTTCCGGCGTTTTATACGCTTTCATTCCTTCGAATACGGTTTGTCCATAATGGAACACCTTGGCCGCCGGATCTAACGAGATCGGCTGATACGGAACGATTCGAGGATCGTGCCACCCCTTACCCGCATCGTATTCCATAATAAACATATGATCCGTGAAATGCTTTCCGAATCCGAGTTGCGATATTTCCGGTTTTTGCTTGGGAGCTGTCGTGCGCTCCACCGAGATCTTGAGGCCCATTAGTACATCTTCTCCTTACCTATTTTAGCTTATAGTTGAATGATAGCAGAGCATTAAGTATATTGATAATATCTGTTTTGTCGGTTATCCATACCTTTAGGGTATGCATCGAAAAGGAGTGACGAAACGATGGATATGAGGCAGTTGCGTTACTTCCTGGCCATCGCGAACGAAGGACAAATTACGCGCGCGGCGAAGCTGCTGAACATGGAGCAACCCCCGTTAAGCCGGCAGCTTAAGCAGATGGAGCAAGAGCTAGGCGTCGTGTTATTCGATCGCAACGGCAAGCAATTGCAGCTAACTCAGGCGGGAGAGCTTCTACGCCAGAGGGCTATCGCGTTGCTGAGCCAATTCGACGAGACGATCACTTACGTTCAAGAGCTTGGAGAAGGCGTGCAAGGCGTCCTCTCGATCGGCGCCGTCGTCTCTTGCGTCTCCTTATTGCCCCCGGTCATACGGCAATTCACGGAGTTGTATCCTCAAGTCACTTTCAAGATCCAAGAGGGAGATCACTTCCTGTTAGGCGAGTTGCTGGAAAATCGCGATCTTGAGCTCATCGTCACCCGCCTGCCTTTCCAATCGGATTTCCAATCGCAGCATTACTCCATCTTGCCTCTCCCTTCGGATCCTTTCGTTGCTTTGCTCCCGAGCGAATGGTGCGATAGCGACGATCAGCACACGATGACCCTGCAACAGTTGGCCGTTTTTCCTTTCCTGACGCTTAAGACCGAACGAACGACGGGGATGCACAACCGCGTATTCCATGAATTCAAGCAGCATGGCTTGGAGCCCCGTATCATCAGCGAATGCTCAAGCGCGGCGATCACCGTCTCTCTTGTCGCCTCGGGCATCGGTGTCGCCATATTGCCTAAGTCCGTCATGAATTCCTTCGCGTCCCCCCATATTAAGCAAGTCGCCATCGCGAACGCGGAATTCCATAGCGAAGTCGGGATCGTCTGGCTACGGGATCGTCATCTCTCGAAGACCGCCCGGCATTTTATGGACATGTTCGTCCATCCTTAGCAAGTTAACGCGGCTTGAATAACAAATTTATGTACATTCCGAATGTTCAAGAGAAAGGGCTGCCCGGCGGACAACCCTTCTTCGTGTTTGTTATTTGCCAATAAACTGTTGGGTCCAGTAAGCTTTGCCGTTCTGAACGATGTATCCGACTCCCAAGTGAGTGAAGGAACCGTTCAGAATGTTCTTCCGGTGTCCCTCCGAATTCATCCACGCTTTCACGACCTCTTCCGGAGTCGGCTGGCCCATGGCGATATTCTCCCCTGCCGATTGGTACTGCACGCCGAAATTTCTCATCATCGCGAAAGGGTCGCCATACGTTGGAGATTCATGCGAAAAATAGTTATTAGCGGCCATGTCCTGGGATTTGGCTCTCGCCGAACGATTAAGATTAGAATCGTCCCCCGCGCAAGCCGATAGCCCTGCCTTCTGTCTTTCCTGATTGGTCAGCGCCAACACTTGTTTCTCATAACCGTCCATGCTCTCATTGGCGGGAAGCGTTACCGTTTCATCCTTAGGCAGCGGCTTATCCAGGTTATCTTTTGGCACCTGAGTTTGATTGCCGTTTGGATTCGCGCTTGCAACCGGACTTGCGCTTCCGTTAGGATTCGCGCTTCCGTTCGGATTCTGGCTAACGTCCGAGTTCGGATTGCCGCCGAGTTGATCCCGCAAGCCCGGATTGAGACGCAACAACTCGTCAAGATCTACATGGTACCGATTGGCGATATCCGTGATGGACTCGTTGCCCTGAACGTTATGCTTGTTGACCGGAAGGTTCGTATCCACCGAGCTGATGTTCATTTGCGGCAACGATTGGGATTGCTGGGAGTGCATTTTTATCGGAGTGGCTTGCCGATTGTAAGACCCGCATCCCGCCAACAGTAAGATTACGCTAAGTACCATGATTATTCGTTTCATTAAATGCCCCCCTAACTTGATTCATCTTGATTTTTCTTAATTTCCCCCTTTTCCTCGAAAAAAACACAACTAACAATCCCGACTTTGCAACTTATGAAAAAGAACAATCCCCACCGGCTCGGTCATGAGCGGATGAGGATTGTTCGATTGCGTTTAAGCTCTGAAGTTCCCGTACGAGGTACCGAATTATTTTGCGGTAACTCCGCCATCGATAGGCAGTTCAATCCCCGTCAAGTAGGATGCGGAATCGGAAGCCAAGAACAACACCGCTTGCGCCACTTCGGATGCCCGCCCGACTCTTGGCAATGCGGTCTGGGAGAGGAACCATTGCAGCATCTGGTCGTTATTGACGAATTCCGCGCTCATCGGCGTTTCAATGAATCCCGGATGAACCGAGTTGACGCGGATATTGTCTTTGCCGAAATCGACCGCGGCCGCCTTGGTCAACATGCGGACGGCGCCTTTGGACGCGGTATACGCACCTGCGCCGCTGCCTCCGGTTAAGCCGGCGATCGACGAAATGTTCACGATCGAACCGCCTTTGTTATCGCGCATATGCGGAATAACGTATTTCATCCCTAAGAACACGCTAGTCAGGTTGATGTTAAGCACTCTGTTCCATTGCTCCACGGTCGTTTCCAGCAAACCGGCCGCGTGGGAAATACCCGCATTGTTGACCAGTACGTCCACTTTGCCATACTTCTGGATCGTGCCTTCGACAACCTTGATCCACTCTTCTTCGACAGCTACGTTATGCAGGTACGAGATCGCTTCTCCGCCGTTTGCTTCTATTTCTTTCACGACCGCTTGAACGGCAGCTTCGTTGATATCCGTAGCGATAACCTTTGCGCCTTCCTTAGCGAACAGTAACGCTTCCTCGCGTCCCATACCGCTTCCGGCACCCGTAACGATCGCAACTTTATTATTTAACAGCCCCATATTTTTTGCCTCCTTGGAATGATATCCAAATCCGTACAGTTCACTAGAATAGACAAATGGACCCGACCTACGCGATGTTGCCATAATGATAGTATTACTATCACTATGATAACCATTATATCATCTTAACTACCGATTTCAAACCCATCTTGTGGACGGGAGATCGCGAAGGCTATAATACTCGTAACCAATGGAACGCAGGAAAGGTCCGAACGCTTATGGATCCGAAAACAAGGTATCAACAAGAACGAAACGAGAGCAAGCAACAGCGTTTATTACATATTCTTACCGCGGCCGAAACCGTGTTCATCCTCAAAGGTATTGAAAAAACAACGATGCTAGACGTCGCCAAGGAAGCGAACGTCGGCATCGCGACTTTGTTCCGTTATTTTCCCAAGAAGGATAAAATGATCGTCGCCGTCGCGGCCAAAAGAATCGAACCGATCCATAAAGCTTTTCGATCCATTGCCTCGGCCCCGGGCACTTGCTTGGAGAAAATCGAGCAGCTGCTCGACTTCTTCATCGCCCAGCTTCAGCAACCGGATCAAGCAAGCATTAAGTTCATGGAAGATTTCGAAAGCTATGCCGCGCACTCTCCGGAGCCGTTGGCGGATATCGAAATTTTCAACTCGTTGTATAGAACGATATCGCTCGAATTCCAGACGATCATCGAAGACGGCATATCGGACGGATCGATTCGATCCGATCTTCCGATCCCCGAAACTTTGAGCACGGTCATTAACGTGTTCGGATTATTTTCCAGAAAGCTGAGCTTGCACAATAACATTCTGACGTTCGTTTCCGATTTTACATCCGACCAGCAGCTTGCCGTACTTAAGAGAATCATACTGGATTATTTGAAGGGTAAATAAACCCACAAAGGAGGCTTATTCCTTATCTTAATAAGGAATAAGCCTCCTCCAAGGTTTGAGATTGAAATAGTCGCTCGCTTATTGACGCTAATTCTCTTAAATTGACAGAGTTAAAAGCACTGAGGGCTTCATCCTCCGAAATCCCGAAACGGAACGCAAGAAAGACGCTTAACATTTCCCGTCTTGTATCCAACTCTACCTGGTAAGCGAGAAACTGTTGCTCAACCTCGACAGAAGATAGCGCATCCGTGTAAAATCCGCCCACTTCTTCGTGTATATATTCTCGCACGGTGTCAAGTTCGTTTATGGTATGGATAAATACCGACGCGCCTAGACTTTTTAGTTGTTTGCCAAGCTCCCTGCTATACCGTTCCGGAAGACAGGCTACGAATTTCACTTTCTTGTCTCTGACAAATTTGACAACCTCATCATCCGTGGCTTTGGTTTGGTACAACGTGTATATATAACGAGTGAATGGGAAGATTTTTTCAATGACAGAATACATGTCTTCCGTATACAACTGCGGGATGATTCGTAATAGAACGTTATAACCAAAAGGAGCCGCTGCTTCAACTATCCTCCTAAATTGATGCTCGATACGCCTTGGGTCGATGTATATGGTATCCGTTACCACCTGCGCGTCCGGGTAGCTTGCGAGGAACCGGAACAGATCTACGATGGTCATTGGAGTGTATTGTTTCATGATTTTGAGGTTTGAGAATTGCTCCAGGGTGAGCGGCTGGCCGTCTTGAATCCCCTCCGGCTGCTGCTGTTGCAGATGGTGGTACAGATAAGATTCCCAATCATGCCGGAGCACCAATTCCGCGTCGGATGTGATTTCCATGTCTACTTCGAACACCCGATGACCCCTATGCGCATAACTATGCTCTAACGCTTCTTTGCAATTCGTATAGTCCACTCCGTCTATTCGTCCCCCGGAATGACTTATCGTCTTCCCTAAACTAGTCCTAGATTTCGGAGGATTCGCGCGAAATAGGCTTCCCTCGGCATACAACGTTACGAACGTATCGAAAGAGCGAGATTCACAGCGCAGATCAGGGCTACAGATCACGATGTTAAAGCCCCGTTGATTCATGCTCTGTTCTATGCCGTTTACTTCAATACGGCTAAGATTAGTCGATAACGCCCCTCCGCTTGCTACATTGGCCAAAGCTTCCCCCAAGAACCCTTCCCAGCATAATTGTTCTGTCGAACATGCTTCATGAAGAACCTCGTAAGACGCTCCGTCTTTTTTGCGGGCGATCCAGATAAAGCTATGACGAAGTTTTGTTTTGTCCATCTGCGTTATTCCGAACTCTCGTAATCGTTCAACGATTTCTTCGTTAATCTGCTGACTGCCCTCATCCTTTACAGAGAGGATGACATAGGAGCCCACGGTAACCGCACCTAGGTAATCAACAATAGAACATCCCTCTACGACTTCGACTTGATATCCTTGATTGACAAGGTAGGGAATATAGTTGCTAGCATGAAAATAAATCGGCTTGTCGTTCTTCTCCAAAACAAGATCCGAAAAAGATTGCATCCATATCCCATATTGACGATATATGGTCGCACAATAAGCCGTATAGACCTTTTGCTCCCGACCATCCTTATTCTCTGCCAACATGCTCGTTAAGGGAATATAGATGCTTTCTTTCTCCAGTAAACTCAGATCGTGCATTCTAGAAAACATATTTCTCCCCCTCGAACGGAAGGGCCCGGTAAACCGTTGTATCTTCAAACATCGTAATAAACGTATCCACTCTGTGTACCCCTTCTACCTTCGAGTCGATGACATCGTATACCGCGATATTCATGCCTCGTAGATTTCGCGAGTATTCTCGCCCGTTTATCTTGATACTTGAACAATTACCTGAGTACAGTCCGCCGCTTGAAACTTCCACGCTTACCGGGAACTTAAAATCGTTCACGAAGTCCCCTTGCGAGTACATTTTGGACAACGAATCCGCCGAGCACTCTTCATATAAGTTTACATATAACTTCTCGTACTTTTTCCAGATGATATTAATATAACTGTATCGCAAATGCTCCCTGGTTAAGGAACGAATTCCGCAGTCGCTCAATTTTTCTTGCCAATCATGACTTAAGGTTTGAGAGCCATCGTCTTTAACGGAAATGATAATTAAAGAAAAGGGACTTGCCTCCTCCAACAAATTCAGCAAGCTTTTCCCCTCAACCAAATGAATACTATAGCTCTGTTCCCATAAGTACGACATGAGATTACAATCGTCAAAGTGAATGACCGGGTGCTCGCATAGCACGTTCGAAAGGTTGCCGTCCACGATGCATATATTCTTCTGATCGCATAGCGCCCTAAATTGGCTATAAGCTTCCGGAACTTTATTCCATAACGGATTTTCGATAATCGTGCCAACCTGTTCTTCTCCCTTGGCCCATAAATGTTCCCATCTAGCGAACGGTTGCCCAAACACAGCCTCTATTTGTTCCGACGATTCTAGAGGTTCATCAATGGGTGCTTCGACTTCCTTAGATTGATTAGTCGGCTGTTCCGGCTTCAACTTCCTCATCGCAAGAAGAATCATGATCCAGCATCCGAATAAGACCGCAGCGCTAGCTTGTAACCCTATCGTGCTCATAGCGCCACATCCCGGGAAGCATTTTCTCGATACGCCCGAAACATGCCATTATCGATAGTGGTGGTAGCAAACGTATCTGCCGCAAACATATCGACGACTTTTCCTGACCCCATGTCCACGACCGCGAAGTTCAGTCCTCTTTGGTTTTTGCTGCACTCGCTGTTGTTTACCCTAATTTCCGAGCTACTCCCTGCAAAAGAACCTTTACTCATGACTTGTAGATCGCTGGGTAAGGCAACCCCGTTCATTAAGGTCCTGCTTAACCAGCTTCTCTCGATCTTGAGTTCTGATATCTCTTCATATAGAGACACGAAACCTTTGTTTTTATAGATAAGATTAATATAGCTATGACGAAGTTTCGTATGGTTGAGTTGATGAAAACCGTACTCGGTCATTTCCTTGGCAAACTGGGGAAGGAATTGACTTGAACCCTCATCACATACTGAGGCAATAATCAGCGAATGATCCTGCAGATTGGTCAAATAGGACGGCAAAGGAATCGGATCGACCGCTTCCACTTTATAGCCTTTGTCCATTAATATTTCCGTATAAAACCGATCTTCATAGTAGATCGGCTTGTCATTTAAGTCTAAATCCAACGTAGAAAAGAAGCGTATATTCTTTTTCCTCGCCTGCCTATAGAAATTCTCCAATCGTCTCATGTTGTCCAGATCGTTCGTTTGGCCACTTAAATACATTTGATCCATCACGTAAGAAATGGGAATCACGATAGACTCGTTATCTGCTTTGCTTAACAGCCGTTCAACGTCAGGAGTGAATGACGCTTTCTCGCTACCGCTCGGGTTTGATTGTTTTAGCTGATCTGAGGTGACCAATAGATCGTTAACGATTAAGTATTCCGATCGATTGACCTGCTGCCTGCTATAATCGAAATAACTTTTATTTACACCCGAGATAGGAAGAAGCATTATCTCCTTCTTCCGGTCGTAAATAATACTATTTACATAATCGCCTGATTCGGAAGCAATGCAGAGAGTATCCCGCGCCGCAAAAGAACCTAAATGGTATTGGGCTAAAGGAATGATTCTTTCCTCGGGAGCCGTAAATAAATTCATACCCATGCCATAGCTGATTTTGGGGAGACCTAATAAGTACAGCAGAGTTTGTCCAACGTCTAATGTGCTGCCGACTTTGTCCGAAGTTATCGTTAATTCTCGGTTCGAATCGCCGCTCGCAATGATGAAGGGCACTTTTGCCATACTCATCTGATTGCTAACCATCAGATGATTCGCTTGGTTGATTCCCAATTCTTCATACAAACTCAAAAGGTGCTCAGAGGTTACGCCTTCATGATCTCCGTAGAAGGCTAAAATTGTATTGTCTAACAGCCCTTCCTGTTCTAAACACTCGTAAAAACGCTGTAGCGAACGATCAGTATAATTCATGCATTGGTAATATAATTGAAGAAATTCGGGAACGTCTTTACTTAGGCTTAGTTTCCAATGCCTTTCTTCCAGTTTAAACGGAAAATGGGATGTCAAACTAATCATAAAGGCGAAAAAGGGTTGTCTCATCGTTTTGATCTTCTCGATCGATTGCTCAAAAAACGAAAAGTCTGACATCCAGCCGCAAGCCTGATCCGTAGAGATGTAGTCCTCTTCCGAGAAAAACGCCTCGAATCCATGCGTCTTCATCATCGTTCGGCGATTATAGAAGTCCCCCTTGTATCCGTGGTAGGCCATCGCTTGGTAGCCGTGATTTCGAAGAATGCTCGGCATTCCATAATATTTCTTGTCATAGTGCTTGTAATTCACAACCTCATGTTTCAAAGGATATAACGAATGTAGAACGGCCAACTCGGCATCGCAAGTGTGCCCCTGTGCATATTGGCTAAAGATATCGGTAAACGCTATGTTTTCATTAGCCAGCCGGTTCATAAACGGTGTGACTTCCTGCCCTTCGATCTTATGATTCAGCAAAAACTGCTGGAACGATTCCAATTGAATTAGAATGACGTTCATTCCTCTGAACTTACCGAACCATTCATCGTCAGGCAGATCTTCGCCTGAGGGCACATCTTGACCTTCTAAAGACGGGGTCGCCAAATCGTTGTGCAGTTGTTCCTGCTCCATACGTCTCCTTCTCGCGAGAAGCCATGAGAAGTAATAAGAGATAAACATGCCAAAATGACGGCTGGACATTGCGCCTCTTCTCAGTCTACGGTACTGCCTGATAGTCGCAGCAATTAGTAGAAGCAGCAATCCGTTTAACACCCACAATATCCACAAGGGGGTAACCGCATTATGATCCCCTACAAACAAGGTTAAGAGTACCTCCGCCAATAAGATGGCAAAGTAAGCATCCCCCCACCTGACCAAACGGCCAGCCGACTGGAAGAGCATTTCAACCGATACGGAAGCCATTTTCTTGGAAAATAGAAATTGTCTAATCTGAGAGAGAGCGATAATCTCTCCGAAAAATCGGATATGGATCAAATTAATATAATAAGCTAGGGTGCCCGTAACCAAGAGCGCTATCGACAACCAAACGCTCCATCCCGCAACGAATTGAAAAACGATTCCCGCAATCAAGGAGACCAGAACTTGTTCGACCGAGACCCACATTATGCCTCGGGACTTATTTAGGAGCATATTCCATGTCAGATGCCATACAAAAAAACCAAGGCATATCATTACGGCGGAACTATACATTTACCTTCTTCCTCTCAGTCGAAACATATCTTATCCGGTTGGAAGTACAGTTCCGCCTCTTCGGAAACCCACTGCAACCTCCCGAAGCTTGATTCCGGCTTCTGGCCGTCCTCTCCGCGTATAAACACGGCCATTCCTTTCTTAAGACAGCTTACGGCTTCCGGCATCCAAACCTCCTGCCTTGCTCCGGGACCTAGGCAGAATTCGATTGCTTTCCCGAAGAGACCCGCTTCCCTCAGATGAATCGGGTTATGATTGATCATTTCCCGGATAACCTCTTTCCAACGCTCTTTCCAATACGTCTTATTGAACGACTTAGAGACTTCTAATGCGTTTTTTCCAAATCTTCGTCTTAATTCCGGATTCTCTAAGCATTCTATAATCGCATCCCTCAGCGACTTGCTGTTCGGACTGATCAGAAGCCCGTTGAACCGATCAATGATGATATCCGTTAAGCCTCCGACTCTTGTTGCGATAACGGTATTGCCAGTCGCGCACGCCTCCAAGCAGGATAAACTTGTACCTTCGCTATAAAGCGTAGGAATCAGTACGATGTCCGCTTCTTTGTAAACCAAATGCATATCATCCGGTTCGCGGTGATAGCAGAAGATGCGATTCGGCCAGCGTTTCATAGCCTTCTTGACCTGATCGATGTCCTCCTCGAAACCTTTGCCGACGAAATGAAATTCAACATTTCTGAATTTTTCCAATATCGTATCCACTACCGCTAACGTAATATATAAGCCCCTTGCTTCATAAAGCCTCCGCGGATAGACAATCCTGATTTTCCCCTCATGGCTTTTAGGTACCGGAAAAAATTCGTTCGGATCGACGTAATTCGGAATCGTCTCCATTTGCTGGCCGGTTTTAAACGAAACGGTCTGAAACCAGTTAGCGGTATTCGTATCCACGGATACCATCTTCTGAACTTGTTCCGCGCCTTGGATAAATCGTTTATTTTGTGTCCAGAATTGTTCCCCATTCGCATGTACGTTTGCCGGGTTATCCCAAGCTACCCCGTGACTGATCCCAATGCTAGGGTGCGCTGCGTTCGGATAAGCTTGAAAAAATGCCGAGTAAAAATTCAACAAGGCTTTCCCTTCCGCGGCATACAAATACCTGCGGTTGAACGCATGAATATTGTCCAAACTAAGTTCGCTCATGTTCAGCTCTTCATGACCTAAACTGTACACGTCAATGTCTTTATATTTGCGATACCAAGAATAATTGCCATATTGATAGATATCTAATCTCAGTCCAAGCTCTTGGCACGCTTCGTGAAGATCCACAAGGTACCTTTCGGCTCCTCCCGTATAGTAGTTCGTCCCTTCGAGATCAAAGAAGGTAGCGGTAAAAACACTAACGTAAGGTTCATTCGACCGATTTGCTAATACCTTAAGGCAACATGGTCTTGATTCAATCTCTCTCTCGACTTCTTCAGCCCGTTTGCCCCATTGATGCGTTTGGGCAATGGCTTGCATGTGCGCTTTCGCGTTTGGGGTTACTTTCCAGAAAGAGGCCGTTAGTTTGAAGGTATTTCCTGAATTTACTACTGTAATCCCAGGACCGGCAAAGGGGACAACCTCGGCAATCGGAGTCGTAAGGATCGGTTTACCGATCGCGCAATATTCGAAAAATTTCACCGGAGAGACCGCGTTCGTTAACGTATTCACGATAAAAGGAATCATTAGCGCATCAAAATAGGCGGTATATTCCTTTAATCTCGCATAAGGCTTTGGACCCAAAAAATGTACGTTGTCAGGGAAATGCTCCGTTGAAATCCCGCAATGTCCGATCAGCACGATTTCCACTCGCGAGTCGGCTGCGAGGTCGTTAACTAGCTTAATATCGAACCATTCTTCAATCGCTCCATAGTAACCGATCACTTTTTTGTTCTTTCTTAAAATCGGTTCGAGATCGTCTGGTGCCTTAGGAAGTTTGTTCGAACTATAGTAAAAGTCATCCGGTCTTGCCGCGTTCGGCAAATAGATCGCATCGTTCCTGTCCCCGACGTATTCCGTTAATTGCCTGGCGGAATAAGTCACGATGTCTGCTTCGTGCAGAACCTGATAATGCTTAGCCAGCATATGTCTATCGTAACGATTGAAAAAGTCGACCCGGTCCAGAACGTCATACCATACGGATTTATGGGGAAGATTGTCTATCCACGCGTTCTGCATTAAATAGGAGTTCAACACAAGAACATGAGAAGTTTGCAAGGCTTGAAGAAGGTGCTCCTGCTTCGAAACGACGAATAACCCTTTTTCGATTTTCTTCAAGACGAATTCATCGCCGGAATCGCAGAAAAAACATAAATAGTTTTTCCGCGCAAACTCCATTAACAGCTGTTGCGGACGTTGAATCGGCTCCCAATGCACCGCATTCGGATACACGATGATTCCCCGATATTCCTCGCTTTGCATGAGCTCTACAATCCGTCTCGCTTCATCGGTTAACGGGGATTCGACGAACTGTTTGTAGTATTGCCGTTGCGCATCGTAGTCGGGAGAAAAAAGAAGATCGGCTTCCGCTAACTCGGATTCTTGATTCGCGATATCCTCTCGAAGCCACTCGATCGTCGCCTCTTGCCCGCGCTCCTCCGTCCTTAAATCCGCCATCGTCTGCTTATAACCCTCTATAATGCCTATTTGATCCTCGATTAAATGATCAATTTGGCGCAAAGCGAAATTCAAGGCTTCCGCCTCTCGCTGGACTGCCGTTTGTACAGGGGAGACAGCTGATCTGTTTAACAAGAGCCTACACCTCCAACCATGCGCTTACTTTGGATACCGCATGCTCATCCGATCTCGATTCAAGTTCGATTGCGTCTTTCCTTGCCGCAATGTATTTTTTCCACTTTTTATTCGAGTAGGTAACGAGATTGGCTTCCCTTAGCAATCCATAATGTTTAAGCTTCGACATTGCATCCGTTCCCCACAGAACGTCCTCATGGTCGCACACGTCGTACCAGATCGTTTTATTTTTCAATAAATCAAACCAGGCCGATTGCAGCACCCAAGTACACAATATCGTCGGCGTCGTTTCCTGTTCCGCTAGCCATCTCAGCAGCAAAGCTTCATCTTTGTATTCATAGAAGCCGTCCGCGCCGCATTCTGTCGCTTCATGAATCCCGACATTGAAGGAAAAGCAAAGATACCCGTCATCCGCAAGTTCCTTCAGTAAACCCGATATCCGTTCGCTCTGAAACCGAAGCCCGTCAGGCGCTACTATAATTCCTTTATACGCGGTATGTTTAGCAAGAAAAATATTCGGAAATAAGCCGGGGTCTATCCTCCCCGACTCTTGAAAATAGTAACTCTGTCTTTGTTCATATTCGGATTCGTAGGAAGCAAGCTGCTTCTTATGTTCCAACAGCAGGGACATACGTTGGATGTGCTGTTCCAACTCAACAGCTTTCTGTCCTTTCTCCTTAACGGCATCCGACAGTTCTTTAACATTCATCCCCAGATTCCTCGCGTCTCTCTTTCGTTCATTCAGTTCCATAAGCTTCCTGCCATGTAATCTTCTTAGAGCATCCAATTGAACCTCATGATGGCTCTGTTCAAGAAGGGCAAAGCGATCCGCATAGAGTTGTTGCCGATTCATATCCCCACTCCTAGACCTTTATGCTCGTACTTATACAAAGCTTAAATAAAGCCACTTCCGTTTCAGCTTTCCATGCAACTCGGTCCATCCTCCCAAGGAGCCCGTTTCTATTTTGGAGGATAAACTCCCCTCGTGAATGCGGTAATAATAGAGTGGTTCCTGCAGTTGAACTATTCGACCGACCAACGCGAGCCGTACGGTAAAATCACGGTCCTCTATGCCGAATAACGATTCATCGAACCCTCCGGCTTTGCGAAGAGAAGATGACCTCCATAGAAAAGAAGGCCCTCCGTTTTGCAATCCGTTTAATTTATACGCCGGCATTCGTTTCGTTTCGATGACGAGCCCGTTCTTGTCCATGTGATAATAATCGGAGTAGATAGCACTCGCTTCAGGATGAGCGGATATCGTTTCGACCATCCGTTCCAACCAACGCGGATGGGCCATGTTGTCGGCAGACGTCCAGCCCATAAGAGATCCGCTTGCCTTCGAAATTCCGTAATTCAGAGCGTTCGGAAGGCCGCGGTTGATTGCGGTTCTATAGTATTTAAGTCTGCTATCATAATTAAATCGCCGTACGATTGCAGCCACATCTTCATCGGACCCATCGTCTACTACGATCAATTCCAAACCCAGATAGGTTTGGGACAGGATGCTGCGAATACTCTCGAAAAGGTATGCCGTATCGTTGTAGATCGGCATAAGGATACTTACTAACGGCGATTCTCTCCCTCCAACCTCGCTTGGCTCGCGCGGTCGCAAGAACAATACGGCCCATTCCTGCATGTTTAAGTAACAGAAGATTGGATATAGAAGGGATTGCGCTTCAGAATCCTGAATATTAAACACTTCCAAAAGGGCACGGGAAACTTTGTCCAGCCCTTCCGGCTTATACTCCTCATATATGGCTTCAGCAAGCCGGTAAGCGCATGTTTCATTCGTATACGCGGAGCTCTCTAATCCATGCCTCCATGTAACGAGAGCCGCCTTTCGTTCACCCAACTTCCATTGAAGCTCCGCTATCAATGCCAACCAATCGGATTCGGCTGTCAATACGTGTTTGGTCTCGATGATAGGATTGGACTCCAGCGTATTTTTCAGTAATGTTATTGCTTCCCGCTTCATCTCGTCGATATCGGCGTTGAGCGCTAACTTTCCGTAGAGATAGATGAATAGAAGCATATCTTGTTCGCTTAGATTCGCTTCCATAGCGTTATATATTTTTACCGAAGCTTCTTCCATCAAGCCCAAATTGATCGAGGCAAGAATCTTATAGAATTGAAAAACCGCCCATTCAGCGGATTCATCCGAGGGTTGGCGCATGGCCAGAACCTCGTCGTATCGGTGGCACGAAAAAGCGACGAGCAATCGCTGAAGCGGCGCCTCCCGCTTGTAGATATCCATATAGGCATCCTGTTTGTCCGCGGGAATGAGGAAGGGCCTCTCTAGTACTAGACCGTCGTAAGCAAATAGTGATCTATCTAGTTCCTTCTCGGAACCGGCAGCAAGCTGCTGCACCGATCGGTTTACTCTCGCGTCATCCGATTTACAAAGCCGGATTCGCTGCTCGGCCCACTGACCGCCTAGTCGTTCTGAATAGCTTCTAACGGTTACCGCTCCGTTGCTGGAAATAGCCTCCAGCATCTTATCTTCATTCCAGTCCGACACGAGCCGTTCGTTCGCGTACCATATCCATAAAATATCCGCGTTACTTTTGGCAGCGAAACTGGAGCCCGCCTGAGCAAGCTCTTTTCCTTCCGCTAATCGCACGTTGCTTTGCTCCAGCCAACTCTTAACGTCATTCTCGCTCTTGATAAGAGGTCGATTCGACCACAAACCGATTTCATAGGTCATTCCAACGCATTTGGCCGCTACATGATCTAGCAAATCTTCGCGATCCGTTTCCAACTGCGGATGGACGATTAATAACGCCACCTTCATCTGTTGAACCTCTTTTCTAAGTCCGTCCTTGATTTTATTGCTCTGGCTTGCGGCTATCCACTTATGTCGCCAAAATGTATCCTTCAGGGAAATACAATGGTTCGGCATTATCCCGCTTCGCTGATCAACCTTTTGTTCCCACTCGCAGTACAAGCGGAAAGCGTCATCCCAGCATTGTTCGTGAAAACAGATCTCGGCCGCGATTCCGTATGGATCCGCATAATCAGGAAATTCTTGAAGGCATGCCTCTATTGCCAGCTTGGCTTCCAATGCATTGTCCAAATGCAAAAATGACATCATCTTATAGTAATGCGCTTGCGCCCGGCTATACGTCTCTGTACCTGCGAGCAAGCTCAGCGCAGTTTTGGCGTATTGAATACTGTCTCTATATTGACCCGAATGATAATATTCGGTAGATAAGTAACGGTAGGTAAATCCCTCGGCGGGATTCGTCTCCAATTCTTTCAATAAGCTCCTCGTGTTCCTGACGTTCTTCTCGATATGGAATTCGGAAGAATATCCGAAGTGTCGGAAGGCGGCATGCGGGCATAACTCCACCCTTTTAACATCGTTTTCGTTAGCCGGAATCAATCGTTCGTGAATTCTTCCTATGTAACTAAAAGACGCGGGATCGAAAAAACGCTCCGAGTGAGTGACGGACAATAATCGGGAATCGGACATTTCATAATGGAGGAATTCAAAAGCAATCACGGTTTGCTTGGACTGCAGCGACGCCGCCCATTCCCGAAAACTTAACTTGCATTCCCATAGCAGCTCTTCATCCGAATCGACAACCAACACCCATTCGGACTCTTTCGCGTGTTTCAGGGCAAAATTTCTTGCCTCGGAGAAATCGTCGCTCCACGGGTAGAAATAAACTCGGGCTCCAAGCTCATACGCCATCGGAACGCTTGAATCCGTGGAACCCGTGTCTACGACGACAACCTCGTCCACATGAGGCCGCACGCTTTGTATGCACCCGGCCAAAGTAGACTCGTTATTGTTAACCAGAATGCAGCAAGTGATTTTCATAGTCGTGATTCCTTCTACTTTTGCCTCATAATGAAAGGCCGTTATCCGGCTCTGTTAAAAGCGAGATAACGACCCTTTGAACATAATGGAAAAGATTAAGCAGCCGGATCGCTATTAGAGATTTTCTTGCCCTCTTCAAGCAGTTTATTGATCTCTGCCTTGTACTGTTCGAACTTCTCGCTCTTAATAAAAGCTGCCGTTAATAAGGCAACCTCTTTGCGATCGACTTGGCTCTTCGGAGCAAACTTCCCATTCTGAACCGGAATTAACCCCGCTTCGATTGCCGCATGAACATAGGGTTTAGCCCAATCGCTGATATCGCTGGAATCGCTGATTTGCAGGTTATTTCCTTTTCCTACGATATTGGTTTGAGTAATGCGAACCAATACTATGGCAAGCTCCTCTTTCGTCAGAATGGCATTGGGACGGAAACTGCCGTTCGAACCCTTCATTACCCCGAGGTTTTCCATAATACTGATGTATTTCAATCCCCAGTGATCGTTACTTACGTCATTAAAAGTCGAATTAGGTAATTTCGACGTATCCAAGTTCAACGATCTGGCCAAAATCCCGGCAGCTTGAACGCGGGTTAGTTTACCCTCTAAGTTAAGATCTCCGTTCTTATCGCCCGACATGATAGATTTGTCTATTAGTTCCTTTACCGCTGCTTGGACCAAGTCAGGACTTATCGTCTCTTCGGCCGCGAATACCGATACCGGAGCCGCTAATGCATTCACTAACATCGCTGACGAAACCGCGTATCTTGTTATTTTCACCTTTTTATTATTCACATTTCTTTCCTCCGCTTTATTTGGAATATTTAATATCTTATAAAATGAAATAATGCCCTGTATCACATTTCCTTAGGAAGTACTATTTTAGAATAGCAGAATATGGGATTATAGGTAGTTACAGCCGTCACCCTTCTAGTCATGAATTGTCCAATCTTCGACAAAACTCAACACATTACTTGTCATGTGACAAAAAGGTCGTTATACCTACACAATTAGCACTAGTTTCTTAACTGTTCCAAGCTCAAACCTTTCTACGACAAAAGCACGCACCCCGCGATAACATCTTCGGAGTGCGTGCTTTCATCGTGACTTCATTTTAGTGCAACACGGTTAAGACATTACTTTTCACGTGACCAAAGCCCTCGCTGATCGACGATAGCTAAGCAACAGCACGATCGAACAAAGACAGATCGCAAGCAACAGCTCGTACACATGACGGAAAGCCTGAGTCAGCGGGATAGCGGACTGAGCTTCGAGAAGAAGACCGCATACCGCAACCGAAATCGAACCGCCGAAAAATTGAATAAGCTGCATGAGCCCCATACCGGCGCCGATCTTATTTGTCGATAAGCGATGGGAAGTTTCATTGTTCAGGGAAGACAGCGTTGCCGATAGCGCGGGCGAGAAGAAGAGGTATCCGCACAGGATCACTACGGGAGAAACGACGGCTTCCCATGAGTAGATCGCCAATACGATGACGAGAGTAACATGTCCGATCAGCAATAGCCGCACATTCCCGTACCGGTCGATCCATCGCCCAACGAAACGAGTCATGAATACCGTGAGGATCGCTCCCGGGGCGATCAATAATCCGATACTCATCGCGGATTTATGAAACAGCTGCGACAGCACGAGCGGCATTAGGAACAGATTGCCCAGATTAACCATCAAGACGCAGAATCCGATGGCTAGAAGCTTCCGGTAGCCATTTACCTGCAACAGTTCCGGGTTGATAAAAGTCTCCTGTGCTTTACGCAAATACCAGAAATGAGCCACGAAGGATACGATGCTGATCGCCAGCCACAACACCGACAGTTGAGTAACCGCAACGAGCAGCGAAGCCGCGTTAATAACCGTGAACAGTGCCCCCAAGACGTCGAATCGCCCAGGGGTTGGTTGCTCCTTAGGAAGCAGCCGGTACAGTACGGGAAGAATGACGAGAACCAAACAAGTGATGGCGAATAACCCGTTCCACCCGAAGTATTCGCTGATGACCCCCCCGACGATCGGACCAAGACCGAAAGCCATTGCACTGCCCGCCGAGATCATGGCGATTGCCCTGCCGCGCCTTTCCGCGGGGACATAACGGCTGGCCAGAACGAGTCCCAAGCCCGCCATCGCGCCCGCCCCGGCCGACTGCAAAATTCTTGCCGCCAGCAAGGTGCTGAATTCATGCGCGAAAATGCCTATAACCGATGAGAGCCCGAGAATGACCAGCCCCACGGCCAGAAGCCTGCGAATAGGGATTATATCCGAAAGCCTGCTATAGATTACCGTAGATAATGCATATCCGATGGAGTAACTAGAAATTACCCACGAACCTAGATCCGCGGTAATTTGAAGATCGTTGATGATACTAGGAAGCGATACGTTAAACATCGTCGTGTTCATCACGACGATAAACAACCCCATCGCCCATATCGGCAACACGATTTTGTCATTCATAGATGCTTCAGCCTCGATTCGATTTCCTTGCTCCAGAATCCCCCGCTCCCAGAGGGTATATCTCTAGGTTTTACCAGCTTGCCGCGTGGTCCTCTGTCCGTTCTCCTCGCCCCGATGGAATGATCATAGCCCGCGCCAACATAAAGAGAGCAGGAGATCGGCAATCGTCATGCCAGCCTTCGTCTGCTCTCTGTAATACGGGGATTCTCGACTCTAAGTCGTTAGGATCTCTAAGTTATAGTTAATGAAAATGCCGGATTCGATGACGCCCGGGATCGACTTGACCTCTTTCTCGTAATCGGCCGTGATCTTGTTGAATCGCACGTCGAGGATTAGGTTTCCGGTTTCCGTGATCACGGGACCGTCTTTGGCTACCGCCATTCTCAGTTGGACTTCTTTCGCTCCGAGCTTCGCCAGCTCCGTCTCCACGAGGTTAATCGCCCGGGGATCGACTTCGATCGGAGCGGCGAATTTCTCGCCCAAAAACGAGACGAATTTGGAGGAATCGACGAGAATATAGTTTTCGGGAGCGCTCTTCATGACGAGCTTCTCCGCGAACATCGCGCCGCCTCTGCCTTTGATCAGGTTTTTGTCCGGATCGACCTCGTCCGCGCCGTCGAAATACCAGTCCGGTCTCGCGTTCAACAACGTCGATGTCGGCAGTCCCATAATGGAGCATGCCAGCGAAACCTCGTGCGAAGTCGGAATCGCCATCACGTTCAACTTCTGTTCCTTTACCTTCTTGCTGATCGCCAGCAATGCCAAGTATGAAGTCGAACCGGAGCCGACGCCGATGACGTCCCCGTCCTTCACGCGCTCGGCGATCTTGGCCGCAACCGCTTCCTTCTGTTCTCTATTCGAGATTTCCTTCGTCCACTGCAGCGTAGTCGCGATTTTATTTTCCCAGATCATGATTAAACCTCGCTTCGAGTTAAGTGAATTCGCGCTTCGCGAAAAACTGATAACTATTATATCATGTTTGCCCGCACCAGTCGCAGACGCTTACGCATTTCGCGCGATTCCCTATGGCTTCACTTTATCGAGCAGATCCTCCCGAACGAAGGTTTCTTCGTAACCCGACGTCTTATAAATCAGCTTGTTACCCGAAAGAACATATCTTTCTTTTGAACCGTACGAGTCGGCTATGAGCTTGTTTCCGGATAATTCGAACGTGTATTCCAACGTCGCGATAGTCGATTTAGATGTGAGTTTGCGGTCGAAATAATCGATGATGACGCCTTTCCCTAGAGGATCGGTGCCGAGCGGCCCGTAGGTTTTGTTATGCGTCACGCGCTTCCCTATGAATTCCCGGTATCTCACCCTGTACCATTTCCCGTGCCATATCAACGCTTCTTCCATTCGCTCTGCTTGCCTTGCGGAATCCTTATATTTCCCCAGCTTGATAAATTCGTCGCGGGCTTGAATCACTTCCGCCCGGGTACTCCGAAAGCTAAGAGCGATGCGATATCGGCATTCCAGCAGCAAGGCGGCTTTGCTCGCGTAATCTCCGTCAATCTCGTTTAGCAAACCCAACGCGCTCGTATAATGACCTTGCTTGACCAGATCTTTCGCATATTCGTACTTGGAATCCTTAATCAAGTCCCGGCTATCCTTGTACGCTCCAAGTTCCCTTAGCTCATCAAGCGCATTCAAGAATTTTCCTGCTTCGCGAAGGTCGAGGACATACTGATAACGGGCTTCCCTCCTAAGCTTCTTGCTGTCCTTGTAATCGATAATCCGATTAAACATATTCATGGCGTCATAGGGTTTCCCGCTATCCTGCAACCCTTGAGCCCACCCGTAAATGGTTGCCTTCAGAAGTTCCGCGCTGTCTTTATAATTGCCCAGTGCACCGAACCTTATTTCCGCCTTCTTGAAATCCTTCCGTTCGAGATCCGCGTTCGCCATCCCGTATTCGGCCTGCTTGACCCGTTCGGAGGAATCCCGGAATTTCCCCAGCGCGAGGAAAGCCTCCTTGGCTTCTTCATAACTCCCCGCTTCGTATTGCTTCTCCGCCTTCTCGTAGCGCCATTGATCTTTGAAATAGCTCTCGTACAGCACGAACAACCCAAGCGCGACGAAGGTCACGGTAATGACGATCCGAAAATTCCTTTTTTCCCTCTTCTCTTGTACCGCGAGCAATTGTCTTTGCTCCAAGGCTTCCGCCTGGCGAGCTTCGTACGATCGTTGCAGAAAAGAAGGGTTAACGAGTTCCAACTGCTCCCGTCTATCCCTCGCGCAACGCTCGCATTTCGCCTCGGCCAGTTCGTTCATTTTGCCGCAGGTACAAGCCCACGTTTGATCCGGGAAGATTTGAGGAACGTACGTCGTCGGGAAAACGGCGTTTTCCGGCGTCCTCAGCTTCAATTCCGCGAGCCAATCTTGTTTCCAATCCGACAATGGCTTCAGTTCGGGCACTTTCCGGGTCGTCATTTCGGTGAAATGGAACACATCGTTCTCTATTAGCGCTTTTTTGAAAAAAACGACGACTTTCCTAACCCTAACGTCCGGCAGCGCGATCAACTGATCTTCTCCGAAAACAGAACCGGACGAAACGTTCATATCCTGAAAAGCGAAATAAACGACGGAATTGCCGGGGGTAGGTTCGCCCGTCTCGTCGTAACAGCCGATATGGAGATGCACGGAATGAAGGATTTTACCGGATATGTTGCACATCTTTAAGCGAAAGACCGCTCGCTCGTTAAGCGGATCCAAGAAAACCGTTCCTTGAAGAATCTCCACCGGCGAGCCCTGCATCCACTCTCCGGGCACATAGGATGCCAATTGTTTATACTGGGTCTGGCTCATCTATCTTTCGCACGCTCCCGCCACGTCGTCAAACCGATCGATTTTACCTCTTTACCATTCGACATTTCTTTCCAAATTCCTACAACTCCTAATACAAACGTCCTTACGCGCAAAAAAAGATACCCATTGCAGGTACCCTTCGTTTCTCCACGTCTATTTCTTCCCGAATGGCGGTTCGTCAGCGGCAAAGCGTCCTCTCGATATAAGAAGCCAAACCTTCCAACGGATGCCCGATTTCGATCCCCGTCTCCTCGCGAACCTGTTTAGCCGCTTCCGACATGGACAACTGACCGACGGAGATCCTCTTGCCGGAAGCTTCGGAAGCAATATTCCGCAGACGTTCAGCCAACGCGAGCCGATGCTCCTCTTTTTTCCCTTGCATAAACAGATCGAATAATCCCTCCAGCACGAGAACTTCGATTCGAGGTTGCCGCCCCGCCTTCCGGGCGTGTTCCCGCAGCCTTCCCATCGTCCCCTCGACGGTCGCCGGATTCGTAAACAATACAAGCTGCGGCTCCTCGCAAGCGCAAACCGATTCGAAAAACGGCTCGTCGATCTTCAGAACCGGAACGACGACGGAAGATTCCTCCTCTTGCAGCACTGCGATGTAATTTGTGCAAGTGATCAGAATCGCGTCCGTATCCGCCCCGGCGATCCACTCCAGTTGCTCCTTGACCCGTCTCATCGCATCCTCCAGCCCGAAAGCCCCGTCCGAAGATATCCGGTACACGAGCGCGGGGTCCACGAAATGGAGAAGCTCCGACCGGCTCGAAGATAATGCCTGTTCGATATATTCGATATTAGAATGATGGGCATGCAAACAGCCGATTTTCATGTTCACGTGTATTCACCGCCTTTTTTTCAGCTATTTTATCACATTCGCTTGCTTATCCCCAACTTTATACACACCCTATCCACAACTTGTGCATAACTTGTGCAAAACTTTAATAACAGAACAAAAAGGGGTGCCAGCAAGTAACATTTACTCGCTAACCAACCCCGTTAGATTAGACTTCGCTTCATACCGCTTTCCAAGCTTGATCTATATCGGCTATCAGATCCGTCGGACTTTCCAGTCCGACGTACATTCTTACGACGGTTGATGTTCGTTCCTCGCCTCCATCTCCATCGCTCCCGAGTCGATTAACCGTTACTAGGCTCTCGAACCCTCCCCAACTCACGCCGATCTTGAAATATTTCAGTCGATTCGCCCATTCCTTCAGCCGCTCCGTCGGTTCATTCGATAGGAACGAAAATAAGCTGCTGGAGCCCGACATCTGGCGCCGCCCTAGCTCGTATTGGGGATGGGAAGGCAGTCCGGGATGGTTTAATCGGGACGCGAACCCTTGTTTGCCGATATGCTCCGCGACCTGAAGCCCGCTCCCTTCATGTCGTTGCATGCGCAAGGGCAACGTCCGGAGCCCTTTCGATACGAGCGCCGCCGTCTGCGGCGTCATAATGCCGCCTAGCAGCATATATTCCGTGTTCCCGATCCGCTCCACGAGCTCCTTAGAGCCCAGCACGATGCCGCCGATACAATCGCTATGTCCTCCAATATACTTCGATATGGAATGTACCGATAGATCTATCCCCAATTGAAGAGGGTTCTGAAAACACGGAGTCGCCCACGTATTATCGATAAGAGTTACGGCACCTATGCTTCGCGCAAACTCCGAGCACCATCGCAGGTCCTGCAACTCGAACAGCATAGTCGTCGGACTTTCCAGATATAGCAGCTTCGTGTTCGGACGTACAGCTCCGCGCCATTGCTCGATCGAACTTCCGTCGATGAACGTCGTTTCCACTCCGAACCGGCTCAGATAAGTACCGAGAAACGCCTTCGTCGGACCGTACGCCTGATCGACGCATACGACATGATCCCCTTGCCCGACGACGGACATGATCGCCGAGCTGATGGCCGCCATCCCGGATGCGAAGCATCTCGCCGCTTCCGCTTCTTCAAGTTCGGCCAACTTCTGTTCCAAATACTGAACGGTCGGGTTGTTGCCGCGAGAATACACGTGATGGTCCAGCAATGTCTTCATCGCTTCTTCGAATTGATCGTATCTTTCGAACGCAAACAAGCTGTTCTGATAGATCGGTACGTGAATGGCGCCGTGATGCCTCGCGTCGACCGGATCGAAAGATGCTTTGGTAAATTGGTTTTCTCGTTTGTTCATCCTTTTTCTGCTCCTTGAGTGAGTCCTTCTACGATGAATCTTTGGGCAAAAGCAAATAAAAGAATGGTCGGTAAGATCGATAATACCGCTCCGGCCGACATCGCACCCCAATCCACGTCGAACTTCATAATAAACGAGTTCATCGCCACCGGGAGCGTCTTAAGCGCATCGTTGTCAATGAACATTACGGCCAAGAATAATTCGTTCCAGTTTTGCACGAATGCGAAAATAAAGGTGGAAGCGATCCCCGGCAGCATGACCGGTATAATAATTCGTACCAATGCGGACCACCGGGAGCAACCGTCGATCATCGCCGCTTCCTCAAGACTCGCCGGAATCCGTTGAAAAAATCCGCGCAGCATAATCGTGGAGAACGGGATAAGGATGACCGTATACATAAGCACGAGAGAGAATCGGTTGTTAATCAAGCTCATGCTGCTCATCATTAGGTACAGCGGCGCTAGCGCGACGAAGCCGGGCAACATCTGGGTAGCGAAGAACGCGAGCATGATCTGCTTATGTCCCCGGAACTTAAAACGTGCCAGAACGTAGGCGCTCAGAATCGCGATGACGAGTACGATCATGGCGGAAATAATCGCTATCATCAAGCTATTGCCGATGTAAATGTGGAACTTGGATATTTTGAAAATATGCACGTAATTATCCAGCGTAAAGCGCTCGGGCCAATACTTCAGAGGGAACGAGAAGATATCCTTCTGCGGCTTAAGCGACGTGATGACGATCCAATACAGCGGGAAAACCATGACCAGCAAATAAATCGCCAGATAGATGAATTTGGAGACGCCCAGAAGTCTCAGCTTCATCAGAACTCACCCGCCTTCTCCGCCTTGGTGACCGATAAGAAGAAGATCGTATAGAGCAGCAAAATCGCGATCATGATAATACCGATTGCCGAAGCAGCCCCGTAATCTCCTCCGTAAATGATTTTATCCAGCATCAACGAAGACAAAATATGAGTGCTGCCCGCGGGTCCTCCGTTCGTTAGCCCGTAGATGATCGTCGGGTCGTTGAAAATCCAAATCGCTCTCAGCAGCGTAGTCGCAATGATCGTCGGCATGATGTAAGGCAGAGTTACGTTCCATAGCTTGCGAACTCCGCTTGCCCCGTCCATGACCGCGGCCTCGTAGAGCTCCGAAGGTACGGATTGCAAGGCAGCCAGCAGCATAATGGCGAAGAACGCGACGCCATACCACACGTTGGCGATAATGACGGAGAACATCGCCCAATGAGGGTTCGACAGAAATCCGATTCGCTCCTCGATAATGCCTAATTTAAGGAGCAGATCGTTGATGACGCCGATCTGGGAATTAAACATCCACTTCCAGATCATCCCGATGAGGAAGCCCGACAAAGCCCAAGAGTAGAACACGAAACCTTGATAGATCCCTCGTCCCCTGAACTGTTTCTTCATCAGTAAAGCAAGCGTTAATCCGAGAAAAAATTGAAAGAAGAGCGAGATCACGACCCAATAACCGCTATTCTGCAATGCCATGATGAACTTGGGATCCTTAAACGCGGCCTTAAAATTGTCTATTCCAACGAAATGAACGCTTCGCAAGTCAAACAGCTTATATTCCTGAAAGGCCATGACGATTCCCTTAAGAAAAGGGTAGTACGTAAACGCAAGCACAAGCAGCAGGGCGGGAATCAACCCGGATAGAATAAACGCCCTTTGTTTTTTCATTGCCGCACCGCCTTCTTTAATAAAGGGGATGGGCGGCAACGATTGCGCCGCCCATCACGACTTCATATGGCTGCTATTGTTTTAACGTCGTCTTCTGATCCACCCAGTACTCATCCCACTTCTTGAGCGTATCCTCAAGATTGGATTTGCCTAGCAGCAGCGACTGCCCGGTCTCCATCGTGACTTGCCCCCACTGACCGGTGCCCGGGTACTGGAACGCCGGCTTGTAGTTCACGAACGTATCCGGTTTATTGGACATGTCGATCAACGTTTTATAAGGACCCGTTTTGAAAAACTCGTCTTCCGTAGCGCTGCTGTGAATAGGAATGAGACCGTAGTCTTTCGAAAATTTCGTATTCTCGGCCGGGGAAGACAGGAATTCTACCAGCTTCCATGCCTCTTCTTTGTGCTTGGATTTGGCCGTAATTCCCCATCCCGCTCCGCCTGCGGCGAATAGCGCTTTGCCTGTCGGGCCCGTGACGAGCGGAGCCGTCGCCCAAGTTCCTTCGGTCATCTTCTCCTGCAAGGATTGAATGACGTCCGGATCCTGCAGCAGAATGCCCGCTACGCCGGAAGTGAATGCCTGCACTTGCTCTTGGAAGCCCCAGTTGATGGAATCCGGAGGCGATGCGTCTTTGTACAGCTTCAGATATAGCTCCATAGCCGCTTTTGCTTCGGGCGTGGAGTAGATCGTCGCTCCATCCTTCGTGAACATGGAATCATCCAGATTGACCTTATCCCCGTTGAAGGCAAGAATCATCGCATCCGTGGTGCCATTCGATCCCGCTCCCCCGCGGAAAGAGAAGCCGAAGCGGTTCTTGGCAGGGTCTGTCAGCTTCTTCGCCGTATCGTAAAGTTCTTCCCAGGTTGTCGGCGGATTTAATCCCGCTTCCTTCAACCAATCCGACCGATAGAACATTTGCCTCTGATACAGGCCATTCGGCACGAAATACAATTTGTCTCCGACCGTCCCTACGGATTTCGATACCGCGCTTACGGTAGCGAAATCCTTCCACTTATCCGTATAGGAATTGAGCGGTTCGATATAACCGTTGTTTACGAACTCGGCAACGGTCAAATCCCGGACTTCAAGTACATCGAGCTGTTCATCGGACCCGAGCATCGTTCTTATTTTGTTGTCTGCCTGATCGAAAGGAGGCGAGATGAATTCCACTTTAATGTTAGGGTTGGCCTCTTCGAATTTCGTGATCATTGCCTGGATGAGCTCGGTTCTCTTCGGGCTGGTCAAGCTTTCGATCATACGGAGCGTTACCTTGTCTCCACTGCCGCCGTTACCGTTCTTGCCGCTGCATCCTGCCAAGAGTCCTACCGTCAATACGGCGCAAAGCAACGAAACAATCACTTTCTGACGCCTAATCATCGACAAATCTCCCCCTAATCTTACATGTATCATACAGTCATCCTGTCTGATAGGTCGATTATATTGAAAGCGCTTTATCTTGTCAATAAAAAATAAAGCGCCTCCATTTAATAGCTTTTTATCTTATCCTCGATGCAATCCATCATTTTATTGAACTCTTCCAACGCGCGTCCCGTGTCGTGTGCGGCTATCGCATCGAACATCGTCCGGTGAAAGGGATACGTCTCGTCGAACAGCTGCTTGTTTCCGAGCGGCTCGTTGAAGAACTTCTCGTACAAGCCGGCGATCGCATCCATGACCGTCTCGAGTACGGGGTTTCGAGCTGCCTTGATCACGTAACGATGAAACGTCAGATCGATCTGCGAAGTATCCTTGTCGCCTTCTTTCAGAATGCGGTATTCTTCTAAGCATAGCTCCAGTTCCTTGATCTGGCTCTCCGTAATCCGTTTCGAAGCGAGCGCAACGGCCTTGCCTTCGAGGGCTCTGCGCACGTCCAGCGTGTTCAGCAGAAAAGTCCGTTCCCTCTCGATCTTCACTTTGCCCGAAAAACGGAACGTATCGACATCTCGTACGAATATCCCTTTCCCGTTCTCTACCCGGACGATGTCGATCGCTTCCAAGTAGCGTAAGGCTTCGCGCAACGAAGAACGTCCGACTCCGAACATGCTCGTCATTTCCTCCACCGAAGGAAGCTTATGCCCCTCCTTAAGTTCCTTTTCTTGAATATAGCTTTGAATTTCTTGCGATACTAATTCATGTACAAGAATTTTTTGAATCTTTCTCATCCTAAGCCGCCTCTCACCTTACCACCTATCTGATAGGTAAATCTTATCTGACGAGTTGTGTCGTGTCAACAGATTCCATTGTCGCAATACTTGACGAAATCGCTTTTTTCATATATCTTTAATTTAAGATTTACGAAATAGAGATTTACCGGAGGGAGAGTATTTACAATGATTACATTCCGCGCAATCGAAGGAACGTTCCACGGTGCCCCATTCCATATGGTAGGCGACGGTTTCCGGGTATCCAACTATTTTCCGTCGGGGAATGACTTCGGAGAAAGATTCAGCCCCTTTATCCTCATGGATTATAACGCACCCTACACGTTCCCGCCGTCCTTAGCGGCGAAAGGCGTGGGAGCCCATCCCCATCGCGGCTTCGAAACGGTAACGTTCGCTTACGAAGGCCATATCGAGCACCATGATAATCACGGCAACCATGGCGTGATCGGTCCCGGCGACGTCCAATGGATGACCGCCGGCTCCGGTTTGCTTCACAAGGAGTATCACGAACAGGAATTTTCCAGAAGCGGCGGCCTGTTCCAGATGATTCAGTTATGGGTCAACCTGCCGCGCGCGCACAAAATGCACCCGCCGAAATATCAGGAGCTTCTAGACGGAAACATGGGCAGGGTCGAGCTTCCGGATAACGGGGGAACGGTAAGAGTCATTGCCGGGAAATTCAATGGCGTGCGGGGACCCGCGAGTACGTTTAGCCCGATCCATGCGTTCGACATGGCTCTTAAGCAGAACGGCAAAGCCCGCTTCGAGCTCCCGCAAACCTACAACACGGCCGCGCTCGTTCTGCGAGGATCGGCCAGAATCAACGAAGATAACGAAGCGAATGAAGGAGATTTCGTCCTATTCGCGAACGTTCCGGGAGAAATCGTTATCGAAGGTCTCTCCGACGATGCGCTCGTCATCGTCTTGAGCGGCGAACCGCTGAACGAACCCGTCTTCATGCACGGTCCCTTCGTTATGAACAGCCGGGAAGAACTCGTCGAAGCCTTCAAAGACTTCCAATCGGGGAAAATGGGCAGCGCGAATTTCTAATCTAATCGAGCAACCTTATCAAGAACCAGAGGAGCCGTCCCTATAAGCCATTCGCTTATGGGGACAGCTCCTCTTTAGTTCGGCTATCCCATTAACTCAGGACGATCGGGTTCGCGACTCTCTATACGGATTTGATCTCGAGCAGCTCGTATTTTACGACGCCCATAGGCGCCGCGACGCTAATAATGTTGCCTACTTGCTTGCCTACAAGCTCTTTGCCAAGCGGACTTTCGTAAGAAATTTTATTTTCCAACACATCCGCTTCGGCAGGGCCGACAATCTGGTATTCCAACTTCTCGTCGAATTCAATGTCGTTCAAGATGACCAAGGAGCCTACTTTAACCGTTGAATGGTCCAACTCGGCGGAATCGACGACCTTGGCCTTATTCAACATTTTCTCCAAGATGATAATTCTCGTTTCCATGAACGATTGATCGTTCTTGGCCGAATGGTACTCGCTATTCTCCTTGAGATCGCCGTAGCTGATTGCCAGCTTGATCCGTGCGGCTAACTCCTTGCGCTTAACGTATTTAAGATCGTCGAGCTCGGCCTGTAGTTTCGCTAAGCCCTCTTTCGTTAAGATCACTTCTTCGTTATCCTTAGCCATTCTTGTACAACTCCCATTTTCAATTCTGCATCCCATTTTAACCTATATTCCGTTACCCTACACTTTAATAGGCAGTGCCGTTACAAGGTTGACCTCAACCTCTATCGGCAATCGCTTCCCCAAGAGGAGTCGGCAACCCGTCGATACTATGGGTATTCTTGTTTTGCCAATACTGCTTAAGCCCTTCCTCGCCCTGCTGTACGGACCACCGCTGTAAAGTCTCTCGTTCCCCGGCGTATTCCATGAAGGGAATCGAATAACCGCAAGAAGTCTGGACTTTATCGAAATCGATCATGATAATCTGCCTTGCTCCCGGAAGCGGCTCGAATAGAGGATAGAGGGTTTCCCACTCCGGCGAGCCCGGAAGGACAACCGTTCCCGTTCCGTACAGCCTCAGAATATTCGGCGGACCTTCGAAAGCGCAGAACATGATCGTAACTCTGCCGTTTTCGCGGATATGGGCGCTCGTTTCGTTGCCGCTGCCCGTCATATCCAAGTAGGCCGCTCTGTTCGGAGATAAAATCCGCATAGAATCGTATCCCTTAGGAGAGAGATTCACATGACCTTCCGATGACAGCGGAGCCGAACCTACGAAAAAAATACGTTGCTTCGCAATGAATTCCTCATGCACGGGTAACAAAGCCGTAAACTGTTTGCCCATCTTGCGTCCTCCTCTGCCCTAGGCAGCGCTCTAATCACCGAACCACGCTTTCTTCAAGCGAATGATCCCCTCTTCGATTTGGCGTTCGTTCATACCTCCGAATCCGAGCATTAGATAAGATAACGGGCATTGCGCGGGATCCATCCAATGATTTCTCGGCGAATAAACTTTGACGCCCTGCTCCGAAGCCAGTTCGATTAACTCCATACTATCACGATTACGGACGTCTAGCAGTAAATGCAACCCGGCCTTCTGTCCGATGACCTCCACCCGGTCTCCCAGATGCTCATGGATTGCCTTCAGTAACATTCTATGATTGGCCTGGTACAGCTTTCTCATTTTACGAACGTGACGCTCGAAATGCCCGCCTTGCATGAATAGAAACATCGCTTGCTGAAGAAGGGGGGATACGGACTGGCTATAGGAGGCGATTCCGTTCCGGAAATCAGCGGCCAGCTTCTCGGGCAACACGATATAACTCATGCGCACCGAAGGCAGAAAACACTTCGAGAATGTCCCTAAGTAGATAACCCTGTCGCCTACGTCCATCGCTTTGAGCGCCGGAACGGGCTGCCCCTGATACCGGAACTCGCTGTCGTAATCGTCTTCGATAATGAGACCCTCTCGTTCGTAAGCCCATTGAAGCAGCTTATTCCGCTTTTGTACGGGCAACACGCTTCCTAAAGGAAATTGATGGGAGGGCGTCACATAGACCGCATTTACGTCATGCTGCTTCAGTTGACCCAAATGGAGACCATCGGATTCGATGGGAATCGATACGAGCTCGCGACCATGATTCTCGAACACCGTTCGAACGCCATTATAGCCCGGATCCTCCATCGCAACGCGGCTCGGCAACGGCAGCACCTGGCACAGCAAGCTAATGGCTTGCTGCGTGCCGGAGCATAGAAACACTTGGTCCGGCGTGCACGCGACACCGCGAGAGGGATAGAGATAACGCGCGATTTCCGCGCGAAGATCGCCGTTCCCTTGTCGGTCGCCATATCCTAGCACCTCGTACGAATGGGAATCCAGGGCGTCCAGCAAACATTTTTTCCATGCTTTCATCGGAAAATGGTTCAGCTCGACGTCCCCGTATTGATAGTCGAAGAGGATTCGTTCGTCAGGCACGGGTTGACGGCGAGCTTTACTATCGTGCGCAGGTGCCGCGCTGTTGATAGTCGCTATTCGCTCCAGAGGCAGCACGTGCAGTCCGCTTCGGGGTTTGCTGATCACGTACCCTTCGGCAAGCAGCTGCTGATAGGCCGTTTCCACCGTATTCTTGCTCAGCATCAGATGGGAGGACAACTGCCGTATCGAAGGTAATCGGTCGTTCGCAAGCAGTTTCCCGGCCTCGATCTCTTGTTTGATATAAGCGTATAGTTGCTTGTAAACCGGAATCTCGCCCTGTTTATTAAGTATCGGAGAAAGTCCCAACACGACCCCTTAACACCAACTGTCCCTCTAAAATAAAAGAAATCTGTCACTTTCAGCTATGACAGATAACAACTAATATGATCTTACCACAACTTCAAGAGGGGCGGGAATAAAATGTATCCCATACGTATGTACAAAAGAGAATGTAACGATTCAAACAAAATCAACGGTTTTCTCGAACGGGCCAGATCAGGGTTTCTTGGACTGTCCGCCGAGAACGTTCCTTACGTCGTTCCGTTGAATTTCGTCCGGTGGAAGGAGGCGATCTATTTCCACGGCGCATCGGAAGGAAGGAAAAACACGATTTTGCGACAAAACGCTCAAGCTTGCTTCACGGTTTGCGAAGATCAAGGAACGATTACGGACATCGTTCCTGCCAATACGGATACGGCTTATATGAGCGTCATGCTCTTCGGCTCCGTTGCTTTAGTCGCCGATCTGGAGGAAGCAACCGAAGCGATGCAGGCTTTACTGAATAAATACGTACCCGGTTATTACGACAGTCCCTTAGCCAAGAGTCATGTGGAGAAATACGTATCCTCACTCGGCAGCCGAACTAGCGTGTATAAGCTAGTTCCCTCCGAGGTCACGGCTAAGGAAAACGCTGCTCGGGAGGGACAACTATTTTATCCGGGAAAAACCAGGCACGATGAAGGGCAATGAGTACGGGGCCGCGATCGGTCTCCCATTACCGCAATTTGCTAGGGGTGGGCCGACTATTAATACATTTCCTCGCTCCCGGAAGGCATCGCCATATCCGCGATAGCTCTATATAAGTTCGGCGGATATTCGGACAAACGGTGGAAGAAGTACAGGTGCCACTCTTTGCCGTAAGGCAAATAAATCCGCGTCCGATAGCCGTCGTCTTTCAATCCCTTCAGCAGGTCCGGCCGAATCCCGTATAACATCTCGACTTCGACGTTAGGCAGCGCAATCAGCCCCCGTTCCCTCGCTTCCCGATGAATGGTTTCGTCATGCGTCGCGATCGATACGGGGCGACCTGTAGCGATAGCCGTTTCGGCCAATCGCAAATACTTGGCTTTAAGATGCTCGGAGCGCGGTACCCCGTCTGCCTCCGATTCCCGGAATGCGCCCTTGACGATCCGAATCCGCCCGGGAAAATGCTTAATCTCCTCCATATCGCTTTCCGCGCGGTGCAGGTGCGCTTGTAAAGTAATCCCTACATTCGGGTACGACGAGGCGGCCCGCTTGTAAATCCCGATAATCCGGCTTGCCTTGAACGATTCCTCCGCGCTGATCATGATGGTCATCCCGTAGATCGCCGCTTCCCGGATCAGCTCTTCCAGATGACGATAAGCCAACTCCTCATCCACCGTCATGCCGATATGCGAGAGATCAAGGGAGATCGTCGATGACCGGCCGGCGGTTCCGTACATTCCGATCAGCCGCAGAAATTCCTTTGCGGACTCCGTGCATTCCCGCTCATCGCTTACGTTCTCCCCGATGTATTCCAACGATGTCGCATATCCCCGCATGTTCAGCCGTACCGCCTGAAAGACCGCGTCTTCCTTCGTCTCGCCGGTGATATATCTTCGCGCGGCCCGATAGAGGAGCGGATACAGCTCTTCCGAATTCGAGATATGGCTCTTGATTTGTTCGTCTCGCGCTATCGTCTTCAATGCATCGGCGGCCAACGTTCGCAATGCAAAATCGTCATTCATTGCATATCATCTCCTCTACGTTTCCTGACACGGTTCCATCTCTTAAATTACCGTGTTAAAGTGGTTAGTAAAAGGATCACTAAGCGCCATATTTTAAAGGACCACTTATACGAGGGGCTAATCTTATGACATGGATAACGATGGATCGAGCGTCCGGCACGCCCTTATTTCGGCAAATTTATGCCCATTTCCGAAAAGCGATCCTACAGGGGGAAATGAAAAGCGGGACCGCCCTGCCCAGCACCCGGGAACTGGCTTCCGCTCTGCACGTTTCCCGAAACGTCGTCGTCGAAGCCTACGAGCAATTATTCGCCGAAGGGTACATCGAGAGCCGACATGGCTCAGGAACATACGTAGCGGACGGAACGTTCCTTGACCTTGCTCGACATGCGCTACCCTCCATACCGCTCGCGGCGATGACCTCTTCCGTCGGAACGGCGCACGCCGACCTGATCGATTTTCGCCACGGAATTCCCGCGTTGAACCAGTTTCCGCGAAAGCTGTGGGGACAGCTAGCTCAAAGGATCTGCGCCGATACGTCCGACGAAGCTTTCGGGTACGGCAAACCCGAAGGAAGCACCGAGCTCAGAGCGGTACTCGCGCAATACTTGCTTCGGACGAGAGGCGTGATTTGCGAGCCCGAACAACTTATCATTACGACGGGGGCCACTCAAGCGATAAACTTGATTGCCAAGCTATTGCTGCCCGGCGGCAAGGAAATCATTATCGAAGATCCGATTACGAAGGAGATCCATACCCTATTCTCCCTCCCCGGGACGACTCTATCTCCCGTACCGGCAGACGATCAAGGAATGATGACGCATCTGCTTCCGACCGACGGCAAGCCGTGTTTCATCTACGTCACCCCTTCCCATCAATTCCCGCTTGGAGGGGTACTGCCGATTCAAAGACGCGTTCAATTGATACAGTATGCCTCGGCATCCGATTGCTATATTGTAGAGGACGATTACGACAGCGAATTCCGTTACGAAGGGGCTCCCGTTAGCTCTCTGCAGGGACTGGATCCCGACCGCGTCATCTATATCGGGACGTTCAGCAAAATCCTGTCTCCCGCGCTGCGGATGGGTTATTTGATTCTTCCGCGTTCTCTTGTCGAGACGGCGCGAGGCTTGAAATGGCTCACGGACTTACATACGCCTTCGTTAGAGCAATTGATTCTTGCCCGATTTATTGAAGGCGGGTATCTTGATCGCCATGTTGCGAAAATGAAGAAGCTGTATCGCAAACGGCGGGACTATTTAATCCAAGCTTTGGTTCATACGTTCGCGGACAAAGTTACGATTCTCGGGTATTCTACCGGACTGCACTTAGTCGCCGAGTTTACCGGCGCGGTCTTCACGCCGGCCTTGTTAGCGCAAATCGAACAAAGCGGCGTACGAGTCTATCCCGTTAGCGTCCATGCCTTGGATAAAAACAAGCATCGAAAACGAATCATTCTAGGGTACGGGAATTTGTCGGAGGAAAGAATTGCGGAGGGAATTCGAAGATTGGGCTCCATTATGCAATAAAAAGCCTCGCCTAGAAGGCGATGGCTCCCTTGATCTGCTCGTACTGCATGACGGATTGCGCGACGATCATCGACAATAGCTCTCTCGTAGAACCGCTATTTGTTTTTTCTTGAATTTTGGCGATATGGTTTTTTACCGTTTTCTCCGCGATGCACAATTCGGAGGCCAAGCTTTTGTTGCTGTATCCGTATCTCGACAAGTAAAACACGACTTCCCGCTCGCGTTCCGTCAGCTTGTGGATCTTGGCGAAATAGGAGACGACATGATGCAAATTCGATGTTTCCTGTTGCATATTCAAATCTAACACCTCAATTGATATACGATACCGCTTTGGAACGGCAAGTCTTCTTCATACCATTATATTCTAAAAGTGTTAGCTATTTATTGGGCTGAGCTTGAAATTTATTCTTTCCGCAAGCTCGTCAAAGAGGCTCTGCTCTTAATACGCTTATGCGGCGCACCGGGCAGAGCCAACTATGAGCCACTCCTAATTCTATCGTTTTCTGTAGAAGAACGCATCCACAGGCTCAAGATCGTATCGAAGCGGTTGCAAGATCTGTTCGACTTCTCCGATAAAGAGAAAACCGCCCTTCTTTAAGGCTCTGCTGAACTTCCCTAATAAAGCCTCCGTTGTTTTATCCTTTAAATAATTCAGAAGATGACGGCAAACGATCAGGTGGAATCCGCCCTCGAACGGATCGGCCAATAGATTATGCGACTTAAACCGAACGCAACGTTTAATCTCCTCCGAGATGGCATAACGGTGTTCCCGCAGCTCAAAATAGTTGTCCAGATAGAGCTTCGGCACCTCTCTCATAGATTCCGCCCGATAGATTCCCGCTCTTGCTATCTGAATGGCTCTTTGATTAATATCCGTCGCAAGGACTTGAATTTCGTGCGATTGCCTGAAAGCGGCGAGCATTATCGCCAAGCTATAGGGTTCTTCCCCCGTAGAACAGGCCGCGCTCCAACATTTGATTCGTTCATTTCCATGTAGAATCTCCGGCAAAACACGTTGCTCCAATACGCTCCACCGTTGCGCATTACGATAAAATTCCGACTCGTTGCACGTTAAATGCTCCAGCGTATCGGTGAGCAACGTCTCGTTTTTTGCCAGCGCGTAATAGAAATCGACTAACGCGTCGAAGCGGCTTTTTTTCATTAGGCCGGTCAGCCTGCTCCTCATCTGGTCTTCTTTATACAGAACGAGATCGATTCCCGTTTTCTTCTTGAATAGGGCGGCGAAGCGGATATAATCGTCGTTTAACGATGACCATACTTTTGGATGGCTCATTTATAACTTGAACAGAGATACGGAACCGTTCAATTCCTCGGCAAGCCGCGCTAAGGATTGGGCGGTCGCTGCCGTTTCCTCGCTGCCGGCCGCCGTTTCTTCCGTAACCGAGGATATGCTTTCAATCGAAATCAGGACCTCGGACGATTGAGCAGCCTGTTGTTCGCTCGCGGCGGCAATATCCGTTACCCTATGGGCAGTTTCGTTTACCATCGTCATAATGCGCCCGAAGGCCTCTCCGGTTTTCCGCGAGGCAACGACGCCGTCCTCCACCGCCTTCACGCTTTGCGCGGTGTTGTTCTGCATGCCCTGAATGATTTTCGTAATTTGCTTGGTCGCCTCGCTGCTTCGCTCCGCCAACTTTCTTACTTCGTCCGCGACTACCGCGAAACCCCGACCTTGGTCTCCGGCCCGTGCTGCTTCGATCGCTGCATTCAGAGCAAGAAGATTCGTCTGTCCCGCGATATCGTCGATCACTTTAATAATTTCGCCGACTTTGTTCGAGTCCTCTTCCAGCATGGACATCCGTTCGTTAACCCTCGACATTCCGTCGATGGAAGATTGCAAAATCTCCCCCCCGTCCCGCGCGATGCTAATCGTTTGGTTAGACAGCTCCGATGCTTGTTCCGCGCTCTGGGCGACGGTATTGATGGCAAGGGACAACTCCCTGAACAATTCGCTCATCGTTTGCGCCGCGTTGGCTTGACTCATGCTTCCGCTGGCAATCTCCTCCGTGGCGGCCGATATTTGTTGCGAGGCAGCCGACACGCTTTCCGCGGATACGAGAATGCCGCCTACGGTCGATCTCAAGTTAAACACCATATCGTTGACGGAAGCCGCCAATACCCCGACCTCGTCCTTCGTATCGATATCCGACGTTTCGCTTAAATCTCCCGTCGCTACTTTACCGACTAACCGCACCATACGATTTAACGGACGGGCAATGATCCTAGCAATGACGACGCCTAACCCCACGCTAATGATCAACGCTGCGACGATTATCGCGAAGGTCATCGTTCGGGAGGATTGATAGAGCCGATCCGAATCCTCGCGAGCTTCCTTCGCCATCCGGATATTGGTGGATACGAGCTTGGCCGCAATAGCCTCCAATTTATCGCCGGAATCCTTAAATCCGCTGTCGAGCAAATAATTCGTAAATTGTTCCGTGCTTATATTCTCGCTATTCATTCGAAGCGCTTCATTCAAGAACCCGTTATATCTTTTCCATTCGATAGCGAATTGCTCCAGATCGTCCTTCTCCGATTGAACCAGCTCCGCTTGGGCGAATTGATCCATCCTTTTCTCTATCTCTTTAGTCTGAGCGAGTATTTGATCTTTATAGCTCTGATTGTCCGCTTCGGTCTTGGATAAAATGTTCATGTCCCTCAGGTCGACGTTAATATTCTGGTATAAAGTCTGAACTTGACTCAGGTCGCTAATCGGCACCAGGTTCGAGTCGTACATCCTGCTCATCGAAAGATCCATACTGTTCAGATGCATCAAACCGATAACTCCGATAAAACCCGACAAAATAGCGATAACCGTAAACGAGGATATTAGCTTCGCGGAAATTCTCAAATGATTGAACCATTTCATGATCTAACACCTCACCTCTTTATTTTGCGAGTGATTCTTAAGGCCTAGTTTGATCATAAGCGGGCTAACGATATTGGTAACCGAAAATATATAGCGCGACCGCGCAAATTTATTTCGGGAACCTGCAAAGAGCGCAAGAAAATAGCGACGCAGGGGGTAAATTCCCCAACGTCGCTATGCTTCACCGTCATCCTAGAAAACCTGCTCCAGAAAATCCAAATCGGTCAGAAAACCGATTTGCTTAGCCTTGAGCGCGGCTTCTACTCTTGATTTCACCTTTAATTTGCCGAACAGATTCGTAAGGGCATATTCAAGCGAACGCTGGCTCATCAGCACGCTCTCGGCAATATCCTTATTGCTTCTCCCTCTGGCAATCTCTCTTAGTATTTCATACTCCTTATTGCTTATCGCAAGCGTTGCTTGCTGCCCGTCTTTCGTGCCCGACGCATGCAGCGCCGATTTCCTTAATTGTTTAACTAAGGACATCGGCAACACGACTTCTCCCCGCAAAGCGCATCGGACGGCGGTGACGAGTTGTTCGCTGTTCGAAGTCTTAAGGATAAACCCGCATATGCCGGCTTCGATCATCAAGTTGAAATGGTTATTGAACTCAAAACCCGTGTAGATTAAGATGACGGCGTCGGGCTTCATCTTTAATACTTGCTTGGCAAGATCGATCCCGTTCACATCTCCGATATGGAGATCGATTAACATGACATCGTAAGTTTGCGCGTTGATCAACTCTATCGCTTTATCGGCCGAGTTAGCCAACGAAACCTTGATATCCCCTTCCTGTTCAAGGATCATTCTAGTTCCTTCCATAACCGATGGATGGTCGTCTACCAACAGAATAGGAATCATGTTGTCCACACCTCGAAGAGTATTAATATTCTGCGTTAATCTTGCGCGGGAATGGAGACAGAGATGACCAAGCCGTTATTCATCGTCGAGTCGAAATCTATGATTCCGCCCATGCTGCGCACCCGTTCCTTCATCCCGTAGATCCCTATACTCTGATAAGAATCCTTCACCTTCCTATAATCCATGCCTATCCCGTTATCTTCATAACGCAAATGGACGCGATCCAACTGACTGGACAATTCGATACGTACTTCCGTAGCAAAGGAATGTTTCGTAGCATTCGCTAGCATCTCTTGAACGACCCGATAGAGGCCGATTAATTGATCTTCGCTTATCGCGTGAATGTAATGGGCAGCTTCGAACAGAATGGAATAGTTCGTACGCAATTGGGTAAAGTCGAACAATGCTTCAAGGGAGGATACGAGCCCTTCTTCTTTTAACAAAGGCGGCCTTAGCTCATTGCATGTCAGTCGGATTTGATATACGACATCAAGCAGACCCTGCGAGATCCGCCCTAATTGCTCCCTGATTTCTTCCGTTATGGAGTCGTCCGCCATTAGAAGATCAAGCTTGCGATACCAGATGATTTGTTCTTGCAGCGCTGCATCGTGCAAGTCCTGGGACAGACGTTTTCTCTCGTTCTCGGTTAAGTTGAACAACAGTCTGAGAAGCCACGTCGGCGCGACTTGCGGGATTGCGATCTGTTCCAACTCTCTGGATAAGTCCTCGATCATCAAGAAGTTATCGAATAGCACGCCGACATATCTAGCAATCGTTTGAAGCCATACTCTTTGGGACGTTATTTGCAGGGTGGCCGGCTTATCGTGAATGCATAACAAATAGCTTCTGCCCCTGATTTCGCCGATCTTCAGATAACACCCCTCAGTTGTTTCGATGATTTCGCATAGCTTGTCCTCGTTGTGTTCCACCTCCGTTAAGCTGACTCGGTTAGTTTTCATGACTTCCCGTACTTCTCTCAACAAGCGCCGCTCCAGTTGGCTCACTTTCATGACGCCGAACAGATCATGGGAAAATCGATCCAAGCTCGCTTGCAAGCGATAATGTCTGAATTCGCTCTCTATTAATGTACGCTGCGATTGTTTGGCGAGTGTAATATCTTCGAACATTAATTGGATGGAGGCGGCTTCCGGGTCATAGATAGCGGTCATGGAAATATCGATTACTCGTCCGTTCCGATGAAGGATTTGATACTCTCCGGGAGGCGAATATCCATTCTTCAGAGTAGCCGCTATCCGTTCTCTCACGTAATCATGATAGTCGGGATGAACCCATTCCTTAACGACATCCGTTTCCCTCCTCATTCCGCACGACTCCGCTCCGACCATTTTCATCCCCGACGGATTGATATAAGTAATCTCATCTTCCTTGAAGATGGCGATCCCGACCGGAGATAGCTCCACCAATCTACGATATCGATCCTCGCTATGCCGATAACGCGCTTGGCTCTCGACAAGTTCCTTCTCGATTTTCGCTTTTTCCGAGATGTCTCTTGCCACGAATACGATACGGTTGACTTCTCCATCATCGCCGAATACAGGGGTTCCCAAAGCTTCAAAATGGATATAGGAGCCGTTAGCGTGGACGATGCGATACCTCATTAGCCGGTTGCTCTTCTGACGGATGATCTCCGACATATCGTTCCTCAACCGGTCTTGGTCTCCTGGATGAATGTAATCAATCACGCTGGTGCCTGGAAAAGATTCCGAAATCCCCAATACCTTCGCGCAGGAAGGAGAGGCGAACAAAATGTTCGCGCGATTATCGATCACCCCCATCATGTCCGTCATATTATCGGCAATCAGCCGGTACTGCTCTTCGCGATCGGCCAGCGCCTTCTCGATGCTCTTCTTGGAGGTAACGTCTTTGCAGATGACAAAGGCGCCCTCGACTTGGTTGTTCACTCGGATCGGCACCTTTTTCATTTCCCAATGGAACACGTCTCCGTTCTTATGCCGGGATGTCATTTCGAATTGCTGGGAGCTGCCCTGCATAACCCTTTCGAAATATCCCTTCAAAAGCTGAATATTGTCCGCTCCGAAAACATCGTCGATCGAGAAATTCGCATTCTCGCCTAGCAACCGTTCGCCTGTTATCCTCTCGGCCGTCGGGTTAATCGCGATCACGTTTCCGTCTAAATCCAATTCGCAAATAATGTCCGAATGAAATTCGAATAGTGATTTGTATCGCTGCTCGCTTCTATGCAGCTCTTCCTCCATCGCTTTCCTTGAAGAAATATCGATAACGACGCCGTCGTAACGAGAAACTTCTCCTCGCTCGTTTAGGACCGGCATGACCCTCGCTTGGATCCACCGTGCCTCTCCGCTCGCGTGCCGAATCCGGTATTCGCACTGATCGGGAACTCCCTGCCTGATCGTTAGCGACCATTCTAAAAAATGAGGAATATCCTCTTCGTGGACTAAGCTCTCCCATTCCTTAAATTTCGCGAACTTCTCCACCGGGTAACCGGTAATTCTAGTCAAAGCTTCCGACGCGATCGTAATTTCAAGCGAGAATAGATCGTATGACCAAATAGCGACATCAATCATGTTTAACATTTTTTCCGACAGGAGGTTTTTACGGATTAGCAACGCTTCTCTGGCTGTGTCTAAGCTGTCGTGTGCACTCATGCTGCGGCCATCTTCTCCTTATGTTTAATTACGGTCTATGTACTGTCCGGCTAAACATCGTCCCCTTTGATTAATTCAACTTAAAGTTCTGATTCCCTTCGCATTTCCGCGCTTGGTTATTAATGGAATATCCCGTCCGCTCTCCATGTTATAATTACATCATATGCGCAGGTCCCCCTCTAAACGAATGGAGGCTTCTCCTTGTTCCAGATCATGATCGTAGAAGACGACGAAAAAATACGCTCGATCGTAGCGGACACGCTTCGCAAATGGCAGTTTAAAGTAACCGAAGTAACGGCGTTCGATCAAGTACTCGCCGAATTCGAGAAATCTCAGCCTCATCATGGAGAACAGATAGATCGTATAGAGCCGGAAGTTGCGCCGGACATTTCTGACCGTGAGATCGAGCAGACTCATCTCGCTTGTCCCCCCAAGATGCTCTGGGTATCCAGAATGCGATCATAGAACGCCTTCTGGCTCTGCTCCCCGGCATAAAGTTCGTTCACGATGCCTCCGTCGCGGAGGAAAATGACCCGTTTGCAGTAGCTTGCCGCATAGATGTCGTGAGTCACCATCAAGATCGTCGTCCGGAACAGCTCGTTCAACCCCAGTTGCTAGCTCTTGACGAAATTGCCTAAGCGACTGCTTTTTTACTTGTTACTAACAACAGCCGGAATTCCCGCATCCAACCATTGAAGTAACATGAAGTTGAGTGACGTTTTTGTCACTTAGGCAGAGAAAAAGCCCGGCCTAGTCCTGAACTTCCGCTCAGGGGCCGAGCTCTTCTTTATTCGTTATTCCCCGTGCAGCTTGAGGCGCTAATCGCTTCCTGAACGAGTGCCAGCTTTTCGTCTCCCTATTCAGGCTTTCCTTACCGCCTTCTTCATGCTTTCGTAACTGATCGCGCCGAGATAACGATCTTGTATCACGCCCGAAGGATCAATAATGTAGGTCGTCGGATAGGCGGTCACTTTGTATCGCTTCAGCACGTCGCCCTCTTCGTCCAACACGATCGGAAAGCTTAGAAGCTCCTTATTCGCGTATTGAGCGACGCGCTGCACGTCCCTCTCCTGGCTGGTCGCGTTAACGGATAGAATGATGACGTCTTGATCTTTGTATTGCCGATATAGTTTCTCTACATGCGGCATCTCCGCTTGGCACACCCGGCACCAGGTCGCCCAGAAATTCAGCAGCACCGTCTTGCCGCGGTAGTCGGACAGCTTGACCGAATTGCCTTCAAGATCCGTCAGTTCGAATTCCGGAGCGAGTTGAGCCTTGCGTGCGCCGACTTCAGCTCCGCTTGCCGCCCGTTCTTCCGGCGAATTGGCCGCGCGCTCCGTCGAATCCAGCAGCGTATACAGAATCGCCGTGCCTACGAGCAGGATTACGAATGCCTGCGCCGCATATCGCGGAGAAGGGCTAAGCAGTAGAACCATTGCCGCTCCGGATAGCACGAATATCAAGTAAACGGCATTCCCGGCCGAATCGCTAAACACGATCTGGGCTAGCGTAACGGACATCGCCCAACCTGCACCCATAACGGCGATAACAGCTGCCGTCTGCCTTGCTCCCAGTCGTCGGAAGTGGCGGAATCCCAGAAATGCGGCGACGATTAGCGATGCCAGCCACATCCCTTTCGCTCCTCCGCTGAAGAACGCCAAGGAAAGAGGTTGGGCGATCACGCTTGCCGGATCGAAGAGGAACAGGCTCCCCTTCCAGACGAGAATCCATAGGAAGACGGCATTCCAAGCATCGGATACGATTCGTTCCCTATCCGGATGCCGTCGTTGCCGGTAATGTACCGCAAGCACGCCGACCATGCCCGCTACGATATAAATCAGCAACTCGATATTGAGAACGAAAGTCCCTACCTGAATGTTCGGCATCGATTTGGAACTCCTCTTCATCGTGATTATGCGATGGGCGTACCGTTCTCTACCGGCTCATCCGGCCGAAGAAGCACAACGTCCCCTTCCTCAGGCACTGCGCCTAAGACGAGCGCTTCCGATTTAAAGCCCGCGATCCGCCGCGGAGGGAAATTCACGACCGCCGTTACCTGCTTGCCGATCAATTCTTCGGGCGAGTATCTTCTCGTAATCTGCGCCGAAGAAGCAAGAATGCCCAAAGGGCCGAAATCGATCTCGAGCTTAATCGCCGGTTTCCTTGCTTCCGGGAACGGTTCCGCCTTGACGACCGTCCCGATACGGATATCCAGCGCGTGGAAATCTTCGATCGTTGCCATATCCTTGATGTCTCCTATCGCGAATCTCGAAATTCGTAGAAATCGATCCGTTCGCATGTATAATGTAGTAAAGCCTATTAACGGACTTCAAGCCGAATCGACTTCGCCGTCTGATCGTTCAATGAAGAATGGAGAGATCTCTCTTGAAAAAAATCGGATTACCGGTACTCATTCTTCTTATGTCCGCGCTCTATATCTTCGTCATTCCGAGCGATCCCGAAGGGGTTAAGATGTTGTTCAAGCTCATCCCCATGGCATTGATCATTCTCTATGCCTATCTTCAGCCTCCCGTCTCCGGCAAGCGTTATCACTGGACGATGCTAGCCGGATTGGCGTTCTGCATGATGGGGGACGGCTTGCTCGTATGGTTTATCGTAGGCCTGTCCGCGTTCCTCGTCGGACACCTGTTCTATATGACCGCGTTTTTCGGAAAATGGTCGTTCTCGAGGCTTCGCTTCGCAACGATCGTTCCGATTGCCGCATACGCTTCGTTCATGGGTAACGAGCTTATCCAAGCGTTAATTCGCGACGACGAACAAGCGCTCATCGTACCCGTCATCCTATATGTCGCGGTCATTTCCTTGATGGCTTGGTCCGCGATCATGTCCGGCAACAAGCTCGCGATCGCGGGAAGTCTATTGTTCGTAATCTCCGACTCCGTCTTATCTTGGAACATGTTCGTATTCGATGTAAGCCACTCGGGAATCTGGATTATGACGACTTACTACGCCGCCCAATTCCTAATGGCTCGAAGCTTGGGAAGTAAGCCTGCGGAGATCGCTCCGTCATCTTCCGTTTCCTTAAGGTAACCGAAAAACCGCGAACGGCTTCCCGTTTCGGAACGGGTCGCTTATTGCGTTCAACGCAAACGTAACTTCGGAGTCTAGTTTAAGATCTACGCTCCGCAAGTTATCATCCAATTGTTCCGTCCTCGTCGCGCCGACGATAACGGTCGACACCGCAGGCCGATCCATGAGCCACGCGATCGAGAGGGCGCTAGCAGAGACGCCTTGTTGTGCCGCAATCTGGCTCACTTGCTCCGCGAGCGCAAGATTTCCGTCCTCCAGGTACTTCCCGAAGTTAGGATCCGTGTTCGCTCTAGATCCGATCGGTTCCTTGCTCGTCGCGGTATATTTGCCGCTTAAGATCCCGCCCGCGAGCGGAAAATAAGGAATGATGCCGACTCCTTGGTCCAAGCATAACGGAATCATCTCATTCTCGGGCGTACGGTCGGCTAGCGAGTAGCTCGTTTGCATGGCGACGTATCGACTGAATCCCCTAAGCTCACTAATCCCCAGAGCCTTCATCATTTCCCATGCCGCATAGTTGGAAGCTCCGATGTAACGTACTTTTCCCGAGCTCACGAAATCATCCAACGCGCGCAAAGTCTCATCCAGCGGCGTATTCGGATCGAACGCATGAATCTGGTACAAGTCCACGTATTCCGTGTTCAGTCGCTTCAGACTTCCCTCCAGCTCCCGCTGAAGATGCGAGCGCGATGAACCTCGCTCGTTCGGCCCCGGCCCGCTTGCCAATCCGGCTTTCGTAGCCAATACCGCTTGGTGGCGCCTACCGGCTAATGCTACCCCGATGATCCTCTCCGATTCGGTTCCCGCATAAATGTTCGCTGTATCGATGAAGTTAATCCCGTTGTCCATCGCGTGATGAACGATCCGAATGGACGCCTCTTGATCTGCCCGCTTCCCGAAAGCGTTCGTGCCTAGACCTAATAGGGATACTTCCAACCCGCTATTTCCAAGACGACGATATTTCACGTCCATCCCTCCTTCCAATCCAATCGAATTATTCGTCAGAGCGCCGCTTCCGCCTTGATTTGTTTGCTGCGCAATTGTCCGCAAGCGGCGTCGATATCCGCCCCATGCTCCAAGCGAACGCTGCAGCTAACCGATTGCTTCTTAAGCGTATCGTAGAATGCGCTGACCGTTGCCCGATCGGGTCTTTGATATTGACTATGTTCGTCTACCGGATTGTACGGAATCAAGTTAACGTTCACGAGCGGCCGTCTGTCTCCGATCAATTCGGCAAGCTCCAACGCATGCTCCCGCTGATCGTTGACATCCTTCAACATGATATATTCGAACGTGATTCTCCGATTTGTTTTGTCTAAATAGTAGTCTATCGCCTTCAGAAGCTTCTCGATCGGGATCGCCTTATTGATCTTCATAATCCGCGTCCGAAGCTCATCGTTCGGCGCATGCAAGGAAACGGCCAAGTTGACCCTCAAATCCGCATCCGTAAAATCGTATATTTTGTCGGCCAACCCGCTCGTCGATACGGTGATATGTCTAGCGGCAAGCGCCAGCCCCTTCTGGTCTTTGACGGTCAAGATGAAATTCACCAGATTCACGAAATTATCGAACGGTTCGCCGATTCCCATGACGACGATGTGGCTGACCAACTCGCCCTTATCCGCGGCATCCAGATGATGTTGAACCTGCATCAATTGCTCCACGATCTCTCCGCTGGATAAGTCGCGGCTCTTCTTAATCAACCCGCTCGCGCAGAAGCTGCAACCGATATTGCAACCCACTTGCGTCGTGACGCAGACGGATAGGCCGAACTTGTGCCGCATAAGCACCGTTTCGATCAAATTTCCGTCCTTCAACCTGAACAGAAACTTGATCGTTCCGTCCACCGATTCCTGCTTCAAGTGTTCGCTTAACGTGTGAATGACGTAATGATCCGCAAGCAGTTGCACGCAATCCTTGTTCACGTCTACCATCGCGGAGAATTCTTTGACCCGCTTCCTATATAACCAGTCCCACACTTGAGAAGCCCGGGATTTCTTATGTCCTCTCTCCGCCAGCCAGCCCACCAACTGGTCGAACGTCAATCCGTATATCGATTCAGCATTCATTCGTAACCCTCATTTCGATAAATAGCCGGAGCTTGCATTCTTGTTCCTATTTTCCCAGAAACGACTTGGATTAACAAGGCGGGATCGGCGCTCGCAATCCGAAGAGTTCGATTTTCGCTGTTTCGTTCAACAATTACCATTGACAGCCAGTCGCAACGGCCTTAAAATGTGCAATGTAGTGATCATGATAATCATTCTCAATAAAGATAATACCGAGTGAAGGTTTTAAGCTACTTAGCTACATAATCAAATAGAAGAGCACTTAGATGCAAAAGGAGCAGACCATTCTATGAAAAAAATCGTCATCCCGTTCGTTCTGATCTTCGTACTTATTTTGAGCGCCTGCGGCAGTAACAAAGCCAATAACGAAAGCAGCCCAGCCCCATCTGAGCAACCAAGCGCAAGCGCCTCCTCCCCGGCACCAAGCGAATCCGCCTCCCCGCCCGCTCATACGGCAACGGGAACGATCGTCTACGAATCCGAGAGCGGCCCAGTAGAAGTCCCCGCCAATCCTCAACGAGTAATCGTGCTTTCCTCTTACGCCGGGAACGTTATGGCGCTTAACGTACCGTTGGTTGGCGTAGACGATTGGTCCAAGATGAATCCTAAATTCGAAGAAAAGCTGAAAGACGTTCAAGCCGTGACGGACGAAAACTTGGAGAAAGTCATCGAGTTGGAGCCTGATCTGATCATCGGTCTATCCACGATTAAGAACGTCGATAAATTAAAGCAAATCGCGCCGACGGTCACCTTCACTTACGGTAAGGTCGACTACCTGACTCAACACTTGGAAATCGGCAAACTGTTGAACAAGGAACAAGAAGCCCAAGCATGGGTCGACGACTTCAAAGCTCGGGCTCAGAAGGCAGGCGAAGACATTAAAGCGAAGATTGGCCCGGATAAAACGATCTCCGTCATCGAGAGCTTTGACAAACAGCTTTACGTCTTCGGCGACAATTGGGGCCGCGGTACGGAAATCCTCTACCAGGAAATGAAGCTCGCCATGCCCGAGAAGGTCAAAGAGATGGCGCTGAAAGACGGCTACTACGCCTTGTCGGCCGAAGTTCTTCCCGAATTTTCCGGCGACTACGTCATCTTCAGCAAAAACCCGGATGCGGACAACACGTTCCAAAATACGGAAACGTACAAAAACATTCCCGCGGTTAAAGCAAACCATGTGTACGAGGTTAACGCGAAGGAATTTTACTTTAACGATCCGTTGACGCTAGACTACCAGTTAGAGTTCTTTATCCAGAATTTGCTTGGCTAAGCGGTTCCGAAGGAGGAGTTCTTGATTAAAGAATTCCTCCCTTATTCTTATGAAGAAGAGATGAGAGAACAATGACGAATAGAAGATCCATCCCTTTTACATATAAACTCATCGGCGCCGTCGTTGCGTTTATTGGCATGTTTATCGTTTCCATGATATTCGGCGCGGCGGATACGACGTTCAAAGACTTTTGGCTTGCGCTGACCACTAACGACAACGGCGAGAAAGTATTGATTCTCCGGGAGCTTCGGCTGCCTCGAGAGATCGCCGGAATGTTGGTCGGAGCGGCTTTTGCCGTGTCCGGGGCGATTATGCAAGGCGTAACCCGCAACCCGTTGGCCGATCCCGGCCTGTTAGGACTGACTTCCGGCGCCAATATGGCGCTCGCGCTCGCGTTGGTGCTTATGCCCGGGCTCGATTACTTCGGCATTATGATCGCTTGCTTCTTCGGAGCCGCATTGGGCGCTGCCCTTGTTCTCGTGCTAGGCGCCGTGCGCAAAGGGAGCCTTTCCCCGATTCGAATCGTTCTGGCCGGAGCTGCCGTATCCGCATTCTTGTACGCGATATCCGAAGGCGTCAGCATTGTCTTCAAGATCTCGAAGGACGTCTCCATGTGGACGGCCGGAGGACTCATCGGTACGACTTGGGGCCACCTTCAAGCGATCGGTCCGGTGATCGTCATCGGAGTGCTGATCGCCGTCTTCCTGGCGAACCAGGTTACGATTCTAAGCCTAAGCGACGAAGTCGCGGCGGGATTGGGACAGCGGCTCGTACTGGTCAAAAGCATCATGTTCGTCTTAGTCATTCTCCTAACGGGCGCATCGGTTGCGCTGGTCGGCAATATGGCTTTTGTCGGACTCATGATTCCGCATATCGTCAGATCGATCGTAGGGACCGATTATCGCTACGTTATCCCATTCTCCGCTATTACGGGGGGAACGTTCATGCTGCTGGCAGATACGTTAGGGCGCACCATTAATTCGCCGTACGAGACGCCCGTCGCGGCGATCGTCGCGATTATCGGCTTGCCCTTCTTCTTATTCGTCATCCATAGAGGAGGCAAAGCTCTCTCATGATCTTGTCCAACATCGTCCGTAAACAAAGAGCAATCGTCCTCGCCTGCCTAGGACTTATCGTAGCGACGGCCGTCATCGGAATGGGTCTTGGCTATTCCTCCCTCTCCTACGACAGGCTGATCCCCGTCCTATTCGGACACGGGACGTTTAAAGAAGACTTCGTTTTGTTTTCCGTCCGTCTTCCACGGATCCTGATCACGGTGTTGTCCGGCATGGCTCTTGCCTTATCCGGCTCGATCCTGCAAAGCATCACGCGCAACGATCTTGCGGATCCGGGGATTATCGGCATCAACTCGGGCGCGGGCGTCGCTATCGCCGTCTTCTTCCTGTACTTCCCGATCGATGCGGGTTCGTTCGCTTACATGATTCCGTTAGTTGCTTTCGTAGGGGCTCTAGCTACGGCATTCTTGATCTACTTATTCTCATATAATCGAATCAACGGTTTGAATCCGATTCGGCTCGTGTTGACCGGAGTCGGCTTCTCGATGGCGCTGTCCGGCATTATGATCGTGGTTATCTCGTCCGCGGAGCGGGAAAAGGTCGATTTCATCGCCAAGTGGATCGCCGGTAATATCTGGGGCACCGATTGGCCGTTCGTGTGGGCTCTTCTGCCTTGGCTCATTCTTCTGATTCCTTTTGCGTTATATAAGTCGAGAAGCCTGAACCTGCTCGCTCTAGGCGAAGCCTCCGCCGTCGGAGTCGGCGTGAAAGTGGAACGTGAACGCGCCATCCTGCTTCTGGCGGCTGTCGCGGCGGCTGCTTCCGCGGTTTCCGTAACGGGAGGAATCGCATTCATCGGACTGATGGCTCCGCATATCGCGAAAGCGTTGGTAGGACCGCGTAATCAGCTATTCATTCCGGTCGCCGTGTTACTGGGAGGATGGTTATTGCTGGTCGCGGATACGATCGGTCGCAACGTCGCGGATCCCACCGGCATTCCCGCCGGAATTATGGTTTCGTTAATCGGGGTTCCGTATTTCGCGTATTTGCTACTGAGAAAATAGCCGGTTCGGAAGCCCCGCGGCATCTATTTCAATTCCGAGAGAAACTCGAGCAGCATCCGACGCAATCCAACCGGGTCGCCGAGCATCGGCAGATGTCCGGCGTTCAAGTTCGCGACTCGATTCGGGGCCAAGCGAAGGATCATCTTATCCTGAAGCGCCGGACTGAACGCTTTGTCCTTGTCCAGCTTCACGTACAGCTTCGGTACGTTCGGCAAAGAAGACTCTACCGGATCCGTGTATACGCGAACCGATTCCGGTACGAATCGCCGCACGATCCGCGCGGAATCTTCCTCCGTAAGATCGTTGCACAATCCCGCGCGGATCGACTTCTCCGGCGGCTTCGTGCCCATTTTCTTCAGAATTAGGGACATCATCCACCTCTTGGGGAGCGGCAACGTCGAGAGAAAAGATCCCCCTGCCTTAGGAATGGCCGCCCCGACGGCGATGAACCCCGCCAATCGATCGGAGAATTCGGAAGCCGCTTGCATAGCGACAACGCCTCCTAACGAGTGGGCCACGATAACGAATCTCTCGACCTCCCACTCGTTTACCTGCTTTCTCACGTGCGTGGAATAATCCTCCAGCGTTAACTCCCGCCTTGTTTCGTACGGCTCCGACCTCATCGGAAAATCCGCCAGCAAATAGGGACATTCGAGCTCCTTCGCCGTCCTCTCCCACACTTGGCGCTCTAATCCCGCTCCGTATATAAATAAAAATCCGATTTCTTTCGATGCCCGCTTCATTATTGTCATGATCATCAGCCTCCGATTTTGCGTTTCTCCTGCAAAATAAGAGTAACATTCAAATAGGACAAATTTTGTCTTATTATCGTGATACACTAGAAAAAAAGCCAAAGGAGCGCGCAACGAATGCAGAAGTCCCAAAGGCTCATTCAGATGATGATGCTTATTAACGCCAAGAAGGCATTCACCGTTCAAGAGCTCGCGGATGAATTCGGTTTGTCGACCCGCACGGTGACCCGCGACTTGCAGGAGCTAAGCGAGCTCGGCGTGCCCGTCTATTCCGTTCAGGGCAGGGGAGGCGGCTATCGTCTGCTTCAGGAACGATTGCTCCCTCCGATCGCGTTTACGGAAAGCGAAGCCGTCGCCTTGTTCATCGCCGGCCAGTCGCTACAGTACCTAGGATCGGTCCCCTTCGAAGAAGGTACCGTCTCCGCGCTTCATAAGTTCTATCATTATTTGCCGGCCGATACGAAGAAGCAGATCGATCGGTTAAAAGACAGAGTAGCCGTCTGGAGCCCGCACCGGAAGATGTCGCCGGATTGTCTTAAAGTGCTGATGCAAGCCGTTATGACTCGCAGCGCGGTTACGATCGAATACGATTCCCGCCGCGGAACGGAACCGAGGGACATCCAGCCGGTCGGCCTCTATTCCAGCAACGGGTATTGGTATTGCCCCGCTTATTGTTTGCAACGGGAGGAATACCGCCTCTTCCGCGCGGATCGAATCCGCTCCGCCGGCTTGAACCCGTCCATTCCTTTCCGGGACGAAGTCGACCGGAGAACGTTGCGGAACCCGCCGGACAACACCGGGGCCGAGACCCTCTCCTTCACGATCGAATTAACGCCGAACGGCGTACGATCGCTTCGATCCGATCAATGGTTCGGAAAGTCGATTAATCGGCGCGAAGACGGTAGCGGGACGGCCACGATTCGCATTGCGGCCGAGAATCTCGCCTTCTACGCGGATCTCGCATGGGGATTAGGAGCCGATGCCCGAATTACCGAGCCGACGGAGGCTATCGAGTATACTAAGCGCAAGATCGATGCCATGAAGTCGCTTTACGTTTGAGCCGTCCGATTTATTTTAGCGTAATCCGATGCTCGGTACCGCTCTTTGCCTCGTAAATCAGCTTGCGGTTCCGGTTGAACAAGCAACGAAATACGTGGATGGCCACCGCAAGGTCCAACACGAACAAAATCAATGTAAACAGCATCATGAAAAGCCCGGGATAAGAATTCGTGCCGGCCAGCACGTAAGCGACATGGACTCCTCCGGCTACAAGATAGAGAAGCCCGTAACGAATCACGAGCTCGCTTAGACGGATTCGCTCCCCCGTCCCCTTAAGACGAATCCGCACCAGCCATTTTCCGAAGGTAAAACCGTTCGTCAGATAAGGAATCAGTATGAAGTACACCGCAATACTCCAGAGATATGGATACGGACAACGCAGGATGGACAGCACGACGATAACAGGCAATAAAATCACCCAATCGAATAAGAAAGCTAGCGCCCTTCGGGTATAAGAGACGCGTTTCTTCGATAGATCCACGCTCTCGTCCAGGTTGTCGATTCTAGGCAGCAAGGAAGAAAGCCACTCCGCCAAGATATAGCCAAGCATCCCTCCCGCCGTGTTCGTCATCAAGTCGTCTACGTCGAAGAGCCTGTACGGATAATCGAAAATGCCATAGATCGCGGTGACTTGGGTGATCTCGAAGAACAGCGAAAGCCCGAGGGAGTAGATCAAGCATTTGAACCAGCGGGCACGGAAGTAATAGCGCAAGAACATGCCGAACGGAACCATGAGGATTACGTTAAAGACGACTTGAAGAAATGCTTGCTCGCTTAACAGGCGGGAGTAGGTGGAAGGGTGCTCTAAGCTGACCCCCGACTCCTTGGCGATGTCCAGCACGAAATGGAACGGAATCCACTGCGTGTAGACTCCCGTCGCGGGAGGCGCGTTGTGAATCGTATCGGGCAAAGGCAGAATGATCAAAAACAAGGCATTCATTAAATACAGAAGAAACAGATAGAGGAACAACCCGCGAATTTTGTTCACGTACCCGTAACGGCGGTATTGCACGATTAAGAACGGCAGCGTGAATAGCGCTGCGGTAATCGGAAACGTATAGAAGGCATAAGAAATCGGAAACAAGTAGAACTCAAGCATAGGTATGGGCACCTGCCATTGGTCAAGTGGGATTTTCTTCTTTATTAACCAATCCCTTAAGGTTAGAATTTAGCTTATTCCATACGATTTCGATTGTAAAGGCACTCGAAGGGAGCGGCTAGCATTCTTAAAGATAAAGGTTATGCATGGAGAATACTCGGCTACTTGTGGATTTTGGGATTCGTCGCGGCCATCGGCCGTTTCGTCATATCGTTCTACCAGCAAGAAATAACGGAAGCGTTAACGGTCAATCGCACGTTCATTAGCATGACTTGGTCTTTCAATATTGCCATAGCGGCGATTTGTTCTCCGATAGGCGGTTGGTTGACGGACAAGTACGGGCCTAAGAAAGTAATGGTCATGAATGCCGTCTTCGGCGTGTTGTCCATGCTTACGGTCATTACGGTCGATAATGCGTTCGGGTTCTTCATCGGCCTCGGCTTGTTGTCCGGGTTATCCGGTATCGGCGCAACGACGGGATACGTCCTCGTAACCCGCTGGTTTTCCCGCCATCGCGCGAAAGCGCTCATGATCCTCACAAGCGCAAGTTCCCTCGGGCTAGCCATCTTGACGCCGGTCTTCGTTAGCAACCGAGATTGGCTCGATTGGATGACCGCGTTCACGGTCACCTTCTGGATCGGAATCGTGTCGATTCCGCTTACGATTCTCATCATTAAAGATCGGCATGAGGAGACGAATGCGGATAGTGTGGGGAGTACTGGGAACTCGAGGAACTCGGAGGGCGCGGATTGGGCGGACGACTCGGATAGGATGGACAGCACTAACAGCTCGGAAAGCACGGATAGGGCGGAAATCGCAACGGTAACCGAGCGTCCCTCCTCGAAATGGAACCTATCTATTTATAAAGAAATGATCGGAAATCGAACGGTTTTATTCGTTATTTTCGCCTTGTTTACTTGCGGCTTTAGCATGGGCACCGTAGAGATGCATCTCATGGCTATTCATCAGCATGCTCACGTCGAACCTGTCATGTTCGCTTCCTCCCTAAGCTTACTTGGCTTATTGGAACTAACCGGGGGATTGCTGTTCGCGTTCATGCTGGATCGCATATCGAGAACGTTGGCCTTGTCCTTCCTCTACTTGTTCCGAGTTATCGCGTTTACTGCCTTGTTCCTCCATTTCGACTTGTCTCCGATTTTATTCTCCGTCATCTTCGGAGCCAGTTATTTGGGAGCCGTTCCCGGAGGCATGCTCGTCGCGGGAGAGAAACTCGGGGAGCGTTCCATAGGCCTGCAAGTCGGAACATTGCTCATATTCCACCAAGCGGGTGCCGTGCTCGGATCCTTGTCCGGCGGGTTTTTCTTCGACCTGACGAACAGTTACCAATGGCTTATCGGACTCAATCTGTTATTCAGCGCCGTATCCGCCATCGGATATTATATGATCCATTCCTCGGCGCGTCGTAGAGTAGCATCGCTCCCTATTTAAGGAATTGAGGCTTCCGGTGCATGCACTTAGACAGATTTTCCGCCTATCTACCACCCAATCGAGCTCTGGCACATAAGAAGTTAGGCAATCTCCACCCTCTGCATTTTACGTTACTCGGCCTTTAAGGAGGAACTCCAAATGGAACAGGCCTGGGCATCCGTCTACGCTGCTCTGCGGCAGCTTTCACCCATCCCGCTCGAAGAATGGAACGCGTTCAAAGCTTCAGCCGCCTATAGATCCATTGCGAAGCATGCCCACTTCGTCAGGGAAGGGGAGCCAACGGACTCCATCGCGGTCTGCGTCAGCGGATTGTTTCGCTTGTACTATACGACCCCCGATGGGAGCGAGTATAACAAAAGCTTCTGCGCCGGGAGCGATTTTCTCGCATCCTATAGCGCCTTGCTATTGAATACCCCTTCCTTCTTCTCCGTCCAAGCTTTAATGGATAGCGAGCTTGTCGTCATCCGGTTCGCGGACTTCCAAGCTTTGTACGCGCGGAACGTATGCTGGGAGCGATTGGGGCGAATTCTGATCGAACGCTTATTCGTGAAGAAGGAGACTCGGGAACGCGAGCTGCTCATGCTGTCCGCTGAAAAAAGATACCTGTTGTTTATCGAGAAGTACGGGCATCACGCGAAAAATATTCCTCAATATCATATTGCCTCCTACCTGGGAATTACGCCTGTCGCTTTAAGCCGAATCCGCGGAAAATTAACCTAGGTTAATGATCGGCTCCCCCTACCTGATCTATATTGAACTTTAGGAAGGGGATGTTCAGATGAAACTTTCAGGTCAAACCGTACTCATCACGGGCGGAGCTTCGGGAATTGGATTAGCTTTAACGGAACGATTCGTTCAGAACGGCAATCGGGTCATTGTCATCGGTAGAAATGCAGATAAATTGGAACGGTTGAAGATCGAATATCCCAGCCTTACGGTCTATCGTTGCGATCTGGCGGTAAGAGATCAATTCGAAGATCTGATTCAAAGGATATGCGACGAACACCCCGATCTTAACGTCATCATTAACAACGCGGGGATTCAGCACAACTACTCCTTTATCGATCCTCCTAGTTCTTCCAATCGCATAGCGGAGGAAATTACCGTGAATTTAACTTCGCCGATCGAGCTCCTCTCGCGATTGATCCCTCTGCTCATGTCCCATAAAGAAGCCGCTATCGTAAACGTATCTTCCGGCTTGGGTCTCGTACCGAAAAAATCGGCTCCCGTCTATTGCGCGACGAAAGCCGGTCTGCATATTTTCACGAAAGCGCTGCGGTATCAGTTGGAAAATACGAACATCAAGGTGTTCGAGATCATCCCTCCAATCGTCGATACGGATATGACGAGAGGCAGAGGTCAGAACAAGATTTCACCCGATCAGTTAGTCGTTCAGTTCCTCGCTCATTATCGACGCAATCGATTGGTCGTTCCCATCGGCAAAGTTAAGCTGCTCCTCCTCATCCAACGATGGTGGCCGACGCTTGCGGATAAAATTTTGAAAAACAGCTGACTCGACCCGAGCCGATGTCGCCCGGTTCAACTACCCGCATCGGGCGGCCAACCGGCGAATTTCGCCGCATAACCTAGAATTGACCGGATACACTTCTTCCAAGTAGTTCAGAAGACAGATGGCCGATTCCGGAACGCGGTCGTAGCCTTGGATCATGCTTCCGATGATTTGCGCAAAGCGTGGAAATCTAATCTCCATCCGTCGCTCGTTGCCGAACGGATCGGGGAAATAATCCACCTCCGACTCCAGAAGATGTAATACGGACAGTATGCTGTCCACTGCATAACCTTGTACAAAGCGCACCGCGGACAACTTCTCCCCGCGAAGATAACGGCCAAGCCCTACGTATAGGTTGGTTAGCGCTTCATTCAGGGGATGGTCTAATGCCGCTTTTCTCAAAACAGGCGTTTGCCCGTCCGGATTCACGCGTTCCATACTCCGATACGAGGAATTGCTCCAGACGACTCTTCCCCCAGCGTAGGCAATGTTCGCCATTTCATCCTCCTCGAATACGGCAAATTCGCCGTAAACGGCGTCTTCGAATAATATTTTGTGCCCGACGTCCGCGTTTCTGAATTGATAAGCCAGCGGGTAAACCTCCTCTAGCCAATCGAGCCGTTCGATGAATCTACTCTTGAACCCCTTGCCTACGATAACGTAGAAATCCAAATCGGAATACTCGTCCAACCGCTCCGTCTCGACTCCAACCGAACCTAATCCTAACAATAAGAGCGCTCCGTCTTTCGTTTCCAGAGACTTACCAATTTCGTCGAGCCGTTGGAGCAGATGAGCTCTCGGGTCCATATAAATCCTCCTCTTGTTCCGGGAATGCAAAAAAGGGTTCCACCACGCGTCTCTGCGAGGTTGAACCCTAAGGTTACATTGCCTTTATATTATTCATAATCCGAAAATATCATCGCTTTGGCTTGCCGTCAACCCCCTTGGATCAGGGCATTAGTGAGAGCTTTGCAGCTTCTCGATCTCCGGCTCGGGCAACCCGGTCACTTTGGTGATCAGCTCGAGGGGCAAGCCTTCTTGCAGCATTCTGAATACGACATTCTCGAGTTGCTTCTTCTTCCCCTCGATCTCGCCTTGAATCTTGCCTTCGATCTTGCCTTCGATCAGACCCTTCTGAAAGCCTTTCTTCTCGTGCGAAGTTAGCCATTCCATAAGAGTTCCCTCCTCCTGCGGATACTGTTTAATAAACTCGGAATACGCCAAGTTCTCCTCGGATGCGCTTAATTGCATGTAAGATTCGAAAAACACCGTCAATAATCTCATTCTAGCAGGGTCAAATTTCAAATCAAGCATAATCCGTAAAAAACTGCCGTAAAGCTCGGTCCGATCTCTTTTATCGTATCCCATACTGCTTAACAATGCAGCGGCAACAGGATTGTTCGTTTGTACGTATTTTCGCCAATCCTGATGTTTCAACTGCAATGAAAAATATCGAAACTTCAATACATCGAGAAACGAAAACTCCCAAGAGAACGTATCCGGTTCCCGCTTCTTACGTTCGTGGCTGAAGATGGCGATCGGCACGATTCTCCTACGGTACTTCTCATACAATCGACTGGCATAAATAAACATTCGTTCGGCAAATTCCCGCTCATAGTATGATTGCGGCTCAAAGTGGATCAGGATTAACGCATCCTCCCCCTTAAGCTTAGTTTCTACGAGCAGATCGACTCGCCCTCTTTGGCCGCCCGTTAAATCCGTGAAGATCTCCTCCGATAAAAATTTGACATGGGTAAAGTCGATCGCCACTGCAGCTTCCGGAAAGAACAGCTCTACGAATTCTTGAAAAAAAGTTTGCAGCAGCACCTTATACAGCCGATCATGATCGATGTCCATAGCTCGCCTCCCCTCTCCTCCACCGCGCCACAAAACAAAACGCCGCCCGTTAGCTCCTTATTAGGAGTACGAGCGGCGTGTGCTTCACGTCCGGCGGATATGAGTTAACCTCAGTATACCATTCGAGGGTTACCTTGGGTATGCAATTTTTTAATGCGCTGCCGCGTAAGCTTCCATCTCCGCCTTCGAGTCATGCTTCTCATTACTCATCAGGCAAGCGGCGACTATGGCAAGAACCGCGGGGATAAGGCCCCACACGAACGTATCCGAGATGGAGGAAGATATCCCAGTGATTTCTGAGTCCATCATAAGCAAAGAACACTGATAACTCTGTGTCAGTGTTCTTTGACCGAAGGATAGAAAATCATATTTTTGCGACTTCATCGACGCCCGGCTATGGTATATTATTGGATGTATCGTCATCCATCAATTCAAGGGCAATGAATTTCTGGCCAAGTCAGAGACAACCCCGCTACTCGTAGCGAGGTTGTCTTTTTGTTGCGCCGGTATACAAAATCGGAGGAGAAGATCATGAAGAACGCGAACGAAACAAGAGTCATTCTAACGAAGGAAAATCTCATTCGGCAATTCAGCGATTGCGGGGTGAGCGCCGGGCAAACCCTTATCGTCCATACCTCGCTGAAAAGTCTAGGCTTCATCGTAGGAGGGGCAGAGACGTTAATCCGCGCGCTTCTTGAAATCGTGGGAGAAGAAGGCACGATCATGATGCCCTCGCAAACTTGGAAAAATCTCGACCCCGCAACGGGAGTCCATTGGGAACAACCGGTGGAGTGGTGGCCAATCATCCGCGAAAACTGGCCTGCATACGACAAGCACGTCACGCCTGCGATCGGAATGGGAGTCGTCGCCGAGATGTTCAGAAAGTGGCCGGGGTCTCATCGCTCGGATCACCCTGCCCGGTCGGTTGCCGCAGTTGGCAAGAACGCCGATTATATCACCCGAGACCATGATTTAAGCCATATTTTCGGCGTAGGCTCCCCCGTGGATAAGCTCTACGAGCTAGACGGATACGTATTGTTGATTGGCGTCGGACATGACAAGAACACATCGTTGCATCTGGCCGAAACCAGAGCAAACTTCGCTTCCAAAAGCTTCGCGGAGGAAAGCAGCGCGATATGGCGCGACGGCAAACGAGAATGGGTGACTTACTCCACCCAAGCCGTAGACGACTCGGATTTCATCCGACTAGGAGCAGAATACGAACAGATCCATTCCATTCTTCCTCATCGGATCGGAAACGCGGAAGTCAGATTGCTAAGGCAACGACCTCTAATCGACTGGAGCGTGAAATGGATGGAGATAAACCGGGTGTAGAACAGCGGGGGAAGAGGGGAGGGGGTCGAAAGTACCTGATTTTCTAATAATTCTCAAGAAAATAGAGGATTATGTAAGATATTGTCGAAATCCATTGTTACTATTCAATAAATGCCTCTCCCGACCCAGAATATAGAGTAATTGCGAGGTATGAGATGAAGCCGGCACATTGGCAAATAGCACCGCGAATCATTATCCTCCTACTGTCGCTGTTCGCGTTCCTGCCCCAACCTGCCCATGCCGATAGTCATCCGATCGTGATCCAGGAATGGCAAGTCAAGTGGATCCCGGCAGGCACCTCAGGCGAAGAGGCCCCAACCGACGGAGGGCTTTGGGAAAATGTCAGAGTCAACAATCCGCTAACGATCGTCCCCAAGAATACGCAAGGGATGTGGATTCGTTTCACGGTGCCCCCTACCTCCGATTGGGAGCGTCCGGGGCTACTCGTCGATCGGCTATACGGACTTGATCTTTCCGTCTACCAAGAAGACAAAATGATATTCGAGTCTTCCCGCGATGTCAGCTTCGACCTGAATAAGCTGCTTGTTCCCATTAAACAATCCGCTGAATCCGAGGAATATTATATCCGCATTCTTACGACGAACGACCGGGCCGGAATGATAAGCGGCATTCGCGTCGATAATTTCGAGCATCTATCCGACCGGTACGTCCTTAAGGACTTGCCCGATATTTTGCTTGGAACTTCGATTGCTTTCCTGTCGCTGATTATGTTAATAAGCTCCGGTTATTTGCGCCAAAAGCAACGAAGTTCATGGATATCTCTATGCCTAATCGCCCTTACGACGGGAACGTTGATCATCGTCTATTCCCCGTTGCCGTATCTCTTCCTGAAAGATTACGGAAGCATCCTGATGATCCTATTCGATGTTTCGTTGTTCATATTAATTCCGGCATTGAATTATTATATCGATCAAATCTTCGAAGGCCATTACCGGTTCTTTACGATCTTTCGATATATTCAAGCCGGCTACTCCGCATTCTGCTTAATCGCGCTTTTCGTTTATACCGCATCGGGGCAACAGAATTACGAGATTTATTATCTGATCCTCAATGTCGTCAACAGCGTTCTCATTCTTTTGCAACTGCCGCTTATTATCGTTCTGTCCGTCCTGAATGCGATCAGGGGCAACAAGAATGCGACGATACTATCGATCGGCATCATTCTATTCGCCTTATCGGGAACGATAGATCTGACTTTCTATTACCTGAGCAACAAAACATACGTTCTGTACCTGTGGAAATTCGGCGTCATCATCTTGATGATCTCCCTGATCATTATCCTCGCTAGACGTATATCTTCCGATTACGCCAAGCTCGTTACCTACTCCAAGGAGTTGGAGCTCTATAACCACAGCATGCAGCGTACCGAGAAAATGAAGATCATAAGCGATCTCGCCGCCTCCGTCGCCCACGAAGTCCGCAATCCGTTGCAAGTCACTAGGGGATTCCTGCAGCTGCTTGCCGCAAGAACGGACGAGAAGAGCCAAGCTTACTTCGAATTGGCCGTTAACGAGCTTGATAGAGCATCCGATATTATTACCGACTTCTTAACCTTCGCCAAGCCGGAGATCGAGAGGATAACTCTTCTGGACCTATCGCAGGAAATCAAAAAAATCGAAGCCATGATGCTGCCTCTGGCTGCCATGCATGGGGGTGTCCTCGTATGCAATATACAAGACGAGCTTTATATCCACGGGAATTCGTCGAAGCTTAAACAAGCGTTAATTAACATCATCAAGAACGGGATCGAGGCTATCGGAAACGATGGGATTATTCAAATAGAGGCGACGGCGACGACGGGGAAAGTACAGATCCGGATAGCGGACAACGGCGATGGCATGAGCGAGGAGGAAGTCGCCAAGCTCGGGGAGCCTTTCTTCTCCACCAAAACCAAAGGAACCGGCCTTGGTTTAATGGTCACCTTCCGAATCATCGAGGTCATGAAAGGGACGATTTCGATTAAGAGCACGAAAGGCAAAGGAACCGAATTCATCATTCGGTTCCCCTTGATCGTGAAGGAAAAACGATTACCAGGGGAATCTGACGTTTGAGTCCCCGTCCGCAACGTCCTCCGGACTTGGAGGAAGAGCTAGGTAATACCGAGTCGAGCTTTCTTCAACCACTTTCAGTTCAATCTCCGCGGGAATTTCTACGCCGAACGCTTCTTGGATAGCTTTCTTCGGCTCGCTCAGTAGACTTTGCTTGAATGCCGGATCTTCCCAAGCTTTCTTAATAATCTGTACTTTCAAAGATTCCAATGACATGCGGACACGACCTTTCCAATATGTGGTTGAATTTCACCCCTATCATATCATGCGGTCGCGACAAAATCTCTTATTTCCTTGCGATATTCGACAAAAAATAGGACAAAGCTCCTCCCGATGCCAATCTCGCGGTCGTCTCCTCCGCTAAGAGGGCATCTTTTCGGATTTCTCCGGTTAGGGATCGTTGGAATGAAGCTAAACTCGCGGGAACGTTCGGAATGCTCTCTATGCGTTTTCCATAATCCTCCGCAATGTCCGCTAGTCGATCTAGAACATTGGCGCGATAGATCGCTTGTTTCACTTTCCGCTCATCGAGAGGGTGATCCGGCGGCAAGGAGATTCGTTCCCGCGCAAGCGTAAGGAACGCATTGCAGCCCTCCTCCTCTTCCGCCAGATCCTCCCGCCAATCCTTCCAATCGTCGGCTAACTGCAAGGTCGCTAACACGAGATCAATGGCCCTCTCCAGCTCGGACAAGCTTTCTCTTCCTCCGGTCAATCGAAGCATACCCGCGGCGCACAGCTTAACCGGCGCAGACTTCGCCGCAAGCCGTCCGGGATCATGCGGATCCGCCGGCAGCTTGCCTTCTAGCGATACGGCTGCTCCCCAAGTTTCAACATAACCTCGATAATCCTGCCATAATGGGGACTCCGCCGGGAAATGCTGTCCGTAGCGTTGCTGGAACAAACCCTGATAGAGCTGTCCGAGCACGAGAGCGTTACGAATCTCTTCCTTATCCAGCCTGCCCCCAGCGTCCATAACGTCGTCCATTAAGAAGTAATGAAGCATTGCATATATGTTGCCGACCGCAAGATCCCTGCATATGGCTTCCGAGAACTCCGTCATCCGTTCCTTCAACCAGAAGGGCAACAAAAAAGTAATATAATTCGAACCTTCGCGTTTCCCCTCCGGGTTAGCTTTGGCAAGCAACGAAAGACCGATCTCTTTGAATGGCGCAGGGAACAAAGCCGTCTCCGCGACAGCCTCGGCAAATATGCGCTCGATATCCTGTTCGTACCGTTCGCTCCATCTCATGCACAGGCCCCCTTAATCCGTATCGATCGGAACTGTTAATTCTCATAGATGTGCAATTTCCCATTGGCCGGGTAATTCAGCTTCGGACCGCGAAATCCCCTCTTGAGCAGTTCTTTGCCCATAAAGATCATTAACGCGCCATGGCTTACGATCAGCACGTCTCCTCCGTCAGGAGAAATCGCTTCATCGAGCACCATTCTTATCCGTTCTCGTGCTTGCTTAACGTCCATTCGGGTCTGACGATTTAAGAATAAGGAAAGTCGGATCAAAAGAAACCACGCGATGAACGGAAGCTTCAGCTTCGTGCTGAACTTCGGCGCGGGAATCTCCTTGAGCTCGGCCTTAACCAGTATCGTGCCATCGTATATTTTCTCCGCGGTTAGTCTAGCTCTCGGCATCGTACTCGTAAAGCATCGGCTCCATTGGATACCGCCGAGATCGGTACTCCCCTCTTCGATGTCGGCGACATCGTACTCTCGAAACCATTGCTCAACCTCGCTTGCGCTGAATCTTCTCCCTTTCGGAAATTCCTTCCGCACCTTGAAGTGTCTGACTAACCCGATTTTCACAATCCACGCACACCCTTTATCATCTCTGAATATCCGATCGAACTTGCTCTCATGCTGCTAATATTAACCTTTCTCGACACGAATTATCAAATTCAAACGGCGCGTTCCGCATTCGTCGCCATTAGCGCCTTCGAACCGGCTAAACGACTTTGCGTGACGCAGCAGGGTTAGCGAAGCCGAATATCGAATACACTCAGGAGGAACATGATGACTACCGGTGAAAAAAGCCCATTATTAATCAAAAAAGAGGCAGGTGCGTGCAAGTGAAATTCAGCGAATACCGTTACGAACGACCCGACGTAAAAGCTTTCGAGCTCCGGATCAAGGAGCTTCTGGCCATTTTCGAAGCGGCAAGCAGCTACGAGGAACAAGACGAGGCAATGGCCGGCATCAACAAACTGCGCGGCGAATTCGATACGCAGCAGCAGATCGCGAGCATTCGCCATTCGATCGATACGAACGACGAATTCTATAAAGCCGAACAGGATTTCTTCGACGAGAACGGTCCCGTCGTCCAAGAGTACGTCACGGATTACTACCGGGCGCTGGTCGGCTCCAAGTTCCGAGCGAAGCTGGAAGAAAAATGGGGCAAGCAGCTATTCCAGATGGCCGAGCTGTCTCTCAAGACGTTCAGCCCCGAGGTCATCGAAGACTTGCAACAGGAGAACAAACTGTCTACGGAGTATTCCAAGCTGATCGCCTCCGCCAAAATCCCGTTCGAAGGAGAAGAGAGAACGCTGCCGCAGCTCGGTCCGTTCCAGCAATCCACCGACCGCGATATGCGCAAACGCGCTTCCGAAGCGTCGAGCGGCTTCATGGCCGAGAACGAGGAACGATTCGACCGCATCTACGACGAGCTCGTGAAGATACGGACAAGAATCGCCAAGAAGCTGGGCTTTAACGATTTCGTCGAGCTAGGCTACGCTCGAATGAGCCGTATCGGTTACGATGCCGGGATGGTGGCAAACTTCCGTAACCAAGTGCTGGAGCATATCGTGCCGATCGCGTCCAAGTTGAAGGAGCGCCAGCGTAACCGGATCGGAGTCGATCGATTGCTCTATTACGACGAGAATTTAGCCTTCTTGTCGGGCAATGCGAAGCCGAAGGGCGACCCGGATTGGATCGTGGACAACGGCGCTAAAATGTATGCCGCGCTGTCGCCGGAGACGGATAAGTTTTTCCGGTTCATGCAGGACAACGGATTGATGGATCTGGTAAGCAAGAAAGGCAAGCAAGGCGGCGGCTACTGCACGTATATTAGCGACCACGGAGCCCCGTATATTTTCTCCAACTTCAACGGCACTTCGGGCGACATCGACGTATTGACGCACGAGGCCGGGCACGCTTTCCAGGTATACGAGAGCCGGCGGTTCACCGTTCCGGAGTACAGCTTCCCGACTTACGAAGCCTGCGAGATTCATTCGATGAGCATGGAGTTTTTCACTTGGCCGTGGATGGATCTTTTCTTCGAGGAGGAAGCGGACAAATACCGGTTCCAGCATCTGGCCAGCGCCCTGATCTTCCTCCCGTACGGCGTAACCGTCGACGAGTTCCAGCACTACGTCTACGAGAACCCCGAGGCCACCCCGGCCGAGCGGAAACGGGCGTGGCGCGAGATCGAGAAGAAGTATCTTCCGCATCGCGACTATTCGGACAATGCTTACTTGGAGCAAGGCGGCTTCTGGCACAAGCAGGGTCACATCTTTAACTCGCCGTTCTACTATATCGATTACACCCTGGCGCAAATCTGCGCGTTCCAGTTCTGGAAGAAGATGAACGAGGACCGCTCCGCCGCGTGGGCGCAATACTTGCATCTGTGCCAATTGGGCGGCAGCCTGTCCTTCACGGAATTGGTCAAAGAAGCCGGGCTGATCTCGCCTTTCGAAGGCGACTGCGTCACGTCGGTCGTCGACAGCATCGAAGAGTGGCTGAACGGCGTGGATGATCGGGCTCTTTGATTGTCCCGCCCCCGCTGTCCGACAGCAAACAAGCACCGAGACTCGTCTCGGTGCTTGTTTTATTTGCCTTGTGCATCCAACCTAACCCATCGATCATTTCGACAATTCGATAAATCCTTCACCGAATACGTCCCGAACGTCATGGATCGTGATGAACGCGTTTTTGTCGTGCGCCTTCACGATCTTCTTCAACAAGGCTAACTCCTGCTTGCTGATGACGATATAGAGAATCTCTTGCGGGGTTTTCGTATAATGACCGTGACCATAGAGGACGGTAACTCCCCGATCCAGCAACACGTTCACCTGTTCGGCGATTTTGGTCTGCTCCTTGGAGATAATCGTCACGGCCTTCTTCGGATTAACGCCTTCGATAATGAAGTCCATCACTTTCGTTCCTATGTAGAGCATGACGATCGTAAACATCAAAGCCTCGGCTCCGATAATAAAATAGGAAGAGAACGCAACGATAAGATCGAAAAACAACAGAGCGTAGCTGACATTCCAGTCCAAGTATTTATTCGCGATTCTTGCCAGTATGGTCGTCCCAGCCGTCGTACCGCCTACCCGAATAATCATGCCGATCCCGATTCCCGAGAATAATCCTCCGAACACGGCGTTAATCGTTAACTCGTCGGACGCGATTCTCCAATCCTCCGTTACGTATAGGAAGAATGAATAAAAGACAACGGCGACGATCGTATAGATGACCGTCATTTTATCCAAGTACCTGTAACCGATCAGCAGCAAAAAGGAGTTGAAGATCAAGCTGACCAACCCGGGAGACCATTCGAATAAGTAATACAAAATAATCGTGATCCCCGTAACGCCGCCCTCGCCGAATTCGTTCGGAATAACGAACAAGTTGATGGATAAGGCGAAGATCAACGCTCCGACGATAATATGGGCCATATCCGACATTAACTTCTTTTTCATATTCACGCCCCCCATCATATCCGAACAGCGAACCTATAAGATCAACAATAAGATTCCAATAACTTGCGGGTATAATACTTGCTCGCCTACGTCAGCGCGACGCCCCTTGTTCTTGCCTGTACCGCCCGGGGGTGACGTTCGTCGTCTGCTTGAACAACCGGTGAAACCTCTTGAGATCGTGGATGCCGACCCGAGAAGCAATCTCCGCCACGGTAAGGCCGGCACACGAGGGTTCCGATAGAAGCTTACGGCTTCGTTCTATTCTCTCCTTGCTTAGAAGAGACGATATGGAGAGCCCCGTATAGGAGCTTACGATCCTCTGAAGCTGTCTCTCGCCAAGGCCGACGTGTCCGGCGATATCGGCGATCGTTAATTTCTCGTGCAAGTGGTCGCGGATATACCCGTATACGAGTTCAACCTTCTCGGCCGCAGGATCCGCCGCGCGCATTTCAACATTTAACGCGCGTTCCATCCGGATGAGAAGCTGGAGCAACAACCCGCAGAGCATCGTCTCGTACCCCATCCGTTTCTGTTGAAACTCCATGTGCAACGATTCGAACAACTGTCCGAATTCGCCGGAGGATTCGCGCATCTGGATCCAGCGATCCGTCTTCGCGTTAATCTGACGGAAGAGGTACAAGCCGTATTCCACGGGCAGTACGGATGTCAGGAAGCGAAAAATTTTCTCGTCGAAAATGCAATTGCCTATAATCAGCGGGTCTTTCGGATTGCGGGTGGATGGACGGAAAATATGGGAGATGCCGATGGGCAAGAAAAACAGGTCGCCCTTGCTCACTCGAATCGTCCTATCCTCGATATAATGGAAGCCGCTCCCCTCCCATACGTAACAAATCTCGATGAAGTCGTGTTCATGCTCGGGCAAAATAAATTCCTCGCTCACCCGATTGACGAATAACGACAGGCCATTGGAGAAGAATTGCTCTCCCTTCTCGATCATCGGACTCGCTTTCTTCACAGCCCTTCCCCCTCCCCGAAACGAATACCCCTCGAAGTCATCATATACCCATACGAAGTCGCAAACAACCCATAACATCCGTCCCTGATTATTTTACAATACAGAGGAGAAAACAATTCCATATGACGGGTGGTCTTGCAAACAGGATGAGCAGAGAATGGCAAGCACAGTGGATCTGGGGAGACGGGGAAGAGAGCCCGCGAAACGAATGGCGTTGCTTCAGGAAAACGTTCGAAATCCACGAGAACGATATTCGTTCCGGTTCGCTCCGGATTACCGCGGATTCTCGTTACGTATTGTTCTTAAACGGCACTCAATTGGGCAGAGGGCCTGTTCGATCATGGCCTTCCGAGCTGAGCTATGACACCTACGAAGTGGGGCACCTCCTCAAACCGGGGGAGAAAAATACGATTGCCGCTCTCGTGCTCCACTTCGGCGTATCTACCTTCTATTACTTAAGAGGAAGAGGCGGTCTCCTTATCGAACTCGAGTACGCGGGCTCGACTCGCGAGATTGTCGCTTCGGATGCATCATGGCAAACTTCCCGCCATAACGGTCATCATCCGCGCTCTCCTCGAACGACTTGCCAACAGGCTTTCGCCGAATATATCGATGCATCGGCTTGGGACGGCGAGTGGATGCGCGAAGACTATGACGATTCCGATTGGCGCAATGCGATCGTTCTTGGTCCGGTAGGTATGGAGCCCTGGACAACGGTCAAGCCGCGCGACATTCCGATGCTGACGGATGAAGCCGTATATCCCGTGCGGGTAAGCTCTCTGGCCAAGGTGCGTTCTTTCTCTCTCACGGCGACGGTAGACGTCCGCAATGCGCTTATGGTCGGAAGCGAGGATCATGCGAACGCCATTCAATTTACTGGATTCGTCGCAACTTCCGTTCGGGCAAGCCAAGCAGGTAAAGCTACGCTGGGTTTTCTCGCTTCGGGGGAATGCTTGCGCGCGTTATCCCTGAACGGGGAAATCGTAACCGACGATCGGCTGTACGGATCCGCGCCCGAACGCTATGTGGACGTAGACTTGCTTCAAGGGGACAATTTGCTGCTTATCGACGTATCCGGGTCCATACACACGGGCAAACTGCAAATCGGCGTATACGCGGAAGATTGCATCGAATTGGAATTGACCTCTCCTCTTCGCTTCCCGGATTCCCATGAACAATCGGCTTTCTGGGCCGTTGGTCCGTTCGACTACGTCATGCTAATCGATCATCAAGATAACCGCAAGCTGGATTCCGAACACCCGGTATACCTAAACTTGCTGAAGAGCGTTAAGACTGCCGTTGATTTGAATAGTTACGGGCAATGGCTACGTCCGATCGATCGGAAATATATTTCGGAAGCGGATGTGTTCAGCCTCTGCGTCTGGAGAAAAGAGCAGGTTAAGTTCGCCGTGCCTTCGCAGTTGCAGAACGCGGTTATCCCGAACGCTCAGGCCGGCATCGTTCCGACTTACGAAGGCTTCGACACGGAACTCGTCCTCGACTTCGGCAAAGAATATTCCGGCTATCTTACTTTCGAAGTGGAAGCGTCCGAGGGGACGATCTTGGATGGGTACGGATTAGAGTATATGACCGATACCTATCGCCAAGACACCTTCGGATTAGACCATACGATACGTTACGTGTGCAAATCCGGAAGGCAATTCCATGAATCTCCGATCCGCAGAGGGTTCCGCTATATGGCCTTTAACGTAAGGAATGCGAAATCGCCGGTGCGAATCTATAACGTAAAAATAATCCAGAGCAACTATCCCGTTGCCGAGATAGGCCGATTCGAGTGTTCCGATCCGCTCCTGAACGATATTTGGGAAATCAGCCGCCATACGACGAAATTATGCATGGAAGACACGTTCGTCGATTGTCCGGCATACGAGCAAGCTTTCTGGGTCGGCGATAGCCGGAATGAGGCGTTGGTGAGCAACTATCTGTACGGCGTTCAAGATATCGTGAAACGTTGCCTACGTCTCGTACCGGGATCGAAGCACCAAAGCCCATTGTACGCGGATCAAGTACCCAGCGGCTGGAACAGCGTCATTCCGAATTGGACGTTCTTCTGGGCAATCGCTTGCCGGGAATATTACGAACAGACGGCCGACAAGGCATTCGCGATCGAGATGTACGCGCATATCCGTTATACGCTCAATCATTATTTGTTGAAAATAGACGATAACGGCCTGTTTAACGTCAAGGGCTGGAACCTGCTCGACTGGTCGCCGATCGATCAACCGAACGACGGCATCGTGACTCATCAGAACATGTTCCTCGTGCAGACGCTTCGCTGCGCGGCCGAGATGGGGAGATTAGCCGGAGAGGACGCGGAGAGTTCCCGGTTCGATCAGGCGGCTATCCGGTTGGATAACGCCATCAATACGCACCTCTGGGATGACGAGAAGCAAGCCTACATCGATTGCATCCATCCCGACGGCAGACGTTCCGGCGTACTCAGCATGCAAACGCAAGTCGTCGCATCGTTGACGGGAGTCGCGAGAGGGGATCGGAAGGAAACTATCGATCGGTATGTGACCTCCCCGCCAAAGCATTTCGTGCAGATCGGCAGTCCGTTCATGTCTTTCTTCTACTATGAAGCGTTGGGCAAATTGGGAGAAATCGGTCTGATCTTGGAGGATATCCGCAAAAACTACGGCAACATGATCGATCACGGCGCGACGACATGTTGGGAGCAGTACCCCAACTTCGTTGAAAACAGGGCGAACCCGGATATGCTCACGCGCAGCCACTGCCATGCTTGGTCTTCCGCGCCGGCCTATTTTCTCGGGAAGGAAGTTCTAGGGATCAAGAGCCTTGCCCCGGGATGGAGCTCGGTTGAGGTTTCTCCGGCGCCGAACGGGTTAGGTTGGGCTCGCGGCAGCGTGCCGCATCCGGACGGCGGAACGATCGACGTCTCTTGGACGGTCAACGAGAGCAGCAAATCGTTCAAGCTTAGCGTCGCTTATCCGGAAGGCGTAAGCCTGCAGATCCAGATTCCCGACGGCTACGAAGCGGAGATTGAACAAACGGTTCTGCCGCAAGCTTAGGCTTAGGAAAAAAGGGGTGTCTCGCAAGGTCTTATTACTTGACCTAGCGGGACACCCCTTAATCTGATTACCCAGAAATATTCTCGAGTCTAACCCTTGTTGGGAACGGATCAGGAATAACGTTACGGTATCACTCTCTATCGAGTCACCGATCGGATTGGACTAGGAATAGCAATATGCCATCACCTTATCGCATCATTACAATTCGCATATACCCCCATAGAACGAACAAGCGGTTCTCCTTCGCTGGAGAGAACTCGCAACCTGACGGCCGAGGCCGCCACCGGGGGAAACGCATCGATCTTCTTATGACCGACGGCACTGCCCCGTGAGATCTCTACCCACTGCCCGTCCCTCAACGCATCGACGACGTATTCGCGGATTCTCTCTCCCAGCCGAATGTCCTCCATCAGGACGAGATGATCGATCGACGTCTCTCCCTCCAACTGAAGCACCAATTCGTTCCCAGTCCCGCTCGTCCGGGCGATCGGAGCATCGAAGCGCCGACGCACCTCGGCTCCCAGTTCCAGCACGCGCCGCACATCCGAATCCGGCAGCAACCCCCGATCGTCGGGCGCGACGTTGAGCAGCAGATTACAGCCATGCCCTACGGAACGATAGTAAATATCCATAAGGTGTTCCAACGAATGAAGCCGATCTTCGGCGTCCGGGTGCCAGAACCACTGGTCTTTGCGAATCGGAACGTCGCATTCCGCCGGCACCCATTTCGGCGTCGACGGCAGCCAGTCCGCGCTCTCGGTCGTGAACATGCTCAGGCGCGCCGCCTCTGCCGTATTCCAGCAAGGATAGGGAGCCACGCCGTCTTCGTTGCCCACCCATCGGATCGTCGGAGCACCCATATTGAATACCATCGCCTCGGGCTGATGAGTACGAACAATACGCATAATGCGCTCCCAATCGTAGGTATGTCCCTCCGAGCCCGCGCCGTCGAACCAGACTTCGACCAGCGGACCGTAACCGGTCAGCAACTCCTCCAACTGGTCGGCGTAGAAGTCGTCGTAAGCGGCAGGGTCCGCGTAACGCGGCTCATGCCGGTCCCACGGAGAGAGGTAGAGTCCGAAGCCTATTCCTTCCTCGCGGCAAGCTTCCGCGCATTCCCGCACGATGTCGCCTTTGCCATCCTTCCACGGACTGAAAGCCACCGAATAATCCGTCGTAGCCGTTGGCCATAGGCAGAAGCCGTCGTGGTGCTTGGCCGTAAGGATGAAGTATTTCATCCCTGCTTGACGGGCCGTACTCGCCCACTGACGAGCATCAAGCTCGGAAGGCCGGAATTTCTCCGGCGAGTCCGTTCCTTCCCCCCACTCCCGATCGCAGAAAGTATTCATGCCGAAATGGCAGAACATGCCCATCTCCATATCCTGCCACCTCAATTGATTTTCCGATGGCAGAGCCCCTTGGTAATCTCTCATGTGACCCGATATCCCCTTCGCTATATCCGCCCGCTAACAGCCTGACAACTTCCGAAACTGCTGAGGATTGGCGTGATAGATTTTTTTGAACATTTTAGAGAAATAGGAAAAGTTGCCGTAACCCAGCTTCTGCGCGATCTCGGAAATCGGAATCGTCGAGTGGGCGATCAGCTCCTTGGCAATCCGCATTCTCTCGTTCAGCAGGTAGTCCGTAATGCTCATACCCGTCTCTTTCTTAAACAACCGGGAGAGATACGCTGGGTTTAAGTGAACGTATTCGGCAAGCATCTCGCGGGTGATGTTCTCGCTCAGATGATCGGCGATATAGCCGCGAAGGCGTTGGATAACCGACTCTTCCCGATAGAGATACCGATGCACCGTGCGGATTAACCGAATCCCCCATTCCTCCAACTGCTCCAGCGTACGAGGCGGCACTTTAACTTGCGATACGCTGTCATCATGGAACAATTGGTGCGCCGAGACGCCTTTCTTCTGCAGCAAGTAGTGAATCATCTGAAGAAACCCCTGATAATAGGCCTGCAGGGCACTCGCCCCGAAACGCCGCTCCGAGGCCAACTCCAGAAGGCTCCGCTTCAGATGTCCGACCATCTCGTCTTCCTTGCCGTTCTCGATTAACAAAGCCCAAGCCGCGAAATCGGGCAGGCTCGGATTCGGAACGGGATCCGGGCTTTGCAATCTCAGCCAATTGAGCTGATTGGATTCGCTGAGATTGTTGTATTCCATCGACAACAGCGACTTGTACATCGGCCTCAGCTCATGCAGCTTCACCGGCTCGCCGATATAGCAGGATACCGAACAGTTCAAATATTGGCCGCAGGCATCGATATATTGCATGCACCTTCCGCCGATACTATGTTGAATTGCGCTTTCCTCATCCGGAGAGAGATAGAGAATCGCCATCGTAACGCCGTGTTTCGTCTGAACGACTTCCCCCCGCGAGTTGGCGATTAACAACTCGGATGCGGATTGGCGTATCGCGTACTCCATGACCTCTTCGTCCCTCGTGCTGAGTTCCCGCTTCCAATTCTCTACGCTGACCATAACGGGGAACAGCCGATCCTCCGGTTGCAGAACAATGCCGTACTCGGCGGGCAGGCTATTGCCTGCGCTTTCGCTAGCCACGATTCGTTCCGCCAGCAGGTCGTGCCAGAACCGCTCGCTAAGCAGCGTCTTCTTCTTATTCCATAGCTCGTAATACGGCTTGTATTGTTCGCTTTGAGCCAGTTCCGCGCTTTTCTTGCCTACGGCGGCAATCGCCCGCCCGATCGTATCTTCCAAGACGTCGAACTCCACCGGCTTCATCATATAGTCGAAGCTGCTAAGCTGAATAGCCCTTTGCATGAACCGAAAATCTCCGTGAGCCGTAAGGAAGATCGTTTCCGTATGGGGAGAAAACTCGTTGACCCACTCCAGCAGCTCGATTCCCGTGCCTTTGGGCATCTCGATATCGCAGATCATCACTTGAATTTCCTGCTTCTCGAAGATTTTGACGGCTTCTCTCATGTTATAGGCATCGTGGACCGCGGTAACGCCAAGGCCTTTCCAGTCGATCGCATCCTTAATCCCCATGACGGCATACATTTCATCGTCAACGATCAATACCTGCATGCTCGGCACCTCCTGCGTTAGTAAGCTAGCTGCTCGGATACAACCGCAATTCAGATTGGGCGGGCGCATCGATCGGTATCTCGACCCTAACGATGGCACCGGATTCCAGACCATTGCCGAATTCCAATCTCGCCGCGTTCCCGTACAAGAGTTGAAGTCGATGATAGCTGTTCCATATGCCTAGATGCTGGTCATCGTTCCTTTGGAAATAGGTTTCTTTCTGCAACGATTCCAGCACGTCCGCCGGAAAACCGGAGCCATTGTCGGCAATCAGAATCCGGCATTTTTTGGCGCTGTCGTCCCATATCGCTTGGATCTCGATATGAAAAGGCTCGTCCATGAAGTCGAAGCCGTATTTGACGGCGTTCTCGATAAAAGGCTGCACGATCAGCGGCGGAATCGGAACCTGCCGGGTATGCTCCTCCATCTCGATTCGGAACGTAATCCGCCCCGGGAACCGAAGCTGCTGGATACGCAGATAGCTGTCCATATGCTCCATCTCTTCCGACAGCGTGACGAAGGGCTGGCTCGTCTTGGTCGTGAACCGGAAGTATTTCACCAGATTGAGGCACATCGCTTGGATGACGGCATAATTTTTGATCTGGGCTAGATTATAGACGACGTTAATGCTGTTCAGCAGAAAATGAGGATTGATCTGCAACTGCAAATGCTTAAGCTCCGCCTTGTGGGCTCGGATCTGCTCTTCGTAGACGCTGATCTTCAGCTTTTGAATTTGATGCGTCATGTCGTTGAAGGTTTCGTTAAAGGAATGAAACTCCTTAGAGGGGGACCTATCCAACCGGAACGTCCAGTCCCCTCTTTTGAGCGTGCGCATCCCCTTGAGCAGTTCGTTCATCGGCCTGATAATGATGCTGTTAAGATAGATTAAGTATAGAAAGAGCAGTACGAACGCAAATAGCGGAATCCAAGCGAGCAACGCGCGGAAACGGGACAAATTCTGCATCATGCCTTCTTCCGGGATGAAGGCGGTCAGGGTAACGTCCGTCATCTCGATCGGATGGCTGACTACGATATAGGTATCTTCCAGCCCTCTGATTCTCTGATAACTCGCGGCGTAATCAATGAGAGGAGGGTCGGCAAAGCCCCCTTCGCCCGAGCTCCCGGCAATTAATCTCCCTTGGCGGTCCGCAAAAGCGGAAAAGCCTTCTCTTCCAAGCTGAATCTGCTCCAATGGAGTCATGAGATGATCGAGCCTGACCCATGCTCCCAAGTAGACGCCATAGCCTGAATCCACGATGCGTATTAATCCGTAGGTATCCCCGCAGTTCATCGTTCCCCACTCCGAGTTGAAACCGCTATCCGGTTTTACCGCATCTTGCAGCCGATCCTCGATGCACGACCGAATGCCGATCACCTCGTCGTAAGTATCGCTTTTAATCAAAGTATGAATCAGATCGCGATTCGCGATCGAATAGGCAAACTGAATGTCGACGCTGCTTTCGAACCGATGATACTGGCTCAGACTCTCCAAAATTCGCATCTTGGTCAAGATATATTCCGTAGAATTGTAGGTCATTCTGTCCAGAGACAGGATATCCGCATCGTAAGAGGCCAGATCGTACAAAAAATTGGTTTCGATCCCGAGCGCGGTCTGGATTTGATTGGAATATAGAGCAATCATGCTCTTATTGGACTCCGCCGCCTGTTCGCGCACGGAATTCGATCCCGTATAATTGCTGTATAGCAGAAGGCAAATCAAAGGCAGCGTAATGGTAACGAAACCGACGATTAATTTAAAGCGAAGCGTTCTCTTGGGGTTCATCGCAGTTCTCCCGCCCGTTCCTTCATATCGATTAGCGAAGAGTATCCCTCGCACAAGTTATTGTGACATATCTCGTCGTTGAGGAAAAGGAAGGAGGAGCTGGAAAATCCCCTTCCAGCTCCGTATTGCTCTCTATTTCGTTTTGGCCCATTCATCTAATTGACGCTGCATTTCTTGAATGATTTTTTGCATGCCCGCAGCGTCCCGCTTCGCCTTATACTTCGCTAGGGTCTCTTCTACATCGACCGCGCCGGCGTTTAGAACTTTATAGAACTCATCTTTAACGTTGTTCGTTGCCGCGACCTCCGCCTTGACCGGCGTTTCGTCGAACACGAAACCTAAAGCGATGGAGCGTTCCGAGCTGTCATTGAATTTTTTGAACTGCTCCCACTTGTTCGGGTCTTCGTTAGCCCATAGATACGTTTTGAACTGATCGCCGAACATCCAACCGCCCGGATTCGGGTAACCTTGGTTCTCGGCCGTTACGCCTTCCGGATAGTCGATTACATTGTCGGAAACTTTAACGTAGTGCTTGCCTTCGATCCCCCACACAAGCATGTTAAGCAGCTTGGCATCCGTGTAGAGCAGGTTCAAGAACATCATCGCGCGCTCGGGATCCTTGGAAGTACGGGAGATCGCAAGCATCGCGCCGTTGGCTTCCCCCGTAGTCGTATAAGGCGTTGCCGTTTCGACTTGTACTAGAGGAACGCCCGTCGTTACGGACATTTCCGCGTCTTTGCCGGGTTTCAAAGATTGTCCGATAGCAAACGCTTTGCGAGCTTTAATCATATTCATCGCTTGGTCGCTGTCGTCCGAAGTGATCACGTCTTTATCGAACCATCCGTTCAAGTTCCATTGACGCATGCGTTTCATGAATTCGATATATTTCGGGTCTTCGAGATCGTCAACGAGTTTAAGCTCTTTGCTGTCGCGAGGCAACTTGCCGGATAGATCGTAGTTAGCCGCACCCCAAGTGTTCGCGAAACGGTTGCTTACGACGGGAACGACATCAGGCTCGTTTTCTTTGATCGTCTTGAACATTTCTTCCATTTCCTCTAGCGTTTTCACGCCTTCGGTATTGAACTTGTACTTCTCCACCAGATCCTTGTTCAATAAGAAACCGAAGCCTTGCGCGAATTCCTTATGGGTCGGCGCGCCGTAGAGCTTACCGCTGATTTGCGCCCCTTTAATGTAATCCTCGCCCAGAACGCCCGGGATATCCTTGCCGTACTCTGCCATGAGGTCCGTCAGTTCCAGGAACTGCCCTTTGGACACGTCCTGGGCGTAACCGTACCAGCCCGCGGTAAAGATGAGATCGAACGCTTCTCCGGAAATTTTCATCAAGTTCGTTTTATCCGTCCAAGAGCCCCAATCGATAGGCTGGAGTTCGACGGTCGCATTGATTTTTTCCGTCAAATACTTGCTCATTTCTTCTTGTACGAGCGCAAGGTCGCGTGGAGCGGTGCCAGGGTAGGCTAACGTAATCTTATAAGGCTCAAGCTTCGTTTCGGAAGGATTGGCCGACGAACTTCCCGATGCCGATGGCGTTTCTTTGGAAGCGTCTTTAGAACCTCCGTTGTCGTTCTGGCCGCATGCGGACAATACCAGCGAAGCCGCCATGAGCAAGGTCAAACCTTTCATAATCCTTTTCTTCACATGTACCATTCCCTTCTGCTGATGTATGACCCTCTATTATTGCTTAAAACAGCTGCGCGACTTAGCCTTTAACCGCGCCGCTGGTAATACCGCTAATGTAGAACTTCTGGAAGAAAGGATAAGCGAGCAAGAGCGGAGAGACGCCTACGATGGCAAGCGCCATGCGAACCGTCTCGGTCGGCATCTTGGCCACCAGATCTCCGACTTGGCTGGAAGTGTCGGCTTTCATCAATAGAAATTGAACGTTGTTAAGCGTCTTGGTCATCAGATACTGAATGTTCATAAGGTTCGCTTTGTCGATGAAGAGCATGCAATTATACCAATCGTTCCAATAAGCCAGTAGATTGAATAGGGCGATCGTCGCCATGATCGGCGCCGACAGCGGAACTACGAGCTTAAGGAAAATCGTAAATTCGCCGGCGCCATCGATCGTGCCGGACTCGACGATGGATTCCGGAATCGTGTTGGCGAAGAAGCTTCGCATCAGAAGTACGTTAAACGCGCTGAGCAGCAAACTTGGAATGATCATGGAGAGCAGCGTATTCTTGAGCCCGAACATCGTCACGTAGGTAATGTACCAAGGCACCATTCCTCCGCTGAACAGCATGGTGAAGAACAGGATGAACGAGAACGTACGGCGCAGCGGCAAGTCTCGGCGCGACAACGGGTAAGCGAAGAGCGCGGTAATCAACACGCTTCCGATCGTTCCGAAGAACGTGACCAAGATGGTTACTCCATAGGCGCGGGCAATCTGCGCGAAATCGTTAAATAGAAATTCGTAAGCGGCAAAGCTGATCTTGCTCGGAAAGATCGTGTATCCGTTATTGATGATGGAACTCTCGTCCGATACGGACACCATGAACACCAGCAGAAACGGAAACAGCGAGGCTATGGCGAACAATATGAAGAATACATGAATCAACGGCGTGCGAATTCGTGTTGCGATCGTCATCTTCTGGTTGCCTCCTCTTCCTAGAATAACGCGTCGTTCTTGCTAATCTTGCGGACGGCGAAATTGGCCCCGAGGATCAGGAAGAAGCAAACGACGGATTGGTATAGGCCGGCAGCGGATGACATTCCGATGTCTCCCAGCTTAGTCATTGCCCTGTACACGTACGTATCGATCGTGTTCGTCGTCGGCATTAGCGGACCGGAGTTCATCGGCACTTGGTAGAAGAGTCCGAAATCCGAACGCATGATGGAGCTGATCGATAGCAAGGTCATCACGATAATGACCGGCGCGATCAGCGGAATGGTGATCCGCGTCATCTGCTTCCATTTGCTTGCGCCATCGATCGTAGCCGCTTCGTAATACTCCTTGTCGATGCCGATGATCGCCGCGAAGTAGATGATGGCTAGGAAACCGACGCCTTTCCAAGCATGAACGATAACCAAGATATAAGGCCAATAACGGGCCTCATTGTACCATGAGATCGCTTCGGAGCCGAACAGGTTGACGAGTTGCCGATTGACAAGACCGCTTTCCGTGTTCAGGAAGCTGTACACGAGATAGGCAACGACAACCATCGAGATAATATGAGGCAACAGGAATGTACTTTGGTAGAAACGAGCGACGACTTTATCCCTGATCTCGTTAATCAACAGCGCGGTCGACAGAGCGAGAATCAAATTCACGATAATGAACACCACGTTGTACAGAACCGTATTGCGCGTAATAAGATACGCGTCCGGAGAATTGAATAGGAACTTGAAGTTGTCCATGCCCGCCCAAGGGCTACCCCAAATCCCGTCCACGTAGTTTAGATTTTTGAAGGCAAGAATGACGCCGTACATGGGAATGTAATTGTTAACGAACAAATACGCTAGTCCCGGGATCATCATCAACAGCAATATTCTGAACTTCTTGATTTGTTTGCCGAATGTTCTTAACCGACTTGGCGGACGAATAACCGAATCTGCCGGTGCAAGCGCTGCCATAAGCTTCATCCTCCTCTGGTTGCTTTCCTCATGTTCCCCATTATAGTGGAGCTCCGAATATGGCAACTACTAGGATGATGACTTATCCCTGTAACGCTGGTGACTTGTTAGCGCTAAGGCGGGTTTCGCGTATTGACGCCTCTAGGAGCCATTCGTATGCTAGGGAAGCAATGATCCGACTACGATTAGGAGCTGTGGAAAATGAGACAACCGAATGCGATTCGGCGCGTGTTTATTCTTGGCATGGACGGGGCGGGCAATTTCGTGCAACAGGCCCATACGCCGCATCTGGATCGTTGGTTCAACCGCGGCGCGTATACCTATGAAGCGCAAGCGGAACTCCCGACGATCAGCGCGGAATGCTGGGGCTCCGTGCTTCACGGAGTGACCCCCGACAAACACGGACTGACCAACGACAAGGCGGCAAGCGAGTCCTACCCTACCGACTCCCCGTTCCCCTCCCTTTTCCGGCTAGTTAGAGATCGGTTTCCGGAGGCCAAGCTGGCTTCTTTTACCGGATGGAACCCTATTAATTCGGGCATCATCGAAGAAAATCTCGGCGTACATAAGGTATCCCTGCCGGATGCTGAGCTTGTCCCTGCTCTTCTGGGATATTTAGATGAGAATCCCGACGTTAGGTTACTGTTCTTGCAACTGGACGAACCGGACGGCTCCGGGCACCGGTATGGGTACGGCGAAGAATCGCGCGAGTATTTGGCCGCGATCGGCGTCTGCGACGAACGGATCGGCAGCGTGCTTGAACGATTGGAGAAGCAAGGTCTTGTCGAAGATAGCCTCATCATCCTGCTCACCGACCATGGCGGAGGCGGAGCGGACAAGCACAGCCACGGCAGCGACCATCCGATGGACCGCAACGTCTTCTGGGGCTGCATCGGGCCTGGCATTAAGAAAGGGCGCTTGTCCGGCACCGTAACGATAACCAATACGGCCGCGATCGCCGCGTTAGCGTTGGGTATAACGATTCCGGAGTACTGGGATGCGCGAATACCCGAGGGACTTCTTGAGGGCGGAGAGAACAACGATGGCTAAGGAGCTGCGGTTTCGGGAAGATGGAGCCTTCAAAATCGTGCAATTCACGGATCCCGAATTCGCCGCTAACGACGAGGAAGAACAGCGGATGCAAGCGATGATGCTCCGCATTCTGGAAGCGGAACAGCCGGATTTGGTCGTCTATACGGGAGACATTATCGCCTCCGCCTCCCACCCGAATCCGGCGGACGCATTCCGCCGGGCTTGCTCGGTTCCGGAACGCATGCGAATTCCGTGGGCGGCCGTATTCGGCAACCACGATTCGGAAGGAACGATTACTCGGGAGCAACTGCATGCTCTGCAGCTGACCTTTCCTTATAATTTCGCCAAGCCCGATCCACAGGGCGTACACGGAGTCGGCAATTACGTACTGACCGTGGGAGACAAGGACCGGCGGGCTTCCGCCGCCCTTTATTTTCTGGATTCCGGCAGCTATTCGCCGCTGGAGTATAGCCGTATGGGTTTCTACGATTGGATCCGCCGCGATCAGATCGACTGGTATACGCGACAATCCTATCGCCTGACCGGGGACAACGGCGGCACGACTCTGCCATCCCTCGCCTTCTTCCACATTCCCCTTCCCGAATATAACGATGCATGGGACTTCGGCGTCTGTTATGGGGAACGTTACGATACTTGCTGCGCGCCTTGGATCAACTCCGGCATGTTCGCCGCCATGATCGAAATGGGAGACGTCATGGGGATCTTCGTCGGACATGACCATGGCAACGACTATTGGGGAGACTGGCATGGGATCCGTCTCTGCTACGGCCGAACGACGCGTAATGCGTATTTAGACCGGTCCTTCCCCACCGGAGCCCGGGTAATCGCGATGAAAGAAGGCGAGCGGAACTTCGATACGTGGATACACTTGGAGGATGGTACCGTTTATTCGGAACAAGCGCGACACGAACCCGAAGGGCGCACTCCGGCTATCGGGGCCAGAGGGATGCGTTGAATCTAAGAATGTCAAAAACTCGCACGAAAGCGGAACGCTCATCCTATCGACGAGCGTTCCGCTTTTTGACGTATCGCTATTCAACTCCCCGAAGAAGAAGCGATCATGACAATCCCGGTCACGACAATGACCGATGCCGTTAATCTTCGAGCCCCTTGCGACTCTTTCAATACGAATAATCCAAGTAGCGTACCGAACACGATGCCTACCTCGCGCATGGGGGCGACCGTAGATACATCCGCGATATTTGCAGCAAACAAGAATAACAAATACGAACCCGGCGACAAGATCGCGCCTAACCAAATAATGTTCTTGTTCTCGCGAACGACCTTTTTCAACCGGTCAAATTTAAGGACGGCGGGCGTGAGTCCCAGCATAAACCCGATACATGTCAAATCTAACAGAGCAAGCGGAGATAGATGCTCTAAGTTCACCTTATCGACCAGCGTATACGCCGTAATGCACAAGCCGACGCATAACGCCAACCAGACGGGTTTGTTATAAGAGGATTGATCCACGTTCCGAGAGCTTCTTCCGACCATAACGACGAATCCGACTAGCATGCAGCACAAACCCGCCCAACCCCATATCGGTAAAGCCTCCCCTAACAAGAGGACTCCGGCAACGGGAGTCAGCAACGTGGGCGTCCCCCGCATAATCGGATACACCTGCGACAGGTCCCCCGCCTTATACGTGAAGGCTAACAACATGGCATATACCGCTTGCATGATAAGCGATAGCCCCATCATCAACCATTCGAACGGCGTGAAGGAATGCGCCGCCAGTTCGGTTAATAACGTTGGCAATAGAAGCAGAGTTGCCGGGGCATAGATAACCCATAGAAACACCGGTTTATCCGTACTTTGCTTCGCGAACAAATTCCATACGGCATGCGCCAAACCGGAACATAACACTAGGACTAGCGGAAGGATGATCATCTTGGAAGCACTCTTCTCACATTGGAATATCCAACATACTAACACACAAACACACACAAATTCAATATAATAAAAACAAACACAGGCTACTGTCCAGGTCAACCCAAATTCGGAGAGATTCTTTCTTTGACTCTTTAAAGGAATTCGAGCTTCTTATAGTGAAGTAATGATTCAAGAAACTTTGCTAGTAAGGCGTGCATGAAACCGTGAAACTAACTTCGCAACAGAGGGTACGATGGCCCAAAAAAGTTCTTCAACATTCTCTATCCACGGCAAGTCCATTAGAGTACAAAGAGTACCTTACCCTCCGAAGGTTGGCTGAAGAACCTCGAAACGTACTGAGTGCCTTACACCTCCCAAATTTCGGCTAACGAACCTCGAAACGCACTGAGAGTACCTTATATCCGCCGAAGGTTGGCTAACGAACCTCGAAACGCACTGAGAGTACCTTATCTCCGCCAAAGGTTGGCTGACGAACCTCGAAACGCACTGAGAGTACCTTACAGCTGCCGAAGGTTGGCTGACGAACCTCGAAACGTACTCAGAGTACCTTACACCAGCCAAATTTCTGCTAACTATCCTCGAAGCGCACTGAGTGGACCTCTGTCAAGAAAGTGGACACGCTATAAGAGCGTTTATTTAATACTGCTATAGTACTGAGCTTCGAATTGCGAAGGTGATAAGTAACCTAGCGAACCATGTATTCTCTTACGGTTGTAGAAGAGCTCAATATATACAAACATCTCTTGTTGCGCCTGCGCCTTCGTTTGAAATTTCGTACAGTAAATAAACTCCTTCTTCAGCACGCTGTGGAACGATTCGATACAGGCGTTGTCGTAGCAGTTACCTTTGCGGCTCATGCTTGCTTCCATGCCATATTGCTTTAACCTTTCACGGTATTCATCTGATGCATACTGCGAACCCCGATCAGAGTGGTGTATAAGCCCTTTGGGAGGTTTGTGCGTACTGTATGCCTGATCAAGAGCTGCAAGCACTAAATCGGTTGTCATCCGGTCTGCGAGCTTCCAGCCCACAATCTTACGGGTATATAAATCCAGAACGCTGGCGAGGTACAAACGACCTTCACGGCACGGTATATAGGTAATATCGGTTACCCAAATCTTGTTAGGTGCAGTCGTCTTAAAATTCTGATTCAGCACGTTTGGTGCTATAGGTTGATCGTGATTCGAGTCAGTGGTGGTCACTCGGAATTTCTTAGATACACAAGAACGTAAACCATTCTCATGCATGATTTTCCCTACTAAACGTTCAGAAACTGTCCAACCTTCTTTTCGTAGAAGTTTTGTGATTTTAGGGCTACCATACCTGTTGTGAGCGTCCAGGAAAAGCCAGGTGATTCGCGCCAATAGCGCTCTGCGACGCTTCTGATAACTGTTCTGGACGGTCTTCTCCAGAAGCCATTTATAGTAACCGCTCCGTGTTACTACTTACGTCTCCCTGAAACTGGGGAGATTTTTTTCTGTTTTAAAGGATTTTCAGTGGGCGATGTAGAAGTATTCTCTTATCAGATTTTGTGGAAGGAGCGCGTACAGTGAAGCTAACATCGAAACAGGTACTACACGTTAGCAAAGGAGATACCGAGATTGCTGGCTTTATTTCCGCGCTCCTAGCCCAAAACGAAAAGTTAACCGAGATCGTGGAAACGCAAACCCGGCAAATCAAGAAGCTCGAAAATCGCGTACAGGAGCTAGAACGCCAGATCGGTCAAAATAGCAACAACAGCAGCAAACCACCCTCGAGTGATGGACTGCGCAAAAAGAACAACTTACGCGAGCCCGGAGGCAAGAAAGGCGCTCCTAAAGGGCATGAAGGGCATACCCTTCGTTTTCATCTGGAGCCGGACGAAGTTGTCGTCCATCCCCTTACCACCTGCAAAAACTGCAATCATTCCATGGCTGAACTACCTGCGCAGGATTGGATCAAAAGGCAGGTGCTTGACCTACCCCTAGCTCCGCTCATCACCACCGAGCATCGCGCCGAAGAGAAGCGCTGTCCTTGTTGTCGCACCCTGCAAAGAGCCGAGTTTCCCAGCGCAGTTAAAGCACCTGTTCAATACGGGGAAAGCTTTGCTGCTTGGACGACGTATCTGAGCGTCTATCAGTTGCTCCCCTTGAAGCGCATTGCTCAGTTCTTTTTCGATTTGACCAGGTATCGCCCGAGCGAACGCACTTTGCTTGAGCAACTGAATACGATGGCATCCCGTGTAGCGGAGCATGAACCGGTAATCAAAGCGCAACTGCGCAAAGAACCCTTCATTTGCTGCGATGAAACGCCCATGCGTTTGAACGGGAAACAACAACATCTTCATACGCACTCGAGCGCCGAATGGACGTTACTGCATATGAACGAAAAACGATGCGGGCCGGCGTTCACCGAAATGGATGTGCTGCCTGCCTATAAGGGGATCGTCGTGCATGACTGCTTTTCCTCGTATTTCAAATCAGACGTAACGTTCTCCCATGCGCTCTGTAATGCGCATCTCCTGCGTGACTGCCAGGGCATCGTAGATCACAATCGACATCAATGGGCAGCCCAAATGAAAGAATTGCTTCGCCGAAGTTGGAAAATGGCCAAAGCGGCTAGAGCCTCCGGCACGCGAATGTCAGATGCACTCCTCGCTGAGATTGACCGTCAGTACGACGACATTCTGGTGCTTGGAGCAAACGAATGGTCAACAGATAAGGTTCCCGAGAAAACGGGGCCACGAGGGCGGAAATGCAAAAGTATTGCAGCGAACCTTGGAGACCGACTTACGCGCCACAAGGCGTCGGTACTCCGCTTTCTTTACGATGACCAAATCCCATTTGATAACAATCTGGCTGAACGAGACATTCGCATGTCCAAGGTGAAACAAAAGATCTCGGGTTGCTTTCGGACAGCTATCGGCGGACAGCAGTTTGCCAGCATTCGCGGGTTTATTTCCACACTTCTGAAACAATCCCTCCCTTTGCACCAATCACTCGTTTCCGTTCTTCGCGGTCAGTTTCAGTTTAGTGCTACGTAAGTAGTAACCCGCTCCGTGATACACATAGAACTGTGCACATCTTCTCCATTCGAAACTCGGAGCGATGATCTTCGATGAACTGGAACCTTAGTTCCTTTCTTTGCTGAAGATGTGCATGGCCTTTTTTAGGATAGCGATTTCTTCCTTGAGATCCTCAATCGTGCGTTCTTGCTCCATCAGTTGCTTATCTTTCTGGTGAAGGGTCGCACGATCTACAAGCGGTTCATTCTCAAACTTGCGGTACTTGGTCATCCACTGTTTTAACGTACCACTTGGGATGTTTAAATCTTCTCCGATCTGGGGCAATGTCTTTGTCTGTTCCTGAATGTATTTAACAGTCTGTTCTTTAAACTCTTCACTGTAATGCTGTCTCTTCTCACCCATACCGGACACCTCATCTTCTTATTGTTTTTTATTATCTGTTAGTTCTTATGAGGTGTCCACTTTCTATTCTAGCTGCAGAGAGTACCTTACACCTCCCAAATTTCGGCTAGTGAACCGGGAAGCGCACTGAGAGTACCTTACACCCTTCGAAAGTTGACTAACGATTCACGGAAATGTTCCTTAGCATTAGGCTGGATGACGACTACGGAGAAGCAGACTAAAAAGTGCCTAGTATTACTCCCTAAAAAAATCGACCTAAGCAGCAAACAAACACAGGCAATAAAAAACCACGAAGCCCCTCCTCTGAGAAATTCGCGGTTTCATCCTGCGCAATCGCCGCAGAAATTTATTTCGAAATGTAGGGGTCTAGGCACTAATTTCGATTGCAAAGACTTCGCCGAGGGACCGGACCGTTGCGAAGTTGTACAAGCGAGCATCAGGAATAAAAAACGGAGGAAACATCGTATAGCGGACAAAAGAAAGCAGCAGACGCGGCCGATCCAACGTCTGCTGCTTATTTGCTTTCGGTGCCGTCCCGTCTCTAACGCCTACTCGTAGACGATTTCGATTCGGTTTCGTTTGTACCTTTCCACAAGCTCCCGATCGATCTTGGAGTCCGTTACGAACCGATCAACCTGCGAACAAGCGCATATTTTGATGAGAGAGACATGATCGAATTTACTGCTGTCCGCAAGCGCGATCGTATGCTTCGCGTTCGCTTGCATAATCTTCTTCACCTGGATCTCGCCTATCCCGTAATCGGTAATGCCCTCATCGATGGTCACTCCGCTCATGCTCATAAAGAATAAATCCGCATGAAACCGGGAAGCGAATTCTTCGGCTAAATCGCCGATAATGCTTTGCTCCGAATTCCGAATCATTCCGCCGATCATAATCAACGTATAATTCGGCATGTCGATCAATTCGTTCATGATCGGCAACGAATTCGTAATGATCGTCAGACGTTGAAACTTGTCTTTGAGCACTCGCGCAATCTGCGTGTTGGTCGTGCTCACGTCAAGGGCGATGGACATTCCTTCCGTCACGTACCTGGAAGCGATCTGAGAGAGCTCCGTCTTCTCTTCCACGTATATAGATTCGCGAAGCGGCAACGGAATTTCCCGAGTGTAGTCCGGTTCCTTCAGAATCGCTCCCCCATGAACGCGTTGAATCAAACCTTCGCTCTCCAAATACTCCAGGTCGCGCCTGATCGTCTCGAACGAGACCCCGAACGTTTCCATGAGCTCCGAGGTTCGGATCGATTTGTCCCTTTTTAATTGATGGATAATTAACTGATGCCGCTGTTGCGCAAACACCCGCTTCCACTCCTTCGTGCCGATGGATCCCGACCACATCATCTTGATTAGTAGTCTACCATACATCCGGTCACGAAGACTAACGGTTATGCGTTATCCCTTGCTCTCATATACGATCGAGCCCATGACCGTCCGACCGTCCTCTTGATCCAAGCTGAAATTGAAGACGAACACCTCTTGGCCGCGAGTACCGGAATACATATACGTGAACTCTTCCTTCATCTCTAAAGTTTGCGTGTATCCGGCCGATTGGCAATAATCCTGATACAGCTTCACCACCTCGTCTAGAGGCTTCTCTACTTCGACCGCGACCGTTATATTCCCCGAATCGGATACGGAGGAAGCGGTGACGACCATTCCTTCCATCTTGGGAATATCCGCGGGAAGTCCTTTCGGCCATTCGGATTCGGAGGAGAGTACCGTCTTGCCCGAGCCCGTCTTAATCGTTAGGCTCCCCTCCTCATTGTTGCTCCCGGAACACCCCGAGGCTACTGTCGCTATGGCGAACACGAGTGCCAATACGCTGAATCTTATCGCCTTCTTCATATCGATTGCTCCACTTCTTTGACATGTATTCCCTTCGCGTCACGGGTTCTCATTTCTTCGATTAAAGCTGCCGTCTCGTCTCTCTTCTCGAATGCGAGAATCCAGCCGTACCAAGCATAGATCAAGTAAGGCAACGGGAAAATATACTTCGTCACGGGGCCGTAAGGCAGGAAAATAAAGATGACGGAGACGAGAGTCATAATCGCGGGCCACTTGGGGAGGATGCGCGCGCGGAGCATGGAAATTCCCATCAGAATCGATCCGAAGAGCATCAACGGCATCAACAGGATCATTAACGCAAAACCCGGCCCTTCCGATCCGATCCTCATCACCAGGTCGGAAGCGGCTTGCAACTGCTCTTCGGTCTGAATATTGTCGAAGAAAACCGGATAGCCGAAAATTTGCACCGGCGAATGCGTGCCATCCAACATGAAGAAGAGGAACAGCATGCCGAAACTCAGCCAACCCCACCATTTCAGACCCGCCGCTTGACGTAAATACAATCCAACAAATCCCATCAGGAACATGGTGAAAGAAATCAGCAGCCCGATATGGGTCCACACGGCAACATCGACGAAGATATCCATTTGCTCCATTCCCGAAGGAACGTCCTCCAAATGAATATATTGAATGATTGTCGTAAGCAGCCCGGACAACAGCAACATCCATCCACAGAACTTAAAGAAACGATCGGGTACTCGGATCATATGCCATCGAATCTCCTTTATCTCGACGAATAAATTGACCTCCTTATCGTATGTTCCCTATTATCCCGTCAACAAGAGACGCCTTCCCGAAGGGTCGGGAATTTATCCGGGAGTTTTGTAAAAAAAATTCCGACAAACGCAAAAAAACCGCCTACTAAGGCAGGGACGACCGTTCTTCGGCTTGAATCGAGTCAAGGCTTCCATCCGGAAGCCTTGACCGGTATAAACTACGCATGAGCGCGATAACAAAGCTTATGCGCACCCCCCCTGACGGTTAGGCACACCCAAGCGCGCTTAAATTGTCGATATCGCACGACCAGCTACCAACCCCGAGAAGAGGCAGCCTCCCAAAAAAGTGCCTTCCAACGCTCGATATCCGTGCATGCCCCCGCCCCCGAATCCGGACACTTCTCCCGCCGCGTACAAACCGGGTATGGCTGCGCCCTCGGAGCCGATAACCTGCCCGGACAAATTCGTTTGCAGTCCTCCTAACGTTTTGCGGCTGACGATGTGTAACCGAACGGCGATCAGGGGACCGTTCTTCGGATCGAGTATTTTGTGCGGCCGGGCTACCCGGATCCACTTATCTCCCTTATAATTGCGCGCTCCCCGCAATGCCGTAATCTGAAGATCCTTAGTAAACGCGTTGTCCATTTCCCGATCGCGGGCTTGTATTTGCCGTTTGATTTCCTCGAAGCTTAAGAGATTCTCTCCCGTAAGCTTATTCATTCCTGCAACCAATTCTTCCAGATCGCTAGCAACGATGAAATCCTCGCCTTTATCCATGAATGCCTTAACGGGACCCGTTGCTCCAGGCAACGCCCGGGCCAGCACCTGCCGAACGCTCTTACCGGTTAAGTCCGGATTTTGTTCCGAACCCGAGAGCGCGAATTCCTTCTCGATGATTTTCTGCGTCAAGATGAACCACGAGTAGTCGTATCCCGTTCCTCGAAGAGCCTCAAGCGTACCTAAGGTATCGAAACCCGGAAAATTCGGGGCCGGCAGCCTCCGTCCGCGCGCATCCAACCAGAGCGAAGACGGTCCCGGAAGAATACGAATCCCGTGAGCGGGCCAGACCGAATTCCAATTGCGAATGCCCTCCGTGTAATGCCACATCCGATCCTTATTCACGATGCGGCCGCCCGCTTGTTCGGTAATCGAGAGCATTCGCCCGTCCACGTGCGACGGAACGCCCGAAAGCATCTGTTTCGGAGGATCGCCTAGCCGCTTAGGCCAGTTTGCCCGAACCAACTCCTGATTGCCGCCGATGCCGCCGCTGGTGATGAGCACCGCCCGCGCGCGAAGCTCGAATGGCCCGCTTATGTCCATTGAACTTTGCTCCCCGCGGGCCGCATCGCTCGGAACCAATATGGAACCGCTTACACCTACTACCGCACCTTGATGCCGAATGAGTTGATTCACCCTATGGCGAGGCCGATAGTCGATCAAGCCGTTGTTCATATGCTCGCGAACGCGACGTTCGAAGGGTTCAACGATAGCGGGTCCCGTACCCCATACGATATGGAATCTCGGAACGGAGTTTCCATGACCTTCCGCCAAATATCCGCCTCGTTCCGCCCAGCCAACGACCGGAAAGAAACTTATGCCCATCTTGCGCAACCAAGCCCTTTTCTCCCCGGCCGCGAAATCAATATAGGCTTCCGCCCATTGCCGTCCCCAATAATCCTCATCGTCTTCCCGATCGAAGCCGGCCGACCCTAGCCAGTCTTGTAACGCAAGCTCCTTGGAATCCTTAATGCCCAACCGGCGTTGTTCAGGCGAATCGACCAGAAACAAACCTCCGAATGACCACCAAGCCTGACCGCCCAACGAAGCTTCCGGCTCTTGGTCTAGCAACACTACTTTCTTGCCTGCGTCCGCAATCTCCGCCGCCGCTACTAAACCTGCGAGCCCCGCTCCTACTACGATTACGTCCTGCTCCACAGACGATTCCTCCCCTCGTTGATACTCCACTCATCCCCATTGATAATCCACCTAAATTTTAACATACCCTTTCTATTAAAAGCGGATCTTGTATTTGCGTTCGGCCTACCTCATCAAACCTTAACCAAAAACATTAAAGCGCAATACTAAGGTTCGAATCGAGTACTCCTCCAATTTTAACGCGGCATAACACATCTACCTTCTCACTTGCTTTCATGTTGTACAGTAGATTGTATAACCATTGAATTGGAGGATTGATCCGTATGAAAGCCGTAATGCATGATGGACATCAGATCGAGGTAGAAGTTAAGGGAGAAGGACCTGATCTATTGCTTCCGGTAAATCCGCATCCGATCGTGGGGCCGCAGGCCGACGAGATGCTCAAATGGGGAGCGGATCCTGCCCTTGGACGTTCGTTAATCGATGGACTCAGCGACAACTATCGCGTAATCGCATTCGACTATGAAGGCCATGTCTTACGCGCGGCAAAACCCGACACCTTAACTCCGGCTAACATCTCTAAAGATTTTCTGTCCGTTGCCGATGCGGTGGACGCACGACAATTCGCCTATTACGGATATTCCTGGCTTGCGCTTAGCGGAATGCAGTTAGCTATTCAAACCTCTCGCCTTTCGGCACTCGTTATGGGAGGTTTTCCTCCGATTGCCGGTCCATACAAGGAAATGCTAAGAGTAACGCAAGCGACCCATGAAATGACCGCTTCAACGTATGTTAACACTAGCGACTTCCCCGCAACGTCCGATGAATTCGATTGGTCGTCGGTTGAAGTAACGATGAGCGATGCCCAGACGAAACAGTTCGTCACCTTGTACCAGGAACTTCAACGCTTCGACGATCGAACCGCCCAATCCGGAATCGCTTGCCCTCGCCTTTGCTTCGCAGGATCGGCCGACAAGATCGATTACGGCGAGCGTTGGGGGAATGTTCAGGTGGACATTGCCGGTCCGCTCATTCATCAACGCCAGCAACTAGAAGCGCTGGGCTGGGATGTGTCCGTGCTTGCGGGGCTCGATCATACGCAAGCTATGCAAGCGGCCCGCGTTCTTCCTATCCTTCGTCCATGGCTAGACGCGAATTTACCCCGCGAATAACGAAAGCCCGGGCTTAATCACCCGGGCTTGTCGAATGCGAAACGGAGTGCCGCCCGGAATCCGGCGGCCTATCAGATTGTTTACTTGACCGCTTTGTAATAAGCGCTCAACAGTTCATCAGCGGGGATATCGTTAATTTTCATTCCCGACAGATCGCATTGACGAATATTTACGTTCGTAAGATTACACCCGCGCAACTCGCTGCCGCTCAAATCGCATCTCTCGAACAATATTGGTTTCTTATCCGCCCCTAGATTCGTATCGTGAAAGTAAACTCCGTCCAAAGAAACCAATCCGATCTCGCTGCCGCTTAACCTTAAGTCGGCCAGAAGAACATGCGTGAGGTTTAGATTCGTGAATTTGGAGCCACTTAGGTTACAGTCGGTAAACTGACTGTTTTGCAGATTACTATTGGTGTATCGACCGTCCTCTAAATTTATTTTGTAGAAATCTACTCCTTTCATGAAGCAGTTCTCGAACTCCGTATCCGAGAAGTTCCGGTTCTCCATTCTGGAAGCTTCCCCTTCTATATGCTTGATCCCAATTGCATCCTTCACCCTCGGTATGATTTTCTCATAACCATACTCACGCTCCGACTCATAGGTTCTGACGAAGCCCGCTTTCTCATAGAAGCGATGGTTGTGAACTTGCTTGCTTGAAGTTTCCAACCTCCATTCTTCTACGGTAGCAAACGCCTTCTCGATCAGAGAAACGACCTTCGACCCGAAACCCTGTCCCTGATAGCTCGGATCAATGAACAGCTTATCTATCCTGGCATGTCTCTTGCCCGTAGAGTTAATGCAAATGCCGCCAATCGTTCGTCTTTCGTATACAATGACGTAATAATGCGATTCTCGAATCGCATACTTGTGCATTTCCACCGAGTCGTAGCCAGGAGGGCAAAGATTATTGTCCGGAGGCCCCTCCGCTTGATGCCAAATGTTTATCTCCCGATTAAACGTTCTTTTCATAATATCCGCTAAAGTTTCGGCATCCTCCGGTCTTGCTTTACGAACAAGCAATCGATTGTCGATCTCCGATTCGTCCGAGCCGGTCTTTGGATATTCAAAATAATCATAGTCCTGTTGGTCGGATAACCGGACGAGATCAAGATGACGAAAACCCGCTTTCTCCACGACTCTTCTCGATGCATGGTTATGGGGTTTAACGATGGCAACGATTTGTTCCAACTGAGTGTGACGGAAGACGAAGGAAGCCATAGCCCGAACCGCGGCCGTGATATGACCCTGATTGCGATAATCCTTCGAGATCGCATAAGCGATTTCCCTTGCTATCGGATCCAACAAGTCGTTAGGAAAAACGCCGCACCATCCAATAAGTCGCTTATCTCGCTTGTGCTCCATGGCTAATAAAATTCTCACGTCCGACGGATCGAACGTATCATAGCTCCCAATAACGAAACCAAGGAAACCTTCCAGCTGTTCCTCCGTCATATTCCAATCCGGCAGAAGATCCGTAATTTCCGTTTGCCTCGTGAGATCATATAATTCTTCATAATCCAGTTCGGTAAATGTCCGCAATCTAACGAATTCCAGCTCTATCGTAAATGAATGGCTCATTTCTAAACACCTCTTTGGGGATCGATTTGTATTTTCGTAAAATAAAACGGAGTGCCTCAATAAAGGCACTCCGCAAGTATAAATAACATACTTAGCCCGAAGCTCCTTGTAATGGGTCAAGAGGACGCACCTATCCCGTTATACGAGCGAATAACGAAATTTTTTGCGCTGTCTTATTCCATTACAAAGTTGCTGGCATAAGTATAAATTCCCCTTCCGAACTTCAAGCTTTCTTTATTTTAGGAGATCCCTGCCCCGTTGTAAACGACTTTCCGGCGACTACGCTGAGACTGATCCGCTTATTTGCGAGATAGATATTTGCGGATGCCTTCTACCGCCAGATAATGATCCTCTTCGCCCGTTAACCCGGTCACCGTGACGGTTCCTACTTTCCCTTGCCCGCGTACCGTTATCGGGAAAGATCCGCCTTCCCCTTGATAATCCGACTCGGGCAAATCGGAACTCTCTTTGAACGTAGTCCCTTTGTCTTTGAACATCTCCCCCACGTACAAGGAGCTATTCCCGTAATGATTCACGACGTTCTTCTTCGTGTGAATCCAATACCTATTGCCTTGCGAGGTTCCCTTCATGTAATGCGTGAACAAAGGATGCTCATCGTTCTCGATATGCACGGCAATGCCCTTCTCGAATTCCGCTTTGGCGATTTCAACGATCAACAACCCCAATTGCAGCGCATCTTCGTTCGTAAAGGAAGCGAACTGCAGCTCTTCCTCTTGGCTTAGCAATTTGCTCATGATTTCATTCATGCGTTCCCCTGCTTTCTATACGTATGTGCTTGTCTCTTATCATAATCTTGCTTCGCTAAAATGAAAACAAGCAAGCCGGAGAATCAGACCTGCTTGTTCATTCTATTATCGTTAATGCTCGCTTTCGACCTCGTCCACGTGTTTCAGGTGTTTGCGGTTCAGCCATATGACGATGACGGCCAGAACCACGAACCCCGCGCCGATGTAGAACGGCGCATGGAAGTCGAACCACTCCGAGAACTTGACCGCGTAGTAAGGAGCGAGAGCTCCGCCGACGAACCGAAGGAAGCTGTATGCGGCGGAAGCCGTGGAGCGCTCGACGGGGGCGGCGTTCATAACCGCGGTCGTGATGAGCGTATTGTTATTGCCGAGGAACGCGCCGGCAAGAATAACCATCGCGATGACGACGACTTTGTCCGTCGTCCAATAACCCATTGCGGCTAGCGTTGCCGCGAAGAGCAACAATTGCACGCACATCGCGCTGATCGTGCCTTGCGCCTTCTGCAGCTTCGGAGCCGTAAATACCGAGGTGAAGGCTAACAAGAGACCCCAACCGAGGAATACATATCCGAGCTGGTGTACGTCCAGGTGGTGCAAGTGACCGAGTACGAGCGCCGCGTAGACGAGCAAAGTGAAAAATCCGAAGTTATACAGCATCGCCGCGAGGCCGAATACGAGCAACGAGCGATGCTTAAGCGCACGGAACGGATCGAGGATCGAAGCTTTCTTCTTCGTTGCCGGCGCGGCGACCGCCATCGCGGGTTTCTTCGGCATCATGAAGAAGATGCAGCAGAACGCGATAACCATCAGCCCCGCGACGCCGAAGAAAGGACCGCGCCACGAAATCGCGCCCAGCTCGCCGCCCAAGAGAGGGCCGACGGAGATACCAAGCCCGACCGCCACTTCGAACAAAATAATCGACTTCGCGACGCCGACTCTGGACATCGACACGAGCGCCGTGAGCGCGGTCGCGACGAAGAACGCGTTGCCGAGTCCCCATCCAGCCCGAAGCCAGACTATTTCCATGACATTGCCCGCGGTTCCCGCAAGCGCGGAGAACAAGGCGATCAGGACGATGCCAGCGAGCAACATTTTCTTAATCCCTAGACGGGAAGAGATAACGCCGGTTACGAGCATGGCTAACGCCATAACCGCATTATAGCTCGTGAACAGCAATGTAAGCTGACTATCCGACGCGCCTAACTGGTCTTTCATCATCGGCAGAATGGGGTCCACGAGACCGAGCCCCATGAAAGCGATAATGCTGGCGAAAGCGACAGCCCATACCGCTATCGGTTGATTAAACATACTGACTCTCGTTTTATGCTGAGTCTGTTCGGCCGGATTGGCCCCTTTCCTAGTTGAGGGTTGCATGGTTACGGAAGACTCCTTTTTAAGTCGACATTTTGGTTATGCCTTCGTCGATCCGTTGTTGCATTTTCTCGATTTCCTTGCGAAATTCAATCATCTTGGCCAGCTTCTCATCGACCATGGCCAGTTGCTGACTGGCCATCTCTTTCATTTCCACCAACTGTTGCAGCTTATGCTCGGCTTCCTCGGATTTGGAATAGCTATCGCGATGCTCGCCAAGCTTCTCCCGAACCGATACGAAATTCAATATCTCCATAAGCGAAAATCCGAGAACATCCCGCGCGTTCACGATTTGGTTCAACCGTTCGATATGCTTGCGGGTGTATAACCGCATCCCGCCTTCGCTTCGCTCCGGAGGGAACAGCACTCCGATTTCCTCATAGTACCGAATCGTTCGTTTGGTCAATCCGCACTCCTTGGCCACGTCGTCGATCTTGAATTTATCCACGTCATCCCTCCGCTTGAATCTTGCTTCCTTGCGAATGAAATAAGAATAATCTTTTTGAACGTTAACGTCAACGTTAACTTTTGCTTATTTCCGATTCAGCTCAAATTTCGGTCTTCAAAACTGAAAGTTGACAATAAGTAGGTTTAGATACTAAACTAAAAACATGGATAATCACAACGACTCCCACCCCGTCCCTATGAACAAAGGAAGCCGCAACCTCGGCCGACTGATTATGCAGCTCCGACGTCTCGAACGCCACCCTCAAACCTTCGGCAATGCCGGATCGTTAACGCCGAGCGAGATCCATACGATCGAAGCGATCGGTTACGAGGGAAGCATTCTGATGAGCGAGCTCGCCGCTCGCCTCGAAGTGACGAAAGGCGCGGTCTCCCAGCTTATCGTTCGGTTGGAAGCCAAGCAACTGGCAACGCGTTCGCCGTATCCCCACGATTCGAGGGGGGTGCTGATTTCGCTTACCGAGAAAGGGAAGGAAGCATACAAGGCTCATGAAGAGGTTCAACTTCAATTTTACGACCAGCTTCGTTCGCGGCTAAGCCGGCAAGAAATCGAAATTTTCGAAACCTGCATAGAAAAATTAAACGAATTTCTGCAAAAGTAATTTTTTTGCCTTTTAGTTTAGTATCTATACTATTTAATCAGACATCGCGTTAACGAGGAGAGAAGATGACCTCTATGAAAGATTACATCGTCGTCGTTGGCGGATATGGCCATGTAGGACAATCGATAAGCAGACAGCTTGGCGAATGTTTTCCGGGTAAAGTATACGCGGCGGGTAGAAATCTAAGCCGTGCCCAGCAATTCAGCCGCTCGACCAACGGGAAGGTCCTGCCCCTGCAGCTTAATATTGCTGGAGGTTTCGACCGCACCCTCCGGGATCGAGTAAAGCTTGTCGTCATGTGCCTCGATCAAACGGATACCTCATTCGTCAGATTCTGTTTCGAGAACGGAATCGATTACGTAGACGTTTCCGCGAACCATTCCTTCTTGGCTCAAGTGGAACAGCTGCAAGCGGAGGCTAAGGCTAACGAAGCTACGGCCATTTTGAGTATCGGGCTTGCGCCGGGACTGACTAATCTGATGGCTTATCATGCCAAAAGTCTAATGGATCATACGGATGCTCTAGACATCTCCATTATGCTCGGCATGGGAGATCATCATGGCAAAGCCGCCATTGAATGGACGATCGACAACCTGGGCAACGATTTCGAAGTCGTGAGAGGGGACAAGAAGGTTGCGGTTGCAAGCTTCGCGGATGGCAAGAAAACGAATTTCGGAGGGCCGCTGGGAAGCAGGAAGGCATACCGGTTCAACTTCTCGGATCAACATGTGCTGCCGCTAACGTTAGGGGTACCTACCGTTTCCACTCGGCTTTGTTTCGATTCGGTTGCGATAACCGGATTGTTGGCGGGGCTCAAAGCGTCCGGAATGTTCCGTTTATTACGATATAAGCCGGTCCGCTCTGCCGCCGTCCAACTATTCGGGCGAATGAAATTCGGTACGGAGATATTCGCCGTGAAAATCGATGCTTGGGGGAAAAGAGACCACGAGCACGTGAAGGTGGAAAGCTTCTTGCAGGGAACGAGCGAAGCCGAAATCACGGCCAAAGTCGCGGCTTTCGTAGCCGAGAGAGCGTATCGCGCCGAATTGCCGCATGGCGTGTACCACATTGAACAATTGTTTGAATTGAATCCCATTCTAGCCTCAATGGATCGGTCGACCATGTTCGAGACCCGAACTTTTCATCTTCAATAAAACATTCAGCTTCTCAGAAGACAGGAGCATAGCCGCGGCCGATAACGCGATAAACGCCGGAAAAATTCCAATTGTCGTATGGGAAGCCATAAACCCGAGCAACGGAGGTAAAAGCGTGCTTCCGGTATAAGCTAAGGCCATTTGGTAACCCATGATGGTTTGGGATTTCTTTTTCCCGAATCGCACCGGGGTTTCATGCAGCATGCAAGGGAAAATCGGAGCCAAACCTAACCCGATAATCATCAAGCCGGCAAGCGCGAATCCCGACGGCAAGGGCAGGACTAGGAACACCGCTCCGGATAAAGCAATGATTTGACCTCCGCGAATGAGCGTGCGGTTGCTTAACTTAAACGTTATAAATCCGGTAACGAATCTCCCGATCGTAATGCCCGCGAAGTACAGGGAAACCCATAACGCGGCCGACGATGCGGTCAAGCCCTTCACGTCAACCAGAAAGCTGCTTCCCCATAAGCCCACGGTGGCTTCGACTCCGCTGTAGAATAGGAAGGATGCCAGAGCTAGCTTGATTCCCTTCATCCGCAACGGTTTAACGGGTTGGCCGTCTTCCTCGTCATTCGACAAGCCGTCTGAATCCTCGATTTGTTCGCTGCGACTAACGTTGCTTGATTTTGCGACGCGATCCCACAAGGGCAGCGTTAAGAATAAGATGACAACCAATCCCAATTGAATACCCGCGACCGTAAGGTAGCCGTCTCTCCAAGATGATTGCCCCGAGATGAATTGGGCCATGATCATCGGTCCGAGAGTCGCGCCTACTCCCCAGAAACAGTGCAACCAGCTCATGTGGTGCGCTTTGTAATGCGCGGCCACGTAGTTGTTTAAACCGGCATCGACGGAACCCCCGCCAAGGCCAAGCGGAATGGCGCAAACGATAAGCCACGCCAGCGACGGAGCAACGGAAAAACCAAATAAGGCGCCTGCCGTCATGATGCAACTGACGAGAGTGACTTTGCCCGTTCCGAACCGCTTTAATACGGCTCCGCTCGCTAAGCTGGACACGATCGTGCCTGACGCAATGATCATGAACAACAAACCCGCCGTGCCCAGCGACGCGTTAACGTCGGATTGCATGACGGGCCACGCCGATCCCAATAGGGAATCGGGCAGCCCTAGGCTGATGAAGGCCAAGTAGATAATCAATAAAAAATAAGTAGCCATTGTATAATAATCTCCCGTTTCCGTTATTCATTTCGTGGCGGGTGCGGAAATCAACAGATCGAGCCCGAGATTCCGCAATCCGTTTAAGTAATCCTGTTCCCAGTCGCTCATCGCGAGCCGCGGCAGATGTTCCGCCGGAATATAGGCGGCGCTCCTTGCCGCGATCCCGTTAAGGATCGTTTCGTTCACTTCGTCATGACAGAAAATAATCGTGTGAGGGTTTATCACAGCCGTGCAAGTCGCGATCAACCGACTAACGGCATCGATCCCTTGCTCGCGAAGCTTTATTTTTTCCACTCCCGTACCTTCGGTCAACGCTTGTTGAAAATTCAAATGATCATATAGCGGAACGAATGAAACTTCCCCCGAGAAAAAGGTGCTGCCTCTGACCACCACTCCATTGATCAGAATGCCGGCACCGGGACCGTTCTTACCGAAATACAAATAGATCAAGGAAGGGTTGTCTTTGTTATTCATATTGTCGTAATAGCCCAGCACGGCAGCGTTCATATCGTTCTCGACGACGACGGGAATAGAGAATCGTTCTTCCAGCGTCCCCTTCAGGTCGAAAAGATGGAACTGTTCGTAATCAGGGATGTGGATAATCCGGCCATGATTAACCGCACCGGGCACTCCGATAGCAAGGGAACCGATCTTGGGATATTGAACGATGATCTCTTCGATCAGCTTCGTAAGGCTATGAATGTCATCCCTTAAAACGCTCGAAGTTTTACCTTGTTCTTTCACTTCTCCCACGCTATTAAAAACCGCGAAGTTCGTTTCCGATTGCTCCAAAAAAATGGCCAACCCCAGCATGTATTCCGGATTGTAAGCATATCTCATCGCTCTTCTCCCGCCGCTGGAATCATCAATGCCGACTTGAATAAGCTCCCCCTCTTGCTCCATCTGGGCCAGAAACTTGCTCGTAGTCGGGAAGCTGATACCCAATTGGCGACTCAGCTCCGCTTTAGTCGCGCTCCCAAGCGTAAGAAGCGCTGCGCGTATGCCGCTAAGGATCACGTTCTTCATCTCTTTGGGAGTCGCGGGTAATTCATTCACTTCGTTTCACCTCTTGGAAGATTAACTTATTAAACATCTTTAATAAGTTACGACAATCGTAACAGAAAATCTAATCGATGCCAATCCTTTTGTGAAAAGTCGCAGATCAACCTTGCACGCCAAAGACGCCTTTGCAGGCGTCTTGAGTATTTATGCGGTTGTAGCCGTCGGATCACGTTCCGCAGAACGTTCGGTATGGACGAGAGGACGGCACGGGCGGCTCGGCGAACTCCGCCTGTTCGGGAGTGTGATCGAAGGGATGGGAGAGAACGTCGAGCAGCCGCTCCATTACGCTGTAATCCCCGTGTTCCGCAGCTGCCTTCAATGCAGCTTCTACTCTATGGTTCCGAGGAATGAGTGCGGGGTTGCTGCTGCGCATCAGTCGGTGCGACGAAGCTTGCGATTCTTGTTGCCTGCCTAGCCGCGACCGCCACCGCTCTTGCCATTGCCCGAATTCCGGGTGCTCGGCCACAACCGTATCCCCCGCCGTATCGAAAGTAAGGGCGCGGAAGGTGTTGGTATAATCCGCGCCGGTCTTCTGCATCATACCGAGTAGATCTTCGATCAGCGCTTCATCCTGCGGCTCTTCGTTAAAGATCCCCAGCTTCGCTCTCATTCCCGCTAGCCAATTCGTTCGATACAGCTCCGTAAAACCCTTTAACTCCTCCTGGGCCAATTGAACCGCCTGCTCCTGGTTGTCATGCAGCAACGGCAATAGCGCTTCGGCGAATCGCGCGAGGTTCCAAGCGGCGATATAAGGCTGATTACCGTATGCGTAGCGCCCCTGAGTATCGATGGAGCTGAATACCGTTTCAGGATCATAAGCATCCATAAAAGCGCACGGCCCGTAATCGATCGTTTCTCCGCTAAGAGCCATATTGTCCGTGTTCATCACTCCGTGAATAAACCCGACGAGCTGCCATTGGGCGATTAACGCGGCCTGACGCTTAATCACTTCCCGCAGCAGCAAAAGACCGCGGTCTCCCTCGGCATCGACTTCCGGATAATGTCTCCGTAACGTATAGTCCGCCATCGCCCTTAGATCTTCATCCGTACCCCATTGCGCGACATATTGAAACGTGCCGACGCGCAGATGGCTGGCGGCCACGCGGGTCAATATAGCACCAGGTTGCTCGGTTTCGCGGTAGATGGATTCTCCGGTCGCCACTACCGCCAAGCTGCGAGTAGTCGGAATGCCCAGCGCGTGCATCGCTTCGCTGATGATGTATTCGCGCAGCATCGGTCCAACCGCCGCTCGACCGTCTCCCCTGCGGGAATACGGCGTCGCGCCTGAGCCTTTAAGCTGAATGTCGAATCGCTCGCCATGCGGAGTAATCTGCTCGCCAATCAAGATCGCGCGGCCATCGCCTAAGCGATTGAAATGTCCGAATTGATGCCCTGCATAAGCTTGAGCGAGGGGATCGGCGCCTTCAGGGATCCGGTTGCCCGCAAATGTCGCCACGCCGTCATCGCTTTGCAGCGCTTGGACGTTCAACCCCAGCGATATGGCCAACGGCTCATTCAGCGCGATCAACCGCGGTGCGCGCACGGGAGTAGGGTCGAGCCTGGTAAACAAGGATTCCGGAAGACGGGCATAGCTGTTGTCCCAATTCCATCCCGCTTCTTTTGTAGCCTGAATCTCCGTCATCGTATCTCCTACTTTGCCTTTTTGTTTTTATTATACCCTTTCCATTCCAAAATCGAAGACCTTATGGGTATCTGGCCGTCATCTATTTGGTTTTGCACATTCCCTTTACAAATAATGTCTCCCGTCTATATGATGATCGGTAAGGGGGGAACCGCATGACTACTAACATTCTTATCGTCGAAGACGACCGGGAAATTCACGGGATGCTGACCGCTTATCTGCAGCGGGAAGGCTACGAAACGTCATCCGCATACGACGGAGCGGAAGCGATCGGCAAGCTGGAGCAGACTGGCTTTCAGCTCCTAATTCTAGACTTGATGATTCCCGTGATCGACGGGTATGAAGTGCTGCGCCGCGTCAGGGAAAAGCAAAATATCCCCGTGCTCATTCTATCGGCCAAAGCGGACGAAGTGGATAAAATTATCGGACTGGGGCTCGGCGCCGACGATTATATGACGAAACCTTTCGGGCTCGGAGAGCTGTCGGCGAGGGTCAAAGCCATGCTGCGAAGATATGTTTACTTCAACGCCAATCCTCTAGACCGTTCTTCGTCCGTGCTAACCCATGGCGAGCTGTCGATCGATCTGCACACGTACGAAGTCGCTTCCCGAGCCGGCCGCAGAACGTTAACGGCCAAGGAATTCGACATCCTCAAGCTGTTCCTTTCCCATCCTTCCCGCGTATTCACGAAATCGCAAATCTTCCAAGCCGTCTGGAACGAAGATTACATGACCGACGAGAATACGGTTATGGTACATATTCGGCGGCTTCGCACCAAAATCGAGCCCGATCCGTCCCAACCGGTCTACATCCAAACCGTATGGGGAATCGGTTACAAGCTCGGGGCGGCGGCGAACTGATGCCGGGATACGTTCAGCCTGCCATTATCGTCTTCCTGCTTGCCGCAAGCTGCTTTCTGCTCGTCAAACAATGGCGCTACAAGCAACAATTGGGGTGGATAACCGCAAGATTGAACGAAATACGCGGCGGCTCCCCCAATCAGCGAATCCGTATTCATCATGCGCCGGAATCCTTAATCGAGCTTGGCGGCAGCATGAACCGCCTTATCGACGCCTATCAGATCAGCTTGGAGAGAGTGAACCTTCTCGAGACCGAACGCAAAAAAATGATTTCCCACCTGTCCCATGACCTGCGAACGCCGCTGACGGCAATTCTCGGTTACGTGGAAGTCATGCAGAAGGACAATAGTTTGTCGGAGGAAATGCGGCAGAACTATTACCGGATCGTAGTCGCCAAAGGAAATAAGCTCGATGCGTTAATCCGGGATTTCTTCGAATTGTCCAAGCTGGAAGCCGACAACGGCTCCATGGAGCCGGAAAAGCTAAACGTCATCGACAAGGTCGAGGAGGCCGTCGTCTCCTTCTATCACCAGTTCGAGCTCGCGCGGCTCTCCCCCCGGCTCGAGCTTCCGGAGCGGCCGTTGTACGCATGGGGAAATCGGCAAAGCTTGGAGAGAATCATGAACAATTTACTGTCCAATGCGCTTCGTTACGGAGCGGATGGCGGCGTTGTCGGCATCCGGGTCAAGGATAAGGAAGACCGCGTATGGATCGAAGTTTGGGATCGCGGACAAGGCATTTCGCAAACGGATATGCCGCATATTTTCGAACGGCTTTATACCGGCAGCGCCTCTAGAAACTCCGTGCAACAAGGGAACGGATTAGGGCTGACGATCGTCAAGAAACTGGTGGAGAAGCAACACGGTGAAATTATTGCGAGAAGCGTCCCGAACGGCGAAACCGTATTTGCGTTCTGCCTACCCAAAGCGACTTAAGAAATATGTAAGAAACCGTTCAATCTCATGTAAAGCTCCTATTGTATAATCAATCCAACCCAAGCAAGACGCGATGCGGCCGCTATTGCTTGGCAATTGCTCATAGGAGGATGAATCAGTGGAAGACATTTTGAGGACGAGCGGTCTTACCAAAAAATACAAAACGCACACGGCGGTCGACGGCGTCAGCATTTCCTTGAAAAAGGGGGAAATCTACGGTTTTCTCGGTCAGAACGGGGCCGGTAAAACGACGACGATTCGGATGATCATGGGGCTCATCAAGCCAACCTCGGGGCAGATTCAATTGTTCGGTCAGGACGCGGAGTCCGGCCGGAAAGCGGCATTCGAACGCATCGGCTCTATGATCGAAATACCCGGCTTTTATCCCAACCTGACGGCTGTCGAGAACCTGGACATCCATCGTCGGATGATGGGAATGGGCAATAAAGAAAGCATCGACCAAGCGCTCGAGCAAGCGGGGCTGCTGGATACCGGGAACAAGAGAGTGAAAAATTTCTCGTTAGGCATGAAACAACGGCTCGGCATAGCCCGCTCCCTGCTGCATCATCCGGAGTTGCTTATTCTCGACGAGCCGACGAACGGTTTGGATCCGGCCGGCATTAAGGAAGTCCGGCAGCTCATTATCGAACTGGCCTCGAAGCGCAATATCGCCATTCTCGTATCGAGCCATATTCTGAGCGAAGTTCAGCAGATGGCTACGAAAATCGGGATTATTCATCAAGGAGTCCTTGTCGAAGAAATCGAACAACACACGCTTCAGATGAAAAACCGGCATTGCATGGAGTTCAAGCTAAGCAACGATCGCGAAGCCGCCATGCTGCTGGAGCAGAAACTGGGGATTCACGATTATACCGTCCCCGAACCGGGGGTCATTCGAATATTCGAGCAGTTGTCGGAGTCGGCCCTTATCAACCGCACCCTTGTCGGACACGGCATCGATGTGGCTGAAATCGCGATGGTGCGCGAAACGCTCGAAGATTACTTCCTTAGCCTGACGGGAGGCGATCTGAGTGCTTAACGTGTTCTATACCGAAATCCTGAAACTAAGACGTACGAAAATGTTTTGGTTGGTTATCATCGGCGCCTTAATGCCCGCCCTGATCTCGGCCTTCGCGGCATGGGGCAATATGAGCTGGACCGATCTATACAAAAACAATCTTCTGTTTCTGAACGTCATGGTTAGCCCGTTGCTTCTCTCTCTCCTCTCCGGTTACGTCGTGGCTCGGGAATATAGCGATAGTACGATTAATCAGCTTTTCGTATATCCCTATCGCCGCATGTCCATCTTGCTTGGCAAAACCTTCGTGGTCGCGCTCCTCTCGCTGGCCGTCATCGTTCTAAATTATTCTGCGATATGGATGGTTGGCAGTCTCATGAGCGATCAACCGATTCCTAATGATCTGATTGGAAAATATACCGAAGCGTTCATCTGGATGGCGGCGCTGCAAATGTTACTCACGCCGCTCATGATGGCGACGGGAATCGTAGGCAAGAGTTATATTCCTTCGGTCGTGCTCGGCATTATCGCCATCCTCGTCAACATGATGGCCATCAGCGGGGTCGAAGACCATTTGGCAGGACGCGTGCTGTTCGTTAGCTACCTTCCTTTCGGCACCATGATCATTCAGCTGCTAGACATCACGAAGCCCGGCGTTGAAGACCACATCCACGCGCTGATTCCCCATGCCGCCATGTTCTTGCTTCTATTCGTTTTCAACGCGTTCTATTATACGAAGTCGGAAGTTCACAGCGGTTCTTGATCTTTAGTTCGGCCCCTCTAGTATGCCCCTCGTCCCGCGCCCTTCCTATCGCCATATTCGTGTAACATACGGGTATTATACTTGCCTGGTTAGCACGACATAGATAGGGAGGAAAGAGCCTTGCAGAACAAAACGATATTGATTACCGGAGGAACGGGTTCTTGGGGAAGAGAACTCGTCGGAAAATTGCTGGAAAGGGAACCTAAAGAAATTCGAATCTTTTCCCGGAACGAGTCTTTGCAGGTGGAGATGCGGCAGGAATTTCAGCATCACCCTAAATTAAATTTTATCATTGGAGATATTCGCGATAAATACGAGGTTATGCAAGCTTGCCAGCAGGTGGATTATATCTATCACTTAGCCGCCTTGAAGCATGTTCCGATCTGCGAACAACAGCCGGATAGCGCGATGAAGACGAACGTCATTGGAACTCAGCATGTCATTCAAGCCGCTATCGCGAACGATGTCGAGAAAGTGATTTACGTATCCACGGACAAGGCGACCCACCCTTCCAACACCTACGGAATGACGAAAGCCCTCGCGGAAAAACTAATCGTTCATGCCAATTTAAGAGAAGGCAACACTCGATTCGTTTGCGTAAGAAGCGGCAATGTGCTCGGATCGACGGGCAGCGTCGTACCTCTGTTCAAACAAAGAATCGCGCAAGGGCTGGATCTATCGCTAACCGATTCTAGAATGACCCGATTTTTCTTAACCTTGGAGGAAGCCGTAGCGCTGTTGCTTAAAGCGACGGAAGACAGCAGAGGCGGGGAAATCTACGTAACGAAAATGTCGGCTTGCCGCATTGCGGATCTTACGCAAGTATTAATCGAGGAATTAGCGACGGGAGTCGTCCGTATTAACGAAACGGGCGCCCGTCCTGGCGAAAGCCTAACCGAATCTCTGATATCCGAGTTTGAAAGTACTTATTCCATCGACTTGGATGTTCGGTATTATGTCATTTTACCTCCTTATCCAATAGAAGGATTACAAGATTACTATGCGGGCAGCGTTCCTGTAGATTTTCGCGGCTACCATTCTAATCATGCATTGCTGAGCAAGCCGGAGATAAGGGAAATGCTGCTTAAAGGCGGACTGCTGGCATGAGCAAAACCATTCTATTCACCGGGGGAGGCTCGGCAGGCCACGTAACAGGCAATCTCGTACTGATCCCGAAATGCGCCAAAGAAAACTGGAGCATCCACTATATCGGCTCGGAGCAGGGGATTGAGAGGAAGCTGATATCCGCACACCCAAGGCGGAAGCCGGTCCGGCCAGCTTGCTCATGCGCGATATTTCCAACAAGCCGGCTTCGCGGATATGCTGCCGGAACAACAAATGACCGCTCATAGCTTCGTTTCCGCGATTATGCGACTATACGAGAACCGCTCCCGCTACAGAGACGCGATGAAGAAGCATGTAAACGGCGGAGGCGCGGACAAAATCATGCATTTGATAAAAGCGGTAAGCCTTCGGAGATGACGATGGACTCTCTCTTTAAGACTGGACGAACTGCCGAATGAAAGAGAAACAAGATGTACATTTTAGTAAGAGGTTATTCGTTATGTCACCCTCGTTAAGGAGCTCATTATGAATATAATAATTGCCGATGATGAGCCCTTCATGCTCAAGATCGTACAAGCTTATTTAGAGAAAGAGTCCTTTACGACTTATCCGGCGCGAGATGGAGAAGAAGCTCTTCATCTCTTCTATACGAACAAAATTAACTTGGCCATCCTCGATTGGATGATGCCGAAGCAAAGCGGCATTCAAGTGTGCAAAGAAATCAAAAAACAAAGCAAAACAACGAAAGTACTTCTGTTAACGGCCAAAGGCGAAACCGAGGATGAATTAATCGCCTTGCAGTCCGGTGCGGATGAATATATCAGCAAGCCGTTCGACCCGCGAATATTGATTCTAAGAGTAAGAAAACTGTTACGGATAGATTCTCGAATTACCATTGGGGATTTACAGATCGATATGGACGGGCAACGCATTTTCAGAAATAACCAGGACATACAGGCAACGAATACAGAGTTCCACCTGATGAAATATTTGATTGAAAATAGAGGCGTCATTATCACGAGGAAAGCATTGTTGGATCATGTATGGGGGTTCGATTATTTAGGCGAAGAAAGAACGGTCGATACGCATATACGTAGACTGCGGGCGAAGATCGGCGAGCATGTCATTACGACTCATCGAGGTATGGGGTATAGTCTGGACGAGCCGCATGAATAAGCTGAATCGAAAGTTGATCGTGCGCATCTCTCTGATGTTTCTCATCGTCGTTATTCTTTCAATTGCCATGAATACGTTCTTCTTACCCAAATATTTGTTGTACCAAAAAAAACATACGCAGGCTGCCTTAACCGCGCAGCTCGAAACGATGGACACTCGTCATTTACTCCGGGATGCGGAGCTTCTTGAGCGGGAGCAAGGGGTAACCATCGTGCATACGGAACTAATCGGAAATATTAATCGTCTAAATGAAGACGTCCTCGATCAACTGAACAAAAAGAAGATTACATTGAGCAAGTTCTGGATAACCGATGAAAGTATCGCAAAGCTGAATGAAAATAAGCCGGTCCGAAAAATTTATCATCAGCAAAAATTAAAGTCGAGCTTCCTTGTTACTTTCATGAAGAAGGACAATCTGATTTTCGTAATCGGAGAATCTATTTCGTATTCCTCGGAAACGCTGGCCATCGTCAATCGTTTTAACCTGTATATATATGCGGGCGGGCTGCTGCTCCTGATCGTGCTGTCTCTCGTGTTTACGAAACAGATCGTTCGGCCGCTTGCCACAATCCAGGTAGCAGCGGACGGCATCTCTAAGCTATCGTTCGCGAAGGTTCATATCCGAACGGGCGATGAAATCGAGTCTTTAGCGGAGAGCATTAATCGGATGAGCGACAAGTTAGAGCAGGCTCATCTCGCATTGGAAAGCAAAAACGAGAATTTAAGGACGTTCATCGCAAACATTTCCCATGAGCTCAAAACGCCGCTTTCCCTGATCAAGGCTTACTCCGCCGGAATTCAGGACGGCATGGACGACGGCACTTATCTGGATGTTATCCGGCAACAGACCGATGATATGGCGAGAATGGTGAACCAATTACTCGAACTATCCAAGTTGCAAACCGATTCGTATGAGATAAGCGCCTTTGATTTCGCTCCGTTGCTCGATAGAACGCTGCGGAAATACGATATTTCTTTTCGGCAGCAAGACATTGCCGTTACCGTCCATGACCGCTTGCTGACCGATTCGCGGGTAATGGCGGATGAGCGGAAAATCGAAATGGTCATTAACAATTTCATCTCCAACGCTTTGAAATATACGACCGACGGGCAGATCGATATCACTGTAGAAAATAAGGATGATCGGATGTTGTTCGCCATTAGCAACGGCGTCGCCGATGGCCAAGACTTGCAATGGGACAGCATATGGGAGCCTTTCTTCGTATTGGAGAGCTCTCGCAACAAACAGCTCAGCGGAACGGGTTTAGGCCTGTCGATCGTTAGAACGATTTTGCAAAAGCATAACGCTCCATTCGGTTTTCATATTCATAAGGGTCAAATCGTTTTTCGCTTCTCCTTACCCGTGGCCTTATCCTAACCAATTCTATCATCGGGGGGTATTATGCATCAAAAACCGATTAGTCGACGGCAATTTTTGAAGAAGAGTATGCAATGGGGAGGCGGGTTAATAGGATTAGCTAGTCTATCCGGCGCCTATTCCCGTTGGATAGAACCTACTTGGCTTGAGGTTAAATCCGTAGAGGTAACGCTCTCCAATCTGCCCCGTTCCTTTGCGCGGCTTCGAATTGTTCATTTTAGCGATGTACACTTCGGCGAATATTCGGAACCGGAACTATTAACGGAGCTAGTAAAGCAAACTCAACAATTAAAGCCCGATCTTATTTGCTTTACGGGAGATCTGATCGATTATTCGACAAGCTATATTTCAGAAGCGATAGCCTTATTCTCACGGCTACGCGCGCCCTACGGACAATATGCCGTTCTTGGCAACCATGATGTTTTCGCCAATCGGCGACCGGTTACGCAAGGGCTGTCGCAAGCGGGCTTCCATGTCCTCCATAACGAGCATATCGCTCTAACAAAGGGAGAAGAAAAGCTATATATCGCCGGAATAGACGATCCCTGGGTCGGCAAACCCGATATCGATCGGGCTTTGCTTCGGATCCCTGAAGGAGCCTGCAAGATTCTCCTTGCTCATGAGCCAGACTTCGCGGATGAATACGGCCGACTCCCGATCGATCTCCAATTGTCGGGGCATAGTCATGGAGGGCAAGTGCGAATCCCCTTTATTGGAGCGTTGTATACGCCTCCTTACGGAAGCAAATACCCGCACGGACTTTATCGCATTCCGGACAGCCGTTTGCAAGTATATACCACGCGCGGGATAGGAATGACTCGCCTTCCTATACGATTTAATTGCCGGCCTGAACTCACGGTAATAACTTTGAAATAATCAGGCGCTAGATTACGATATTCGGAACTCCGAATCCGTCTCATCTATGCCGAGGATACAGCCGTTTTCGTGCCCGCTGTTCATCCAGCAACTTCATCATCTGCCGCTGTATGCCCAGGGAATACTCGGTTACATTCGTATACGCAAAATTACGTGTTTCCAACGGGTCTTCGGACAAGTTATACAGCTCGTATTCGTCCTGAACCGGCTGAGTTTTCACCGTTGTGACCCAGCCGGTAAGTTGCCCCTCCTTCGCCCCCTCTCCGTCAACGGGATGAACGGTTACGTCCTGAACGCCCGGCTGACTCCAGAACTGGACGTTGTCGAAGTAACGGGAATACTTCCACAATTCCTTCTTTCCATTCCGCATGATAGACATAATAACCGTCTCGATATGATTGGGTTGAATAACTGAGGAATAAGCGATTCCGAGCGGACTGACCTGATGCTGGCCTCGAGTAATATCGTCGTCCGTCATGAAATACACCGGTTCGTCGTCAATCCCGGCTCCATTCCGTCCCCTCACGTAAGGAGCCAGATTACGACCCACGAAGGGATGAACTTCGCTGAATCGGCTCCTCAATCGGACCTGAATCTCTTCCGTATCCGCATTCGCTAACCCAAGCATCGTAGGCAAGAGATCCATATGACTGGTCAATGCCTGACAATCTATATGCCGCGGAAATAGATGTCGGTTGTGAATGACCAAAGGGACATGCACAATCTCTTCGTAGGCGCTGTACATTTTCTGAAACTGTCGTCCGTGAGCACCTAACAAGTCTCCATGATCGGACGTAAAAATCACGATCGTGTTGTCATAGAAAGAAGAGCGGGTTAACGCTTCGAATACCCGGTTCATTTGCCAGTCGGCATTCTTCTGGAGCTGGAAATAAAGCTTGCGGTAGTGCGCTTGATCCGTTATGGGCTGCATGGCTTTCGGGTATAGTTCGCGATAACTCGTTTGACATCGCGGTTTCGCGGCTAACGATTCGTCTAACGTCGGAGGAGGGGCGACTTCCGGCATCGGTTCGACGTCAAACCGAAATTCGGGCAGACGCGCCGCAAGATCGCCATATAACACGATATCGTGCGGATTCACGAAAGAGGCTACGATTAACCAGGGCGGGACATTCCCGCCCTGCATGCATTGACGGTCGAGCGACTCAATAAGCCGGACGGCTTCCGCAGCATAGACCTCGTCGCGGCCTCGCAGGCCAATCGAAGCGGAAGAAGCCGAATTGCGAGGATTGCGGCCATGCGGCTCCGGACCGATCCAACCGTTGAATCCGAAGCTATCCAGCCGGTCGGCATGCTTGTATAAGGCTTCTCGTTGCAGGTCGGGAACACCCGTTACGGGATTATAGCTGATGAGGCCGTTATGCGTTCCCGGAATGACGATATCTTCATAGGAAATATGCCATTTCCCTCGGTAGCTCGTCAGATACCCCGCCTCACGGAAGTAATCTCCCATCGTTGGCACCGTGTTGCGATCCAACCAATGCATATCCGAGTCGAAAACTCTCTTAGCGATTCCGGTCGTCTGGCTTACGCCATGAAGAGACGGGTATTGACCCGTAAAGATAGTCGTCCGACTAGGAGAGCACGCGGTGCTGCCAATATAATGCCTATGAAATTCCAGACCGTGAGACCTTAACCGCTCCTGCGCGATGAGATTGCGCTTACGCCATTCTTTGATTTCCGAATTCTCATACACCGGAGGATAACGCTCCTCATCGACGAGCAGAAATAGAAAGTTAGGCTTTTCAAGAGAAGACCGGGAATTGTTCATGGCAGTCACATCCCTAAGTATGTTTTGATTTCCATTTGCCCATCCTTGAAGGGACTAATCGATAAGTCATAAGCTGCTCAGAATAGGGTGAGGGATGATGTTCGGAATATTTCACTTCTTGAGGAAAATCCGCAATTCCAAATATCGCGACTCCAACAAATCCGTCGCTTCCAGAGTAAATAATTCCCTTAGCAAAAAACTCTCCGATAACCTTCAATACCTTAATCAATTGTTTGATATGGCTCCCGATTTGGTCATCCGGCACATCCATTCGGATCAGGGTGCCGTTTACGCCGCACTCGTCTATTTGGACGGCATGACGGATAAAAATTCGATAGAAAACAACATCTTGCGCGATCTCGCGAGGGGGAAGGCCCCGAACGAGGTCAGCGTGGGAAGTATTAAACAGACATCGGAATGGAAGCAGATCGAGTACGATATTTTGGATGGACAGAGCGTTCTGTTCGTCGACGGGCAGCCGAAGGCTACCGTCTATTGTACGCAAGGATGGCCGCAAAGAGCGGTTGAAGAATCTACCGTCGAAACCTCTATTCGCGGAGCGCATGAAGGCTTCGTAGAAACCAGAAGCCAGAATATCGCGATGATTCGCAGATATATCCCCAACCGGGAGCTGAAAATCAAGGAACTTATCGTTGGCCTCCGGGGCAAAACGAAAGTCTCGATTCTCTATTTAGGGGACGTCGCTAATCCGGATATTCTTAAGGAACTCGAAACCCGCATCAATAAGATCGATATCGACGCGATCATGAATACCGGGGAGTTAGCCGAATTTATCGAGGATAATCCTTATTCTCCGTTTCCCCAACTTATTCTAACGGAAAGACCGGACACGGCGGCTTCCCATATCCTTCAGGGAAGGTATATCGTCGTCGTGGATAAGTCGCCGACCGTCATGGCCGCTCCAGCTCATTTTTTCACCTTTTTAACCAGCGTCGACGATCACAACAGCCGTTGGATGATTGCTTCTTTTACCCGAATCCTTCGTTTTATTGCGGCGTTTATATCCTTGTTTTTACCGGCCGTCTATATCGCGTTGATTTCATTCGATTACGAAGTCATTCCCGTGCAGCTCATTCTCTCGATTGCAGAGACGAGATCGCGCGTTCCGTTCCCTCCCATCTTAGAGGCTATGTTGATGGAAATCACGATTGAAATGATGAGGGAAGCAGGCATTCGTCTCCCGGCGCCGATCGGACAAACGATTGGCATCGTGGGAGGTATCGTCATCGGCCAGGCGGCCGTCCAAGCCGGTATCGTCAGCAATATTATGGTTGTCGTCGTTGCCACTACCGCCATCGCTTCTTTTCTTATGCCTAACTATGATATGGGAGCAGCCATTCGGCTGCTTCGGTTTCCCATGATGTTACTGGCTTCGATGTTCGGAATCGTGGGCATCGTTATCGGTGCGATCGCCTTAGTCGCGCATCTCGTTGCTCTCGAATCTTTCGGAACCCCTTACGGGAGTCCGCTTGCGCCTTGGAGATTCGCGGATATGAAGGATATGTTCATTCGCGTCCCGATATGGGCAATGATCAAGCGACCCAAGAGCACGGATAACATTCAAGCCATCAGACAGAACAAGCATCGGGGTGACGAAGACTCTTGAAGAAAGATGCGAAGAGCGGTATCACGTTCATGCAATTTATTTTTATTATTCATGGCAGCCAATTAGGGACGGGAATATTTTCTCTTCCGAAAGATTTAGCCGAACATGCAGGGACGGACGGCTGGATATCCCTCATCCTTGGATGGTCCCTGAGCGTGATCGCCAGCATTGTCATCGTGCTTATTTTTCGCAAATTCCCTAATGATACGTTGCCGGAGCTCATGATCCGTCTTTTCGGCAAGATTATAGGGAAGGTTCTGATCGTCCCCGTCATTTTTTATTTCGCTTTTTTCGTATGGACGATTCTCACTTCCGCGATGATGTTTATTAAGCAATGGTTTCTGCCGATGACGCCGGATTTTGTCGTCATGCTCCTACTGATTGCCCCGGGCTTTCTGGTTGCGCGCAAGAGCTTGCGCATATTAGGCCGCTATTGCGAGTTGGTCTTTTACATCATGATGGTGATGTTCTTTCTCTTTTTGTTCCCGATAGGAGACAGTCACTGGATTCATTTGCTCCCGATTCTGAAGGAAGGTTGGTTTCCCGTCTTTCAGGGGGTCAGTTCTTCGGTTTATTCTTTCCTCGGTTTCGAAATCGTTTTTTTTATTTATCCTTATTTGCAGAAGAAGCAAATGGCGATACGCGGAGTCGTCATCGCCAACACCATTACGCTACTCTACTACTTGGAAGTCACCCTCATTTGCTTCGCCTTCTTCAGTCCCGACGGAATCACGGAATATAACCAGCCCGTATTCAACTTATTGAAAATCATTGATTTTGACTTTTTGGAACGGATCGACATGTTGTTTTTGGCCATTTATTTGTTTGAAGTTTCGACGACTTGGCTTCCTTTTACGTTCGGAACGTTATTAAGCCTAGGCCTTCTGTTCGGAACAAAGAATACGGCGCCTTCCGCCTCCGTCTTGTTCCTGCTGATCGTCGTGCTCGTCTTCTTCATTCACCCCTCTTGGAATCAGAACGCCGAATGGATGCTATTCATCGGTACGGCAGGAATCGGGTTCGCTTACGTATTTCCGGTTTTTCTTTACCTCTATGTTCTTGTATTTAATCGACTGCGACGGAGTGAGTCCTTGTGAAACGCGTTTACCTCGTTTGTCTGCTGCTGTCGCTTTCCATTCTGCCGGGTTGCTGGGATCAAACCAACATCGAAGACATTTCGCTGTCCTTGCTGCTTGGAATCGATCTCGATGAGAACGATCATCTCGTTATTTCCTCATCGGATCCGATCTTTAATAAAGAAGCGAAAGAGAAAGATGAAAAAAGCGTCGTTCAAGCTTCCACCCTTAGACAATCTAGAGACAAATTCGACGCTACGATTACCGCTTTGACTAGCCGGGGCAAAGTCCAAGTGATGCTCATCGGCAAACGAGTTGTCGAGCATTCGGACTGGTATAGCCTCCTAGACGCCAGCTATCGCGACGGTAAAAATACGACAATGTCCAGGGTCGCCCTCGTAGACGGTTCGGTTAGCGATCTGGTCAAGTTCACGCCCGCGGATAAGCCGCGACTGCCTTTATATTTGTTAACCCTAATCGATACCGCCCGCGATCAGAATATTTCGGTCAAAACGTCGCTTCAAGAGCTTCATCGTCAATATACGGAGAAAGGGATGAGTCCTAGCATTACGGAGTTGAAAAAAGACGATCAAATAAAAATAACGGGTACGGCTCTCTTGAATCGTTCCGGCCAATACAAAATGACGCTTAACGCCGATCAAACCAAGTTGTTAAGAATCCTGCAGCATGAAACAAAGGGAGAATTCTCTTTTACCGTCACCCTCCCCGATCAACCTAGCGATGGTTTTTTTCAAAAAAACAAAATGAGCTTCTTTCCGGATTTCATTCGCGTTAAGACAAAGACGGATTATAAAGACAACGGATTCGTCTTCGATATTAAGGTTAGTATGGGAATCATCGTATCCGAACGCCTATTTCGCTTTAACGGCAACAAGAACACTCCCGAATTGGAAAAGCAACTTCAGGAGGAGCTGCAAAATCAATTTCGAGAGTTCCTCAAAAAAATCCAATCGGCCAAAATCGATCCGATCGGACTCGGCCTGTACGCAAGAGCCTACGAGTATGCCGAATGGAAGAAGGTTCAAGACACTTGGGAAGAAGCGTTCTCGAAGGCGACAGTGAACGTAAAGGTCAAAGTCAAAATACGGGCAAACGGCTCGACTACATAAGGATTAAGGGTTCTCCGTTACGGGTACTAATGGATTAACCCGTAATAAACATATAAAATCATACTTGAACCCGAAGCGCGGAAATTCGTTGAAGCTACCGCGAATCCCCCCACAGCCTATGATTTAAGGTAAGTTAAGACCCTTCAATTGATTCCTCATCCGCTCTTGATGGTCCGCGAACTGCTTGTGTCTATGCCCGTTGGCTCCTGACGGATGAGGAAATCCCCATATGCATTGCTTGTCATCCAGCTTTCCTTCACGTACAAACGCGCATAACGCGCTCTCCACTATTTTGCCCAATGGGATAATAAGCGTCTGTTTCATCCTTTCTAGCTCATCATGCAAAGACGGCATCGCCGCATTCTTAAGAAACGGGGTAGAGAGAAGATTCGGGTGCGTTCCGCTATAGTTCTTCTTCTCGACGAACACCGGAAACCGCAACAAGGAAGTCGTGTGCAGCAGCGTCTGATGCTCCCGAAACAACTGTTCGCAGCCGGACAGGTTCAAATGACGGTGCAGGCCGATTCCGTTCAACATCCGAATCAGATTCTCTTTCATCGTCCCCGCGAATCTCGCCGCCTCTTTCGCTTGCTTACAAGCTTCCTCGTCGGGTAGCCCTTGTTCCAAAGCTGCTTTGGCTACTTGCATGGCCGTTCTCATTTGCGTAAAACCGGGCGTTAATCCGATGATCATCACCTTCGCCGAAGAGTTGATATACTCGTTGTGCGGCGCATAGTACATTTCCAGCTTGCCGTCGCGAGCTATCAGGAAATCATCGACCAGCAAATCTTCTTTGGATAGAATTCTATCCTTAGGAAGAGAAAGAATAGCCGATTTATATTTTTCCAACTGACTGCGCATCTGTTCCCTCTCCCGCCAGAGTCGTCCGGTTTCTCCCGTTAATTTTGGAAGCATATAAACAAGTATCGCCCAAAACCTGAACAGATTACAGCTTTTCTCCTTTCCAGTTCATTCACGGCCTCTCCTGGATTACTCATAATGATTACAGGACAACATTGATGACGAATAGGAGAGAACTCTACTTATGGCAGAACAAAGCAAAAAAATAAGAGTCGCCGTCGCAGGATTGCGATTCGGGGGTGCGTTCGCTCCTATCTACCATGCTCATCCCGACGTGGAATACGTAGGGATTTGCGATCCCGATGAAGAACAATTGAAGAAATACGGCGATACGTTCGGGTTCGAACGCAGACACTCGAATCTGGATGAGCTTCTGCAATCGGATGAATACGACGCGATCCATCTCGTCACTCCGATTCCTCAACACGGCAAGCAAGCCGTCGACGTCCTTCGCTCCGGCAAGCATTGCGCTTGCACGGTACCCGCGGCTACGACGATCGAGGAGCTGAAATCGATCGTCCAAGCGCAGAAACAAAGCAATAAAAACTACATGATGATGGAAACCGCAGTCTACACGTATCCCTTCTTGCATGCGCAAAGAATGCTGCAGCAAGGGGACTTCGGCCGTATCCAATTTTTGCGCGGGGCTCACTATCAAGACATGGAGAACTGGCCGGCCTATTGGATGGGCTTGCCTCCGATGCATTACGCCACTCATGCGATCGCGCCGCTTCTCGCTATATCTGGCGCGCGCGCAACTAAAGTCCACTGCTTCGGATCCGGCGTCATGCGGGAAGAGCTTCGTCGCCAATATGGCAATCCGTACCCGGTAGAAACGGCTATTTACCAATTGGACAAACCGAACTTGAGCGCGGAAGTAACGCGTACCCTGTTCCATACCGCTAGAAGTTACATGGAGAGCTTCAACATTTATGGCGAACGGGCATCCATGGAATGGCACATGGAAGACGAGGAGCAAATCTTGTTTAAGATGGGGGCGCTCATGGAGGGGCGAGGCCGATCGATGTCGTCGGAGAGGATTAAGCCGGCATCCCGACCGGATTTGCTCCCGCCGGAGCTTGCGCGTTATATTACGCACCAGATCGAGCTTGATCCCGACAATCCGCATCAATCCGTGCTGCAAGGGAACGGGCACCACGGTTCCCACCCTCATCTCGTTCATGAATTCGTCCGTAGCATCGTCGAAGAACGCAGGCCGGCTATCGATGCGATAACCGCGGCCAATTGGACCGCGGCAGGGATATGCGCTCACGAATCGGCCATGAAAGACGGCCAGGAAGTAAGGATTCCGTCATTTGACGAAATCTAACATAGAACGGCCTCTTGTCGGGGCTCCGTACCGGAGCGTCTCGCTAAGAGGCTGTTTTTTGCATGTCGGGTTGTTAGACCCGGTATATATTTTTCATGTAGTCGGAAGGAGAATCGCCCATCACTTTCTTAAACACGCGGCTGAAATAATAAGCGCTCTTGAATTGGAGCCGATCGCTCACTTCGCTTACGTTTAGCGTCGTATACTTCAGCAGCTCGGCCGCCTTCTGAACACGCCGCTGCTCATGGTACTTGAATATGCTCGTGCCTAACTTCGTTTTGAACAGCGTACTCAAATATTCATAATTCAGCTGGAACGTTTCTCTGATTCGATTCGTATCGAGCGGTTGCTCGCAGTGTTCCTCCAGAAAGCGAGCCAATTTCAATACTAGAAGATCGGACTTGCTCTGGGACTGCTTCTGCTGCGAATACCCGAACACTTCAAGCAACAACCCCATCGTCTCCATGCTGAGATGGACGTGACGGAGAGGACGAGAAGTACGGTACGACTCGTGGATCGACGCGAGTTTTTTCCGAATCGAGGGATGGGCGATAAGGTTAATGGATTTGGGCAGAGCGATCCTCAACTCGTAATCCTTGGGCGATATCGGATAGGAAGAAGAAGCGGACAGGGCGTTAGGTAAATCGCTCTTTGACTCCGGTAGATCATGCATCCCATCATAAAAGTGAATCCAAAAAGTCGTCGTACCGGTCAATGTCCCTTCTTCTCCGTAGTGATGGACGCCTTTTTTCAGAAAAAAAAGATCTCCTTCGCGCAGTACGTACGCAATTCCGTCTTCGACCACTTGCATTTGACCCGTAACGCAATAAATGAGAACGTGATAGTCCGTTATTCGGTTCGGATGAATCCATCCCGGTGTCGTAAGCGTCGTTCCGACGTCGCGAATATACGGGTAATGACTGGCCGATAGACACACTTCATGCATGCGCAACATTCTCCCTCGCTAAGATTGATCTAACGTCAATTAGACAGCCGATTCTCTTCCCGATATTGGCCGGGTCTAATCCCGGTCGTTCTCATAAAAACGACGCTCATGTATTCCGTATGCTTGAATCCGGTAATTTCGGCGATGGACGAAAGGGGAAGCTTCGTTTCGACGAGCAGTTTTTTGATGTCTTTGACTTTAACCGCGATAATCTCTTCATGCGGCGTTCTACCCAACGCTTTAATAAACCGGCTATCCAGCATACGGCGGGAAATGGACAACTCGGAAAGAATATCTTGAACTTGTATGTCCTCATGGGCGTGCTCCCGAATAAACCGTACGGCATCCGAGACGACCTTGTCTTCTACGGCAAGCACATCCGTCGACATCCGGACTTGAATGCTTAACGGTTCGATTAAATGGGCTTCCGCGCCGATATCGGCGCCGGACATCATGCGTTCAAGCAATTCCGCCGCCACATATCCCGTTCTTACGGCATTCGACTGGATGCTGGTGAGGGGAGGATCCGAAAGCTCGCACAGAACTTCGTCGTTATCCACGCCGATCACCGCGATTTCATCCGGCACGGCAATTTCGGCGAATCGGCAAGCTTCCAGAAGCTGCTGTCCGCGGCTGTCGTAACAGGCCATAATGCCGATCGGCTTGGGAAGGCTTTGCAACCACTGAATCAACTTATTTCTCTCCGAAACCCTAGAGGTTCTTTCGAGCGATTGTTGGGATATGAAGGTGTGGCAGTCAAACTGTTGCGCGGAGAGCTCGTCTTCGAAATAAGCGCCTCGTTGCTTAGACCATGGAAAGCGGGAATCCCCGTAAAATCCGAAGTTCTTAAATCCGCGTTCGAGAAAATGTTCGGCCGCGAGCTTCGCAATGGCTCGGTCGTCGGTTTCGACATAGGGCAAACTCGGTATGATTCTGAACGCGCTAAGATCAACCGTCGGAAAACCGGCATCCAGAATGTAACTAGCGGTCTGTTCATTCTCTATCCGGGCAATAATCCCGTCCCCCCGCCAGTCGTTCAACCAAGTTAAATCCGTATTGTCTCTGCTGTATTCGTTCAAATAAATGGACCAAAGACGCCGTTCTCGCGTAAAAGCCCGTATGCCGTTAAGCAAGCCTCGGGCATACTCGTTCGAGGTTTCTATTAAGAGCGCGACATGTTTCCTCTGCAAGCTCGATCTCGACCGCTTCTTGCTCTCGTTCGCTGGAAATAATTCCATGGTGGCCTCCCCCTTCTTAATAGCTATACTGCAATTATAGTGCGATTTACGCCTGTTTTCGAGAAGAAATGTACGGTGAAAATTCTCATTTAAATAACGAGAGTTCGCATCGACTATCGGCATGTCTGTAAATATAATCAAATTACACTCATGCTATCGATTACAAGAGGAGGCTACAACCGTGGGCACAAAAATTCGAGTCGGCATCGTCGGACTAGGCTTTGGAGCGGAATTCATCCCGATCTATCAGAACCATCCCCATGCGGAAATGTATGCGATCTGTCAGAGAACGGAGGAAAAATTAAATCAAATCGGCGATCATTTCGGCATTCAAGCCAGATATACCAGCTTTGACGAAATGCTGAAGGACGATAAGATCGATGCCGTCCATATTAATTCACCCATTCCTAATCACGCCGAACAAAGCATTGCCGCATTAAAAGCGGGTAAGCACGTAGCTTGTACCGTGCCTATGGCGACTACGTTAGAGGATTGCAGGCGGATCGTAGAAGCGCAGCGGGAATCGGGAAAAATCTATATGATGATGGAAACCTGCGTGTACACCAGAGAATACTTGTACGTGAAGGAATTACGGGACTCCGGCCAGCTAGGAAGAATTCAATTCCTGCGCGGCGCGCATCATCAGGAAATGAAAGGCTGGCCGGGTTACTGGGAAGGGCTTCCCCCGATGCATTACGCCACGCACGCCCTCAGTCCGTTGCTCGCGCTCGCAGGCAAAGAAGCGGATTTCGTATCGTGCCTAGGCTCGGGCCAGATTGCCGATCAGCTCGCGTCCAAGTACGGATCTCCCTTCGCGGTAGAGTCGGCATCCTTCCGCTTGCGGGATTCCAACTTGGCGATGGAAGTTTCCCGTTCGTTGTTCGAAACCGCGCGGGAATACGTAGAAAGCTTTAATGTATACGGCGATCTTATGAGCTTCGAATGGCAACAGACGGAAAAAGAACATCCCGTCGTCTTCCGCGGCGAGCAAGCCGAGCGGGTCGAGGTTCCCGATTATGCGGGATTACTGCCGGAAGGCATTCGCAAGTATACGACGGAAGGCGTTTACGATGCCGCGGAGAACGTGCACTTATCCTTCGCTCAGGGAAGCGGACACGGAGGCTCCCATCCGCATCTTGCCCATGAATTCATTATGAGTATCATTGAGCAGAGGGCTCCTTTCCCGGATGTATATACATCCGCAAACTGGACATCCGCCGGCATATGCGCGCATGAATCGGCGATGAACGAAGGAAAGCAAGTTAGGATCCCCGATTATCGGCAAGGCAGTATAATCCCAGAGTAAGGAGATGATCAGCATGAGCATTGCAGAGCTTAAAGCATCAAGCTCGGACAGCAGCATCCGGATTTATCGCGCCGATCAGACGGAGCCGTTCCTTGTACAGCAGGCGCAGCCGAATAGCCGCCCGTACATCCATCCGGTAGTCGCTCCGGATGGCCAAGGGATTCTCACCGAGAACGCTCCGCCGCACCATCCTTGGCAGCATGGCATTTACGTCGGTCTGAACGATGTGAACGGCGTCGGTTTCTGGGAAGAGGGCATACGCGGCAATCCGGCGGACGGCAGCTTCCATCCGAAAACCTTGAAGGAAGCCATCGTGAAGGGAAACACGGTAAGCTGGGAGGTCGAGACGGATTGGCAAGATCCGCAAGGCGGCTCCATGCTGACGGAGCTTCAGCAATGGAAGCTGAAGGACCTGGGCGACACCTACGAGCTTGACCTCGAGTGGACGCTGCGGGCGGAGATCGACCTGGTTTTCGGCCAATACGAGTATGGCGGATTATTCCTTCGCATGCCTTACCGGCAAGAATGGGGAGGCGAGGCGCTGAATAGCGAAGGTCTGAAGAATAGCGAGGCCGAAGGGCTACGCGCCCGTTGGGTGGCATGCAGCATGCCGATCGAGGGCAGAGACGGACCGGCGGGCATTGCCTTCATGGATCATTCGGGCAACTTGGAGCATCCCGTTCCCTGGCGCGTCGACGGGCAGATGGGAATTGCGCCAAGCCCATGCATCGTAGGGTCGCGGGAGCTTAAACGGGGAAATTCGGAGAAATATCGTTATCGAATCGTCGTATTCTCCGGCGCCGCTAATTCGCAGTCGTTAAATGATAGCTGGTTATCATTCAGTCAATTCATAGATTAATCACCAATGGGGGAATCGACATGAGCAGCGTTATCGTTGTACATCCGAATTTTGAAGTCACCTGGCCGTGGGCCGCTGGACATCTACATGCATTATGGCAAGCGCAAGGTCCGGTGGAATTTATTCGACTGTCGCCCGGGGACGAAAGAACGCTAGGACAGATCGTAACTCGGCAGGATGAGGTTACTCGATTGGTTTCGCTTGCCGTCCCCGCTACGGCGGACTGCTTGCGGTCTTTCGTCCGCTTGCGCGAAACCGCTATCATTACCGAGCCCTATCAACTGAAAATGCCGGAGGAATTGGGGCAATTATTGAAGGATGCGGGAGTGAAAGCCTACACCCAACTCAGCGAAGGCTTCTGGGGGCAATCCGTATCCGAGTTCGGCCTTGCGCTAACGTTATGCGGCTTGCGCAGAATTCCTCAAACGCATCTGGAGATGATTAGCAGCCTCGCCCCTTGGGATTATAACCCGGCAGACGGCATCGGCCGCCCTCATACGAGAGGCGAGCAATTCGGGGACGATGCGAATTTCACGAACGGTACGATTGCGGGCAAACGTATCCGCATCGTCGGCGCCGGTAATATCGCATCGCGATACGCCAGCTTCGTCCACATGATCGGGGCGGACGTTGCCGCTTGGGATCCGTTTGCAACCGAACCGTCCTTCCACAGAGCCGGTGCTCGAAGAGAGCATCATCTGGATCAGTTGATTAAGGATGCGGAAATCTTCGTCCCTATGCTTCCTCTAACGGAGAAAACCGAAGGACTTATAACGGCGGAACAGATTAATGCGTTACCTAAAGGATGTCTGGTCGTCCTCGTAACCCGGGCGACGATATGCGACATGGACGCCATTCGTCGAAGAGTGCTTAACGATGAGATCAGCCTTGCGGCGGATGTATTCGATATTGAGCCGGTGACGCTGGACGATCCGTTGCTTGGAAGGCACAACGTGGTGCATACGCCGCATAATGCCGGACGGACGATCGATGCCAACTATAGCTGGGCCGAGAAGCTTGCCGAACAGTTTCTTCCGGTTGCGAAATGAAAGCGGTTACCCAACACCTAAAATCGATAAAAAGGGGATGTACTCAATGAAGAAGAGAATGGGGTTCGCCCTGCTTCTCATCCTTGCTCTAGTCCTTGGAACATTGTCTGGCTGCTCGAACGGCAAAAGCGGTTCAAACTCAGGCAATTCCTCGAATGATTCAGGCGGTAAAACCGAAATCGTATTTTGGCAACCGGATCTGGCTAACTGGCAACCGCTCTACAACAAATTAGTGAAGAAGTTCGAGGAAAGCCATCCGAATATCAAGGTCAAAATGACGAATATTCCGGAGGAAGGCTATTTCGAGAAGCTAAACACGGCATTCGCTGCAGGAAAAGGTCCCGATCTCTGGGTCGGTTGGTATGCAACCGATGAATTCGATCGCGGATATATCGCTTCGATCGATGAATTCATCGAGGCCGACAATTGGGATATGTCGCAATACTTTCAACCGATCACCGATTTAAGGCTCAAGGGATCGGACGATAAATACTACGGCTTGCCGCGCGATTTTTCCAATTACGTCATGCTGTACAACAAGGATTTGTTCGATAAAGCCCAAATTCCTTATCCGACGGATAACTGGACGTTCGACGACTTCCGCAGGATAGCGAAACAGCTTACCGACACGGACAGCAAAACATACGGCACGGATATCGTTACCGACGGATGGGGAGATTCGCCTCTGTTATGGAGTCTGGGCGGCGATATGATTAGCGATGACGGCTGGACGGTGAAAGGGATATTGGATTCGCCGCAGACGGTGAAGTGGTTCGAGTTAGGTCAGCAAATCGTCAATGATGGCAGCAACCTGCCCTCGTCCATAGCCGAGACGATGACCGGGGATAACGGTCCCTTCGGTTCCGGAAAAGTCGCCATATCCATAGGCTCCATGTGGGGATATAACTCGCTTAAAGATCTGCCGTTCAAATTCGGCGCCGTTTCGTACCCGCAAATTCCCGGAGTCGAGAATTACGGCTGGTCGGATATCGTCAGCTGGTTTATGAACTCCAAATCGAAACACAAACAGGAAACCTGGCAATTCATGAAATTTATGTCCAGCACGGAAATTGCCCAAGAAGTCGTAGAAGAGATGACATGGGGGCCTCCGATCCCTAGCATCTGGGAAGATCAGAAGCTGGTCGAAGACGAAGTGTTGAAAGTATTCTACGAACAAGGAAAAAGGCCGACAAAAACGCCCACTTATGTCCGAAGCAACAGCTGGCAAGCGATCGAGAACTCCATACTCGGGATTGTAACCGACACCTTGCTTCCGCTCAAGGGGACTCCGATGAAGAACCCGCAGGAAGTATTGTCGAAAGCGGCCGATGAAATCCAGAAGACGCTGGACGAGACCAAGGGTCGCAAATAATTAGGAGGCAAACTAGCCATGGCGAATCTTTCGAAAAGTGCCCGGCGAGAGCAGAGATTGGGATATGCATTCATTTCACCGTGGATCGTCGGCTTTCTGACTTTCGCCGCATTCCCAATTATCGCATCATTGGCTCTGAGTTTTATGCATTGGGATATCTATCAGCCGCCGAGTTGGATCGGACTCGATAATTTCACCCGATTATTTCGGGACGAGTTGTTCTACAAATCGATGAAGGTGACGTTGACCTATAGCGCGATGTCCATTCCGCTTAGCTTGATATTAGGCTTAATGCTGTCGCTGATGCTTAATCTGAAGTTAAAAGGGATCAACTTCTTCCGCACTCTCTTCTATTTGCCGTCCGTGCTAACGGGCGTTGCGGTGTCCATGATATGGTTATGGATCCTTAACGCGGAGTACGGTTTGTTGAACAACTTTCTAAGCTGGATCGGCATTGAAGGACCTCAATGGCTTAAAGATCCGAAATGGATCCTTCCCAGCTACGTCGTTATGAGTTTATGGGGAGTCGGAGGCAGCGCGATTCTGTTTCTAGGCGGATTGCAGAACATTCCCGAGCACCTCTACGAAGCGGCAAAGATCGACGGAGCCGGAACCTTCCGACGATTCTGGAAAATTACGCTTCCCCTACTGACTCCGACATTGTTTTTCCTATTGCTAATGGGCATTATCGATTCGTTCCAAGTATTTACGCAGGCTTATGTGATTAACGGCAGAGGCGCGGGCGGACCGGATAATGCGGGACTCTTCTATATGCTTTACTTGTACCAGAACGCTTTCAAACAGTTCGATATGGGCTATGCTTCGGCAATGGCGTGGATCGGCGGATTGTTGTCGCTCGTATTGGCCCTAGTCGTGTATACGACGCAAAACAGATGGGTCTATTACGAAGCGGAACAGCCTACGCAACGGAAGAAGGTGGAGAAATGAATACGAAGAGTTACAAATCGCTGACCAAGGGAACGACGTATGTTGTCTTGATCGCGCTGTCGTTCGTATGCCTGATCCCCTTCTTCTGGATGATCTCGACTTCCCTGAAGACGAAGGCGACAACCTTCCAGATTCCGCCGCAATGGATTCCGGATGATCCGAAATGGAGCAACTACGTCGATGCGTTTTCTTTCGCGCCGTTCGGTACCTATATTACGAATACGATGACGATCGCGGTGTTCGTCATCGTCGGCCAGGTGGTGTCCTGTACGCTTGTCGCCTATGGCTTTTCCCGATTCCGGTTTCGCGGACGGGAAGTCCTGTTCATGGTTATGCTCGCGACCATGCTCATTCCGGAACAGGTAACGATGATTCCGACCTTCTTGCTGTATAGCGAGCTCAATTGGATCGACACCTATTTACCGCTCATCGTGCCTGCCTATTTCGCCAGTCCGTTCTTCGTATTCCTAATGAGACAGTATTTATTGACCATTCCTAAGGATCTAGACGAAGCGGCCAAAATAGACGGAGCAAACGAACTGCAAATCTTGTGGAAGGTGTTAGTTCCCATCTTGCGCCCGTCCATGACGATTATCGTGGTCTTTACGTTCACTAACGTATACAACGACTTTATGGGACCGTTGATTTATTTGAACTCGTCGGAGAAGTTTACGATCGCCGTCGGTTTGGCCAATTTCTTGTCTAGCCGCGGCGCCGAGTGGAATCTCTTAATGGCCGCGTCCACCGTAATTGTCTTGCCGCTTCTGGTGATCTACTACTACGCTCAGAGAAACATGATTGGCGGCATTGCCAGCATGGGCGTTAAAGGGTAACATCGTTCTCTTACTTTCGATAGTTGCACCAAAGGCCCGATTAGCTCCTATTGGCTAATCGGGCCTTTTTCCGTGCAGCGACGCGGTCGATTATTCCTTCACCGACCCCATCACGATGCCGTGGATGAAAAACCGCTGAAGGAACGGATATACGATGAGAATCGGCAACGACGCAAGAATAATCTGAGCCGAAATGGCGGATCGATTCGTGAGCGAAGCCATAACGGAGTTCTCGTCGGCATTCACCAGATTGCGAGAAGCGAGCACGACGTGCAGGTAAGTCTGCAACGGATAATTCTCCGTCTGATTCATGTAGATCAGCCCGTCGAACCAGGAGTTCCAATGACCGACAACGCTGAACAGCGTTACGGTCGCGATGACCGGCAAGGACAACGGGACGTAAATCCGCGTCATGATCGTCCACTGGGGCGCCCCGTCGACGAGACTCGCTTCCTCCAGCTCCTTGGGCAACTGGCGCATGAAATTAACCATAAGAATGACATTGAACACCGGTACGGCTCCCGGAATGATAAGAGCCCAGATCGTATCGATCAAGTGAAGCTCGTTAATAATCATATAAGTTGGAATGAGTCCGCCGCTGAAGAGCATCGTAAAGACGAGCGCCCAGACGTACACGCTCCGGCCTTTAAAGTAAGAGCTTTCCTTCGACAACGGGTACGCCATCATAACCGTAAGAAGGAAGTTCAGCAATCCGCCAAGAACGACCCGCAGACCGGACACGCCGAACGCGTCCCAGAATTTATCCAACCGCAATATGTTCGCGTAAGAGCTTAAATTGAATTCGATCGGAATTAATCCGACGATGTATTGGTTCGCCGGTCCTTCTCCGCTTATCGAGACCATGGCGATATGCCAGATCGGGACCAAGCAGAGCAGCGAGACGGCGGCTAGAACGACGTAATTCAACATATCGAAAGCCTGAAAGCGTTGCAGGCGTATTCTCATAACGAGTCGCTCCGTCCTTTAGAAAATGCGATAGTTCGCGTAGCGGTAAGCCAACCGGTAAGAGGTCACGATTAAGGCGAAACCGATCAGCGACTTCAACAATCCGATTGCGGTGGCGAGTCCGTACTGCGCCTGAATAAGTCCCATCCGGTAAATATAGGTGTCGATAATATCCGCCGAGCTTATCACCATCGGGTTGTATAGGTTAAAAATTTGATCGAAGCCGCCGTTGAGCACGTTGCCGAGACTCAAGGTCGACATGAGCACCACGACGGGAAGAATCCCGGGCAACGTAATATAGACGACGCGCTGCCAGCGGCTTGCGCCATCGATCGAGGCAGCCTCGTACAAGGCGGGATTGATTCCCGTAAGCGCGGCTAGATAGACGATCGTCGAGAAGCCGAATTCCTTCCAGACGTCGGTGGCGATCAGCATGACGCGGAACCAAGCTTCGTTGCCGAAGAAGAAGATCGGCTGAATGCCCAGCGTCCCCAGGGCTTGGTTAAACGCTCCTCCGTTAATGGAGAGAACGTCGATCAGGATGCCGCCCAGAATGACCCAAGATAGGAAATGCGGCAAATAAACGAGACTTTGCACCGTGCGCTTGAACCATACGATTCTCGCTTCGTTCAGCAATAAAGCGAAGACGATCGGCACGAGCAGCCCGGCGGCGATCTTCATCAGCGAGATCTCAACGGTGTTCCTAACGGTCTGCATCGTGTCCGGCAACTCGAACAAAAAGCGAATATGCTCGAGCCCGACCCATTCGGAAAACAAAAAACCCTTCGTCGGATTAAATTCCTGGAAAGCGATAACGATGCCCACCATCGGCAAATAGGCGAATACGAACAGAATGAGCATTCCGGGCGCCAGCAGCAAATGGAAGAACGCCCTGTCTTTCCTCGTGATCTTCATGTACAGTACCTCCCGCGAGCAGCGAAGCGGAGACCTGCCCGACGGCAAGTCCCGCGCTTCCTCTCCCCGTTACTTGGCCGACGCCCAAGCGTTGACTTCTTCCGTAATGGCGTCTCCGCCCAACTGTTTCCACTGCTTGACGAACTTATCGAACTCATCGATGTTCGAGGTGCCCATAATGATCTTGGTGAACGTCTCGGACTCGATCTTGTTCAGATTCGCCAGTCGCTTGACCATCGTGTCCGTAGGCGCTCCGAGGAACGATTGGTGAACGAAGTTCTCGCCGTATTGCTCCAGCACCGCTTCCGACTCGGAGAGATACTTCATGAACGCCCAGCCGTTCGGCTCGTTGTTCTTATAAGCGTCCCATTTCCATTTGCCGTCCGGATGAGTGACGAGAGAACCGTCATCCTTCTCCATGGCCGCTCTGAATTGTTTCCCGATGACCATGTTCTTGCCGGGATCGTCGAAGAAGTAAGGTTTGGCGTATTGGTGGATTTCTTTGCCCTTGTATTTATCGCTACCCTGGATTTCTTTATAGAACAAATCATTGTACTTGCCGCCTTCGATCCACATCTCCGCCCACAAGTTCATCGACTTCACGAGAGCTTCGGGGTTAGCCATGCCTTTCCGGGCAACCATCCAGTTATAGACGTTCGTCGGTCGCTTCGGAACGATCGTTCCGTCCGCTCCGGCCGGAATCGGATAAGCTGTCCAGTCCGATTCGGGAGTATGCGTCTTGGTCGTCGAGAGCGGATACAGCGGCTGCCAGAAGGCTCCGAAATAGATGCCGCCCTTGCCCGCGCCGATATCATCCGCCGCTTTGCCCCAATCCTTGGCTCCGAATTCGGGATCGATCGCTTTCGCCTTGTAAAGCTCTTGCAGCTTCGCTAACGCGGCCTTCATCTCGGGCTGGACGCTTCCATAGGCTAGCTTGCCTTCGCCGTCCTTGATCCAGATCGCCCGATATCCCTTATAGGCGGCGGCTACTCCATCGAAAGCCATTCCCAACGTATTGTCCAACGCGATGCCGTATGTGTCTGCTTTATTGTTGCCATCGGGATCCTGCTGAGCAAAAGCGGTCGCGACTGTCACAAGCTCATCGATCGTCTTCGGCGCTTGGAGCTTCAGCTTATCCAGCCAATCCTGACGGATATACATGATCGCCGCGTTCTCGAAATAGTCGACCGGTACCGGCATTCCGTAGATTTTGCCGTCTACGCTCGCTGCCTCGAAGCCTTCTCCTCCACCATACTCCATAGCTTTGCGCAGCAAAGGAGACGCGTATTTCTCGTAGGCTTCGGTCAGATCCGCCAGTTGATCCTGTTTGATCATTCGGTGCAGCTGGTTCACGTCCACCTTCGAAATATCCGGAAAATTGTTCGTGTTGATGGACAAGTTCATCTTCTCTACGGTTTGAGAAGCGTCCGATACCCACTTGTTTACGAACTGGATACCGAGAATGTCCTTGTAAGTACGGGTCATGATATTGTCGTTGATGCTTTCTCCGTCCGCGAACAGGACGTTCGTACCCGTCGTACCGACGACCGATACTTCGATCGGGGGATCGAATTTGCCGAGCGGGTCCTCCGCCTTTACTTCCGCCGCGGGCGTCGTCGCTTCCGCACTCGGGGAAGCGCTTCCGGTTTGCGCCGCGGGCGAACCGCTTGCCTGGGTATTGTCCTTCTTCGAACAGGCTGCAGCGAAAACCAACAGCAATGCCATTGCTACCATAATCATGCCGCGAATCTTTTGACCTCTCATACCGTTACCTCCGTTATGTTCTTTTTTCAGACTGGATTCCGACCCCTCTTAACGAAAGATGACCGCAAACACGTTAACGTGTTCATGGTCATCATTATAAAAGGACGGGAGTCTATTCTTTTAAGGAGTTGAAGTATACTTTCCAAAGGTCACTTCTCTCTAGCGCGATCCAGCACGCGATCCATCGCGGCCAGAATGTCGTCCGCGTCCCCTTGTCCGGCGATCCAGTCCTGAAATCCGGTACACAAAGCCTCCGCTACCCCGACCGGCCAAGCCTGATTGCTGAAGACCACGGACTCGTTCGTTTGCATAAGCGCCGCGTACTCATCGAATTCCGCTATTCCGACGTCTTCCCCCTTGAACGCGGGGAACACTTGATACTGCCGTTTGAACTCTTGGTACAAAGGGGAAGTCCTGTTGAATTGGTAGGCCATCGCGTCAAGCACCTCGGGCAGATTGCCGGTATTCTTGTTAATAACCGTGCCTCCCGCGGGACCTACCGACAGGATTAAGTCCGCTCCCGGCGCGTTGCCGGGCATGGGCATGAAACCCCTCTCGAACGTGTCGGCTCCCTGCTGGGTGAGGCTGCCATAGTCCCAATTGCCGCCGAAGATCATCGCCGCCCGGCCGTCGTTGAACCAAGCGGCCGCCTGGGCCTCGCCGGTCTCGAGAGAACCTTCGCTTATATATCCGCGATCGTACAACAACTTGTACATGTTCAGGACGTCTCGCCATTTCGATCCGGCGAACGTTCGGGTGCCGTCAAGCAGGCGCCGGTCGAAGTCGGGATCGTCAGGATAGACGATCGAAGCCGCGAGCGGATACAAGCCGAACTACAAAAACCACCAATCCTTATCCGGCATAACGATCGGCGTGATCCCTGCCCGCTTTAGTTTCTCGCACGCGACCAGAAACGAGCTCCAATCCTTCGGCCAATCCGAGATACCGTAACGTTCCAAAGCATCCTTGTTGTACCATACGCCCATCATGCTGAAGCCCTTGGGGAGACCGTATACCCGGCCGTCGACCGTGAAGCCTTCGAGCGCTTCCGGGGAGAAGGATTCGAGAATCTCGAGCCCCGTCAAGTCTTGCAAGTATCCCGCGCGCGCCAGACCTTCCAGCTGTTGCATCGGCCACCACTCGAAGAAATCCGGACCTTCGCCCGCGGAGAGCTGCATGAGCAAAGATTTGGTATAGGCGTCTTCTGGCAGCATCTCCGTCTCGATTCGGATATTCGGGAAGCGCTCCTCGACTAGCGTAGGGAACAACTGCATCACGTACCGATTGTTGTCCCTACCGTCGGAGGAAACGCCCATATGCATGAATTTCAACGTAACGGGGTTCGGCTCCGGACGGTTCTCTCCAGATTGCTCCGCGCAACCGGTTACGACGGACAACCCTATAATCAATTGGAGAAGGCTCGTCCATGTTCGTTTCAATGTCTCACCTCGGCAGACTCGAAATATGCTACTATTATAATTAAAAATGCTAGGTCGGAGAAGATAAGAATGAAGTTTGCCTGGGGACTCAAAAACCGATTATTGGTCGCACTCCTGCTGCTCTCCCTCATTCCGATCGTCATCGTCGTCGTCGTAACGAACCGGAATTACGCCGCTCTCGTGGAGAGCCAAGTGAAGGAAGTCTCTCTTAACTTGCTGGACCGTTCTTCCATCCGGATGACGAACCGGCTCGAAGAGATCGGGAGGGTTTCCTCCTATCTAGCCTATAGGCAGACGTCCGACTCGGATACGGTGCTTTCCTTCCTCGGGCAGCATGCCGAGGGGAATAATATCCTCCCTTACGACCGGCTGCGCCATACGCGCGAGTTCAAGGCGGCAACCGAGAGCTTGTTGCTCAACCATGACTATATCGAAGGCCTTTACGTGTTCGCGGAAGACGGCACGGTATTCGCCAATACCAAAGGTTCCGAGCTCAAAACCGACTATCTCCCTCTTTCGTCTTCCTGGTACCGCGATACGATTCGCGCGAAAGGCAAGATGATCGTCGGGGAGGTCGAGCGTCAGGATTTTCTGCTATCAAGCAATCCATCCATCGCTTTCTCAAGAGCTCTGTACGAACCGGTAACCAATCGTCGGATCGGGGTCCTGCTTATTAATTGCAGCTTGAACCTCTTCGATGAGCTTAAGGAGGGAATGCTTGCCCAGCAACGGATTTTTCTCCTCAACGGCATTGGAAACCGGCTATTCGGAGAGGGCGAGTTCGTCGACAAATGGGCAACTGCCTCCGTTGGCGCCGGAAACCGAATAGACACCGGAAGCAACACCCTCGTTCTGAACAATACGTTCTCGGAATACGACTGGCATATGGTCATCGCCGTATCGCTGGACGCGGTTACCGGCGAAGCCCGGTCGACGTCCCGCTTCGCTTTGTGGCTTGGCGTCTGTTGGGCCATACTGGCGGTCGGTCTATCCCTCTGGATCGCGAATGCGTTCTCCAAGCCGGTCAACCTCATCGCCCAGATGATGAAGCGTTACCAGACCGGGCAATTTCCGCCCCGTCTCGAGCGCTACGAACGCAGAACGGATGAGATCGGCATTCTGTACAATCGCTACTTCATCATGCTGCAGGAGATCGATACGCTGATCCGCGAGCGGTACCACAATCAATTTATCGCAATGTCTTCCAAAATGAAAGCGCTTGAAGCGCAGATCAACTCCCACTTCCTGTTTAACACGCTGGCTACGATGAACAGCATCGCGGTACTCGAGGAAGTTCACAGCCTGTCGGCCATGTCCAAGGCGCTAGGCGACATGTTCCGGTACAGCATCAAGATCAACCGGGACTTGGTCATGCTCAAGGAGGAGCTTGGCCACGTCTACAATTACATGACGATCCAATCCTTTCGTTACGGGGATAAAATTCGTCTGGAAACGGAGATCCCGGAGAAGCTCGAAACATTCCCCATGCTGAAGCTGATTCTCCAGCCGATCGTGGAGAACGCCGTCTATCACGGCATCGAGAAGAAGAAAGGCCATGGCATCGTACGCATCCGCGCCTGGGAACAGGATGGCGGCATTAGCGTGGAAGTTCGGGACGACGGGGTCGGAATTCCTCCGGAACGGCTTACGGAAGTACGGGACATGCTGGGACGCCCGGCCGAACTCGAAGAGCTCCTTCCCGGCAAGAACGACTCCCGTTCCATCGGATTGTACAACGTCCATGCACGAATCGCTTTGTATTACGGCCCTCCCTACGGCATCGAGGTGGACAGTACCGAGAATCTGGGCACGACCGTCCGAATCCGGCTTCCCGCGACTCTGCTGAACCAAGGAGATTTTCTTGCCAACCGTGCCATTTCAAACGATAACCTTCTGAAGGGAGCGTCATAGCTATGTACAGATACGTGGTCATCGATGACGAGACGCTCATCCGCAAAGCGATCGTCAAAAAAATATCTACGCTCGGTCTCCCCCTCGCCTGGGTGGGAGAAGCCGAAGACGGCGAGGAAGGTTTGGCTCTGGTCGTGCGGGAACGTCCCGATATCATTCTAACCGATATGCGCATGCCGGTCATGGACGGCGTGTCGTTCTTGCATGCCGTAACCAAACAGTGCTCCGGAGCGCAGCTTATCGTCGTCAGCGGCTATTCGGATTTCGAGTATACGCGGGAGGCGATCACTTCCAGCGTCGCCGGCTATATTCTGAAGCCGTTCGACGACGAGGAGCTTCGCCAAGCTCTGGCGAAAGCGATCGACCGGATCGAACATGCTCGGCTGAATCGGAGGAACGCGATGGGGATCGAGCTCGAGCTCGATCTGGTGCGTTTCGCCGCATGGCTTTGCCGGCCTTCCGAAGATGACGCGTTTCCCCGTTCGGAGTCCTATTCTTCCGAACCGCTGCGCGGCCTGTTCTCGGCGAATTCCTTCGCCGTTGCCGTTCTCTTGGAGCCGGACTTTCCGGAGAACAAATCCGGCGGATCGTATCTCGGCAAGGAAGACGCGAGATTACCGGAAGGCTGCTTGCGATTCCCCCATCCCGATATGCCGGGAATCATTATTCTTATCAGCTCGGATGCGTTGTCCAGCAGACAGGCAGCGGCTACGAAAGTCAACGTCTGTCTGGCCGATTACGCCAGAAAGGCCGAGACGATCGCCGCCGTCAGCGGCGAATGCGACTCGGTGCAAGCTTTACCTCGCGCCTACCGGAGCGCCTTATCGCTGCTCGAATCTCGGCCATTCGGTCGAATGTCCGGCATCCATAAGATGCCGCCGGAACGAGTCGGCCTCGACGAGACCGCCGCGAACGGGACGGAATGGCGCTGGCCGCTCATCGAGGATTTCCTCTACGAGATGGAAGAAGGCAACGAAACGCAAGCCGTACGGATCGTCGAAGACTTGTTCGCCGCTTTCAGGATCGACGAAAGCTTTACGATGCGAGCGGTTAAGCGGATCTGCCGAACGCTGTACCATCGCATCGTCGAGCATCTCGGCTCCGTTCACGGAATCTCTCCGGATGCGCGGCTTGAAATGCCGCCGCTTCTTGGCCATATCCTCCATGCCGAATCGCTGGAGCAGCGCTTCCTGCAGTTCGTGCGGGACGTCGTCGGTCAAGTGCCCGGCCGAACGGCCAAAGCGGCGGTGCTATCGCAGCAGATCAAACAATACATCGACCGTCATTACGCGCAGCAGTTGACGTTGGAAGAAATCGCGGATCGTTTCTTTCTTCACCCCGTCTACCTGAGCGTGATGTTCAAGGAGAAGATGGGCGAGACGTTCCAAGATTATTTGCGCCGAATCCGCATGGAACGGGCCAAACATCTTCTGCTCACGACCAAATATCGCATCGATCGGATCTCCGTCATGATCGGCTACGAGAATACGAAGTATTTCTACAAAGTGTTCAAGAAGGAAACCGGCTTCACTCCGGCCGACTATCGACAACGGCAGATCAGCGTATAGCAGATGAGATGATAAGAGACCGCATCACGGCCATTTAGGCGGTATGCGGTCTCTCTTATCTTCCGAATATTCAAGGTAGCCGTACGAGTAGATCGTCGAGCAACTCCACGATCTGCTCCGGATCCATCTTCCGCGTCAAATAACCATGCCGCCCTTCAGGATGCGGCTCCCATCGGTTAGCTCCGCTCACGGGATCGACCTCGGCGCGGCCGCGAACCACATCCCAATAGTCGCTCGAGCCTTCCGCCGCGTACAGGACGGCCGTCAGATCCCAGCTCTCGCGAACGCCGCCTTCCCCGCCATACCATACATAACTTCTCCTCACGGGATGGTCGTCCGGCGTATCCATATGAAGCCGGCGGCCGGTACGAATCTCCGCGCCGATCTCGTAGCCGGTAAACGTGATGCCCGTAGGCCAATGTCCTACGACATAGGCTGCCGCTTCCGGATGCATCTCGAAATTCCACTCCTTGCCGTCGGGGAAACGGCCGCCCATGGCGACGAGATGCCGCGCTTTGCGCGCGACCAGCTCCGCACCGGACAAGCCGGAATGGCGATCGGGGCCGGACCGGAGCAAGTGCATCAGGTTGACGAGCGGTCCAATCGCCACGAAGACGATCGTATCGTCTTCCGCCTTCGATAGCAGCTCGCGATACAGATCGATTGCGTCGGGCGCCTCTTCCGTACCCGCATATCGGTTCGGATAACCCTGCGCGACTCCCTTGTTGTATTTTCCGTAGATCTCGTCGTCATCGAGGAAACCGGCAAGCCGTTTTAAGGTGCCTACGGGAATATCGCCCCTACCGAAATAACCGTTCAGCGCGTCGAGACAGCCGGCTCCCCAGCGGCTTGAAGTGCAGTGCGTCATGCCTACGATTTGAACTTTCCTCATTCTTTCAAGCGTGTGCAAGACGGCCACCGCTCCCGCATCGTCGCAATCGGGGCCGATATCCGTATCCAATAGAATCGGAACCGGCGTCCCCGGCGTCGGTCGGTATCCCATGCTCTCGGTCATTGCTTTATCCCCCGTCGATAAGTTTCCAGAAAACGATCCAATTCTTCCCTGGTCGGCATCGCCGATTGCGCGCCGACTTGCCGAACGGACAACGCGCCCACCGCGTTGCCGATTCGAACGGCTTCGTTAACCTCGAAGCCCGAAGCGAGCGCATACGCGAAGCCGGCATTGAAGGAATCTCCGGCTCCAGTCGTATCGATCGCCTGGGTCGGATAAGCGTCGATATGGGACAGCTCCGCATCCCGGATCAGGTATGCGCCGTTCTCGCCCGCTTTGGCGATCACCGTCCCGACGCCTCTTCGTATAAGCGACCCGGCCGCTTCTTTTAACTGGTAGACGTAACGGTCTTGCTTGCCCGCGTAATATCGGACCTCCGTCTCGTTCGGCGTCATGTAGTCGATATATCGGAAGATGGCTTCGGGCAATTGGGAAGCCGGCGCGGGGTCGAGGACGATCGTCTTTCCCGCTTGCTTCAGCCGTTTGACCGCATAAGCTACGGTGCCGATGGGAATCTCCAACTGGAACAGAAAAAGATCCGATTGGACGAGTTCCTCCCACATCGCGTCGATATCGGAAGTCTGCATGCAGCCGTTCGCGCCGGGAGAGACGACGATCTGGTTCTCCCCTTGCCTGTCGACCCAGATCATGGCCGTTCCCGTCGCCGCGCCTTTCTCCGTATGAATTCCGCTGACATCGACTCCGTTCATCCTCAGGTGACGAATGTAATCGTGCCCGTGAATGTCATCTCCTACCTTCCCTACCATCTTCACGTTGGCCCCTAACTTACCCAGAGCAATCGCCTGATTGCCCCCCTTGCCCCCGAAGTAAATAGAGTACCCGTCCGCCGTCAACGTCTCCCCGGGTTGCGGGAAACGTTCGACGGCCGCGACCATATCCACGTTCAAACTTCCGATTACGCATATGGATTTCATTAAGGCTGTCACGCTCTTTCTCATGGAATTGGCTCTTGGCGTTTACAGCCCCCATTATAGAAGAACGGGGGTCTACTATTTTAAGGACTTGCGGTACAATTTCCCAAGGTCGACGAGAAGGCGATCAATCACCTACTTACGCTTCCGAGCTTTGGCGCTTGCCGCCGTCCAATAGCTCTACCCCGTCACCCGAAGCCGTTGGAAAATAACAAATAGACCGTTCGGAGCCATTCATTGGCTTCAACGGTCTATATGGGGTAGAGCTAGGAGGCCAACTCCGACAGCAGCTTGCCAAGCCGGTCGAAGTTCTGTTCGTTGGCTTCGATGCAGTACGTCTTGGCTTCTTCGAACTCTTCTTTAAGTTTGAACCGTTGACGAAAGGTAACCCGGGTGCGACTTTCATCCAAGCCCTCGAAGGTAGCCACGACCCGAAACTCGTGACCGGATAGATGATCAAGGACGATCCGTTCCGACGGCACGATCTCAACAAAGACGCTATGATTCGGGTAATCCACGCCATTCGGTCCGTGCATAGTGAGCCGCCAAGTTCCGCCCGGCCTCATATCGCACTCGTGAAACGTATTCGTGAAGCCTTCCGGTCCCCACCATCGGGCTAGCCATTCGGGGGTTGTCCATGCCCGAAACGCGAGCTCCCGCGGAAAATCGAACACGCGCGAAGTTACGATCTCATTCTCGCCTGCCGACATTCTTATATCTCCCCTTCGACTACCTTGCCTAGTTCATCCATCATGACGTTTGTACCGTGTTCCCGTATTTCCGGCGTATCGTGTCCGTCGAAGAACGCGCCCTGCTCCGTGAAAATCAGCTTAGTGCCGCCCTCCACCTCGATAAGCTCGACTGTCGAGATAGAGACGGAGATGCGCGTGTCCCCCGAATCCAAGGAGTACGTATAGACGATGCGCCGATCCGGAACCAGTTCCTGATAGCTGGCGTCGAAGGTAAAGATCGGCCCTTCCGGCGGCCCGCCGCTGCTGTATTCGCGTCCTCCGACCCGAAATTCGAAGATGTCCGCCTTCGAGAACCATTTGGCTTTGGTAGCCGGGTCGGCCCAAGCGCGGTAAACCCGCTCCGGCGAAGCGGCGTAAGTCCTCTCGACAGTGAAAGTCGCATGCTTGACGAATCGTTCGTTCATTTATTTTTCCTCCTTAGGGTTCGGTATTCCGCTTTCTTCGGCAAGATAATCTCCCAATAGATCCAAATTTCTTTCCCAACTCGCTTGCCTTTCAAGGACGGGCTTCTCGAATTCCATTTTCATCGCTTGCAAGAGGCTTGCGAAATCTTCAACCGTTAATCGCGCTTTGCCCTGCAATAACTTGGATACATGTCCGAGCTGTTCCAACCGTTTCTGCTGCTGCTTGATCTGCTCTTTAATTCGGCCGATCTGCAAGTTCACGATCTCAAGCGGACTGATCCGCCCGCCGGCTAAAGCCGACTTAATCTCCTCGAGAGATAAACCCAGCTCCTTAAGCGATAGGATCTGGTGTAAGCGCGACAAGTCCGTCTCACTGTACAGCCTATGGCCGGATTCCGTCTGAGCGGATGGGGAGAACAACCCGATTTGATCGTAAAAGCGCAAGGTTCGTACGGTTATCCCCGTCAGCTTGGCGAGGTCCCCGACCTTCCATTGTCTCTTCATTCACCATCTCCGTTCTGTGGCGCTAACGATATACCGGTAGCCTTATTATAAAACCTTACGTTACGTAAGGTGCAAGCGAAATCTCTTCGAGAGGATCGGATCCCCGGTCTCAAGAGGAATACTTCCGTTCATGTCGAAATAAGAGATATGATGAAAACAAGTAAAATATGGATAATTTCAGCGCTGTTCTTGGCAGCGTTAATGGGATTCCGTTTGGTGTGGCTGCAATATAACTCGGCTTCCCATTCTCCGGTTGCGATTGAGGGCGTATTGGACTTGCGGGGCTGGGATTCTCTGACCGATCATTCCCTTCCGCTAGACGGGGAATGGGAGTTCTACCCCGGTAAGCTCTTTTATCCGGATGGACGATCTTCGTCCGATACGCTTTCTCCGAGCGGATGGATTCAGGTTCCGAGCAGTTGGACGTTCGATGATCGGCCCTACGGCAACGATAAATACGGCTTCGGCACTTATCGTTTAACGATTCTCGTGGATCCCGACAAAGAAAATTCCTACGGCATCCGCGTACCGACCAGTATGAGCTCATCGGAAGTATATATCAACGAACGGTCCATCGGCCGTTCCGGACAACCTGCCGCGAGCAAAGAGAACTATATGCCGTTAGACGTTCCTTATACGGCGTACTTTACTTTGAAGGACGAGAGCAAGATCGAACTCGTCATCCAAGTCGCGAATTTCGATAACCCCCGCAATGGAGGAATCTTGCGTTCGATTCATTTCGGACCGGAAAACACACTTAGAGCCGACTTGGGCTTTTCCAGAGATATGGTTTGGGTAGCTTGCGTCGCTTATGCGATTCACGTTCTGTACGGCTTTATCTTATATTTGGTGGGAGGCCGGGACAAGAAACTTATTTATTTCTCCCTTATGATCGCATGCATTATTCTCGCGACGCTGATGGACGGCGATAGATTATTGTATACATGGGTTCCTTTCACGTTAGAGTGGGGGCTGAAGTTCATTTATCTCGCTCTCCTATTAGGAGGATACCTGCTGCATCAGTTAATCAAAGATAAGTTGCCGATATGGCTGCGGCGCCGCCTTTCTCTGGCATATGAGCTAGTATGCGGCATAGCGTTTTTATCCGTATTAGTCTTGCCGTTACCCGCGGTACTGTCATTGGAAGGCTTGTATTTCATTCTCATGTTCATCCCGTGCCTTGGGATGCCGGTCATGCTGTACAGATCGACGTCCAGAATAGACAAGAACAACATTTTCTTGCTCTTGGCTGCCATCGCGGCGATCAACAGCTTAATATGGCTTTTCATTCTCAATACGTTCCGCATCGAGATGATCTCCTATCCTTTCGATCTCATCATCGCGATGATTTGTTTTTCGGCATTCTGGTTCAAGCGCTTCTTCCGATTATCGGAGCAATCTCATCGATTGGCAGATACGCTTCGGCAGGCGGACAAGCAAAAAGACGATTTCCTGTCTACCGTCGCCCATGAATTGCGTAATCCTCTGCACGGCATGATTAACATTTCGCAATCGGTATCGGAGAGAGAGTTAGGCAAGATTGACGGGAAAAGCGCCAACGACCTGAAGATGCTCGTCCAAGTCGGGCGGCGAATGTCGTATATCTTGAACGATCTGCTGGATATGGCCCGATTGAAGGAAAACCGGATCAGCCTCAATCTCATCGGCGCATCCGCGCATGGCATAACATCAAGCGTCATCGATACGCTTCGCTTTATGACGGAAGGCAAACAGATCCGCCTGATTAACCGGATACCGGGCGACTTCCCTCTTGTTCACGCCGACGAGAACAGACTGAATCAAATCCTGTTCAATCTCTTGCACAACGCCGTGAAATACTCGAATGCCGGCGAGGTAACGGTAGATGCGAAAGTTTTGGATGGATGGGCTTGCGTATCCGTTGCGGATACGGGCATCGGAATGGATGCGGAGATGCTGGGCAGAGTATTCGAGCCTTACGAGCAAGCCTCGTCGGACGGGGCTGCGCTAAGGGCGGATTCGGACTGGGGCTGAGCATATGCAAACAATTAGTCGAATTGCATGGGGGAACTCTGACGGTCCGCTCCAACCCGAATGAAGGCTCCGTATTCTCATTTACATTAAGACTCGCCGAAGGGGGCGCCGAACCCTCGGCGACATCTCTAATAGCGGCGACCGCTATCTCGTCTGAAGGCGACAATACGGGCGACAACCTGACGGAACCTTATTCCGAACAGATTCATAACCCGCCTCCCGACCGAATTCGATTGCTGGCCGTCGATGACGATCCCGTTAACCTGAATGTTCTCAGAACGATTTTCGCGGACGAGATCTATGAAGTCGTTCCGGCGATCAACGGCCAAGAAGCTCTTACGCTATTGGAAACCGACGATTGGGATTTGGTCATTTCCGATGTTACCATGCCGATCATGTCCGGGTACGAACTGACCGCGCGAATTCGCGAGCGGTTTTCCATCTCGGAGCTCCCCGTGCTGCTCTTGACGGCGAGCAATCAGGATAAGGACATCGAGGCCGGGTTTCTGTCCGGCGCCAACGACTACGTCACCAAGCCGGTGAATGCGACCGAGCTTAGGATCAGGGTCAGAGCGTTAACGAATCTGAGGAAATCGGTGAACGAACGATTACGGATGGAAGCGGCATTGCTGCAAGCTCAGATCAAGCCCCATTTTATGATCAATACGTTTAATGCGGTATCCGCTCTTAGCAAGATCGACACGAACAAAATGGATATTCTCGTCGAGGAACTAACCCATTATTACAGGCTTGGCATCGATTTTCGGAATTCCGACCGAGCGGTACCTCTTGATCGAGAACTTAAGCTCATCCGTTCTTACTTGTATATCCAAAAAGAGCGCTTCGAGGAAAGACTTCAGGCCGTTTGGGAAGTCGATGCCGGCGTGGATGGCGTGAACGTCTTCATTCCTCCGTTAACGATTCAGCCTCTTGTCGATAATGCCGTTACGCATGGCCTATTAAAGAGGAACGCGGGCGGGGAAGTCCGAATTCGAATTACCGATCTCGGCGGGGAAGTCGAGATTCGCATCTCCGATAACGGCGTAGGAATCGATGAAGGAACGCTCGAGCATATCTTGGACAGACGGACGACCGGGCGTTCCGGAATCGGACTGCTGAATACCGATCGGCGATTAAAACAGTTTGGCGGCAGCGGCCTGAAAGTCGAGAGTCGATTGGGTTTCGGAACCTCGGTCTCGTTCACCGTTGCTAAGCTATACAAACCGTAGAGGAGCCGGAGATATGAATTATTCGATTCGCAAGCTGCGTCACCCGGATGACTATGCCGCCGTGGCACCGCTACTCAATCTGGTTTGGTCGGAGCCTACGACAGCCGATCAGCTCCGGGCAGACGAGGAAAAAATTCCTCCAGGCCAATTGCATTACGACGAAGAAGGCAAGCTAATGGGATGGGATCGTCCAAAATGGGTCGCCGAAGACGAGCATGGCCAAGTGGTAGCCTACGCGATCGCATGGAGAGCGCCTTGGACGGAAGCCGGGACCTTGATTCATAATCTTGTCGTACAGCCGGAGCTCCGAGGCATTGGAATAGGCCAGGCATTATATGCCGTGCTGCTGGAATGGGCGATGGAAGTCAAAGCCTCGCGTCTCATCGAGCACATGCGGGAATCGGATGAACCGTCGATCGCTTTTGCGGAGCACCGCGGCTACGTCAAGGAACGCCATACCTTCGAATCCGTGCTGGATTTGGGATCGTTTAAATTCGACGAGAAACTAAGCGCCTCTATTGCCGAAGCGGAGCGCAGCGGCATACGTTTCGTTACGTTGTCGGAGGAGCCCGGCGAAGAAAACGAGAGAAAACTCCATGAGTTATATAAAGTCACTCACTTCGATATCCCGGGCCACACCGGAGATTACCCTTGGTTCGAGGAATGGAGAAAATGGAGCCTCGATCAGCCGGGCTTCCGTCCCGAGTGGATCCATATCGCCAAAGACGGAGACCGTTACATAGGTGTCGTCACCTTGCTGCATAACGAGCAAACGCAAGCCATGTATCATGATTACACCGGGGTTTTGCTGGAATATCGCGGACGTCGGATCGCTCTCGCCTTGAAGTTGCTCGGAATACGATCCGCGCTTGCGAGCGGAGCCCCGTATATGAAAACGCACAACGACTCGATGAACGTCCCGATGCTGCGGATCAACCGCGATTTACTCGGATTCCGGGCGGAGCCGGGAAATTATAAAATGGTTCGCGAGCTTTAGGGGCTCTTCACATCAAGCTCGACAAAAGGCACCCTCCCGGGTGCCTTCGTCATGGTTTCGCCGTTATTCCAGATTAGAATGCCTGCCTGCCGTCCGATCGAGGATATGCATCATTCGGTCGCTCAACCGGCTGATGGAAATTCAATGGATTTATAGTTTCTGCTTAGGTCACCCTAACGGTGAAATAACGGATTCTCTGTCCGCAGACCCCCTATTGGAAGCAGATTTCTACCACATTTCCTAACATGCATATAGATACTAACTTACTTTTAGGTAGCAACTTGCGATTAGTTGAATTATCCTTAATAATAGTGGGACAACCTACGGTTGCAACGAAGACACCTTAGGGTCGTTTTCATGAATAGAGAAATAAGGAGAGATTGACATGACCTTACACAATAGTACTGCGATCATTACGGGAGCCGGAAAAGGAATCGGTAAAGCGACTGCCATTGCCTTGGCCAAAGAGGGCGTTAATCTCGGATTGCTTGCACGGAGCCGTTCCGACCTCGAATCCCTTCAACAACAATTGACAAGCTCCTACGGCATCAAGGTAAGCATCGCCCCTGCCGATATTTCGAACAGATCGGAAGCGGAAGGCGCAGTGAAAAAGCTAATCGGCGAATTGGGCTCCCTTGATATTGTGATCAATAATGCCGGAACCGCTCAGTTCGGCACGGTGGCCGATATGGATCCGGATCACTGGGAACAAATCATTCAAACCAACCTGATGGGCACTTATTACGTAACTCGCGCCGCGCTGCCAACCCTCTTGAATCAGAAGAGCGGAAGTATCATTAACATCGCCTCGACGGCAGGAGAACGAGGCTTTGCCACCGGCTCCGCCTATTGCGCCTCGAAGTTCGCCGTTATCGGACTAACGGAATCGCTTATGCAGGAGGTTCGCAAGTCGAACATCCGCGTCACCGCGCTTACGCCGTCTACCGTGAATACGGAATTAGCCGTCAAAACCGGACTGCCTATCGGCGACGAGGATCGAATGATGCAAGCGGAAGACGTAGCCGAGCTCATCTTGGCCGCATTGAAATTACCGCAACGCGTTTTCCTGAAAACGGCCGGAATCTGGACAACGAACCCGCAATAACCATGAGCTAAAGCTAAAAAATACCTTCTACAGAGGTGATGACTATGCGTCAGAAATTGTTCTCTTCGTATGATCTGAAGGGCTTGCACCTCAGTAATCGCGTCGTCATGGCGCCCATGTGCCAGTATTCCGTCAAGGCCAAGGACGGAAAGCCGAACGAATGGCATTATGTTCACTATCTCAGCCGCGCGATTGGCGGAACAGGACTCATTATCATGGAGATGACGGATGTGGATCCCGATGGCCGAATTACGGATTTCGACCTAGGCTTGTGGTCGGATGAGCAGATTCCGGCATTCGCCCGAATCATCGACGGCGTCCACTCGCATAACGGCAAAATCGGGGTTCAAATCGCTCATGCCGGACGCAAAGCGGAAGACGCGGCCATACCCGTTGCCCCATCCGCGATCCCATTCCCAGGCTCCACGTACAAAATGCCGCGCGCCCTTACGACCGAAGAAGTTCGGAACGTCGTCCAACAATTCGCCGAGGCGGCTCGCCGTGCCGTCGAGGCCGGCGTAGATACGATCGAGCTTCATGGAGCTCACGGCTACTTAATCCATCAATTCCAATCGCCGCTAACCAACCAAAGAGACGATATCTACGGCCAAGATTTTGCCCGCTTCGGCGTAGAAGTCATTCAAGCCGTCAAAAAAGCAATGCCGGCGGATATGCCGCTCCTCTTCCGCATCTCCGCGGTCGAATATGCCGATGGCGGATACGATATCGATCATGCCATCGAGTTATCCAAAGCCTACCATGCCGCAGGCGTGGATGCGTTCCACGTTAGTTCAGGCGGGGAAGGACCCGCCGGAGAGAGGAAGCCGGGCAACTACCCGGGTTATCAAGTCCCGTTCGCGCGCGAAATCCGCGCAGCGGTCAATGTACCCGTCATCGCGGTCGGGATGCTCGAGGATCCGGCGCTTGCGGAATCCGTTATCGGCAGCGAAGATGCAGACTTCGTCGCGATTGCCCGGGGTTTGCTACGCGATCCGTATTGGGCTACTCATGCGGCCATTGCGCTTCGCAATGAACCGGACCGCATTCCGGTCCAATACAAACGCGCTTATTGAATGACTCGCAAAATAACCAAAAGACCGTTTAATGCCTATCGCAGGCTTAAACGGTCTTTTCGTAGTTCATCCCGTTGGAGTCGATGACCATGAGGAGGGCGATCCACTATAATAGAAAATAACGTGTCATATCTTATGATGGAGAGGAACGTACGATCTACGGGTCGGGAAAAATCCTCTACGATTCGGTCGCCTGACCAGGAATGTTCGTCTATCCCAAGGCACTAAGTGTATAAGATACACTTAGATTCCTCGAAACTCTGCACCTTCAACATCTAAGTGGAAAATATACAACTAATTGGCGGTTCATAGTCTCAATTCGAGCAAAACGTTCAAACTAGTTGCATATTTTACATCTCGTTCATTATTCGAGTAGAACTCACCAACACCTAAGTGTAACTTTTACACTTAAATGTTAGTGAGTGCGGTCGCTTCCATTTTTTACTTTGGAATTCAGGACGAAGGCCGCTTCAACCGCTACTTGGAATGCACGTACGCGGAAGGCTTCTTGACGTTTCGCCGCGGCATCGGAAAGTTCAACATTAAGATCCCTGCCACGAAGATTAACGTACCGCCGATAATGTAGATAGTGATAGGGTCTCGGAAAAACAAATAAGACCATAATATCGTAAAAAGGACGGTACAGTTGCCGACAATCGCCACGACCGCTAAGGGCACCCGCTTGATCGCTTCCGCGAACCAGAAAAAGCTAAGGCCCGTAATGACGCCAAGCAGCACCAGAGCCCCCCACGCCCACACCGTTATCGGGCCGATAAATCCATGAGATTGGATCGGAATCGGAACGACGACGATTAATGTACTCATTAAGAAGACGGATAAGTTCATGTTGCCGTTGTCCATCGTCTTAAGGAGCATCCGCTGGCTTAATACGTGTACGGCAGCGCCGATACCCGCAAGCGTGAACAACAGCGTCGTCAGGCCGCCGCCTTGCGCAAGCTCGTTAAGCGGCGTACCGTTCCAACCGACAACGATAACTCCGGCAACGCAGAATGCGGCGGCCATCCAACCGCGGGTCGATATTTTCTCCTTAAACAACAGGCCAGCCGCAAGCATAAGAACGACGGTCTGAACAGGTTGAACGAGAATGTTGCCGTAGGAGTATCCGATTTTTAACGCTATGTTCTCCGCCACATAGTTAGCCGCTTTCCCGATCGCGCCTATCCATATCCATTTCATCCCCAAACGGATCTGAACTTTACCATCGCGGATAAACAAATAGATGACCAGACAGATGACGCCGAAAAAGAAACGAGCGAACGAAATGATGGAGCTGTCCACCATCGTCGACGCGGTTTTGACAAGTACCCCGACAAAGCTCCATGCCAACGTCGCTAGCAGGAGCAGAATATAACTCAAGAAGGTACACCTTCTTCGCTTCGATTAATTACCGAGCTGCTCGCGCCACTTGTATTTCGGTTCCCAGCCGAGCAGCTTCATTGCTTTCTCGCTATTGAGCAACGCTTCATGCCCCTCGAGCGGTGCGCGGAAATCGGTCACTTCCGGATACCGCGCGGCCATCAGCTCGCGGCTTGGAACGGCCATGCTGGTCTCGTTCGATCCGAGATTCAGCGCAACGGAGCCGAGTCCTTCCGCTTCAATCGCAAGACGGCACGCTTCGGCCGCGTCGCGAGTATCGATGTAGCTCCACAGAATCCGTTCGCGCTCCTCCGGGTTATTGATCCACGACGGGAATCGTTCGTACCACTCCGGCGGAATCACGTTGCCTAGACGCAGCGACACGATTTGAATGCCTGATCTGCGGTAGAACATATCCGCGGTCAACTCGCCCACGACCTTGGACAAACCGTAGCTGTCCTGCGGCAGTTGCGGATGCGCTTCATCCATCGGGACGTATTGCGGACCGAACGGATGGACAGCGAAGCAAATCCCGTACGAGGATTCGCTGGAGGCGATAACCGCTTTCTTGATCCCGAGTCCCGAAGCCGCTTCCAAAACATGATAAGTTGACATTACGTTGTTGCGGAAAGTCACTTCCGGCGGCACCATACCCGCTCTCGGAATCGCAGCCATGTGTACGACGGCATCCGCACCCGCCAGCGCGCCGTAAGTTTGACCCAAATCTTCAAGATCCACGATAAGCGTAGGGCACAACGGCTCCTCCGGTTGGCGCGTATCGACGTTTAGCACCTCATACCCATGTTCGACCAAATGCTTGACGACCCAGCGGCCCAACATCCCGCTACCGCCGGTTACGACTACTTTCTTTGCTTTATTAGTCATCGAAATCTTAACCTCCCTATCTTGGATGCTCGAACGAACGACAGGTATAGATTAGCAGACTTCGTTTATTCGGTAAACAATCAAATCGGTTCGTCCCTTCGCCGCTGCGGATTTCCCTAGAACGTTCAAGGATTGCTTATCAAGAAGAGGTCCCCGAACGCTTCCTCATCCTTGTAACCGATCCCGCCATTATACTCTATCCATCCTCGCCTTATTCCGTCGTCATTGTCATTGCAGAGCAGAGAGAACTTCAGATGCATACCGGTAGACACTTCGAAAATGCCGAGCTCCACCCATGGGACGGCAACTTCATAGACGGTTTTGTTGCCCGACCGCGAAATCGCTTGATCCAGCAAAATAACCTCGCCCATATCAATTCCTTGCGGCGCAGCCCATCGCCAATTCGCCATCGATCCGTCCTGATGGAGGGCGACCCCGATTTCGTTGGTACCCGTTGCCTTGCCGTCCGAATCGATCATGCTGAATGCAAACTGCATGCTGTCTCCTTGCCAAATGTCTCCTCCCGTATTCTGTTGCACGTGTTTGTCGTCCGTCATTTCCAAACCGATGTACACGTTATTCTCGTCCCAAGAAATATATCCGGTTCCCCCTAGATCTTCGACTCCGTTCCAGTCCGGAATTTGTACCTGCTCCTCTTGGTTCAATGCAAACGTAGTTTGATCCTTCCACTCCTCCAGCGAACCGTCGATTTGAATTTCTCTTTTCTGCGGCAAGGAGAGAAGCACGTTTTTTGAATCCGTGGTTTCTAAGGCAAAATCCCCATTTGGTTTGGCAAAACTTACGGTAGGACGATCTTCCATATAAAAAGGCAATTCTATCGTTTGCGTCTGTCCGGAAGTCAACGAATCAATGGCAAATTGATCGTCTTGGACACCATCCGCCGACTGGCGCTTGATATGAAGTTGCCCGGTTTGATCGGATAGGGATGAGTTTAGAACCACGGCTTGGGTATGAATTTGCTTCGAATTAACGTCATAGTAGGTATTGAAAGTGATACTCAGCGGATCTACAACCTTCACGTAGGCTGAAATGGAAGTCATCTTGGACGTTTCCTGTTCCGACTTCGGCGTCATTACGATAGGGTAAATTCCCGAAACCGCATTGTCCGGCACCTTAACGCTCAGCTCAATATCCGACTTAGGTTCGAATGCAGAGTCGCTCGCAAGTTTCCAACCCTCCGGAAGCTGCATATTGATTTGACCCTTAACATCCGTTTGGGTTGGCTGCCGTTTAAGCCGAACCACCACGGAATCTCCTGCCGATGCGCGCAATCCTGAAGTCTCCGTTAAATACGTTTTATCGGACCTATCCATCGTATTGCGCATGAAGTGAGAAGTTGAAGCGACTATCGAATCCCAGTATTTCGAATTCGTATAGTTATGGCCTACGCCTTCCATCGTCAGAAAGTCGTAATACACCCCTTGATCCCGTAAAATACCGGATAACCTCTCGCTCGATTGATAAGGAACCGTGTTATCTTTCGTACCGTGAATCAGAATCATTGGCGGAAACTTAGCATTCTTAACATTCTCGAACATCGGGCCATAGATATCGATAATGGCAAAGATGCCGTACTGGTTCCGATTGCCATCCCTTAGAAACTCGTTGGCAAAGTTTATCGCCAACGATCCCCCTGCAGAATCGCCTCCGATAGCTATCCGGTTATGATCCATACGATACTCGCTTTGGTACTCTTTGATCCAATCCAACACACTCTTCACATCATCCATCGCGTCGTTCAACGTTCCGCCGAAATCCTGGAAAGGCTCATCGCGGAGACGATAGTTCGCGGATAGAACCACATACCCTCGACTGGCCCATTCGTTCGATATTTTCGCCGCATCCCTTTTGTCGCCCGCGCTGAAACCTCCGCCATGAAAGAAAACAACGACCGGGCGCATCGGCAAGGCATCGTTCTCAGGCTCGTAAAGATCAAGCGCAAGATTCTCTTGCTCCATCCGGAAATTCTCTTTCGTCCCATAGATGAGATCTTCATGCGCTTTAACCGTAAATTGCGACTCTAGAAATCTAAGGTCGTCCGTCTTCGCTTGTACCGGGACTGAAGAAACCGTAGCCGGCTGTACATCCGTTTGCTCATTCTTGGCTTCTTTCCCGCTCCCCTGCGAGTAGAAGATCGCCGCAACCGCCAAAACAATCAAACAAACGAAGAAATAGAACGCCCCTCTATTACGCATTACACAACCATCCTCTCAAATGACTGCAATACGATTTAACAGCATCTCCAATCTAATTACATAGTTCCATAATATGGAATAAAGGTCAACATCGCGTTTTCTTCCGTTGTATAAAATTTTCCATTCGAGACATCCTAACCCTTGTGCAAACTTATATGACGGAGGGAATCCCTATGAACAACAATAATCAAGATCAGCAATCGAAAGCCGAAGTACAGACGACTCCTCTGAACAAACTGCCCGTTCCGGGAGAGGACGACACGGAGTTTTCCGCGGAAGAAGCCGCCGATGCCTTCGAACAAAACGATTCGGCTAACGAAGAATAACGCGAAAGGGGCTGTACCGACGACGGTACGGCCCCTTCCGCACTAAAGATTCTATTATTTCAATCTATTGATATGAAAATGATGCAGGAACCGTTGAATAAACATTTTGGACGCTTGCGAGCCTTTATTCGTCTCGGAACGAGCCCATCCTAATTGAATCGGATCTTGTCCCAAGTTCCGAAGAATCCAGCTTTATCACCGGCGCGGAAATTGTCATCGATGGCGGAATGACCGCTTAAGTTCGCAACTTGAACAAAAGCTATGCATAACGCAAGGGGGATCCTCTATTTAGAGAATCCCCCTTGCTCGTTTAACTCTTCAATATCCGCTTCTTACGCTTCCCTAACTCTAGAAGGATTCGGAGCTTTCCCGGTTTCGGCTTCCTCCGCATTCCCCGTACGTTTAATGAAGAAGGAAAGCAGCAAACCGACTAATCCGATTCCGATGATAACCAGGTACGCATCATTGATCCCCTGGATAGTCGCCTCCATCAACATATGCTCCTTAGTCCCCGTGCCGCCCGCGGCGATCGTATCCTGAAGATGGCCCTTCGTGCTGGTCGTCATCACCGTGACGAGCAAAGCGGTACCTATCCCGCCGGCCACCTGTTTGATGGTGTTGGAGATGGCCGTACCATGCGCGTTCAGTCTTGCCGGCAATTGGTTCAGACCGGCCGTCGTGATCGGCATCAAGAACATCGCCATACCGAAGCGTCGGCCCGTGGACATCAGAACCAAATACGTATAGCTGGTGGAATCGGTCAGATTAACGAATCCGATCGTGGTCAAGATCGTAATCGCCATACCGATAATAGACAACCATTTCGCTCCGAACCGGTCGAATAGCTTCCCGGTTATCGGCATCATGATCCCCATCAGAAGCGCCCCGGGGAGCATCAGCAGTCCGGACTCCATGGCCGTATATCCGCGTGCGCTTTGCAAATACAGCGGAAGCAGCATCATATCCGCATACATGACCATCGTAACCACAATATTAATAACGGTCGTCAGGGAGAACATGCTGTATTTAAACGCTCTGAGATCGAGAAGAGGGCTCTTGGAAACCAGTTGTCTCCACGTGAACAAGATCAGGGCGACAACGCCAGCCACAATAGACACGATCACTTCCGTGCTAGACCAACCTTTGCTTCCCGCGCTGCTGAAGCCGTAAAGAACGGCGCCGAATCCGATCGTCGAGAGGATAACGCCCACAATATCAATTTTAGGATAGCTTCGTTCGGACGCGTTTTTCAAATAAATAAACGCGACGGCTATAACAATAACGACAAATGGAATCATTCCGTAGAACATCGTACGCCAGGAATAATGCTCCATAATATATCCGGCAAGCGTAGGCCCGATAGCCGGGGCGAAAATAATGGCGAAACCGACCATTCCCATAGCGGCACCGCGTTTGTCGGGAGGGAAAATGGTCAAGACGACGTTCATCAGCAACGGCATGATAATACCGGCTCCAGCAGCTTGAATCAAGCGGCCCGTCAGCAAAATGTCGAAGTTAGGCGCGACTGCCGAAACAATCGTTCCAAGGAGAAAAATAATCATGGAAGTCTGGAAAAGCTCGCGGGTCGTAAAACGTTGCATGAGAAACGCGGTGATCGGAATAAGAACTCCGTTGACCAACATGTAGCCGGTTGTCAGCCATTGAGCCGTAGACGCCGCAATGTCAAAGTCGACCATTAGTTCCGGCATTGCCACGCTCATAATGGTCTGATTCAGAACGGCGATGAACGCTCCCAGAATCATGACGAACAACAGGGGACCTTTCTTAATGGAGCTACTGTCAAAAGCCGAGTGATTACTCATGATGCTCAATCCTTTCAATTTTTAAGCTGAACTAATTAACACTTTGTAGTATAATAAACTCGATGTTTAAGATTATATTTCATTTAAGCTCGATTTCACAAACAACAGTAATCTGAAAAACGTTTATTAGTTTACATCCGAGCGAAATCTGGAGTCTAAGCGGAGAATAAACGACAGATTAGGGCCACGTTGTCGCACAGTAATTAATGGGAAAGGAATTGAGAGGACATGCCAACAGCTTCCAAGCGCACGGATCCACGTATCCTTCGTACGCGCCAATTGATTCGGGATGCTTTTATCGACTTGCTCGAGGAGACTGACCTTGAAAAAATAACGGTGAATCGCATTACGGAGCGAGCTACGATAAACCGCGTCACTTTCTATCTGCATTATCAGGATATTCCGGATATGCTGGAGAAGATGGCGGATGACATGGTTAGCGAAATTCAAGCTATCTATAGTGCTGTTCCGAATCCTTCTCGTACGTCGGACGTTGATTGGTCCATGTTCGTCCAAATGCTGGAGCACATCGCGGAAAATTCAAAATTTTACAAGGTGCTGCTCGCTTCCAAACGCATCCCCGTCTTTAACGAACGCCTTCGTAAGCTGATGGCCGATTTTATCTCCAGCAGAACAGAGAATCGAGAAAATCCCTTATCCGTTTCGGGGGTGAGCGTTCAGAGGGATATTGCAATCTGGTACGGCTCCTCCGCCTTCATCGGCACGATTATCTGTTGGCTTCGCAATGATATGCCTTATACGCCGCTGTTCCTAGCGAAGCAGCTTTCCCTGCTGGCTCCTTTCACATTTAGATACGACCAACTCAAAGATCCGAAATGAGCAAATAGAAGCCAATAACTTAGTGAAGGCGCATGCGTATGCATGCGCCTTCATAGAACCATTCTCGATATAATAAGTTACTCTCGGCATTGTCGCCTCATTATGTCATTCCTCTTTCGCCTTCGCCCGCTTGATAAAGAAACCGATTGCCAAGGCGACTAAAGAAAGAACGAAGCCGGTAATAAAGGCGTCTTGCATGCCTGCGACAAATCCGTTCACCGCTTCGGCCTGAGAATTCGGGTCCTCGGACGCATTCTTATAAGATTTCGTTCCGGAAGACATAATACTGATGAACAAAGCGGTACCCATTGCGCCGGCCACTTGCTGCAGCGTATTAAGGATTGCCGTTCCGTGCGGGTATAGATGACGAGGCAGTTGATTAAGCCCCGTCGTTTGCGCTGGCATCATTGCCATCGAGAATCCCGTTAGCAAAACAATATGAAGGACAATGACAACCCCAGCGCTCGTATCGCTTCCCACTCCAATGAACAGCCCGGTAGACAAAGCAACCAGAACCAGACCCGGAATAACCAGAACCCTCGGACCGAATTTATCGAACAGCTTGCCCGAAATCGGCGCCATAATGCCGTTGAGGATACCGCCAGGCATCAAAGCTAACCCCGAGCCGAAAGCCGTCATGAGCAATACGGTCTGAAAATATAACGGAAGGATGATCATAGCGGCGAATATCATCATCATTAGCAGGAAAATGAGCACCATGGCGAGCGAGAACAGAGGGTATTTGAAAACCCGAAGCTCAAGTATGGGCTCCTTGACGACCAATTGACGCCAAATGAACAATATAAGCGCTACGCTCCCCGCGAAGATCGTCCCGTACACCTCCGGTTCCGACCAAGAGCTTATCCCCGCTTTGCTGAACCCGTACACGACTCCTCCGAAGCCGATGCATGAAAGCAGAATAGACGCAATATCGACTCTGGGTTTCTTCAATTCGGATACGTTTTTCAGATAGATGCCCGCAAAAACAATAGAAAACGCCCCGAGCGGAAGGACTAAATAAAATAGCCACCGCCACGACAACGAGTCGATAATCAAGCCCGATAGCGTCGGTCCGATGGCCGGAGCGAACATGATAACAAGACCGATCAGCCCCATCGCTCCTCCCCTTTTTTCCGGCGGGAAAATCACGAGAATCGTAGTCATCAATACCGGTAACATGAGCCCCGTACCCAGTGCCTGAATGATCCTTCCGGTTAAAAGCATGCCGAACCAAGGAGCCAACGCGCAAACCATCGTCCCCGACAGAAAGATCGTCATAGCGGACAAAAACATTTGCCTCGTCGTAAACCATTGCTGAAGCAATGCCGTTACCGGAACGAGAATGCCGATGACAAGCATATAACCGGTAGACAACCATTGAACGGTCGAAGCCGTTACCGCGAATTGCTTCATCAGCTCCGGATAAGCGATATTCAACAACGTTTCGTTCAAGAGGGAGACAAACGCGCCAATAATCAATGCGGCAACGATTGGCCCTTTCTTTACCTCTCTTAAATCCGTAGTTGGAGCTCCTCTTCCCGCAATTGCCGTATCCATCCTCTTTCCCCCTCCTCGAAGTCGTAGCCCCATTGTTAGTCCCAATAAGTCAGCTCGATCCTATATCCACTCATTATATGGAAATAGGAAAAATTGTATATCGGCTTAGCTCAGGACGGATAATCGGGATTGGACGCTAGAAAATCGAACATTCGTTTGATATAATCTAGCCAAACGTACGTTCGGGAGATGAGAGATTTGGCTACTCAACCTGCTATTACCCTCGCGCAATATCAAAAGCATTTCCTTACGGAAGAGTCTTGCTTCGACTATCTTTACAAAACGAAGTGGCCCGAAGGTTATCGGTGTTCCAGATGCCAACACGACGATTGCTATACTCTAAAGACTCGCAACCACCCGTTCTATGAATGCAAAAATTGCGGAAACCAGACATCGCTCACCGTCGGCACCATTTTCGAGAAGACGAGAACCGATATCACCGTTTGGTTCGCGGCGATTTATATCGTCGGTCAGGATAACGACGTAACTACGGCAGCGATCGCGAACGAGTTGGAAATCAACTATGAAACGGCATGGACGATGGTGAGAAAAATCCGTAAAGCCTTAGCGAGCCCGGAATGCATCGCAAACGCACCCGCTTTGTGAAGTTTACGGGCGTACATTGCCGCAATGGGTCGGACATAGAGAAAAACAACCATCGACGACTATGAAAGTCGGCAATGGTTGTTAGCGGTACACTGGATACGAGTAATCAATCAGGTGGTTATTAACGTTTGCGGGCGACTACAGCTAACCGACCGTTCTCGGTAGAGTATTCGCACGTAGACAGTACGATAAGCCGGTCACCGTACTCGGCGGTTACACCCGTATCATAAAGGGCGAGTTTTCTAATGTTTTGAACATAGGAATCGAACTCGGCGGGCGAACCTACTTTCTCAACCTGATAATACTTAAATACGTCGTCCGATTTGCGAAATACCTCCGAGAGAATAACGGCCACAATCTCGTATTCCGCCTTCTCGTAAAGGGTGTCCAACCGGATCGAAGAATGCTCTTTATAGTAGCTTTCTTGTTTGTAATTCAGCAGATCCGCAAACATCAGGCCGCTTTTCATGTTATGGCCGTGAAGCAACAAAATATCCGAATCGTCTATTCGGTTCTGCGCGTCCAAAAAGGGAAGTCCGTTTTTGTTTTTCTTCTTATCGAAGTCATGATTGAGATAGTACTCCCCGTCCTGCGGATTCTGCATGACCGGAAAGTCGATTCGGGTGTTATCGATGGTCAGCCAACCGATCATGTCCGTGTTTCGCTCGTAAAGCTCTTGAAACTCGGGAAGTATCGCCGGCTTATTCGCCTGCTTGATAGAAAGCGGGGGTGTCCGCGCATCCCCGCCCGCATCCAATCTTATCTCCTCCAACTGCAGTGCCAGCTCTTCGATCTGCTTCTGGTCTTGATAATCCCGTATGAGATTCCGTGCAAGGCCTGCCACAGCAAAGACCAGCAGAAGGACGGAAAAGGCGATAAGAATTTTTTTTGTTTTTGTCATCTCTTATCGCCTCCCCGCATTAGTTGATCTTCTTCTTTCTGAATGGCATAGCGATTCTTAGTCCGATCAAGGCCATCAGAGCCAGCGCCATGTAGAAGGTCGAAGATGCGCCGCTGTCTCCCGTCTTCGGAACATCGTCCAGATCGTCATCTTCAGGCGGTCGGGCATCAATACCGTCACCGTCACCGTTTCCGTTGTTGCCGTC